>PAAN01000031.1 GCA_002699365.1 Coraliomargarita sp. | reverse complement strand
GCATCTTTCACGCTCGGCGTAATAATGAAGCACTTCAAGCTTTTGCGCTAAAGATTCTATCTCCCACACCACTTAAAATTGCGTTTACATCGACCGCGCAGCGCGAGCACTCATGGATAACACGTTGGATTATACGTAAAGCCGATGCGGTCATTACTACATGCTCGGCTGCGGCGGCTTATATTCAAGATGGCCCCGATATTATATCTCCTCACGGAGTTGACTTAGAGCGATACCATCCTGCTATTGATCGCAAAAAACTGTGGAGTGAGCTTGGCTTGCCTGGAAAGTATGGAATCGGTATTTTTGGTCGAGTTCGTCATCAGAAGGGCGTCGACATATTGGTGGATGCTATGCTACCGTTACTCGCATTATTTCCAGACTTCACGGTCGTGGTTTGTGGAGAAGTGACACCGAGCAATAAGAAGTATTTCGATGCGCTCCGTACAAAAATAGCAGCGGCAGGATTTGTAGAGCGCTTTGTTTTTCTCGGCAAACAACCGTTTGCAAAGATTCCTAGGCTGTTTAGAGCAATGCATCTTGTCACTGCTCTAAGTCGTAATGAAGGCTTCGGGCTTACTGTATTAGAAGCGATGGCTAGTGGAACTGCTGTACTTGCTTCTAAGGCCGGCGCTTGGGAGGATATCGTACGCAATACAGAAACAGGAAATATTGTTCCGTGTAGCGATATTGTTGCTACCAAAAATACATTAGAGCACCTACTTAGTAATATTCCAAAACTTGAAGAAATGGGACAAAAAGGTAGGCTCTGCGCTGAAGTGAATTACTCTTTAAAAAATGAGGCTGAACTTCTCTCTAACTTTTTTATCAAGCTACAAGCAGCCAATTAAAATGTAGAGTTAGTAGATTGATTCTACCCATTGTACTATAATGAACCCAGTTTTTTTAGAATTTAACCGTGAAGGATTCGTTGGCGTAGCTCGATCGGATTGGTTATCCAACCTTCCATCGGGGCGCTTGTCTGGTTTGCGTAATGAAGTCGAGGGCGCTCGTGATAGGGCGCTTGCTTTGGGGCGCCACCAAGTGGTTGTAATCGACTTTGAATACGAAGGAACTATGCGGCCTGTAGCAGTTAAATATTTTGGTAAGCAAAGCGGATGGAAAGATCGTTATGACCGCAAGCGTGGCAGCAAGGCAGCGCGTTCTTTCAAGGCTGCTAACTTTCTAGGGAAAAATAAAATTAGCACCCCGCCTGCCTTGGCATATTTCGAGCGTTGGGAAAAAGGGCGCCTGGCAGAAAGTTTTTATTTATCCGCCTATTTTGATGGGTTTAAAAATCTTAGGACTGAACTTTTGGAAATTTACCAATCGAAAGGACCTTGTTCTAAATTAGTCGATCTATTGGAGCAAGTTGGTAGGGCNATNCGAAGNATGCATGATGCNGGNTTNTNCCATCGAGATNTAGGTAATCAAAATATAGAATTGTTGTATGGNTCTAATGGTGNANAAGANCAGGTGCATTTCCTTGATTTAAATCGCGGGCGNATACGNGAAGAGCTGAGCATGCANGATAGGGCTCGTGATTTTTCAAGACTNGATCTGCCATCAGAATTTCTGCATATTTTAATTAAGATTTATTGGCAGTCNNCCGAACCGNTCGGNTTCTNTAAAAANGTAATGAGGCTNAAGCNCNGNTTTTACTGGTGGCAGAAAAGCCGAAATNTTCGTCATCCNATNTNNANTNTAANANAANTAAAAANAGATGGAGGCAATCGNTNNNTNAANCATAANGATCTCTGGATTTGGGATGAGCGCTCTGCTCAAGCATCTATTACCATGAATNGAGNAGACCGTAAAAAATGCCATTCATGGCTNAATTANAGNAAGATNGCATACTCNAATATAAAATCTNTNTTTGGNATAACGCAAATTTATCGTAANCAGATNGCACAAGCCTATCAGCGCAGGGTTGAATTTNCTGGAAGAATTGGGATGTCNNTAGAGCCCGCAGATCTGGATTTTAATCAACANCTTTNATTACTCGGNGAGCTCGGAAAAATACCNGTNCTCCTNCGCTTCGGTCACCATGAAGATAAAANNCAATGGGATAAGACGCTNGGATATTTGTATGATTTACACAGCAAAGGACANCCTATCATGGTCGCGGTTCTGCAGGATAGACAAGCAGTNATGGAGCCGGAATCTTGGCGTAAATTTTTGTTTTATCTTTTTCAGAAATTTGACGACAAAGTTGAGTTTGTAGAGGTCGGGCATGTTATTAACCGCGTAAAGTGGGGTATCCACAACATGAGTGAATATTATGAGCTCATGAGGCCTGTAGCTGAGCTAAGAGCGATTCATCCCAACATACAGATCGTTGGGCCTGCTTGTATCGATTTTGAACTACACTATACCGTAGGCGCCCTTGATCATTTGCCAAAGAATCTTAAATTCGANGCACTCTCGCATCACTTATATGTAGATCGTAGGGGCGCGCCTGAGAACAAGCAAGGTAGCTTCGCTGCATGTGAGAAAGCTGCTTTGCTAAAGGCTGTAGCAAGACATTCCAGTCATTGCGCTGACACAGTGATCGTATCCGAAGTGAATTGGCCAATAATTGGCACCGGAGTTTGGTCTCCGGTGGCAGCTTCTTATTTACCAAAAGGACAGCAAGGTAGTCAGGCGCATGTTAGTGAGGAGCTTTATGGAAGTTACATGATACGCTATTTAGCTATAGTGCTTTGCTCTGGATTTGTGGAGAGAGTGTATTGGTGGAGGTTGGTAGCACATGGCTTCGGGCTGGTCGATGAGCGTGCTACAGGTGGTTGGCGTAAGCGAATCGCATTTACCATGCTGCGCACTTTTCTGCAGCAATTAGGTCAAGCTACCTTTGTAGAAAAAATAGATACACCAGAACAAATATATGCTATGCGTTTTGAAAGAGCGAAGGATCAAGTTGTTTTACTCTGGTGTAACGGGCGCACTTTTAATGGGCCGTGGCCAGTAAAACCAAATAAAGTACTGGATTGTTTAGGTAAAGAAATCGAATTGATTGAGATTAAAGATCTGCCTGTGTATTTAATTAACAGTAATTAGGCGGTATTTGCACTGACTATCATTATGGTTTTGACCCGCTTCGGACGATATACTCTACTATTTAACTTTTGAGCCATGATTGATATAAAGCTCCTACGCGAGCAGCCCGAACTGGTTCGTGCTGCTATTGCCCACAAGAAATTCACTTGTGATATAGATGCTGTCTTGACGCTTGATCAGAGGCGACGCACAAAAATTACGGAAGCCGAACAAGCGCGGGCAAAGCAAAAATCCGCCAATCAAGACATGGCAGGCCTAGCCAAGGGTTCGCCTGAATTCTTGGAAAAAGTAAAGGCAATGAAAGCGATCGCTGCCTCTGCCAAGGCTCTTGAGGCAGATGCCAAGTCAGCCGATGAGGCCTTTCAAGAAGCATTTCTTAGTATCCCTAATATGCCGGATCCTTCGGTGCCGATCGGAAAGGGTGAGGATGAGAATGTAGTCGCATCTACTTGGGGCGATACTGCCGCAGAGTATCCGCACGCGCTTGCTCACTTTGATATCCCATGGTTTGAGTCGCGAATTGACTTTGCCCGTGGCGTTAAAACTGCAGGGGCGGGCTTCCCTTTTTATGTGGGTGAAATGTCGCGCATGGTGCGCTCGNTNGTTAATTTCTTTCTTCAAGAAGCCCAGCATAATGGCTACGAGGAAGTTTTGCCGCCTATTGTAGTCAATGCAGAAAGTGCTACTGCGACCGGTCAATTGCCCGATAAAGAGGGTCAAATGTACGTCGATGAGAATGAGGGACTCTACCTTATCCCTACTGCAGAAGTTCCCGTAACTAATTTTTATCGTGATGAGATCTTGGATNCTGAAAAATTACCGATTTATCGCTGTGCNTATACGCCATGCTTTCGTCGAGAGGCCGGTAGTTGGGGGGCNCATGTTCGAGGGCTTAACCGCTTGCANCAGTTTGATAAAGTCGAGCTAGTAAAATGGACAACTGCAGATACTAGCATGGAGGAGCTGGAGAAATTACGTAGCAATGTAGAAGCGACCTTACAAAAGCTAGAGTTACCCTACCGCGTACTGCGCATGTGCACAGGTGATATTGGATTTCCACATGCGAAGCAGTATGACCTTGAGGTATTTGCCGCCGGTCAAAAACGTTGGCTCGAAGTATCGAGTTGTTCAAATTTTACTGACTTTCAGGCGCGCAGNGCAGGGATTCGCTANCGGGGNGCTGATGGTAAGCCATTAACTGCGCATACGCTAAATGGTTCCGGTCTTGCCGTGCCGCGTGTACTTGCCGCCATCTTAGAGAATAATTTACAAGCCGATGGTAAGGTCAAAGTGCCGGACTGTCTGCAGTACTGGATGCAGCAAGAGTTTATTGGAGAAAGTACCTAATCAGAACTCACTGCTNTGGTTGGAGCCAATGCTTGCGCTCAGTCACAATTATTTAAATANTNCTAAATTATATGGAATCTTTTATTGAAGCACTACGCTCCGGTAGCATACCTGCATGGGCAGGATTTGTTATTGCTGCTATTTTTATTATAAGACTGTTATTTAAATATAGTAAGTGGCTTGTTTTATTAGGAGTTATTCTGGCGATAGGTTACGGTGTGATTCAATTTTTCCCGGAGCTAGCCACACCTGTAAGCGAATGGTTCCAGTCGTTTTCTTCTGAAAAATTGCCTGAAATTTTGCCGGAAAGTACCACCAGTAATTAGCTANTATGTGCATTTTTAATAATTATGTAATTCGATCTTGCGCGCACAGCTAGGTGGTTTTTTTCTTCTGTATACATGGCGAAACAGGCAAAAACTGCAATCACTCCCACTCGGGTAGAGGATTATCCTGAGTGGTATCAGCAGGTTGTCAAAGCAGCCGACCTTGCAGAGACCTCACCGGTTCGCGGCTGTATGGTGATCAAGCCATGGGGCTACGCAATATGGGAGAATATTCAGCGCGAACTCGATCGGCGCTTTAAGCAGACCGGGCACAAAAATGCTTATTTCCCACTTTTTATTCCAATGAGCTTTTTNCAGAAAGAAGCCGATCATGTGGATGGCTTCGCTAAAGAGTGTGCAGTGGTTACCCACTCGCGCTTAGAAGCAGATTCTAATGGCAAGCTCCAACCTGCTGGAGCGCTTGAAGAACCACTTATCGTGCGACCGACCTCGGAAACAATTATTGGGGAACTTTTTTCTAAGTGGGTGCAGTCTTACCGGGACTTACCCTTATTGATCAATCAGTGGGCGAATGTGGTGCGTTGGGAAATGCGCACCCGGCTGTTCTTGCGCACCGCTGAGTTTCTCTGGCAAGAGGGTCACACNGTGCATGNAACTAAGAAGGAGGCGATGGAAGAAACGCGTCAAATGCTAGATGTGTATGCCGACTTTGCTGAGAGCTTTATGGCGATGCCAGTCATTACTGGTGAAAAAACCGAGGCGGAGCGCTTTCCTGGCGCAGACGCTACCTTTGCAATTGAGGCAATGATGCAAGATCGCAAAGCTTTGCAAGCGGGCACTTCTCACTTTCTAGGGCAAAATTTTTCAAAATCTAGTAAGATCACTTATTTAAGTGCNGAAGGAAAAGAAGAATATGCGTGGACTACCTCATGGGGCGTATCGACTCGCTTAGTCGGTGGCTTGATCATGACACACTCCGATGATGATGGCCTAGTTCTGCCTCCTCGCATCGCTCCATCTCACCTAGTCATTATTCCTGTCACCCCGAAGGAAGAGTCGCGCCAAGAAGTGCTCGATTACTGTGATGCGCTAAAGAAGGATCTTCAGTTGCAAACTTTTCTCGACGGTAAAGTAACGGTCGAACTGGATGATCGTGACTTACGAGGCGGTGAAAAAGCTTGGGAATGGATTAAAAAGGGTATTCCACTTCGAGTGGAAGTCGGTCCGCGAGATATAGAAAATGACTCGGTTTTTGTTGGCCGTCGAGACCGAGCGCCCAAAGATAAGCAAAGTTATGAGCGTAATTGTTTTGTGACTCAAATCGGCGCACTACTAGACGAGATTCAAGACAATTTATTAGCAAGAGCTAAGGCTCACGCCAAAGAATACACCCGAGAAATAAGCTCGGAAAAAGACTTCATTGAATTCTTCACTCCGCAAAATAAGAACGATCCTGAAATTCATGGAGGCTTTGCATCGATGGGATTTTGCTGTGATTCAGCGCTCGAAGAGAAAATTGCTAAGCAATACAAGGTGACTGTGCGTTGTATTCCCAACGCTACTGCTGACGAAGTGGTGCCCTGCGCATTTACAGGTCAACCCGGTAAGCGAGTGATTTTTGCTAAGTCATACTAGTGAATACTTCTTTGGCGCTCAATCAGGATCGGTGATTTGAGAGTTGCTAGTGGAACAACGCACGAGTTTGGTTGGCATAATAATTTTTATAGTATGCTGCCATTTCCTAAACTTTTTGTTACCTTTTTTTTAGTGTCTTTAGTTGCGCATTCTGCAATAGCTAAGCTTGAAGTGTGCCGTATCGATACGGAGCGCTTTGCGCAGACCGATACGTTAAACGAATATTATTGGTTACAGCAAGTTGGCACTATTGGGTCGCAAAAAGTCCCGCTAGTAATTGTTCTGCATGGTGGTGGAGGCTGCGGAGATAGTCTCGAATCACTACAAAAGATTAAGGGACAGTCACAAGGAGTCAGTAGGGGAATTGAGCGTTACAAAAAAGGCCCTTGCATCGTAGTGGCTCCACAATGTTTACGACGTACTAGTAATGGTGAAAAAAACACTTGGACTCCGAAAGACCTGAATTATTTTCTCGAGCATCTATTAGCGACTCTTCCCGTGAACGCCGACCGCGTGTATCTAACAGGTGTTAGTATGGGCGGTTATGGTTCTTGGGCGTGGGGTGGGCATAGCCCAGAAAATTTTGCTGCAATTAGTCCAATAGTTGGCGGTATCGGTCCAGGTGGACCCAAAGATGTGACCGCCGATTTGAAGCAATGGGCTAAAAAATTAGCTACGGTGCCAGTATTTGCTTTTGTAGGCGCTATGGATCGCGTCGTTCCTGCCGAGCGCTCGGAGCGTATGGTGGCAGCAATCCGCGCAGCAGGTGGAAAGCAAGTACAACTACGTAGTTACCGTGATGTGGGCCACAACGCGGCAACAGTCACATTCAGATCGGAAGAATTTTATGAATGGATGTTTTCACAAAACCGTAAGCTGTAGCTGATTGCTGCGATTTTTTTGTCTCATTTGCATACGTTATCATTGAATACCTACATCACAATTTAGTCATGTTGCAAAATACCAATCAGAACAATGCGAACTGTTTTAGCGAAGCGATGGAGTTTGCCGATCTATGCGCTGACGAACTGGCGCAAAAATCAACGACAGATTGGCATGAAAGACGTCAGGAAGTAGAATCATCACTTCAAACAAGTGGAATGTATTCGCTTAGCTTTGAAGAACTAGAGCATGGTGCTCGCGTTGCATGGCGTAATAATGCGCGCTGTATTGGTCGGCTCTTTTGGTCCTCGCTTAAAGTGCGCGATCGTAGAGATCTGGATAAGCCAGAACTTGTAGCTGCAGATTTGATCAAGCATATTGGTCATGCAACTAACGAAGGTAAAATCCAACCCTTATTAACTGTCTACGCTCCAGCAGATACCGAAGGGCCGCGCTTGAGAATATGGAACCATCAGTTATTTGGCTATGCAGGATATGGAAAGCAAGTAGACGGCAGCTATTTAGGAGATCCAAAGAATGAGACTTTTACTGCGAAGGCTTTAGAACTGGGTTGGCAACCAGCTCGCACGAATTTTGATCTACTGCCTTGGATTATTCAAAAGCGTGGCGAACAGCCATGCTTATTCGACCCTCCTGTAGCCGATTGCCTAGAAGTTCCATTAAGGCACCCTAAATTGGAGTGGTTCTCTCAGTTAGGGCTTCGATGGTATGGCGTTCCTATTTTATCAGATATGAATCTACGCATTGGCGGCATGGACTTTCCTGCTGCGCCATTTAACGGTTGGTATATGGAGACCGAGATTGGTTCTCGCGATTTAGGTGATACGGGCCGCTATAATGTACTACCTGAATTGGCTGAGCGAATGGGTCTTTTGAGTCCTAAGAAAGATCGTTTATGGAAGGATCGCGCGCTTGTAGAACTCAACGAAGCGGTCCTTCATTCATTTTCTGCCGATGGTGTTCGTATCGTGGACCATCACCGTGCATCTTCAGAGTTTATGCGCTTTGTGTCGATGGAACAGCAGCAGGGCCGTTTGGTTTCTGGAAATTGGAGCTGGCTAGTCCCTCCAATGTCTGGTTCTGCCACCGAAGTATTTCATCATAATTGGAAAGACCGTAAATATGTACCGGATTATCTGTCGCAGGCTCCCGCTTGGGATGGCTTTTAGCAAAGATAGAGATGCCTTTAGAAGTAGAGGCCTTAAAATTTTTAGTAAGTAAGTGCTAACAAGGCGCGATATAGATTTATCATCAATTATTTTTTATGCGCCTACTTTGTTTATTATTTATGTTCTTCTCCATGCTAGCAACGAATGCTCAAGAATTAACTATTGGCGCATCCGCGCCAAAACTACTTGTCACTGATCAAGACGGAGAATCCTTTGATTTGGGTGATTCGCTTAGCTCAGGCATAACAGTTGTATTTTTTTACCCAATGGCGAGCACACTAGGTTGCACGAAACAGGCTTGCAGTCTCAGTGAGGGTTACATGGAACTGCAATCAATGGGAGTAGAGGTCATTGGCGTGTCCGGAGACAGCGCAGCGAAACAACGCAAATTTCAAGACAAGTATTCGCTCCCCTACACTTTGATAGCAGATACAGACTTACGTGTTAATGAAGCCTTCGGCAAAAAAAGATTTAAGCGACAAGCGTATATTTTTAATGATGGTATATTAGTATGGCGAGATTTGAGCGCTGCTACAGGCAAGCAATTTACGGATATCATTACCGCTTTAACGGCCCTTGATTTAGTGCCACTTAGCAGTTAAGGGTAATTTGCCTTAATTGCACTCGTAATGGATCGCTTATTTTGAGCTGTCCTCGACGTACTAAACAGTATTAAATTTTAATTATTCTTAGAGATGTTTTTCTCTTTTTTTAATTTAAATTAATTTATCATGAAAATATGCTGTATTGGTGCTGGTTATGTAGGCGGTCCTACGATGGCTATGATTGCTCACAAATCGGTGGACCATACTGTGACTGTAGTGGATTTAAATAAGGCACGCATTGATGCTTGGAACTCGGAAAGCTTGCCGATCTTCGAGCCAGGATTGGACACAATTGTGCAGGCTTCTCGTGGAAAAAACTTATTTTTCTCTACGGACGTAGAAGGATCTATTCGTGATGCTGATATGATCTTTATATCAGTAAATACACCGACTAAGACTTACGGATCAGGGTCAGGTAGAGCTGCTGATCTTCGTTACATTGAAAAGTGTGCTCGCCAAATAGCCGAAGTTTCAGAAGGAGATACGATCGTAGTGGAGAAATCGACTTTACCAGTTCGCACTGCGGAGTCAGTAAAGCGCATACTGGAGTCGAACTCTAAGGGTCGTCAGTTTCAGATCCTTTCGAATCCCGAATTTTTGGCGGAGGGAACAGCGGTGCAAGACCTTGAAGCTCCAGACCGCGTCTTAATTGGTGGATCGCAATGTCCAGAAGGATTAGCTGCTATCCAAAAATTAGTCGATGTGTATGCTAGTTGGGTGCCTCGTGAGAAAATTATTACTACTAATCTTTGGTCTTCTGAATTATCCAAACTAACTGCCAATGCATTCTTGGCCCAGCGAATATCTTCTATCAATGCGATCTCAGCACTTTGTGAGGCGACTGGAGCCGATGTCGATGAAGTGGCACATGCGGTCGGGACAGACAGTAGGATAGGACCAAAGTTCTTAAAGTCTTCAGTTGGATTTGGGGGTTCTTGCTTTCAAAAAGACATTCTTAATTTAGTTTATTTGTGCGAACATTTCGGACTGCCCGATGTGGCCACCTACTGGAATAGCGTAATCGAAATGAATGATTACCAAAAGCATCGCTTTGCTCGCCGCATCGTCACCACACTGTTTAATACAGTGTCCGATAAGAAGATTGCTGTGCTAGGGTTTGCTTTTAAAAAGGATACCAACGATACCAGAGAATCAGCTGCTATTTATGTGTGTCGCGATTTAATTGAAGAATTAGCAAACATCGCAGTGTATGACCCTAAAGTAACGGAGGCACAAATGCGTCGTGAATTGAGCCTTGCTACTGATGATACCCAATTAACCGTGTGTAAGGATGCATATGAAGCAACTTGCGATGCACATGCAGTGCTCCTACTAACGGAGTGGGAGGAGTTTAAGGCGCTTGATTTCGAACGAATCTATCGGGATATGCACCAACCAGCTTTTCTTTTTGATGGGCGTAACATACTAGATTTAAATGCGTTACGTGAAATTGGATTCGAGGCAAGCGGGATTGGCCGCGGCTAATTTTTCATTACTTAGTTTAACGTAGTGATAAAACTTACCAGTTGCCATAGCGTCTGCTGTAAATTTGACTCTTAACAATAAATATATCAGCCATGATTGTTAAACCACGTATTCGAGGATTTGTTTGTATCACTGCTCACCCTGTTGGCTGCACAGCAAAGGTGCAGCGAGAAATTGAGGTGGCTAAAGCCGCTCGACAAAGCGGCGGACCAAAGAAGGTGCTCGTGATTGGAGCTTCCACCGGATATGGTTTATCCTCTCGAATAGCTGCTGCCTTTGGTTCGGATGCAGCCACGTTAGGGGTGTTTTATGAACGACCTTCTCTGAAGGGTAAACCTGCTAGTGCAGGATGGTATAATTCAGCTGCTTTCGAATCAGCTGCTCATACATCTGGACTGTATGCAAAAAGTATTAATGGGGATGCATTTTCTACAGAAGTAAAAGAGCAGACTATTGACATGATAAAAGCTGACTTAGGCCAAGTTGATTTGGTCATATACAGTTTGGCATCTCCGCGTCGTACAGATCCAGCTAGCGGGGAGACGTATCGATCTTGCCTCAAGCCAATCGGAGGAACCTATACAAATCGTACTCTTGATACCGATAAGGCACAGGTTAGTGATATTACTATAGATGCTGCGACGAAGCAGGAAGCTGAAGATACAGTTAAAGTGATGGGCGGAGAGGATTGGGAACTGTGGATGCAGGCACTCGCTCAAGCAGGTGTAGTGGCACAAGGTGCCAAAACTGTGGCTTATTCTTACATAGGCCCAGAAATTACTTGGCCAGTATATACGAATGGAACCATTGGCGCTGCGAAAAAAGATGTTGAACGAGCTGCTGCCGCAATTACAGCTCAATATGATTGTGATGCTTATGTATCCGTAAATAAGGCTGTAGTTACTCAAGCTAGTTCGGCGATACCAGTAGTGCCGCTATATATTTCCATCCTTTTTAAGATTATGAAATCAAAGGGAACACATGAGGATTGCATTGAGCAGACTGTGCGTTTGTTCAATCAGCGCCTATATGGCGGTGATTTGCAACTCGATGAATCAGGTCGAATTCGCATTGATGACTGGGAAATGGAGCCTGAAATTCAAGCAGCCGTACAGGAAATTTGGCCAGAAATTTCGAGTGAAACACTCATTGAGCTATCCGATTTTACAGGTTACCAAAAAAACTTTCTCAATCTATTTGGCTTCGCAATTGAGGGGGTCGATTATGACGTAGAAGTCGAAGTTGATGTACCTGTGCCAAGTATTTCCTAAAGGACGAATCGCGTAGCGATTGAAGTGAATATTAGATGGAGCTCTATAGAGCTTGTTTCAATTCCAGTTAGTGCACAGAGCGCTGACTGATAAGTAAGCATTTGCGGACGATGTTTTTGAGCTGCTTGGGTAATCGTATAATCTTTATGTATACGATCTGTTTTAAAATCTATGATGATTGCTTGTTCGTAAGATCCAGATTCACTTTTGTGTAGATGGACGCGGTCAAACACTCCATTGATCAGTTTATCGTCTTGAACCAAGCTGAAGGATTTTTCACGCCATAAAACTGTTTCTTTATCGGTCCTAGTGAATAATCCACGAATTACTGGATCGCTGAAACATATGTTCATGCATTGGATTACAGATTCCGATCGATTGCTACTCTTTAAGGACTTAAGTGTAGTGTCTCCCCACCATTCTACTTGCTCAAAAGCGTTGTGCACCGCACTGCCATACTCACTTGCACTTTCATTCAGGTCAAAAAATGTACTCGCTGTAACGCGTGCTAGCTTATCAAAAGAAGGCCGGACTAATTCCAATCTTGGATGCGCAATTTCAAAGGATGACTTTTGCATTACTGGTTCTTCACAGCTCTCCGAACTTTTTTTCGTACAAAACGACTGCGCCCAATCAGGATCTCCAGTCTGCCACAAAACGCCTTCTTCGTTGGCATTACTACCAAGGCGATCTCGCAAATAGTGGACAGTTGAGCCAGCACTAACTCTATCAAAGTCGCTGAGCATATATAGTCCACGCTTTGCCCGAGTCATGCCAACATAGAGCGCGCACAAATTTCCAAAATCATTTTGACTTTTGTTCTGCTTGTAGAGCTTTGAAAGCTGAGGGTCTGCTTGCATGAGCTCTTTTTTAATAGGCTCTACTAACCATTCTACCTTTCCATCGTTATTAATTTTTGGACTGATACGTCTCTCGTTTCTTTCCGATTTATCTTCGTTGATAAGAATGACTAGATCATACTCTAGGCCTTTAGATTTGTGGATTGTTTCAACTATAACTGCGTCGCCAGGTGTATATTCACCTCCTTTTGAATGCAGTAAATAATGGTATAAGGAGTCGATACTCCGGCTATCTTCTTGGTCGAAAGCACGTGTGGCAACGATGAGTTGTTGCAAACGCTTTCGATGTCTATCGTCATCTTTATTTAAGTGCTCAGCAATTTTATCGCAGGCCCAGCGCACCGCAGATTCGTGACTATCGTTTAACAGTCGTTGTCTTAATTCACTTGTTAGCGTAGTCAGTGATTCTCCTAAAGTGGATGCATCTATGCAACGCAAGAAGCCGGCCGCATGCTTATCGGATGGGTGCGCAGCGCAGCGCAGCATCGCTAGCAATGCTGCCCCTGCAGCGTTATCTTTGGCTGGCTCAATGGCAGATCCAGTATGTACTGGAAGATCACTATTTTCTCGAATGTAAGCGGCGACTTCATTGGCGTGATCATTTTTTCGAACAAGCACACCAACACTCATACCACGAGCAATCGGTTGAATTTTCTCCAGTAGCTCAACAATTTTTTCATTACGTGTTGGGTGGCTAGCTTTTTCGACTTTAATCCAACAGGCGTAGCCATTTAGGTCTGCGGTTTTTTCAGAGGGTATGTGTCTTTGCCAGGCCTGTTGCCAGCGAGCGGCAGCACCAGCTGAGAAATTTTCACCGATGAGTGCATTGTCATCAAAGGTTTCATTGATCGCATCCAATATTGCTGGAGCGGAGCGCCATGACATACTCAAAGTTTCTTGCTCAATATTAGTGTAGCGCTTCTGTACTTGGTTAAAAAGACGGTCATCACTATTACGCCACAAGTACAGGCACTGCTTGGTGTCGCCTACATAAAATAAGGAGCGCTCTGCTGAACTATCTTGTACAACCTCGTCGATTAAATTTTCGACGACTTGCCACTGAGATCGACTTGTATCTTGAAATTCATCGAATAACCAGTGGTCGTATTGCCCATCCAGGCGAAAATCAAGGAGTGTTCTATTTTCGCTATCGATTTTTTGCATGGGAGACTCTGCGCCGCTGGGAGCGAGTAGGTGATTTAAATCGGAAAAAGCAATCCTACCTGGGCGGCGGACTAATTCCTCGTAACTTTGATCGTATGCTTGTAAAATACCGAAGATTCCCTGGGTGTTTTGTAGGGCGCGGTGTAGGTGATGCCAAGTAATCGCTTGAATGATTGCGCTGAGCGCTTGCAGGCAGTCACCTTCAAGAGTGACGTACTTGTTGTTACCACGCCCAGATTGTAAGATTACCTTGCCACTAGATAAATCACTTAATTGCTCGATAGCTCGATCTAGCAATGTATTTGTTTTTTCATTTTTTGGGTAGCCTCTGACTTTATCAGCAAGCGTTTCAAAATCATTGCTTTGAGATTGGCTAAGCCCATCGGGTTGATTCGCTAGCCAATTGTCAGCGAGAAGTTCCCAGTTGATCGTCCCTTGGTTCTGCCAAGGGCATCCGTCTGGCCAAATAGATTGTATCTGTCCCCACTTTTTTAAATCAGGCGATTCTAAATAATGCGTGTATAAGTCTTTGATGAAATCGGAAATGGTTGATTCGATACTACGTGATTCTTGCCCGTATGTAGCTTGTCGGAAGGCCTGCCAAAATGCTTGTATTTCTGTGTCTGCGTCACTGAGCTTGTAAACGATATGATCGCGCGCGTGGTCGCGCATGCGCATCGATGTATTCTCATCCATTAATGTGGGCTGACCCGGCAGGCCGAGCTCAAGAGAAAATGCTGAAACAATACGAAAGAAAAAACTGTCGAGAGTTTGTAAATTGAGTCGATGCATGTGCCTAATAATTAGGCTTAACAAATCGTTATAACGTGCTTGATCTGCCTGGATATCAATTTTTTTGGAAAGCTCGACCGCTGCCTCCTTACTTTCAGCTGCCTGAGATAATTTCTGAATAATATTTTGAAAGAACTCACCGGCTGCAGTTCGTGTAAATGTCAGAGCAATTATGCGATCCGGGCGTTCATCGAGGTGGAGTAAATAGATAAATCGATTGGTTAGACTGTATGTTTTACCAGAACCAGCAGAAGCTGAAATAGCTATGTTTTTAATTGTATTCATGCGAACTGGTAATTTTTGAATGCGTTAGAATCCACACTTTTATCAATCCCATCTGGGAAGAACCCAGCGAAGTCATCGTGCGCTTCTAAGACAGCTTCATTTGGCGGCCAAAACTGACCCGCTTGTATCTTTTTAATTACTGCGGCTGCGCATGCATGAGCCGAATCTAAATGAAGCTCATCCAGTTCTTCCCAGCGCTGAATCGAACTTTTTTCAAGTGTCTTACCAAGGTTAAAATATGCGACTTTGCTACTGCCTTTATTTGTAGATTGCGTGGCAAGTGCATAGAGCGGGAGTTGCAAATTCACCCAGCGATATGTCTTACCATTGTACTCAAAGAAAGCTTCTTTAGGTAGATGCTGGGGCGGTGCCTTCTGGCTTAATTTAACCAAATGTGCCTTTTTTGGGTCTTTAGGACTATCACTGGTTTTATAGTCAATTAATTCTATTTGATCACCGCGACAATCAACACGATCAATGCGACCGTTAACTGGATACCCTTCAATTTCAAAGCCATCAAAATCGACTTCTGTGTCGATGCTATCAATACGACCATTGATCTGAATATCTTCTACTTGGCGTTGGCAAAAAGCTGATAGTCGATTGAGTAGTACTTCCTGCTGCAAGCGTAGAGCAAATGTTAGTTTTTTGCCGTAGCGTTTTATGATGAGGTTTTTAGCATGCTTATGCAAGGAGGTTTTTAGTTCATTTACTGTAGTTTGTTGATCAAGGGTTTGCTCTGAAAGTAATTCGACAACATCGTGAAATAAGTTGCCGAAACTAGCATCACTTAATTCGCGTGTATCCACATCAATCGGTTGCATCTTTAGTACATATTTCAGGAAGAAGCGAAAGGGACATTGCAAATAACTATTCAAAGCACTGACCGAAAGTGAATCAGGAGATTGTAGGCTAGGCGGTGGCTTTAATTTCCAAGGCAAGGTGTGGATAATTTTACCTGTGTTTTTTTTCGTTGGAGAAAATAATTTCTTAGTGCGTGCCAAGAGCGTATTCGAATGGCCTAAAAATAGCAGCCTAGATGGTTTTAGCGGAGATCCATCTATAGTCATTTGTGGTACTAGGATCTGAACGCGTCCTTTTTCACGGCGACGATAGCAGAGCGCTTCAATTAGATAGGCGTCTCGCGCAAAGCGTTGCTCGTTGGTGCGTAGTCCAAGCTTGATACGCAGACTTTCAGGTAAGAAGGCATCCCCACTTATCGATTCAGGTACGATGGTCTCGTTGATGCCTGCTAAGATTAGTTGTGGCGCATCATTCCAGAGTAATTCTAACCAACCGAGTAAGTCATGGGCATTACTTGGACGATCCGAATAGACTGCAGTTTGCCTTAGTGAGTGCTGGAATGTTGAACGCACTAATTGTGGGGGAAGTTTTAAAAATAGATTTTCTGCTATTCTCGTTTGTTGTAACAAGTGACGAACAGTAATTGCGCACTCCTTGAAATGATTGTAATAAGGGCTTTCTGGATGTATCTCACTGGATGCATAAATCACCTGAAGAGTCTCTGCTATTGTATCAGCAAAGGATGTCTTAGTGCTCCGTAGTTTAGTTAACACATCGCTGAGTCGATCGAGCGCGCCACCTAGTATTTCATTTGTATTAAAGTGGCGAAGAGTATCCAAGTCAGCGGTTAAATGTTTATTAAATAGGCGATCGATTGTTGAGAGTATTTCTTTTTGTTGCTCCGTATCGGCGTTTAGCCAGCGCATGATATCTGGATGCTGTAAAATTGTGCGGACTGTTGCTATGGAACTTTCCTTGGTAAGTTCGCAGAGTAAATCGGCGATTCGCCCAATGCCACCTAAGTGTAATGGCTTTCCATTAGGATCGAAGAATGGGATATTTTTAGCGCGCAGTTCATCAGAAACTACAGAATTAAGGGATGGGTCAGCTAGGCCAATTAATACTGATTCAGGTTTGGATTCTTTTATACTAGTAGCTAGCTGTGTTCCAACTTCTTGTGGATCGAAAAGTGATTGCATTTGACAATTCCAATTTTCGAAATCGAGCGATCTATCACTCCATTTACTGGTGAGAGGTCTCCCCCAATCATCAAAAAGGTCACCTTCTTTTGGGCCATAGATCCAAATTTCAATCTGCGTTTTTGTGGCTGCACTTTGGATCGCCCGAAGCGCGAGAGGTTGCGGGTCAGGAGTTGCTGCTAATATAATACTTTTTATAGTATCTGGGGCTTCGTAGCTTTCTGCGATGGAGAGCCGAGCATAATTGGGGTCAATTAGCTGTGCACGTTTGAGGTGATGGAAGTACAGTCCTTCAAGTCGAGCAAGTTCACGCCAGCGTTCAGCTTCAATTCCAGCAGCATTCGCTAGCTCAGAAGTTGCTTTAAGCGACAGTCCATCTTCTCCGAGCGTGTGACACAGTTGCATCATTTGACGTGCCATGCCAATCTTCCAGGTTAACGTCAGTGCTGGTTTTACAGGAAAAAGGGCTTCAAAATGTGTGTGATTTATTTGTTCTAGTACGGCTATCCAAGCGCTGGTGACGCAGGCTTCATTGGCAACATCCAATCGTTCTAGTTCGTTAACAATTAAGGTGTCTGGGGTCATTATTCTAGGTGGCAACAAGCCACCACCAAGCTTGCCAGCATAGATTGCCAATTCATCTCTTAAGCGTCTTCCAGCTTGTACCGTAGGCACTAGCACGATATGGTCACTTAGATCAATCCACTTAGCAGAGCTAATAGCATACAATCGCTGAGTGACTTCTGCAAGTAGTGCCTTCTCCCAATCGAGGAGTGTGTAAGTGACTTTCATAGAAGATGTTTTAGAGCATTTATTTATCAATTATTATCTTGGTATGTTGCGCTTAAAGATCTGCCAGCAGGGATCGTAATTCTTCGGCTGGGTCATCATGGTGCTGCTCAATTGCTAATTGCAGCGCTTCTTTTAATCGACTCTTTGCGTGCGCCGATTCGCCGTTAGCAAGAAGCGCCTTGCCGAGTAAAATACGAGGTAGCATCCAGTCCGATCGTGATTGCACACAGCGCTCTAAATGAGGTATACAAACTTGAGTTTTTCCTTCATCGAAGAGTGCTTGACCAAGACTAAAGCGGAAAAGCATATTATCTGGATTACTGTCAACTTTTGGCTGAAATACTGCAGATTTCTTCATCTTAAATATAGGTTTTGTTGGTTAAGCTATTCGGCGGAAGGTGAAATAAAAATACTTTCGCGGTTATGACGATTGAATCGTTTATAGTCACGAGTCGGCAGAGCTTCAATAAATTGGCGACCATACGGCTTGGAGACAATTCTTGAGTCTAAAATAACGATAGATCCTCGGTCTTCATGGCGACGAATCAGGCGCCCCATGCCTTGCCGAAAACGTACGAGAGCTTCTGGAATGATAAGGTCGTTGAACGGATGGCCACCTAATGAGTTAATATACTCATTACGTGCTTCACTTACAGGATGGTTTGGGTTCTCAAATGGGAGTCTTGCAATGATTACTTGTGAGAGAGCAGGGCCTGGAATATCAATACCAGTCCAATAGCTATCGGTTCCAAATAAAATTCCGTTGTTTGAATTTTGAAATTTTCTGACTAGCTCACTGCGGGAAGACTCGTATCCCTGACAGAACAGTGGACGCTTTATTTTTTTAAAAAAGGCTTCTGTACGCTCACGAACTTGGCGCAGATCAAAATGACTAGTAAACAGAACAAGCGATCCACCGCTGTGATGGTGACTGCACCATGTAATCATATTGGATAGATAGTCGAGATCAAGCCGACCTGCCCCCGGCTCTGGTAATGGAGAATCGGTTGCTATATAAATACGGCAATTCTTATTGTAATTAAATGGAGAGGACTCGATTTGTGTTTCCGCACCATCTCCACCAACTTTTGATTGGTAACTGTCCATATTTTGTCCATCTGAAAGCGTAGCACTTGTTAAAACTACCCCAGTATGACGACTAAAGAGCGCCTCGCGCAAGGCGGGTGCAACATTGAGCGGGGCGCTACGCAAGGTGACGATCTGACCCTTTTTTCCGCCGCGCTCGATCCAGTGTACATGATCGTTCTCAGCAATTTGTATAAAGCCATTGATCGTGTCTTGATAGCTAAGCATACGACTGCGGTGATCCTTTAATTCATCTTGCATCCGCTCGTCATCAATCTTTTGAACAATAGCTGCTATACGCTCCGCAACTTCTTTGAGTGGTCCAGAGATTATGTTATCGCAGAAGTTTGGCTCATGAATACGCAGAATGGGTTTTTTGCAAAGGATGACCTCACCAATGTACGCAAAAAATTCTCGACTGGCTACGATTGCCTCATTCACCGCATTTAGATCCCACTGACTTCCATTCTTCTTGAATATTCCACGCTTAGTACGAGGATTGTAGAGGCGCTTGAGTGCTCGATCGACTGAATAAGAACTAACGTGGATACCAAAGTGATCGGTAGCAATAGTAGGTACTCGATGTGCTTCATCGAGTACTACAAAATCATCGGCAAGAAGTACACCCCGAGAACTGCCCTTTGGCGGCATGCCTGCACTGATTAAGGAAAAAAGTAGACTATGGTTAACGATGACACAATTTGCCCCTAGTAGTTGCTTGCGGGCACGCTGGTAAAAGCAAATTGATGGGTCACAATTCTTGCGTGAGCAAGAAGAACTGTCCGCGTTGACCGCATCCCAAACTTCAGGTAGGGCAGGAGGCGTGAGTTCTTGGATGACTCCACTCGAGCAAGCCGATGACCATTTTGCTAATCGCAGTAGCTCTTGCTTTTGCTCGGTAGGAAAAATTTCAGTCTGCTTAGATTGAGTATCTTTTAGAGCATTTCCTAAGCGTGTAGTGCAGCAATAGTTGCCTCGTCCAACCATAAGAGCGGTCTTAAAATTGGCGTAACGCTGTAATCCTTCTACTTGTTTAAATAGCTGCTGGCAAATTTTAAGATCCTTATTTCGGATTTGTTCCTGAAGCGTAATGGTTTGACTAGATATAATGAAGGGTCGCTCTGAGTCGACGGAGTGTAGGATTCCAGGAATTAAATATGCGAGGCTCTTACCGACGCCAGTCCCCGCTTCAACAAGAAGAGATTGATTGGATTCAAAGGAGCATGCAACCGAGAGCGCCATAGCTGCTTGCTGTGGTCGATGATCTAATCCAAGCACTGTTTGCAGTGATCCGCCTTCTTTAAAAATTGAGTCAACAAGACTGACTAAATATCCGACTTCGCGTGGTGTTCCAGTGTTTTCGATGAGTCCTATCATATAATGCTTTGCAGTCAGTTACTTATAAGGAAGCATAGGAGCACGAATTGGCTAGTTTTTTTAATTTTTTTGTAGAAATCATTTTATTATCTTTGTTAGTTAGCTTTTTAAATGACCTTGCCATTCTACTCGAGCGAGGCATTTTCGCGTGCTGGTAATATGACTGATACAAATGACAATCAGGACAATACGCATGATTTATATGCAGTCCGCCTTCAGAAGCTCGAAAATCTATGCACAGCTGGGCGCAATCCATTCGCTGCAAATTTTGATAAGACGCATGCTACAGCTGAGGCTATCGCCGCATATGATGAGAATTTAGAAGATTCGGATCAAGCGCTGGTAAAGGTAGCAGGGCGTATTGTTGTTTTCCGAGTAATGGGCAAAGCAAGCTTCATTAAAATTCAAGATAGTGCAGGCCAAATTCAGTGTTATGTAACTCGAGACGAGCTGGCCGAAGGTGAATACAATACCTATTTTAAGAAATTAGACCTTGGTGACATTATAGGAGTCAGTGGTCATTTATTTAAAACGAAGACTGGAGAGATCACTGTTCGAGCAAAAAGTTATACCTTGGTCTCTAAAGCATTACGACCACTTCCTGAAAAATGGTCAGGGCTTAAAGATGATGAAAAAATTTATCGTCAACGTTATTTAGATTTAATTGTAAATGAAGAGTCTCGCAATCGCTTTAAGCAGCGTGCAGCCATTATTAAGCAAATGCGCCAATTTCTATGGGAGCGTGACTTTCAAGAAGTGGAGACACCCGTATTACAAGGCGTAGCAGGTGGCGCAGCGGCTCGTCCTTTCACTACACACTTCAATGCCCTCGATTGTCAGTTCTACATGCGTATAGCACTAGAGTTATATCTAAAGCGGATGCTTGTTGGTGGTGAGGAGCGTGTTTTTGAAATCGGTCGTGTCTTTCGTAACGAGGGCTTATCGCGTCGTCATAATCCTGAATTTACTATGCTCGAACTGTACCAAGCGTATACTGATTTCCGTGGGATGATGGAGCTTACTCAAAGTCTAATTCAGCATGTGGCAAAGACTGTCATCGGCACGCTCAAAATTGCTCGGCCAGACGGCACCGTAATAGATCTTGGTGGGCAATGGCGTGAGGCTAAGTATAAGGATCTTATACTCGAAGCGACTGAAGATGCCGGCTGGTTTAGCCTAGATCGTACCGAAAAGCTTGAAAAAGCACGCGCTTTGGGTATCGAGGTTGACGGTGCTTTAGAAGACTACGAAATCACTAACAACGTGTTTGAGAAATTGATTGAACCAGGACTGATTCAGCCAACCTTCGTAACTCATATACCTCGAGAGCTCTGCCCTTTAGCAAAAATCACTCAGGATGATGCCACGACAATTGATGTATTTGAGCTATGTATTAACGGTCAAGAGATTGCGCCTGCATATTCTGAGCAAAACGATCCTATTATACAAAAGAAAATGTTTACCGAGCAGATAGGCGAGGAAGTCCAGGATATGGATACAGATTTTATCAATGCTTTGGAGCACGGTATGCCTCCAGCTGGTGGTATGGGCCTTGGGATAGACCGGCTAGTTATTTTGCTCACAGGCGCCGAAAGCATTCGAGATACAATTTTGTTTCCAAGTCTCAAGCCGCTGAGTTGAGCTTCTTAGGACAGTGTTTACCAGATCGCACGTGTGGCTGATCAAAAATCAATTTATATGGCGCCTTGTGAGGCACTTTGTGCCGTCCTTTCGTGTTTACTCAATGCGACTAGCTTTTGTCTGGTGGAGTAATTAAAACGCGAGTTTGTAGGCCAGCCAAATAGTCAGAAAATGTTTCTGTCGTAGCAGTGTTACGCAGTACGCGCTGTACCATTCCCATTTTTGCATCTAAATTATCAACCATAGAAACAAAGACTGCTTCTGGAGTCGCAGCCATTGCCGCAGCGCCCCATTCTTTTTCGCCTTGATGACTTAATATAATATGCTCGAGGCGTTCGGTTAAGTCTGCGTTTAGTTTCGATTGAAGTGCTGCTTTACGTACGACTCGAAATCCAAGCACCACATGGCCTTGTAGGATACCTACACGACTGACACGAGCGGCAAAATCACCTTCGTATTCTTCGAGTTTGCCGATGTCGTGTAAAAGGATTCCAGCTATGGCTAAATCTGCATCTACTTCTAAATAGAGTGGCAGCAGAGCTCGAGCAGCACGTACCATGTGTACGGTATGCTCGAGTAGTCCATTGCGATAGGCATGATGCATATTCACTGCAGCTGGGCAAACTCGGAAATGATCACCAAGTTCATCCATAACACGTTGTACAGTCTCTTGAAGTTGTGGATGTTCAATTGCAGCAATCGCGTCTTCAAGATGAGCCCACAACTCAGTCTCCGATTCTGGCGGCGTCTCCACTAAATTTTCGAAGGCTCCTTCAGTTTCTGCTTCTTCTTTGGTAATCACTTCGACTGCATCTAGTTTTGGTGAAAATTGACCATTTTCTTTAGGATAGTATTCTGTCTTTCCACAAATCCTTAAAATACACCCTTCATTTGCGGTATGTAGAACCTCATAGGCAGGAGTATTCTCAAATGCATTCGCATTAAAACTACCACTCGAATCACCGACTTGTATATTAATAAACGGGTTTCCGTTACGCGAAGACCGAGTAGTTTTTTTTTGAAGCAGTAATATACTACGGAAAGGAACCGCCAAATCTTTACCAATTAGCTTGAGTTTCTTAACAGTGCTATAATCAGACATTATTTACTCTATAGTGGATCTAATTTTAACTGTAAAGAGGGTAAACAAAAAGCAGAAGTTCTAGAGCTTTTCGTCTGCTGGCATATCACGAAAAAAAATACCTACTTTGCCGACACCTCCTACATATTCACTGGTCGTTTTTTCAGAAATTTCACTGCACAGAGAGCCTATATTTTTGCGATCTGTTTCAAAGCGTATTTTAATTAAGCCATTCTTATTAAGAGCCATTTCGATTTCTCCTAGCACTGGTTCGCTCAATCCATTTTTACCAATTTGTAGATGGGGCTTTAGGCGCTGTGCGATACCTCGCAGCTCTTTTTTTTCAGCGCTAGACAATTCTTTAGGCTGTTCCACTAGTCTTTTGGGTCGGGCAGAGTTTTATTAGCAATGTTTTCCAGAAGTTCTCCAAGAAATTCTTTAGGTGTCTTAAATCCCTCTAGAGCTTTGTTCGCGCGTGAGTTAACCTTCACCAAGCCTTGCTCGGCTTCTTGACGTCCTAGTACTAGAAAATTGGGCACTTTATCGACGTGGCATTTACGTATCTTAGCACCTAGCTTATCGGCTACAGCATCTACACTAACGCGAATCTTAGCTGCTCTAAATAGTTTTTCAATTGCCCGCGCTTCAGGGACGAGGTCATCGTTCATTGGCAGAATACGAACCTGTTCAGGCGCTAACCATGTCGGGAAGCTACCAGCAAAGTGTTCAATTAATACGCCACAGAAGCGCTCGAGTGATCCGAATGGAGCGCGGTGGATCATAACAGGGCGATGTTTTTCATTGTCTGCGCCAATATAGCTTAGATCAAATCTCTCTGGTAGGTTATAGTCGACTTGAACGGTTCCAAGCTGCCATTCTCGGCCAAGTACGTCCCTGATCACAAAATCAATCTTGGGCCCGTAGAAGGCCGCTTCCCCAGGTTCCTCTGTGTAATTAACGCCTAACTCACGGACGATTCGAAGTAGCGCTTCTTCGGCTTTATCCCAAGACTCTAATTCTCCCACGTATTTACTGCTGTCTGGATCTCGAAGAGAGACTCGGACTCGATAGTCCGCCATATCAAGAGTCTGAAATACTGTTTTTACCAGGTCCAAGCAGCCTTTAATTTCTTCTGCAAGTTGATCTTCCGTACAAAAGATATGAGCATCGTCTTGAGTGAAACCACGAACTCGGGTCATGCCGTTCAGTTCTCCAGATTTTTCCCAACGATAAACGGTTCCGAACTCTGCTAGACGTACAGGTAAGTCACGGTAACTATGCGGCTCTGAATCGTAGATCTTAATATGCATTGGGCAGTTCATTGGACGGAGCATAAAGCCATCCATTTCGCCACTCTCGAGCTGGCTTGCATAATCCCCGGCTGAAACACCGCTTTGTGCGACTTTATCAAATTCGTCGCGTTCAGGAATAGCCGCAAACTGGCTTTCCTTATAATAGGGGAAGTGGCCGGATGTACGAAACAGATCGAGTTTTCCAATATGAGGGGTATAGACAATGCCATAGTCGGCAGCACGAAGTTCATCGGTTATAAAATCAGTGAGTGCTTCGCGTATGATCGCGCCAGCAGGCTTCCATAAAATCAGTCCCTGTCCGACATCATTATCTATAGTAAACAATCCTAGCTCTTTACCGAGCTTGCGGTGGTCGCGTGCGCGGGCCTGTTCTAACTGTTCTAAATAATCAGCTAGCGCTTCCTTGGACTCAAAAGCAGTTCCGTAAATACGTTGAAGTTGCTTATTTTTCTCGTTTCCACGGTGATAGGCTCCTGCAATAGAAAGCAGTTTAAAGGCTTTTATTTTTTTAGTATAACTAACATGACTACCAGCGCAAAGATCTATGAATTCTCCATTTTGGTAAAAGCTAATTGTCTCACCTTCTGGAATGTCTTTAAGGCGGCCTGATTTGTAGCGCTCCTGACCGAATCCTTTAATTTTTTCGAATGCTTCTTCGCGCGAGCATTCAATGCGAATAAACTTTTGATTTTCTTTAATGATTTTTTTCATCTCACTCTCGATGGCCTCTAAGTCGCTGGCATCGAGTTTTTGGTCGAGGTCCATATCGTAATAGAAACCATTTTCAGTAGGTGGACCGATGTCGAGTTGAGTTTTTGGATACAGGCGTAGCACTGCAGTTGCTAGAACATGCGAGCAGGAATGGCGAAGTTGCTCGAGAGTAGACATTTCTTTCATCGTGATAGGAATTTTAGGGGTGAAGTCAGAAGGCTTGTGCAGGTGAGTCAATGCCGGATTCGCTTTATCCTTTATATGCAAATGCGGGTATTCCTTGTACGCCAATTCCGTCGAGTACAAAGACTTTCCCCGCATCCTTTTCAGTAAGGGTTTTATGCATGCCCGTCGTCACAAAAAGTCGATCTAGTTCGGCTCCGCCAAAGGCGCATGCTGTAGTCTCTACACAAGGCAGATCTATGTGCTGCAACTTTGCACCTGTGCGCGGATTAAATCTTACCACGCATCCACCATGACAGAAGGCGACCCAAAGCATACCTGTACTATCAATAGTCATACCATCCGGTGAATCTTTATATCCAAGTGCTGCTGTGTCTACGGCGACAGAAGCCTGGCTAATTGCTCCAGTTTTAATATTATATTTAAAACTCTGAATTTTTTTTAGTGGAGTATCTATGTAGTACATCATAGTAGCATCTGGGGACCAGCAAATACCATTTGAATTAGTGACCTTAGGTAGCTTGATTTGTAACTGATTGTCGTTGTCTAACATGTAAAGAGCAGCGTCTCCGGTATTTTTTACCAGACTGATAGTTCCCGCCCAGAAACGTCCTGCTGGATCACACTTTCCGTCATTAAAGCGATTTGTGGCTCGTTTTTCTCGCTCTGGATCAGCAAATGTATGCTTAGCACCATTTAGCGGATTAAATTTCACAATACCAGAGTCACCAGCATACAGCAAGCCACCACTTATTTTAGGAACAATCGTACCGACTCGTTCGCCGACATCCCAAGTTTGTTCATTCCCAGTTTCTGGATTTAAGCGTACGATTTGATGTCCTTCTATATCTACGTAGAGTAAATGGTTTTCCCACCAGATTGGACCTTCACCCCACTTTGACTGACGGGTGCCGATTGTGCTTATGTTGATTGTAGACATCTTTTAGCTAAGTTAGTATTCTGCCAATTCATTCACATAACGTATATTCTACTCTCGTAATAGATTAAACCCATCCTTGCTGTCTTCAATATTCCAACCCTTAGCGAGTAGGGCGCCTCTAAGTTGATCGGCCTTATCCCAGTCACGTGCTTGCTTTGCCTCCCAGCGTTGTTTGGCTAGCACGAGAATATCGTCAGGTACAGTTGCATCTTGGTCGCAAGCAGTGAATAAATTTAAGCCTAGTGTATAAAGCAAGCTACCTAGCGCGGTAAGCATGCAGCGGGCCTGCTCCATATTCATTTGGGCGGAAGGGTTCGAACCGATGACTCCAAATATTGCGCCTAAGCATGCTGCAATGTTAAGGTTGTTTCGAAGCGCATCCCATGCTTTTGAGAAGCGTCCAAAGTCTTCGGGTGCATTGCTGGAAATATAGGATGCAAACATAGTTTTGTCCTCTCCGGTTTTTTCGAGAAGTGCTGCCGCAAAACGTTCGATTCGAGTGAGGGCGCTTTTCGCCGCATGAAGGCCATCGAAGGTGAAGTTCAACTGCTGTCTGTAACTCCCTGCAATCAATGTGTAGCGCACTGCCATTGGACTAAATCCTTTTCCCTGGAGGTCATCGAGAGTGTGTAAATTTCCCAGACTTTTAGACATTTTTTCACCCTCGACCATGAGGTGCGCAGTATGAAACCAATGGCGACTAAATTGGCGACCATGAGCACACTCGGACTGTGCAATTTCATTTTCGTGGTGGGGAAAGCATAGATCAATGCCACCCCCATGTAGGTCAATGGTTTCGCCTCCGAAAGATGCTTCAACCATCGCGGAACACTCAAGGTGCCAACCCGGTCGACCCTCACCCCATGGACTATCCCAATAATTTTCACCGTCTTCGGGTTTACGGGATTTCCAGAGTGCAAAATCATTTATCGATTCGCGGTCGTACTCGTCGGCGTCGTTGCGCTCACCAGAAGAGTTCTCACTTTGTGAGCGAATATTTTTTAGGTTTAGCTTTGAAAGTCTTCCATACTCAGGGAAAGAGCTCACACGAAAGTATAGTGAACCATCCTCGGTCGCATAGGCGTGACCTTTTGCTTCAAGCTTTTGAGCAAGCTCAATTTGATTAGGGATGTGTTCTACCGCACTTGGCTCAATGTTTGGGTGAATAATGTTAAGCGTATTGCAGTCATTATGAAATTTTTCTGTCCATTTGTCGGTGAACTCTCTCAAGCTGATGCCATTAGCCTGTGACTCGCGAATGGTCTTGTCGTCTACGTCAGTGATATTTCGCACGTATTTCACATCGACACCGTCAACTTGCAGGACGCGGCGTAACACGTCTTGGATTAGAAAAGTGCGGAAATTACCGATGTGGGCTGGGCCATAGACCGTAGGACCACAGCAATAAATGCGGAAAGGCTTGCCAACCTCTGGAGTGAGGTCTTTCACGCTGCGGCTGTAGGTGTCGTAAAGTTGGACGGACATATTCGTATAGTGAAATAATTTTTTTTAATAAGATAAAGGCTGGATTGCGTTTAGGGGAAGCGTGAATTTTACACTTTCCCTCTAGCGCACAATTGTCACTCTTATGTTTATGTCTGATCGTTTTCGTCTTGATTTGATTCGCCGACCTCGCCGCATGCGTGGCTCGAACGCTTTGCGCGTTCTTGCTAACGAAACGGATCTACATGCACAGCACCTCATTCAGCCGCTATTTATAATAGATGGAGATGGCCCTGCTGAATCGATTCAATCAATGCCAGGACAGTTGCGATTGACCATACCTTTACTTATTGAAGAGTGCCGTGAGTTGCTGAGCCTTGGAGTCTGTGCAGTCGCGCTTTTTCCAAAAATTAATGTAGATTTAAAAACTCCTAATGGGGGAGAGGCTTTAAACCCGGATACTCTTGTTCTAAGGGCAATTCGCTCTTTAAAGGCCGAGCTTCCTGAAATGGCAGTTATTGCTGATGTTGCCTTAGATCCCTACACAACCCATGGACATGATGGTTTAGTCGATTCGCTTACCGGAGATTTAGCTAATGATGCAACTGTAGAAATTCTTGCTAAAATGGCCGTTCTTGCCGCTAGATCTGGAGCAGATATTGTAGCGCCTTCAGATATGATGGACGGCCGGGTAGGTGCAATTCGTCGAGCTCTTGATTTAAATGATTTTGAAAAAACAGCAATTATGGCTTATTCAGCCAAGTTTGCTTCAGCTTTTTATGGGCCTTTTCGTGAGGCGGTTGGTAGTGCTTCAAAGGCAGGGGCTCCATCATTAAACAAATTAGGCTATCAGCTGAATCCCGCCAATCGGCGCGAGGCGCTTACGGAATGTGAGCTCGACGAGTCGGAGGGGGCTGATATACTAATGGTTAAGCCGGCGGGCCCGTATCTTGACATACTGCGCGATGCCCGAGAATCTACAGATTTACCATTAGCGGCTTACCAAGTATCTGGAGAGTATGCACAAATTGTTGCTGCAGCGCAAAATGGCTGGCTTGATTTAGATCGCTGCCGAGATGAGTCACTAGTCTCGATCCGCCGCGCTGGAGCAGATATGATACTAAGCTATTTTGCAAAGGCGTACGCTCAAAGCATTAGCAAATAGATTACCAATGTATACTAGTTTCGGGAACGTCGCTTCTCTGCAAACTGGCGCTTACGTGCTAGCTCGCGCATATCTACAGCGGGATCATCTGCTTCAAATATCTCTTGTCCTATAATGTGCTCGATGACATCTTCCATTGAAATTACTCCAGACATGGAGCCATATTCATCAACTGCAATTGCTATTTGCTGATGGTTTTTTAGGAAGGTTTGTAGTGCATCATCAGCAGTTGCATTATCTGGAATAAATACTACATCTTGAGCTAATGTAGCTAGCTTTATTTGGTCTTCATCATTCGCTTTGGCACTCAGGATATCTCGACGGCGAACAATTCCTACAATGTTATCGCTTTGATCACGATAAATTGGAATGCGCGCAAAAGGTATATTTTGATTTTCATTAAAAAGTGTGCCTATTGTTTCGGCTTCATCTAAGGTGTGTACTACGGTACGGGGAGTCATGATCTCGTGGACTAGTATTTCATCTAAGCGTAGTGCATTACTAATGAGCTCTCTTTCATTAGACGTGAGATTTCCTTCCTTTTCACTTTTCTCGGCCAGCAACATAATTTCTTCATCACTATCGGTTACATCGGAACGTGACTTTAATATTGTTCGTACCAGTAGGCCAACAATTCCAGAGATCGGTGTCATTATTGCGCATACCCAAGCTAATGGAATTACCAGTATTGGCTGTAGCTTTGGCCGATACAAGACGCCTATGTTTTTAGGAATAATTTCCGAGAAAAATAAGATACCTAGCGCCATACTTAACGAAACCTTCAAAAGAATATTATTATCTAAAGGCCATAATTGAACAGCTAAACCACCGACTAATGTCGCTCCTAATGTATTGGCAATAGTATTGAGGCTAAGGATAGCTGAACTAGTTTCCTCAAGGTCATTTATATATTTATCAAGGCTCTCGCCACGGCGCGAATTACGCTTCTTCAATCCTTCTATTTCGGCAGTGGTAGTACTCAAAATCATAGCCTCCAGAACGGAACAAAGAGCAGATATGCCAATAGTGAAAAAAATAGCTATGAAAAATGCAAAGATCATGTAATTGATGCTAGTTTGTCTAGTAGTTTACTAAGCGCAGGCAAAAAGTATAACTAATAACAATATAATTATCATGCTAGCTAGAGATTGGTTTCAAGCTCATATTGATTGCTAATTTAGTTTGTTGGCGCAATAGCCTTGACCGCTGTAACACGCATTTACTAATAATTATAGTATAACTTGATATTATGAAATATACTCTATCCCAAATTTTTACTGCTTTAGCATTCTTCCTTTTATCCGGGTGTGCAACTTTTGAAGAAGGTGCAAATCAAGAAGTGAAAGTAGCATCTTTTCCTGCAGGCGCAGAAATTTTTATTGATGGTGAACCTGCAGGAACAACTCCAGCGACGCTCATGATTTCGAGAAAGATTGCTCATGAAGTACGAGTTCAGAAAGCTGGGTATGATACGTATATTGATTATTTTACCCCCACGCCAAATGCTAGAAGTGAAAACTACGTAAGATTTGGTCTAGCGGAGGACTTGGGTCAGTATGTTGATTTGCAACCAACTAGTATGAATGTAGAAATGCGCAGCGAATTTGTTCCTCAATCGACTGGTGGAGATCCATTTAATACAATGGGTCAGAAGATATTAGAAGTGGATCGTCGCTTGGAAGCAGGACTAATCTCTCCAATTGAACACAAGTATATAATTGAGCAAATTATAACCTTCTTTGAGCAATAGTTGATTGCGGATCGTTTGATTTATGAGTCAGTTGCCGAGCGATTTATTGTATACGAAAGACCATGAGTGGGTTCGCTTGCATGGTGATGGTACCGCTACTATTGGCATCACTAATTACGCGCAGGAGAGCCTTGGTGACATTACATTTGTAGAATTTCCAGACACTGGATCGACTTTTGACGCTGGTGAGACCTTTGGAGTAGTTGAATCTGTAAAGGCTGCTTCCGATTTATATATGCCTCTCAGCGCTGAAATTATTGAGTGTAATGCTGTTGCTGATGACGCGCCTGAACTTCTCAATTCAGATCCTTATGGAGAGGGGTGGTTGCTTAAGGTTAAACTCACGCAAGATTGTCAAGCTGACGACTTGCTAGAATCTACTGCATATGCAGAATTAATCTAGGCTATTCTTAATTGATTGGGTTGTTTATGATCCAAGTATAGCTGTATAAAGTTTTTGTAACTAATAGTACGGGAGTACTCGTTAATTTCTTTGAATAAATTCGGGGTTACTATGCAAGTATCTAAGCAGGGAGAGCCTAATTATGACTGGAGCATTTTAGATTCTGAGCGTTATTATGGTTTAAAAAATTGGGGGGTAGGATATTTTTCAATTGATTCGGAAGGATTTTTAGAAGTTAGGCCACGCCGCGATAGTCAAGCAATTCGTATTCATGAAATAGTTGCAGAGGCTCTAAGCCAAGGCTATCAGCTTCCATTGACGATTCGTATACAAGATCTTTTACGCACTCGAGTAGAAGAGCTGAATGAACAATTTAATGCAGCGATCAAAGAGGAGGGCTATGAGGGACGCTACCGAGGAGTTTTTCCTATTAAGGTGAATCAATTGCGCGAAGTGGTCGAAGAAATCCAAGCTGCTGGCAAGCCCTATCATTTTGGTTTAGAATGTGGAAGTAAGCCAGAGTTGATGATCGCATTAGCAATGCATAACGATCAGCAATCATTGATTATTTGTAATGGATACAAAGATGATTCCTTTATTCGCCTTGCTCTGACTGGTCGCTTAATGAGCAAAGAGATTTACTTGGTTGTAGAGCAACTAAGCGAAGTTCGACGTATTATCGAAATTAGCCGAGAAATGGGAGTGCAGCCACTTATTGGCTTTAGAATTAAGCTATCTAGCAATGGAGAAGGTAAGTGGGCAAGTTCTTCTGGAGACAACGCTAAATTTGGCTTAAGTAGCTCGGAGGTTATGGAAGCGGTTCGTATCGTTAAGAGCTCAAGCTTGGAAAATTCCTTGAGGCTCATACATTTTCATATCGGATCACAGGTACCTGACATCCAGACGATTAAGAAGGCAACAGTTGAGGCTACTCGGTTCTTCTGTGAACTCTCGAAATTAGGCTTCCCAATGGAGCTTATTGATGTTGGTGGTGGCCTAGGTATCGATTATGATGGATCTAGTAGTAATTATGAGAGCTCTATGAATTATACACAGCGCGAATATGTGCGCGATATAGTCTATACTATTAAATATGTATGCTCTGCGGCAGGAGTTACAGTTCCTGATATTGTTTCAGAAAGTGGTCGGGCAATTGTAGCGCCCCATTCTGTATTGGTTACCAATGTGTGTGATCGAATATCTAAAAAATCGGACTCCAATATATTAATAAATAATAAAACAGGTAATCCTTTACTGCAAGAATTGGAATCAATTCTCATCAATGATCATGATTCAAGCCTTTTAGAGCGTTATCATGATGCGCAGCAAAAACGTGAAGAGGCTAATAATTTATTTAATCTTGGCTTTTTAAGTTTAAGTGACAAGGCAGATGCGGATGCGACTTATTGGAAGATTTGCCAAGAACTCTTACAGTTAGCGCAGAAGCAGAGGTATACTCCCGATGAATTGGAGTCACTGCCAGTACAGATAGCAGAAAAGTACGTATGTAACTTTTCTATATTTCAATCTCTACTGGATCATTGGGCCTGTGATCAGCTATTTCCTATAGTGCCACTGCATCGACTAAATGAGGCTCCAGAAGTAGAAGCTACCCTAGTAGATGTTACCTGTGATAGTGAGGGAAAGATTGATACTTTTACCGACATAGAGGATGAGAGAAGTACCCTGCGTTTACACAAACTAAAAGAACAAGAGGCCTACTATTTAGGTATCTTTATGGTCGGTGCTTATCAGGATATTATGGGAGACTTTCATAACTTATTTGGCAAAGTTGATGAGGTGCATGTCTGCTTAGAGGATAATAAGGTAGATGGTTTTTATATCGAGAATAGCATCAAGGGGTCTTCAATAAATGATGTACTTTGCTTCACTCAATATGATGGTCAGCGCTTGTCTCAAATGATGAAAAAACAGTTAGACTTAGCTATTAATTCTGAGCTAATCAAGCCTGTTGAAGGTACCAGTTTATTGGCCCAATATAATAACTTGTTACAGAGCTCTACCTATTTGGGTACAAAGAATACTTAGTCTTTAATTTTGTAATTCTGCTTTAAGGACACCAATACTTGGTAGGTGTCGATAGCGCTCTGCAAAATCAAGTCCATAGCCAACAACAAATTCATCTGGAATTTTAAAGTCCAAAAAATCGGCTTTAAGATTATTTTTATGGGAGTGTTTCTTCGGTTATGCGTATACTCTCTAGGTCATTCGACGGGCATGAACTTTTTTGTATTTTAGACATGTTCCTACACTTTGTGCTGCGTTTATTCTAGAGGACAAGTCTTTGCTTAGAAATTTGGTATATTGCCACTTTCTTTCATTTTCGACTGCATCGCTTGCATCATTTTACGACCTTTGCCCCCACGCATCATTTTCATCATTTTTTGCATCTGAGAGAACTGTTTAAGGAGTGCATTTACATCGCGTACTTGTACGCCGGACCCATTAGCAACTCGTTTGAGTCGAGTACCCTTGAGTAAGCGGGGCAATTCACGCTCTTGTTGCGTCATCGATTGAATCATCGCTTCGCTACGCGCCATTTTCTTCTCTTCAGCATCACCAATATCCATGCCACTGGCTCCAGGTAACATTCCAACTATTGAGCTAAGGGAACCCATTTTTTTCACTTGCTGCATTTGCTTCAAAAAATCATCAAGATTAAATTCTGCTTTACGCATTTTCTCAGCCATGCGCTCCGCTTCTTTTTCATCAACAGTATCCTGTGCCTTCTCAACAAGGCTTACAATATCTCCCATACCCAGAATACGCGATGCCATGCGTTCAGGATAGAACACTTCAAAATCATCAACTTTTTCACCTAAACCTATGAATTTAATCGAGGAGTTGGTTATGGCCTTCATAGAAAGTGCTGCGCCTCCCCGTGCATCTCCATCGAGTTTGGTTAGAATGATTCCTGTAATATTAACAGCTTCATGGAAATGCTTTGCCACATTGACTGCTTCTTGACCTAAGGCTGCATCGGCAACGAGTAATATCTCATCTGGCTGAACAGCAGCTTTGAGTTGCTTAATCTCATCGATTAAATCAGTGTCGATTTGTAGGCGGCCTGCAGTATCAAAGATTATTAGATTAGCGCCAGATGATTGTGCTGCATGCAGTCCCTTTTGCCCGATCGCGACTACATCTTTCTCTTCGCGATCGGAGTAGAATTGGCAACCAACACTTTTTGCCAGAGTTTCTAATTGGTCGATTGCGGCAGGTCTGTAGATATCACAACCGACCAACAGGCTATTATAATCGTTCTTTTTCGATAAATAATTAGCTAGTTTTCCAGCACTTGTTGTTTTTCCGGATCCATGAAGTCCGACTAACATAATGCGTAGAGGTCTCTTTTCTTCGATCGAAGTGCTACCTTCTCCTAATAACTGTACTAGTTCATCATTAATGATTTTGATGACTTGTTGTCCTGGGGTAACTGACTTAAGGACTTGTTGACCAATACAGGCCGCTTCTACTTTACTGACAAATTCCCGGGCAACTTTAAAATGTACGTCTGCAGACAGCAGCGCTTTACGTACCTCTTTGAGTGATTCTTCTACATTAGCCTGAGTTAATTGCTTCGCACCACGCAAACTGCGCAATGCTGAACCGATTTTGTCCGTCAAATTTTCCAGCATGTTTGAATACTACTCTAGTCAGCTTGAATGTGAAGATGAAAGTTTATGGATATGAATTTTGCTTCTTAACGATAATAATCTTATAGATGAAAACTCATAATAGACCGAAAACCCATGCTTTACATGATCGTAACAAGCTCTAGTTTGAAAGTATGTATCACAATTGATTTGCTTGTGGTATAAACTGAATTTGTATAATTTTTACATTCATGAAGCAACGTACCATTTTGAGGGAGGCCTCAATCAAGGGTAAATCCCTACATACTGGCGAAGAAGTTAATTTAACGCTAAAACCCGCGCCGGAAAATCACGGCATTGTGTTTCGGCGTGTTGATCTTTACGGCAAGCCAGAGCTTAAGGCTTTGGTAGACCTAGTTGAAGATCTTGTACGCAGTACTACGATTGCAGATGGCCACACAAAGGTTCATACTGTAGAGCACGTGCTTAGCGCGCTTAATGGTTGTGGAGTGGATAACGTGTTGATAGAGATGGATGCAAGTGAGCCTCCGATTCTTGATGGTTCTGCAAAGCATTTTGTGAATTTAGTTCAGGAGGCAGAGCCAGTAGAGCAAGAAGCAGAACGATCATATTTCGTACTGGAGGAACCAATATCTGTGACTCGTGGGGGTAGTTCTATCATTGCCTTACCGTATGATGGTTTTCGCGTTACCTGCACGTCTGCGGATGACCGTGGCATTCATACGCAGCATTTGATGATGGACATTGATCCAGAGTCTTACGTAGCACAAATTGCTCCAGCTAGAACCTTTACAATTTATGAAGACATTGAAGAACTCCTTAAACTAGGTAAGATTAAAGGAGGGAGTTTAGATAGTGCTATTGTAATAAAGGGAGATAAGATTGTTTCAAAAGAACCGTTGCGTTTTAAAGATGAATTCGTGCGGCACAAGATACTTGATATAGTTGGAGATATTGTACTAGCAGGTATGCCGATTAAGGCTCATATTGTTGGAGTTCGCCCTGGGCATGCTTTAAATGCTGAACTCTCTCGGGCATTTCGTAAAAAAATTCTGGAAAAGATTAAGGGTCCCAAAAAGCAAGCAGAAGAAAAAAGCTTCGTGCCTGCCCATGAGAGTCAACTTGATATACGCAGAGTTCTTGATATCTTGCCGCATCGTTATCCTTTTGTTATGATCGATCGCGTTCTTGAGTTTGTCAGTGATGATGAGTTAATCGCGTTGAAAAATGTAACGATTAATGAGCCCTTCTTCCAGGGACATTATCCTGGTCGTCCTGTCATGCCTGGTGTGCTTCAGATTGAAGCAATGGCTCAGGCTGCTGGAGTGCTCTTGCTTCGCCGATTACCCATTGAAGAAAACAAGGTCGCCTTCTTTATGAGTGTGGATAAAGTAAAATTTAGGCAAGCAGTTGAGCCCGGTGATTCAATTGAGATTCGCGTTAAATTAAACAAGATCCGAGGTAATAAGATTGCTAGTGCTACGGGCGAGTGCCAAGTAAATGGTAAGACAGTTTCTGGAGCAGAGCTAATGTTTATGTTGGCTGATGCGAATGATTGATCTCCATTATGCAAACGCAGATTCATCCTACCGCAATTGTTAATGATGGCGCCGAATTAGACGAAGGTGTCTGCGTTGGTCCGTATGCATACATTGGCTCTAAGGTGAAGATATCAAAGGGAACTGAAATTATGCACCACGCTACAGTCGATGGTGATACGATATTAGGTACTGATAATGAGGTCCACCCATATGCTTACATCGGCGGTAAGACCCATGATAAAAAGTATCAGGGAGGTTTACAGCGCTTATTAATAGGTGATGATAATGTATTTCGTGAGTATGTTACCGTTCACTGCGCAACGGCTCCAAATCTGCTGACCAAGCTTGGTGATAACAATTTAATTTTATCGTACAGTCATGTCGCGCATGAGTGTACGATCGGAAACCATCTAATCATGAGCAGTCATTCTGCACTTGGTGGACACGTAATTGTAGGCAACCATGTAAATGTAGGCTGGGGTGCAGGTATTCACCAATTTTGTAGGTTAGGAGAGTACTCTATGATCGGAGCAGCATCGAAGGTTGTGCAGGATGTTCCCCCTTACATGATTAGCGATGGTAATCCAGCTACCACTCGCACCATTAATAAAATTGGATTGGAGCGTGCTAATTTCTCAAAAGAGGAGATCGCACTGGTGCGCAGAATTTACAAAACTTTTTATAAAGATGGCTTAAACCGTAGTCAGGCAATTGATAGACTATCCAAAAATGACTCGAATAAGAACTCACTAGTTAAAGAGTTTCTTAAATTCACTGCTGGCAGTGAGCGGGGATTAAGCTAGGCGGGGCCTTTGCCACTGACTCTGGCGTTTTTTGCGTACCGCTTAAAGTTCTCTGTAACTAGATAAAGAGCACTTTTTAGTAACATAATTATTTACTGAATAAGGATACCGGCAATTGCTGCACTCGACAAATTAGCCAGTGTGCCAGCGAAAATTGCCTTTAGTCCCAATTGTGCTATTTCATTTCTACGCGAAGGCACTAAGCTACCTAATCCTCCTAATAAAATAGCGATTGAAGAGAAATTCGCGAATCCACATAAAGCGAAAATTATAATTGCTTGGCTACGCACTGAAAAATTTTCTGCTACTGGAGTAAATTCCACGAAGGCTACAAACTCATTGAGTACTATCTTCTGGCCGATAAATGATCCGCCAGCTATTGCATCCTGCCAAGGCACACCGATGAGCCATGCTACTGGGCTAAAGAGGTAACCGAGAAGCAACTGTAAGCTAAGGGAATCGTTACTAAAAACTGATCCAATCCAAGCAAGAGCGCCATTTAAAAGAGCAATTAGGCCAATAAAAGCGATCAGCATAGCGCCTACATTGAGTGCTAGCTTAAGGCCATCACTTGCCCCCAGAGCGGCGGCATCAAAGATATTGCTTGGAGCTTCAATTGTATCTTCTTTAAGTTCCTTGTTATTTGTTTGAGCAGTCTCAGGCACAAGCAGCTTAGCAAATAATAAGCCAGAAGGCGCAGCCATAAAACAAGCGGCGATTAAATATTTTATCTCAATTCCTAAAGTTGCGAATCCAGCGAGAACACTACCAGCTATGGAGGCAACACCACCTACCATGACTGCGAAGAACTCTGATTTTGTCATTCTAGACAGGTAGGGTTTAACCGCTAGGGGGGCTTCTGTTTGCCCGACGAAAATATTGGCAGTAGCGCTCAATGACTCTGCCCTTGTAGTTCCAAGAGCTTTTTGGATGCCGCCTCCAATAACCTTTACGATCAATGGCATAATTTTAATGTAGTAGAGCACGGATATCAGTGCGGAAAAGAAGATAATTACTGGCAGTACTTTAAATGCGAAAATAAATCCAATTCCTAAATTATCATCTACTAAATTAGCGAATAAAAAAGAGATTCCTTCGTTGCCAAAGCCAATGACTGCAGCAACCAAATTGGAGAGCCACTCTAGTGCTGCTTTTCCAGCGGGAACATAAAGTACAAGTGCTCCAAATCCAAATTGAATAGCAACTGCACCAGCAATCGTACGCCAGCGGATTTTACTCCGAGCGCATGAGCAAAGCCATGCTACAGCAATCAAAGTACAGTATCCAATTAAGCTAATAAGCATAGTTGTATGCAAACAAGTATGGTGTTAGTAGCAAGTCGCGATTACAGCACAAAAAAGCGGTCGCCTAATAGCGACCGCTGATTTCAATATGATATATAATAAGAGCTTTATTCAGCGCTTGGTTCTACTTGCTCGCAATCAGGTTCTGCATCTTTGGCATCTTCAAGAGCAGCCTTCCTAGAAAGGCGTACTTTACCTTTTTCTAAGCCAATGCATTTGACGACCATTTCGTCTCCAAGTTTACAGATATCATCTGTTTTGTTGACCCTGAAGTCAGCAAGCTCGGATATATGTACGAGGCCTTCTTTCCCTGGCAAGCATTCAACAAAGGCGCCGAAGTCTTTAACTCCGCGTACAATGCCGCGATAGGTTTTACCTACCTCAATTTCTGCAGTACAGGCGTCTACCTCTTGAATTGCTCGGTCCATCGATTCTTTGTCGGTAGCGAAGATTAAGACGCGTCCACTATTGTCGTCATCTATGTCAACTTGTGCTCCTGAAACTTCAGTTATGCGTCGAATGTTTTTTCCACCGGGCCCAATGAGAGCACCGATTTTTTCAGGATCAATTTTTATAGTGTGAATACGAGGAGCGTGCTCACGGAGATCTTGTCGTGATTCTGGCATATGTTCTGCCATAATCGCTATGATCTTCATTCGTGCTTCACGGTTTTGTTTAATCGCTTCTAATGTAATATCGAATGGTAGACCTGTGATCTTTAAATCAAGCTGAAATCCAGTTATTCCTTGAGGAGTTCCGGCTATTTTGAAGTCCATATCACCGAAGTGATCTTCAGCACCTAGAATGTCTGTAAGAATTACATGCTTTGTAATTTTTCCATCCGCATCTTTCTCAGTAACAAGTCCTGTTGAGATACCCGCGCACGGTGCAGTGATAGGTACACCAGCATCCATAAGTGATAGACATCCACCGCAGATGGATGCCATGGATGTGGAGCCATTTGAACTCATGACCTCAGAGACAACGCGGATTGCGTAAGGGAATTCGTCCTCTGGTGGAAGAATTGGTAGTAAGGAGCGTTCAGCTAGTGCACCATGACCGATTTCACGTCGTCCTGTGAATCCAAAACGACCAGCTTCTCCAGTCGAAAATGGAGGGAAGTTGTAATGCAAGATGAAGGATTTACTCGTCGCTCCACCAGTCAAGCCATCAATGTCTTGAGTGTCGCGACTAGTTCCAAGAGTTGAAATGACTAAAGCTTGGGTTTCTCCGCGATTAAATACTGCTGATCCATGAACCCTTGGGAGCACTCCTGTATCGCAGGATATTGAACGCAAATCGCTTGCGCCCCGTCCGTCGACACGTCGGCCTGTATCAAGGATGTTTTGGCGATATAACTTCTCTTGGATCTCATCAAACGCACGTGCCACATCATTACCATCAACTTTTTCAGCCCCTAGCTTTTCTTCTAGAGCTGCAGTTGTTTCTTTCGCAATAACTTCAATCGCAAGTTTGCGCTCGGTATAACTATCATGGCCCAGTGCCACTTTAACTTTTTCCGCTGCGTTTTGCTCACAAAACTCTGTCACTTCTGCTGGAGTAAGCACTAGTGAGAAGTCTTTCTTTTCTTTGCCTGCGAGTTTAGCGAGCTCTTTTTGTGCAGCGATTAAAGGTTGTATTGCTTGCTGCCCATATTCCAGAGCTTCATAGAATCGTTCATCCGAAATGAACTCGGCAGAGCCTTCGATCATTAGCATTTCGCTTTCAGAACCGACATAAATAAGATCGAGGTCGGAGTCTAGCATCTCATCGTGAGTTGGATTAGTGACGAATTCACCATCAATTTGACCAACACGTACGCAGCCGACGGGTCCATTCCACGGAATGTCAGAAATTAGAGTAGCTGCGGATGCAGCGTTGACCATTAAAACGTCAGGTTCGTGTTTCTGATCGGTCGCTAAGAGAAGACCAATGACCTGTACTTCATTCATGAAGCCTTTAGGAAAGAGTGGTCGTAGTGGTCTATCGCAAAGCCGCGAGGTGAGGATTTCCTTCTCCGATGGTTTCCCTTCGCGCTTGAAATATCCTCCTGGGAATTTACCACCAGCAGAAAATTTTTCACGGTAATCGACAGTGAGCGGGAAGAAATCTTGACCAGGGCGCAGCGCGGAGGCTGCTGTTGCGGAAACGAAGAGTTCGGTTTCGCCTTGGCGTATGGTGACAGCACCACTTGCGAGGCCAGCTAGGGTACCACTTGAGAGCTCGATACCGAGCCCTTCTACAGGGACGTTATATTTTTGTTTCATTCTATTTTTTGTTTATCTTTTTCGTTCACGACAGATCAGGGATTGGACCTTCAAACGCCGCCAGCTCATAATGCGAGCTTGTTGCAGTAATAATGGCTCAATGATTTTGGCCTTAAGTAGGACGCTAAATTATTGAATAGTTACAAAGCATAATGACAGATCCCTGTTTAATGGGGTCGGGCATTAACACTAAAAATTATCGGCGAAGCTGCAGTTTTTCTAAAATTGCAGTGTATCGATTGAAGTCTGTACGCTTCAAATAATCGAGGAGCTTACGACGACGCGCTGTCATAGCAATTAAGCCACGACGAGAGTGAAAGTCTTTTCGGTTATCGCGTAAATGCTCGGTAAGATGCTTTACTCGAGCCGTTAGGAGTGCGATCTGAACTTCGCAGGAACCAGTGTCATTTTCATTTTCACCGAATTCTTTAATGATCGCTGCTTTATCAATAGTTGTATCTTCTGACATATTAGGATTTTGGTTTCAAGGCTTGTGGATTTCGAATTGCCGAAATCGTCGAGACCGCCACTGAGCCGTCTTGACCGCTGGACCTACCAAGTGGTAGGAAGCCGTGGAACGGGTCCTTCACAGGACGCGCTCTAACGCTAAGAATCGTGTACAATGTCTAGCCTTAAGATTGGATCAAGGATAAAGTTTGCCCCTTTTTTTTATAGACCTCGGCTATTTAGCTAGGCAATTAATCGTCTCGTTTACCAATTTGCCAGCTGCCAGACTGCAAATTGATATTCTGGCTGGTCAAATGCTTCGGTCTCCAATGCTAAATTAAGAAAGTCCCAAGCACGATCGGCTTGCCCTGTATTACTATCATGCTGAGCCATCCAAAAAAGAGTCGCACATAGTTGGGCAGATGCAAGTGCTTCATTAGCTGTATTCGTAGCCTTATATAGAAGGTCTTTGGTATTTATGTTTCTGATGCAGTAAGCATAAAAATATCCAATTTCTAATGATGCTTTGGCATGTGGTTCGAGTATTTCAAGTGCTTGACTTGGACTCGTTGTAAGCTGCAGGCAGTAGTTTAAATAGTGAGCGCTAACTGCGGGTTGATTGTCGCAATTATCAAAATAAGCATTCAGTGCTACTCGAGCATTTGTTAAATCACTGAGCATATAGTGTAGCATGGCTAGCCATAAAGTTAGATCGCTACGCTGTGGTGCATATTTGCTAGCTAGCTCCATTTTTTTACGAGCATCGATTAGGTTGCCTAACTGCATATAACTGAGCGCGAGAGGGTAGTATAGTGCCTGATTTTTGGGAGTGAGGCTAAGTGCTTCGGTATAATCTTTAATCGCTCCATTTAGGTCACCTATCTGTCTGAAGCATCCAGCTCGCAATGCGAGAACCTCGGGTTGCTTCGATTTAATTCTAAGAGACTCATTATAGGCACTTATCGCGCGTTTTAATTCTCCACAATGGCTTTGAGCACGGCCTAACATAGACCACACTTCAGGCGTTGCTTGAATACCTTTTATTGTGAGGGTTTCTAGTATTGGAATCGCAGGATCATAAAGTCCTACTAGTAGCATTGTTTTGCACATAAGCTCGGCCTCTCGAGGCGATAACGGCGTGAAGCCTGCCTCTAGCGCATATACTATTTCTTCTTTAGCTTCACTGTGACGGTTTAATCGACTGAGGCATACTCCCCTGTAGAAATACAAAGAGGGTATTAAATGACTTTTTTTGGTGCTACGTTTCTCAAGTGCCGCTTCAAACTGTGCTCGAGCTCGTCCCACACGGTTCTGCCCGAGCGCTACTCTTCCACTTAAGTATAGTCCAATATCGGATAATTCTGGATGACGCGCGATTGGATTAACTAGTGTTTCTAGTAGCCCCCATTTATTTTCAATCGTATAAAGCGAAGCGAGGAGTAGAAGCACTTCTGGGTTGTTAGGGTACCGCCTCTGCAAATTCTTCAACGTAGTAATCGACGCGTCTATTTTACCGGTTTGGCTTAGTAAGCGCGCTCTTAATAATTCTAAGGCTAGACGTTGTTCGCCTTGTTTTCTTTCAAGCCCGCTTAAATCTCCAGTCTTCAATGGCGCGGGATGCTCTGCTAGAATTGCATCCATGGAAGCCAAGGCTTTTTCGACTGCTTGAAGGTCAATATTTTGAATGTTACTATGGGTCCTTGTGGGCGCTCTACTAGGAATTTCTTCCGAATGCTCTACTAGATTTTTACTGTCATCTTCCAGTAATAAGAGACTCAGCAATTCACTTGCACTGTCAGATTCGCGGCTTTTGGCTTCGGCTTCAGCGACGACAGATCGAACCATTCTGAGCGCCTCTTTTTTGCGATCAAGTGCCCGTAAGATAAGTGCCTTTAATAACCGAGCCTCAAGGTTGGTTGGCTCGATCGCAATAGCCTGATCAATATTCTCCAATGCTTCTGGTAATTCTGCCTGGTCTAGATGAATGCGAGCTTTGAGTAAATATGCTCCGCAGTAGTTTGGATGGATGCGTAGAATTTCCTCAAGATCGCGAAGTGCACGATTGTGATCACCAATCAGGTAGTTGCCTTGAGCTAATCCATAAAACAATTTCACCTGCTTTTCTGCAATGTCGACTGCGCTAGCAATATGCAGACAAATAAGGCTCAGCAAAAAATAAACTCGTACGCGCATATACTACGCATGAAGCAGTTATCTGAGACGATCAAGCTTACGCTACGATGAAAGACTGATTTTAGAAAGGAGCGAGCTTAAGAAAGCCAAATTTGCCGTTATCTATTGCAACAATTGCCCCTCCGTCGCTTGTAAGCGCGATATCTTCTGCTGCCCAATCTCCTGCGAGGCCAAAGTCACCGCTACTGTAAGACGCTTGCCACTGCATTTTGCCAGAGGCATCTATTTTGACAATATAAGCTTCCCACTCATTGGAACTGGCCCCATCTAAGGTGGCTGAGTACTCGCCATATTCATCGCCCGTGCCCGCAGCTATTATGCAACCACCGTCGCAGGTCGCTTGAATGCCCCAAGCTTCATCGTGTATCCATCTTGGATTAAATCCACGAGGGTTTCCGCTCTTGTTCTCCCATAGAACCAAGCCATTTTCATCGAGTTTAATGGTATAGGTATCCCAATTCTCTGTCCCAGATAAAGTGTGCCCTGTTAAAAATATAGCTCCATCTAACCCAACATCCATACCGAAGCAGTGGTTTTGATTACTGCCGCCGTATTGATTGCTCCAAAGTACAGTACCAGAACTGTCTATTTTCATTGCAGCATAGGTTAAGGTATCTGTTGGCGAATAAGTCGTTCCAGATATATAGTAATTGTTTTCTACCGCTTTTATTCGGTATGCGAGTGATAAGTGTTCGTTTAAGCTTTTCCCAGTAGTCCAGCTTCCCGCAGAATCATGAAAACTAAGATATCCCCTTCCTTCGGTAAAAAAAGTATTGTTGGGATCTTCAGCATTGGTGTATCCCACCACGATAAAGCCATTCGGATGTAAGGCTATGTGCTCATATGCATCGGTGCCTCCATTGTCTCGAATTT
>PAAN01000030.1 GCA_002699365.1 Coraliomargarita sp. | reverse complement strand
ATAATAATGATGATTTAGAATTTCCAGAAATAAATAATTTTACTCAAAATATTCAAAATATCCATATAAATACTGATGACGAAGATATTGAGTATTCCTATAATCAAAATCAATCATTAGCAAGTAATTTAAGTGAATATTTCTCTAATTATAATATTAATTTTATAAATAATAATGATGATATATACACTAATACATTATTAAGTACTATTAATAGTGCTATAAGTGATACAATTGTTAATGCACTCAATTTTACTAAAGTAGCAGATTACGAAATAAAAGTATCCAAGAAGCTAGAGCACCAAAAATAAAAAGCAGCATGGCAACCACTCGCAAGCCACGCTCGAACTTTGCATATGGTATAGCATTATTTAGGCCGAATAAAGCCATACATATTTTGTTGCGAATAACTCGCTTAGACTCGACTGGACCAGCCAAAAAATAAATACCCAGAACTATCGGCAAGAAGCTAATGCACACCTTGCATAGTAAGATAGCAAAACCAATATCTAGAAGTTCCATAGATGCTCTTAAAGAATTTACGTATGTTTTGCGTATGGTGAATTATGTCTTGTACTTGCCAACTCTAAAATATTGCAGTCTCAAGACTTCAACTGAGTCTATTTTGATTCCACTGAACGCAGTCTGTGTAACAGACCTGAGAGCCTCCAAAAAGATCCAATGCGCTACCTATTGTCAGGTCCACGCGGCCATTACTAAGCTGCTCCACTAAATCCAAATCCTCTAATGCGCTTGCTCCCCCAGCGTAGGTAACGGGTAGTGGCGAATGTTTGCCAAGAAAATTTACTAATGCCTTGTCAATGCCTGTGCACTGGCCCTCAATGTCGGCGGCGTGTACGAGAAATTCGGAGCAATGCTCTGCTAGGTACTGAAGCAATGATGCTTCAAGGCGCAAATTAGTCTGTGTCTGCCAGTGATTCATCGCAACGACCCAATCCTTTCCAATGCTCTTACAGCTAAGATCAATAACCAGATGTTCCTTACCCGTCTCTTGAACCAAAGCATCCAATCGCTCCGGCAAAAAATTGCCGCCCTTATCAAATAGCCACGACGTTACGATTACATGACTTGCTCCTGCCTCTAGCCAAGCAGAAGAATTGTTTGCCTTAATCCCGCCACCAATCTGCAGGCCTTGCGGATATGCTTTTAGTGCAGCGCGAGCGCTCGCTTCGTTATTATTGCCAAGTTGGATAAGATGTCCTCCCGTTAACGCATCATCACGATAACGCCGCGCAAAAAACTCCGCTGGCAACTCACTTTCAAAGTTTGTCTGCAAGCTGTCCTCATCTGCAGTTAAGCTACTGCCTACAATCTGCTTAACACTGCCTTGGTGCAGATCGATACATGGACGAAATTGAGTCATAAAAGAAATAGAAAAGTGAAAAATTTATATCCGCCTAGCAATCCTTGTTTAGTCACAAATATGTAAAAACAAAATTCATTACAGATATACACCAGTGTGAGTCGTAAAAAAGCTTGAAGTAAGCTATAAGGAGTATACTTTAAAAGATTATAACTTAATTGAAGCGAATCATAATAATGAAATTTTTACCCATTACACTGCTCCTAGTAGCAGGTTTAACTTTTAGTGTAGCACAAGCGCAACCTATTAAAAAGGATGGGCCTGGTATGGGTAAGCCTGGTATGGGTAAGCCTGGTATGGGTAAGCCTGATAAATTTTACGATGACTCCGCTAAAGAAGTAATCAGCAGAAGTAAAAGACAAGTCCTCGCTCAAATTGCTAAAGGAAATAAAAGAGCTGCTAAAAGAGCCATTTTAGCATCAAAAATCGACACAACTAGTCCAGAGGAGGTTGAAAAAATTGTTGATGTTTTATTCGACCAAATATTAAAAGAATTTGTTGTCAAAATAGACGATGTACAATTGGTCAATGAAGTTATTGAAAACGCTTCTATTGCAATCGGTGGTGCGGTGGCTGAACTAGCTTTACAAAATGGGGCTGCTGAAGAAGATGTTAATACAATTTTGAGCGCGGGTGCTTTTGTTGCCGTCGATGTTGCCGTTGAATTTGCTGATACCATGCAATACGACGAGCCGCCTGCAGCTGAAGCTGCAGCGATAGGCTTTGTTTACGGCGCTATAGAATCGATGGAGGCATTCGATGCTGATTACGACACAGAGACTGCCGCTGAGATAATTATGGATGGGGCAGTCGAAGCTGCACAAGTAAATGGTATAGTTATTGTAGAGGCTCCGGTAGTCCCTGAAGTTCCAGAGGCCCCTGAAGAACCAGAGACTCCTGAAGAACCAGAGACTCCTGAAGCCCCTGAAGAACCAGAGACTCCCGAAGNNCCTGAAGAACCAGAGACTCCCGAAGCCCCTGAAGAACCAGTGGCTCCTGAAGAACCAGTCTTTCCTATAGATCCAGATATTCCAGTCGCTAGCCCTGAAGGACCCGCTCAATAGCTTGAGTAAAACTTTTCAAAAGCCTCGGATTTCCGAGGCTTTTTTTGCACTAATTAAAGCCNCTAAAGAGACTTCAGAATCCGGCGAGTGTCATCGCGCTTTTGANTAATATCCACTAGCTGCTTACGAGCACCTGCAACTACATGCTTTGGAGCACTTGTAGTAAATTTGGCATTGTTCAGCTTGCCTTCTGTCGCGCGAAATAAGCCGTCGAGCTTAGTCAGTTCTTTGTTTAGGCGCGCCTTCTCTGCATCAACATCGATACTTGCGCTAAGATCTAGATACAAGGAGCCCAATGGGGTCACTACAGCAGGCAAGCCATCTGCCAGATCGGTCTGAATAGCATCTAAATGGTCCAGCCCTGCTAGATTGCAGATCAGTCCCAGGTTAGCAGCTATTACTTCGGTGGCTTTTGCGCCTGCACTATAAAACATAGTGACGGTGCGTTTGTTCGCTAAATTATACTTCGCCTTCAACGCCCTNGCCTGGGTGATCAACTCCTGCAGTTCTCCTACGCGCTGCGCTGCATTTGTATCTACAGGAATCTGCCCAAGTACTTCTTGCGCTCCAGCAATGACGGTCTTTTGAATGAAAGGTTGATTCACGGCATAACCAAGACCTTCCCACAACTCTTCAGTAATATGCGGAATCAAGGGGTTGGCTAATTGCAATACTTGGCGCAAAACAAGATCTTGTATAGCGAGACAATTTCCTTGCACTGCTTCATTGCCTTTAAGCTTACCCTTGCATGCTTCTACATACCAGTCGCAAAAATCACTCCAAAAGAAAGTGTAAATCATATGGGTCAAAGGGGCTAAATCATGACCCGTAAAACATTTCTCTACAGCGCTCGTAACTCCTTGAAGCTGCCCAAGTATCCAATGGTCATAGTCATCGAATAAGCTAACATTAATACGCCCATGAATAGCTGAAAGTTTACCATTATCATACATTGTTCCCGACATTTGTCGAAAGCGCGCTGCATTCCAGAGCTTGTTACAGAAATTACGTCCAATTTGTATCCGCTCCTCAGAAAAAAGTATATCAGAACCTGTTGGTGCGATAGCACAGATGCCAAAGCGTAGTCCATCCGCCCCGAATTTATCGATTAAATCGAGCGGGTCGGGGGAATTTCCTAATGATTTAGACATCTTCCGGCCCTTCTCATCGCGGATGAGCCCATGTATAAAAATGTTCTTAAATGGAATACGCGCCTCGATCTCCTCATCGCTCAGCGAATCTTTATTTTCGCCGTACAGTTCGAGGCCTGCCATAATCATTCGTGCAACCCAAAAAAAGATAATGTCAAATCCAGTCACCAAATTTGCAGTTGGGTACCAGTGCTCCAGTTCTTTTTTCTGTTCTTCGTTCGGCTCTGGCCAACCTAAATTAGCCATTGGCCAAAGGTATGAGGAAGCCCACGTATCGAGCACATCTTCTTCTTGCTCCCAATTTTCTGGATCAGCAGGGCCATCAACCGAGACGTGCACATGATCTGGGTTATTAAAATCTAGTTCACTGAACGTAATATCTTTTTTATACCATACAGGGATACGATGGCCCCACCAAAGTTGCCGACTTATGCACCAATCCTGAATTCCGTTCAGCCAGTGTAAGTAGGTCTTCTTCCAGCGATCGGGATGAAAATTAATAATCCCTTTTTCTACTGCTCTTTTTGCTTCCTCTACTTTAGGGTACTTAAGAAACCACTGCTCCGAAAGCCGTGGCTCAATTGGAACGTCACCACGCTCTGAAAACCCAACTATATTTTCATATGGCTCGCGCTCGATTAGGAGGCCTAATTCTTCGAGCTTTTGCGCTGCCATTTTGCGCGCTTGAAATCGGTCCATGCCGTTAAACTCTTCTCCTGCAAGACGATTTAGCTTTCCATCACAATCAATTACTTCGATATTTTCTAGTCCATGTCGTTGCCCTATCTCAAAGTCATTTTTGTCATGTGCTGGAGTAACTTTTAAGCAACCCGTCCCAAATTCACGGTCTACATATTCATCTCCAATAATTGGAATTTCTGCCTTCGGAAAAGGTCGCCAAATCTTCTGCCCAATTAAATGCTTATAGCGCTCATCGTCTGGGTGCACTGCAACCGCAGTATCTCCCATCAAGGTTTCTGGGCGAGTAGTGGAAATCTCTAGGTGCGTGCGCTTCCCATCGGGCTTAACTAATTCATAGCGCATCTTATAAAAGAAGCTATTTTGTGGCTTCATATTCACCTCCTCGTCCGAGATCGCGGTGCGAGTAGCGGGGCACCAATTGACCATGCGTTGACCGCGGTAAATAAAGCCTCGCTCGTAAAACTTAACAAATGCTGTGCGCACTGCCTTGGAATACTCTGCATCTAAAGTAAAACTTGTTCGATCCCAGTCGCAAGAAGCGCCAAGCTTTTTAAGCTGGTTAAGAATTACGCCGCCGGATTGCTCTCGAAACTCCCATACTTTCTCCAGAAAAGAATCCCGACCAAGATCATACTTTGTTTGCCCAGTGGAGTCGCGCAGCTGCTTCTCAACTTTGGTCTGAGTGGCTATACCCGCGTGATCGGTACCCGGTTGCCATAAGACTGATTTACCCTCCAAGCGCGCGCGTCGAATAAAAATATCCTGTAATGTATTATCTAATACATGTCCCATGTGTAACATCCCAGTTACATTGGGAGGCGGTATCATGATTGCATATGGCTCGCGCGCTTGATCGGCAGTCGCCTTGAAGCAACCAGCTTCGAGCCAATTAGCATACCACCGCGGTTCAACTTGTTTTGGTTCGTAGGCTTTTGCGATTTCAGTCATACTATAATTAGATGCTTTACGCTGTTGCCCATGGCGAGTGTTTCAAGTCAGAAAATCGTTAGTTACAATTACGCGGAAAGAAAATACCTTCGTGTAACTAATTTTTACTCCATACAAGTAACGAAGCACGTATTGAAGCGCCTAAAGTCCTCAATTTACTTGTCATCACTATAAATTGTGCGAACTTCTTAGCTTCTTAATATGGCTACAAAAACCCAGAAAACTAAGCGTGAACCAAAAGCAGCTCAATCGACTGCCAAAGATTTCAAGGCGGCACCAATTAACGCTCAACTAAGTGGTGAAGAAAAAATTGAGCTCTACCGCACCATTCTAGGCATTCGACGTTTTGAAGAGCGTTCATTGCAGGCATACAATCAAGGTAAAATTGGCGGATTCTTACACCTGTACATAGGCCAAGAGGCTGTAGCAGCAGGAGTTGTCTCACTAATGGGGCCGAATGATCATATAATTACTGCCTATCGCGACCACGGCCATGCGCTTGCTGTTGGCATGAGCATGAACGAATGTATGGCTGAAATGTTCGGTAAACACACTGGTTGCTCCAAAGGCAAGGGCGGTTCTATGCACTTTTTTGCGCCTGATAAGAACTTCTGGGGCGGCCATGGTATTGTAGCAGGTCAAACGCCACTCGGCGCGGGCTTAGCCTTTGCACTTAAATATAAAGGCCTTAAAGGTTGCGCAGTTTGCTTCTTGGGCGATGGCGCAGTCAATCAAGGTTCTTTCATGGAGACTCTCAATCTAGTATCGCTTTGGGACATTCCAGTCGTCTTTGTAATTGAGAATAATGGCTACTCTATGGGTACTAGCTTAGCTCGGTCTTCGGCAAAAGAGAGCCTCGCTCAACGGGCTGAAGGATTTAATATGGAGTGGGAAGTCTGCGATGGGCACGACGTCTTTGAGGTTCGTGAAGTTGCCAATCGTGCCATGACAAGAGCGCGCGACACACACAAACCCACTCTTCTTGAGATCTGCACCTACCGATACCGCGGTCACTCTGTAGCGGATGCTAATCACGAAAAATATCGCACCAAAGAGGAAATTGAAGAATACAAGCAAACTAAAGATCCGATCAATGTGCTACAGGCACAGTTGCTCGCAGATGGCACTTTAGATGATCAAGCCGCAAAGAAAATTAATTTAGAGCTAAAGCAACAAGCCGATCAAGCCGCACAATTTGCTGAAGACAGTCCTGTTGCACCGCGCTCAGAAATTCAAACCGATGTCTACTGGGAAGTCGATAATGACAGCGAAGGAAAACTCAAAGGTACTTACTTCTTCAATGATTAATCTGTTAAAAAACCGATTAGCTATTAAAACGACCACTCGTTCCTCTTTTATAAAATTAATTTTTAACATCCACTTCAAATGCCACTGATCACCTACCGCGAAGCTATTAAGCAAGCCTTATCTGAGGAAATTGAGCGTGACGAAAACGTATGTATCATGGGCGAAGAGGTCGCACAATACAACGGAGCTTATAAAGTAACCGAAGGGCTCTGGAATAAGTATGGTGACAAGCGCCTGATTGATACGCCGATATCAGAAGCCGCTTTTTCTGGTCTCGCGATTGGAGCTTCCGCGCTAGGCATTCGCCCAGTAATCGAAATGATGTTTATGTCATTTAGTTATGTAGCGATTGACCAGTTATTCAATAACGCCTCCTTTTGCAGATATATGTCGGGTGGATTAATGCACATACCCATCGTTGTGCGAGGACCCGCTAATGGCGGCACGAATGTTGGAGCAACTCACTCACATACCCCAGAGAACATGGTGGCCAATCACCCAGGGCTAAAAGTTGTCTGCCCCTCTAATGCCTATGATGCCAAAGGTCTAATGAAGGCAGCAATTCGAGACAATGACCCAGTATTTGTTATGGAGAACACACTTCTTTATGGCGAGAAGTGGGATGTTCCAGAAGAAGAATACATAGTTGAGCTTGGGGTTGCCAACATCCTAAAAGAAGGTGCGGACATGACTCTCGTTTCTCACGGGCGCTGCGCTATGCTCTCACTCAATGCGGCTAAGACCCTAGAGCAGGAGCATGATATAAGTGTAGAAGTAGTCGACCTTCGCTCCATCCGACCACTTGATGAGACTACGATTTTGAACTCGGTAAAGAAGACAGGGCGGGCGCTGCTGGTTGAAGAAAATAAACCTTACTGCGGCGTGGATGCTCAAATTTCTCATATTATACAGCTAAAAGCCTTCGATTACCTAGACGCTCCAATACACCGCGTGTCGGCAATTGATGCCCCTCAAGTCTATGCTAAGGAGCTAGAAGACTGGCAGATTCCAAATGAAGAGCGCATCATTAAGCGCGCCCTAGAGTTAATGGCGTAATTCAAGCTTTCCACAGACAACAACAGAAGACACAATCCTCATATGGCTACACTTATTGATATGCCCAAACTAAGCGACACCATGACGGTGGGCACGCTAGTAAAATGGCTAAAAAACGAAGGCGATGCAGTTACTAATGGTGACATGATCGCAGAAGTAGAAACCGATAAAGCCACAATGGAAGTCGAATGCTTTGAAGAGGGCGTTTTAATTAAGCAATATGCTGAAGCTGGAGCAGAAGTGCCTGTCGGAGGTGCCATTGCTGCAATTGGTGAAGCAGGCGAATCCGCCCCAGAAGTTGCTGCGACAGCTACTGCCCCGAGCGCATCGGAAGAGCCAGAGGCTGCGTCAACTCCTGCGCCCGTAACCCCTGAACCAGCTGCTGCGCCTGAAATAACCGCCGCAGAACCGCCTCCTGCGCCTGCACCTGCAGTTAGTGGCACGCGCATTAAGGCTTCGCCGGTGGCACGTAAAATGGCTGCTCAGAAAGGGATCGATTTATCCGCAGTTCAAGGATCTGGCCCAGGTGGCCGCATTGTTAAAGAAGATATATTACAAGCTGGGGAAAGTCCGAGCAAGGTCAGTTCTACACCGACTGCTACTCTCGAGGCGCTTACTGTGCCTGTTTCTAATATGCGCAAGAGCATTGCTAAGGCCCTGGTTGCTTCGAAGACGCAAGCACCACATTTTTATCTTCAGATTGAGGTAGATGGCGCTCCACTAGCTAAATTTCGCGCCGCCCTTAATAAAAAATATGCAGACCTTCCCGTAGAACAAGGCGGCAACAAGTTTACTGTCAATGACCTCACACTTAAAGCTGCGGCGGAGGCAGTTCGCCAAGTTCCAGCAATAAACCGTTCGTGGGGCGAATCCATCGTCCAACATGGCACGGTGCAACTTGCCTTTGGAGTTGCCATTGATGATGGCCTCGTCACTCCTGTGATTCCATCAGCGGAGACAAAAAGCTTACACCAAATCAGCGCTGAAGCTAAAGCTTTGATTAAAAAAGCGCGTAACAAAAAGCTCGCACCAAACGAAATGAGTGGTTCGACCCTCACGGTAACCAACCTTGGGATGTTCGGAATCTCTGACTTCTACGGAATCATTAACCCTAGCAATGCTGCAATCTTAAGCGTTGGCGCGACCATAAAACGCCCGGTTGTTGACGAGCATAATCAAATCGTTATCGGACATACCATGAAAGTTGGGCTCTCTGGAGATCACAGAGTAATTGATGGAGCAGTAGGCGCACAATATTTGCAGGCCCTCAAAAATATTTTAGAAAATCCAGCCCTAATGCTCGTTTGATACATTACAACTGCGCTCGTGGTTTTTGTGTGCTCTATATGTAGGTTATCTATGCTCGCGCTAGTCGCGGGCTTTTTTATGCCTTATTGACCTGCCTAAGTATTGCGCGTGTAAGCTAAGAGCCGATCGTCCGATTTTTAAATATGGATTATTCAATCATTATCCCTGCCTATAATGAAACCGAGCAACTACCTGCGACTTTGTCGGCGGTACGTGCTTCGATGGCAGCTAGCTTCTTGCAGGGAGAATGTATTGTAGTGGACAACAACTCTACCGACTCAACCGCTGAGACGGCACAATTACATGGTGCAGATTTAGTTGTTTTTGAGCCGATCAACCAAATAGCGCGCGCGCGAAATACCGGGGCACACGCAAGCCAAGGTCGCTATTTAATCTTTATCGACGCAGACACTCGCATTGAACCTTCTCTTTTACTGCAAGCGCTCCACCAATTAAGTACTGGGCAATGCGTTGGAGGAGGAGCAGTCGTACACTTTGAAGGCAAGGTCTCCGTAATCGGCCAATGTGGAATTAAATTATGGGAGTGGATTTCCAAAAGTACGCAAACTGCAGCCGGGAGTTTTCTATTTTGCTTACAAGAAGCCTATCAAGCCGTTGGCGGGTTTGATGAGCGCCTCTACGCTAGCGAAGAGGTTCGCCTTTCAAAACAGCTTAAGCGCTGGGGGCGCAGAAATCATAAGATGTCCTTTACGATTCTCACAGATACACCAGTGCTGACTTCTGCACGAAAATTACGCTGGTATAGCAGCCCGCAAATGCTCGGTTGGGTTGTCTTTATGCTATTTGTACCGATCGCAGTACGCTCACGCAAGCTATGCGGATTTTGGTATAACCGTCCGAACAAGGCAAGCGCTTCGAGCTAGCAATTTCTAAGTAGCTCGTTGAGTCCGAGACGTTGCTAAGGCTTATAAATAAGATTTTTTTGGCGTTGGCTTAGTCACCCTCAGGAACCATCACCCTCACTCTTAGCATCTGTGGCAGATTCTTCGGCTGGGTCATTACAACAACCGCCGCCTTCACCGCCACCGCCGCCGCAGCATCCGCCACCACTGTTATCACTATTTTGTGAAAGTTCTTCCTCTGTAGCAGCACGCACCTCCGTAATTGTAACTGCAAAATTAAGATGCTTCCCGGCAAGTGGATGGTTGCCGTCAACGGTGACAGAATCCCCTTCAACCTTCGTCACACGTACAGTCACTGGGCCCTGCTCTGTACCTGCCTGAAACTGCATACCAACTTCTAGCTGGTCAACCCCCTCAAACCGTTCGCGCGGTATAATCTGTTCCATTGCAGAATTGAATTCACCATAGCCCTGCGAAGGCTCTACACGAACTTCCAAGCTATCACCGGTTTGCTTGCCAGTGAGCGCCGACTCTAATCCCGGAATAATATTTCGATGGCCATGCAAATAAGCAAGCGGCTTGCCTGGTTGCGATTGATCAATAAGATTTCCATCATCATCTTTAAGAGCGTAGTCCATTGCTACTAAAGTACCGTCTGCTATTTGCATAATATTATAAGTATTGGTTTAAATTAAAATTAAGAGATAAGCAATCTAGACCATCCGTCAAAAAAGAAACGTCTTTTAATAGAATTGTTTATTATCCGACTAGGAGAAGGAAGTCGCTTGACGCGCGCGAATAAAAAAGAGGTGCTTAGCAAGACCGTATTAATTGGATGACCCCTGCACAGCAACTGAACGAAAACCCTCTTTTTAGGAGACTGCATAAACATGCGCAAAAACGCCTTGTGTTTGATCCCGGCGTTCCGCGCGGTAAACAATTATCCGCATATAAGCGCTTCGTCGAATTAGAGAGCGAAATGCTTAAGCGCCATCACCGGCAGGGCGATTCCGGATTTAAGGACTGTAAAGCACGCACAGCTATGGTGGATGTTGTACTAGAAAATCTGTTTATAGCAGCACTAGACATGTATTGCACCCAGCATGGGCGCTTGCCATGCAAAATGGCAATACTGGCAACCGGTGGATATGGTCGTGGAGAACTCAACCCGCATAGCGACATCGACATTATGTTTCTCTATCCAGATCGTATCTCCAACCGCGAACGATTTGAAACCTTCCAGGAGATTTTAACCGAGGAGATTCTATACCCACTTTGGGACTTAGGCTGGAAAATCGGTCATGCTTCACGCAACACCCGAGAAGTTTTAGGAGAAGCAAAAAAAGAAATTCAGTCAAAAAATGCCATACTAGAGGCCAGAATTATTTGTGGATCAGAGCCACTTTTTACTGAAATGCGCCGGCGATTTGTAAGCTTCTGCCAGCGCGGCAATGCTAAATCCTACATTAAACAACGTTTTATTGATGAAAAGGAACGCCATAATAAGGCAGGCAACACGATATATTTACAAGAACCTGATATTAAAAATGGAATTGGCGGACTACGCGACTATCAAAATATTCTATGGATCGCTCATATTAAATATGGATATGACTCCCTTTTAGATTTGGAGAAGGCTAAAATATTACGACGAGGTCAGCGAGTTGCGATGACGCGATCCTATGATTTTCTGCTGCGGGCACGTACCGAACTGCACTTACAAAATCGTCGCCCTACCGATAAATTAAGTTTAGAACAGCAACCAGCGATCGCTGAAGGGCTGGGCTATTTACATGTTAATATTTTTGCCCGAGTAGAAGCCTTCATGAAAGACTACTATACAGCGGCGCGCACTATCTACAACAATTGCGAATTACTAAAAGAGCGCTTATCTATTTATAACGGCAGTCGCAGTGGCTTTGCTAAGTCGATTTCATTTAAGAACGCACTTCGTGCCCACCAGCATCATAGAGCTAAAAAGATTGATGGATTTATTTTAGCCGAAAAAACGCTAACTGCCGAGAATAAGCACGTTTTCCAAAAAAACCCAATTCGACTGATTCGTGTCTTTCAATACATGCAACAATATGGAGCGGCGCCTGATTGTAACCTAAAGTTTCTCATCGCAGATTCTATATCTCTAATTGACCATGCGATTATAAATAGTCCTTCTGCAGCCAAAAGCTTCTGCTCGATATTACGTAGCCCTGGCGAGGTTTATGCCATTTTACTGCAGATGCATGAGCTCGGAGTGCTTGGTCGATACTTGCCAGAATTTGGGCAGCTAACGTGTATGGTGCAACACGAGTACTACCACCGATATACAGCTGATATGCACGTGCTAAGAACTATAAAGCACCTAGATGGTGTTTTTTTAAAAGAAACTTCAATTGCTTCGAGTTATGAGCGTGAACTACGCAAGAACGACGACCCGCTATTGCTCTACTTAATTCTTTTACTCCATGACATTGGTAAGGCGGAAGGAGTAAAGGGGCATGATGTAGCAGGAGTACGCATTGCAAAACCTATTCTTGAGCGATTGGGCATTGATACCAAACAACAGGAACAAATTTTATTTATTATACGCAATCATTTGGAAATGGCACGAATCTGGCAACGTTACGATCTAGAAGACCCAAAGACTGGAGCTTCATTCGCTAACCATGTTGAAGACCCTGAAAAATTACGCTTTTTATATGTACATACCTATTGCGATGCACGAGGTACTGCGCCAACTCTGTGGAATAGCTACAAAGATAGTATGCACAGAATCTTATACACCACGACCTTGGATTCCTTCGATGGAGAGGATGTTATACAGCGCAAAAGAGAGGAGCATAAAGCCATGCTAAACCGTGAATTATTAGCTCGTACAGTTCAAGAGGGTGGCTCATCTGAAGAAGTCAATGCACACTTTAGCTTACTTCCCGAACGATACTTTATAAATACCAAAGTTGAAGAGATCTCTCTACACTTAAGACTCATCAGCCAACTGCTTGGGCAGATTAATGCCGCTGAATCTGTCGGTGCGCTGACCCCAGTAATTGACTGGCGCAACGATGACGACCTAAACATGACTGTAATTAATGTAGTTACATGGGATCGCGCTGGCCTTTTTTATAAACTAGCTGGGGCACTCACTCTCGCAGGCGTCAATATCGTAAGCACTAAAGCGATCTCAAGAAGTGATCATATTTCAATCGATACTTTCTACGCAATAGCTAACGGCGGAGGAGTCGTTATGGACAACGAGGCAGAAAATATTTTTAAAGCTCATCTCGAGGACGTACTTGTACGAGGGAAACGACTACACAAAGCAATTGATGAGCTTGAGAAAAAAGACCTTCAAGCCCGCAAAAAAAATCGTGCACTTTTGCCTGCCCCCTTTCCTCCAAGCGTTGATGTGTATCACGAGCTCTCTCTTAAGCGTACAATAATAGAGGCGCAAACAAGTGACCGCAGGGGTTTACTTTATAGACTGGCTCGCTTAATTTATGAGCGAGGTTTTGATATAACATTTGCTAGAGTTGCAACTGAGCGCGGCGTAGCAATGGATACGTTTTATATTGAAAATGCGAATGCACAAAAACCAACAAGTACCTCTAATTTATTAGATTTACGCATGGACTTAGACAAAATTGTGAGAGAAGAAATCTAAGCTTTTACTGCTAGGAGTTGGAGAAAAAGTCTTTTCTAAACAGTGCGCTAAACGCTTGCCCGCGACAAAACTTCATTAACACTAGGAAGTATGCACGCTAGTGATACAACTGGACCTAACGCGATTGATTCTTTGTACAAGATCAGTAGTCTTGTGTCTAACACAGAGGATCCAAAAGAAGCACTAGATCTGATATTAGAAGAAATTGTACGCGTACTACAACCTAGCAGTGCGTCTATTTCTTTAATCAATCCAGACAACAAAAAGCTAGAGCTTGAAGTATCCCGAGGCCTGCCAGAAGAATGGACAAAAATTGATCTCGCCCTAGGCCAAGGCATTACTGGATGGACTGCCCTTCATGGTACTCCACTAATTGTGCCAGACGTCCGAGCAGAACCGCGCTACATTTCTGCTAGGCCGAACGTAAAAGCTGAAATGGCGGTCCCGATGGAAGATGAAGGAAGCGTAATAGGCGTGGTAAATGTCGACAGTGAGACGGTCAATGCCTTTGACGAATCTGCACTAAAAATACTTACCCTATTAACAAATGAAGCCAGTCGGGTGGTCTCTCGACTGTGGCTAATCCGTCAATTACGCACTAAAGCCAACCAGCTTGAATCTTTGGTCAATATTGGACGAGGGCTAAGTGGTGAACTTGATGCGGATACAATTTTAAGTAATTTGACGCAAGAGGGATTAAAGTTACTAGGCTGTAAAAGTTGCGCCCTTTTTCTGCTCCATTCCGGTGGAGAAGAATTGCAATTACATACAATGCTCTCTGCGGAAGGTCCCGTGGAAGCCAATCAAAAAATCACTCTTAAAGATAGCGCGCTAGGCGCAGCAGTACATCGCCAAAAGCAAATCGAAGTAGCCAACTTACTGTTTACAGAAGAAAATGACTTTATAGAAGTCATTCACCGGGAAGGTCTGGTTTCGATGCTTTCAACCCCTATGGTGTTTAACGACCAAGTGATCGGCGTTCTAAATGCTTACACGGATAAGCCGCATCGCTTCAATAATGATGAAAAAAAGGTATTTGCCACATTGGGGGGGCTTGGCGCAATCGCTGTTCAAAATGCTCGACTGTATGCGCGCGTTTTTAGCAGCGAAGAGTCTCTGAGGCGTAACGAAAAGCTCACTACTCTTGGAATGTTAGCCGCTGAAATTGCACATGAGATTCGCAATCCATTAACTGTTATAAAATTGTTATTTGATTCACTTGGTCTGCAATTCTCTGAGAATGATGCGCGCACGACGGATGTCGCAGTTATAGGAGAGAAGCTCAATCATTTAGAGGCTATTGTTGAGAGAGTTCTTAATTTTGGGCGTAATCGAGAAGGAATGAATGCCCGCTGCGACCTAAATCAACTAACTGAAGAGACCCTTCATTTAGTTCGCTTAAAGCTAAGTCAGCAGAAAATTAGTATCGAATATTCTCCGCACCCACAGGGCCTTTATATAGAAGTAAACAAAGGGCAAATTCAGCAAGTTATTCTAAACCTGATTTTAAATGCTACGCAGGTAATGCCAGACGGCGGATGCATTAAAATTATTACTAAACACATAGAAACTGGCGCTGAATTTACTATCTGCGACGATGGCCCAGGAATGCCAGAATCGATTCAAGCAGAAATTTTTGATTCTTTTCTAACGCATAGACCTGGCGGAAATGGCTTGGGGCTATCGATTAGTAAACGAATAATGCGTGCACATCGTGGCGATATTGAACTAGTTAAATCATCGGCAGATGGATCTACTTTCAGTTTTTGGATTCCTCATGCATCTGTCATCGCTTAGTTCAATAAAAACTTCAATTAACGAACACATACTATGACTGAGAAGCGTCCATTTTTTTGGCCCTTTGCACTTATGGCGTGTATCTTTTATGCCTCCGGACAGTCTTCACTTGCGACTCCAGACTTAAACTTTATTCTAACTATCGATAAAATAGGGCATTTTCTAATCTTTGGTTTACTCGCGACTTTTGTAATGCGCATTCCTAAAATGTATTTACTTGGATGGAGAGGCGCTCTAGCGAGCGCACTAATTGTAATTGCTTATGGCGCTGTAGACGAGTGGCGGCAGTCCTATACTCCTGGGCGTGCGNTAGAAATTTACGACTTCGTAGCAGATGCGCTCGGCGCTAGTATTGCCGTGCTTGCATATAAGATAGTGCCTACGTATCGCGGCTGCCTGGAATGGACGCCCTTAAAGCGCTTGTGCAAAGATACTCCTGTTAGTACTTAATCCCGCAACCGTATGGNTTNGTGGTCGATGGATCAATTGCTTCACCAGAAAGTGCCGCTATAATAGCCTTATTTAAATAATTTTCTGCGCGATCAATATCGGCTGTTTTCCCGCCACGAATACTNTCTATTGCACCTTGGTAAACAAGTGTACCCTGTGGATCAATCAGGTAAGTATGTGGTGTTGTTTTAGCGCCGNNATCGGAAGCGCCCCACGGCCCCATTTGTATCAAGCAACATTGCACTGGAAGCCATCTTTTGATTTTTTCGCAGGCTTTCTCCCTCTGCAGGGCTAATAAAGCCACCCTTTCCAGGAGCAGACGAAACCACTTGCAACCAAACGATACCCTTTGCTGTCATCTCTTTTTGCCAAGCTTGCATATGGCCTTTTCGATAGAATTTTTTAACAATTGGACAGGTGTGATTGGTCCATTCTAAAACGACGTAACGTCCCTCGTAGTCAGCCAAAGAGTGGCTTTTTCCAGAGGTATCTTTCAGTGAGAATTCAGGCGCTTTAGATCCTGTCGACAGTTCTGCGCAAAGCAGCAGAATAGAAGACAAAAATAGTCCGCCTAATAATAGTATTTTTTGCATATGATTGATTGTTATGTGTAAATTTTTGCTGCCTGTTCGTCAATTAAAAGTGCTCCATGATAGTATCACGAAGTATTGTATTTGTAATGGTCTGGGGCAACTCAATAACCTGCCCATCAGAAAGGTAGATTAAATATAGAGGAACCCCTGCACGCCCATATTTCTGTAAAACCTTAGCAATGACAGGATCTCGCTTTGTCCAATCCGCTTCTAATGTTACGAACCCGTAAGTATCAAATAGCGCATCGGCAGATTCACTACGTAGTGCTAACTTATTAGCCTGGCATATAAGGCACCAACTAGCAGTGAAATCTACAAAGACTGGGTTGCCTTGGGCAAGCTCGGCATCGACGCGATCCGGCGACCATGTCGCCCAAGATCCTTCTGCTTGAATAACCACACTCGAATCCGCGTAGGCGCGGCGTGAGGCAAGTGCACCATACGCCAACGCTATGATAAGAAGTAATAATGAAACTGCGGTTGTGGTTCGACGCGTTCTAAGAGGCCTAACTGGGGCACCCCAACGACCAAAAATCCACGCAGCAAACCCAGCTAATAAGAGCGAAATGCAGAATGCAATTACGGCGCTTATGCCACCGGATTGTAGCATTATCCAAGCGATAAAAAGGACGGCTAGCATCAATAAAGCGCCCATAGCCCGCTTTAAGATTTCCATCCAAGCACCTGGCTTTGGCAAGAAACATTGTAAGCTTGGAAAAGCCGCTAGCAAAAAGAACGGAGAGGCTAGACCTAGACCCATGGTCGCAAAAATAAGTAAGCCCTGAGGCGCTGGTACCTGTATTGCTATTCCACTTACAGAGGCAACTAACGGGCCCATGCAAGGAGCTCCGACAACAGCTGCTAGGATGCCCATCACAAATGACCCTTGTACATCACGTCGCTTCGCCCACTTCGAATCTGCACGCACCAATCCCCCGCCAATTTCAAAGACTCCCATAAGGTTCAGACCGAAAACAAAAAACAATATTCCGAGCGAAAGAGTAAATCCTGGGCTTTGTAACTGATAGCCCCAACCGATCGATTCACCAGCACTGCGGAGTGAAAAAAGAACCCCAGCTAACACTACAAAACTTAGGACAACACCTAAAGTATAGGAAAGACCATGAGCGATTGCATGGGAACGAGATTGGCCCGAATGCTTTAATAGGGAGAACACCTTGAGCGACAAAACTGGCAATACACAGGGCATCAGATTCAAGATCACTCCTCCTAGAAAAGCTAACAATAGCCAACCAAATAGACCATATTGCAAGAGACGCTGCTCGAAACCCATCTGTTGATTGGCTGCTTTTGTAGTAGAAATAGGCGAGCTGGCAGTGACAGCATAAGTGCTTGGTCCCACTGCTAATACGCCGTAGAGATTAGCGAGCTCATCACTTAAAGTATCTAAATAGGTCTGCGCAAACGATAGTTCTAGGCGTGGCAATCCAACCCCCCCCGCGGGCTTCTTTACCAGCACCTGGGGTGCATTAGGATTAATAATGCCCTCCATACGAGGGTAAAAGTATACGTCTGTAGTAGCCTCTACAGTCAGCCCATCCAAATCTAACTCCAAATACAGCTGTTTTTCGCTAGCGATCATTGTTAGAGCTAATTCTTTAGAACTCTCTGGTTGCTCCGCCAGCGCTTGAGCAAACCACCCTGAATTAACCGAAACTTCTGACTCTCCGATCGGTATTTCCAAACGTAAAGTTGTGGAATCTGCGATACACTCCTCCTTGCATAATAACCACTGCGCACTTGCTTGTATGTTTACTGGAGTATTTACAGATGCATTTTTTGGTACAGTCACCGGAACAATAAACATTGGCGCTTCCTCGTGCACATACGTCACAAATCCACTCAGCTCATACCGCTGCGGAGAAGGGAATTGTAGGGGTCCTACTTCAAAGCCCGTAGGCAAATTCCACTCAACAGATAATGGAAACCCGCTAGACCCAGGATTTTCCCAGTACAAGTGCCAGTCTTTTTCGAGTTCAAAGCGAATACCAAGCAAAAAAGATTCACCGGGTACTATAATGGACGTATCGGCGATTAACTGTACACGAGCATACTCACACTCTTGGGGAAGAGTTTGGGTCGCTTCATAATAAGGCGGCGGCGTAGTGCGTGGCGGAGTTGCTATTAGGTAGGCATTCGAGAGGATAACCCCGTATAATAGTAGATTCACCCACGCCACTAAACTTCTCTTCCATCTTTTTCGAGCAAGCACTGGGAAAATTGATTTTTTCCTAAACATATATAATAAAACGTTTAGCTAGCTGAACTATTCTGGGCAACATCATTTGTAAGGGGAGCCGAAAATGTAAGATTATTCTGCATGCTTAAATTTCTTATCTTCCTATGTTTAGCTTTTAATATGACATACGCCTACGAACAGGCCTTTCCCAAAACACCCGTTGGTGAAATTGAAGTAAAGACATTGCCCGCTTCCACGCTGATTGCATGCCACGGACAAGGGGACTACTTCGAGCGCAGTGATTCTTTATTTCGCCCATTATTTCGCTATATTCAGAAGAACGATATTGCTATGACGACTCCTGTAGAAGCACAGATACAGCCAGGCGTGATGTATTTTTACATCGGCGCGGATGCGGCGAAACGCCCACTATCTAAGACAGCTGCAGTCGATGTGGTGGAAATGCCGGCGCGAACAGTCCTCAGCGTCGGTCTTCGTGGCGCTTACTCCAGTGAAAATTTTGCTAAGGCAGAAGCTCTGCTTCGGGCATGGCTTGCGGAGCAAGTGGGCTACCGAGCCACAGGTCCAGCGCGTGCCATCTATTGGAATGGTCCATTTACCCTTGGACTTTTAAAGCGCTCTGAAGTCCACTTACCTGTAGTGCGTAGCGACCGAGCCTCGCCCTAAAGCTTTACAGCCCAAAGCTGCTGTGGCAATTTGGTGGCATGCGCTTAAGAGTAACAAATTTTGGGGAACCAATCCTCCGTGAGTCTGGGCAAGCAGTGACTGCATTCAACCCTGCGCTACAGTCATTAGCCGCTGACATGATCGAGACCATGCATGCTGAAGAAGGCATTGGCTTAGCCGCTCAGCAAATCGGCAAAGCATTGCAACTTTGCGTTATAGATATACGCCTCCCAGAAGGTCGCGATGTTCCTTTTAATTACTTGCTAGATGGCAAAAGCCCGCCGCTGGAATTGATCATGCCCTTAATCATCGCCAATCCAGAGATTAGTATCACCGACTCCACTGAATCAGTGTATGAAGAAGGCTGCCTGTCCTTCCCAAATGTACTCGGTAATGTTACCCGCGCCACAGCTGTACGCTGCGCCTACCAGGACGTTAACGGCAATCCGCACACTCTCGAGTGCAATGGTCTACTCGCTCGCTGCATATTGCACGAA
>PAAN01000008.1 GCA_002699365.1 Coraliomargarita sp. | reverse complement strand
CCATTATTTCTAAAGACCGCGGTCTGTAGATCTTGCGTCAGCAAATCCATTGCTATGCGAGCTTCTGCGTTCGCTGCTAATTTCCCAGAAGCGCGGTTCCAGGCATTCAGCACGCTGGAAGTAATCTGGACAACTAAACCAACCAAAATAAGCATGACAACTGTGGCCACCATAATTTCGATAAGCGTAAAAGCGCTACGTGCTTGCTGATTATATCTTTTGAGCTTCATATTATTATGTACTCATTTTTAGCGTACCACAGCTGTGTTGTAAGTAAATATTGGTTCGACATTGGAAAGGGCTGATAAATTTGTGCTAGCCTGAAAACTTGCACTCGGACCTGGTGGATCTTCCGCAAAAATCCGCACTTCCATGGCAAAATATCCTTCCGGATAAGAAGCTAAAGGATTTATTAGAGTATAAATACCGTCACCATTACGATTTGGGCTTCGCTCATTAGCTGGTAATACCGAGGACGGCGATAAAACTGCACGATAAATCGTCCCAGCAGCATCGGAAAAATCTGCATTCTCTACAAGCGCATCTACTCCAACTGACTCATCATAAAATCCAACTTTCAACTCAGTATCTGGAGAGGTAGCATCCATATATGCATTGAACACAAAAACTGTGGCATAGTTACCGCTAGCAACTGCACCATAAATCACATCAAATTTGCTTCCGCTTGGGGCAATACTAGGAGACTTCTGTAAAAATGTGTTGAGGGTATTTACCACGGATGATACAGCATCGATCTGCTCCACATCATCGACGGACTTTAGCGTGGGACCTAGAAGTCCAACTAATGCAAGAACAGTGACTAAAAAAATACCAATCGCTAAAACGACCTCAATCAAGCTGAAAGCTCGAGCGCTTAATTGATTCTTAAAATGATGAGTATTCATATTGATCAGTAATTATTCCTCGTCTTTTACTGTTATTAACTCTGGGTCATTTACTTTTGTGGTAGTTCCAGAGCGGCGAAGTATGAGAGCGCTTTTAAGACCCTTTAATTGTTCATCTTCAAAATTAACTTCTAAATTATCTGCTCCACTAGATGATGGCTTGAGTGCTCCAGCGCGTAAAACGAGCCATGCATTTTGAAAGCCTGTCGCAGTCGTGCCGTTACTTTCAAATTCGTAATAATAATATTCATCACCTCCTAAAGGTTGAGGTGTTAGGCGCGGATATTCAATGTTCATGGTACTTTTGGACCATAAACTGCTACCATTTCTCTGGCTCGCATCTGGATCAAAAAAGATTCCATCAGGCAAATAGGTACCTTGAGTTGCTGCATACCAATTATTTTGAGTATTTTCATCCTCATAGATTATACCAAAGAAGCGAAGTTTCTTGTCATCATCGATATTATTATCTGAGTAAATAATAAGGCGTGTTGTTGCTCCTTTTAAGATCGCTTGTCCGCGAGCGCCCTGTGCAATCCCCGAGACAATTCGCTGCGATGCGCTCAAAGCTGAACCAGAACCACCGCTCGTATTTAAGAGTACAACTGACGAGGCGATAAGAATAATCCCAATTACCACCAATAATTCCACTAGCGTGAAGCCAGTTAGGTGCTGCCTTCTCGATTTAATCATATAAATAATAATCAGGATAACCGTACTCACTGTCCGCCTCAACATAAGCGGTCACTGAAGTACGCAGTTCTTGTGTTCCTTGTCCACCAGAAGCACTTGGGACAGTTACTTTGCCATCTCCGTCTCCATCTATTACAATAAAAATCTTCATATTATTCAAGCGATCTGCAATTTTAGTAGGATCAACCGTGCCATTGGATTGCAAATAAAACTCAGCTTCAGAAAAACTATGAAATGTAATCTCTCTGCGATTTCCGCCAACACTCGTTGAAACTCCATCGGTAGCTCCACGACCCGATAATGTTTCAATAAAATCGTCTGACAAAGAATTAATATTTTTACCAGAATCCACATGTGCATCTGCGAATGGGTAGTATCCATATTCTCCCTTAAAGAGCTGTATAGCATTCACGTATTGTGAAAGTTGACTCTTCGAAGCAGCCACGTTTGCCTGTCTTTTGACGGCGCTTACGGTTGGTATCAAGATTCCTGCGAGGATACCAATAATGGCGATCACCATCAAGAGTTCGATAAGAGTGAAGGCGTGTTTACGGTCGGTTTGCATAAATTTTTAAATTCCTGAGTAGATATTGTTATTATTAGGACTGTTCGTGGGCAAGAACTACGTCACGATACCAACTGCTGCGACTGGAGCGCATTCACGATCAAGTCCTCGTGAATTGAGCACTATCGATATAACCACTAATAACTCAACTAGTGTAAAACCAGAATTTCTGTTTAAAAATGAGTATTTTCGATGCGTAAATAGTGGAGACATAGAAGTAGACGTCATGAAATATAATATAGTGAGATTCTGCATCGATCTAACTACTGTCAACAATTCCTATCAAAGCGTACAACATATTGAGAGATACAATTCTCAAATAATCAGACTGTACATACTCTTATGACTCGACCCGCACACTTGAAAAACTATACATTTTGGTTTTTATATTAAATTATGCCTAAAAAGCCAACAGATCTTACTTTTGAAACTGCATTAGAGCGGCTCGAAAGCTTAATTGAATCAATGGAAAACGGAGATACCCCTTTAGCTGACCTAGTCGCAAAATTTGAGGAAGGCTCGAATCTTCTCAAGCTGTGCCAATCTAAAATACAGACTGCTGAAAAGAAAATACAGAAGCTTCATATAGAAGACGGCACCACTGAAGAATTGGACGATCTTCGTTCAGAGAGCTAGGTGCTTTTAAAGTTTCATCTGCAAGCTACTTTTTAACCCATATCTTATGTCTTTACTTAAAGAGATACAGTCTCCGGAAGATGTGAAAAAGCTCTCTCCCGAGCAAATTACTATACTAGCGCAAGAAATTCGCGAACAGGTAATTCAGACCACAGCCCTCAATGGCGGCCATGTAGGTCCTAATCTAGGAGTAGTTGAACTGTCGATCGCACTACACCGTATTTTTAATACACCAACCGATCGATTCGTTTTTGATGTATCCCACCAAGGATATGTCCATAAATTATTGACTGGTCGAAATGGGGATAGTTTCAAAAAGCTTAGAACTAGCGAGGGCGTCAGCGGATTTTTAAGTCGAGAGGAAAGTGTCCATGATTCATTCGGAGCAGGGCATGCAGGAACAGCTCTATCTGCCGCTCTCGGTATGGCAGTCGCTAGAGACAAGCGAGGCACTAATGAACATGTAGTAGCACTCTGCGGTGATGCCGCCTTCACATGTGGCGTCACTATGGAAGCACTCAACAATGTAAGTGCTTCTACCAAGCGTCTCATTATAATTTTAAATGACAACAAATGGTCGATTGCTAAAAATGTTGGCGCATTATCGCGTTACTTTAATGAACTTCTGACCAGTCCTACGTACAATCGTATGAACGATGATTTTGAGGCCTTTTTAAAGAAAATGCCAGGTGGCAAATCATTGATACGTCTTGGCTCAAAATGGAAGCGAGAGACCAAGGACTTTTTCGTTTCATCGTCTTTATTCGAAACCTACGGTGTACGCTACATTGGTCCAATAGATGGGCATGACCCGAAGCAACTCGAACATTATCTAGAATTTGCTAAAAACGCAGAACAACCCGTACTGCTTCATGTACTCACTACAAAAGGAAAAGGCTATGAAGTAGCCATCAAAAACCCCGAACGCTTTCACGGCGCTAGTCCTTATGACATTCGTACTGGGAAAAGCTCGCCACAGGCGCAGCCAAATAAGATTCCAAAATATCAAGACGTCATGGGTGAGACTTTGGTCAAACTAGCTCAAGAAGACAAATTGATAGCAGGAATCACTGCAGCAATGCCTTCTGGAACTGGACTCAATCACCTTGAGGAAGCCCTACCAGATCAATTTTATGACGTTGGAATCGCGGAAGAGCATGCTGTGCTGTTTGCTGCAGGTATGGCTACATCTGGCTTTCATCCAGTGTGTGCGATCTACTCCACTTTCCTGCAACGCGCAATTGATCAAGTAATTCACGATGTAGCCATTCAGAAACTACCTGTTCTTTTTTGTATGGATAGAGCTGGACTGTCGCCTAATGATGGACCAACTCATCATGGACTTTTTGACATCAGCTATCTTCGCGCGGTGCCGAACTGCGTACTTATGGCACCGAGCGATGAAGATGAACTCGCAGACATGATGGCCACTGGACTCGATTACCAGGGTCCAGCATTTATTCGTTATCCGCGTGGCAGCGCGACTGGAGCGTCCATTAAAAACTCTCCAGAAAAACTCGTAATAGGTCAATCTCAACGCCTACTAGATGCTGATGACATAGATATATGGGCTATTGGTACTATGGTAGAGGATGCTAAGAAACTGGCTGAAAACCTCCGTAAAATGGGTATACAAACGGGTGTTGTAAATGCACGTTTTGCTAAGCCAATTGATACAAAACACTTATTAAAATCAGCGAAGACATCCAAGTTAATAGTAACTATGGAAGACCATGTTATTGGTGGTGGCTTTGGAAGTGCCATTTTAGAGAGTTTACAGGACCGAGGTGAACAAATCCCTGTGGAGCGAATTGGATGGCCAGATAAATTCATTGACCATGGCTCTAGCGTAGCACAGTTGCGTGAAGCGAACGGCCTTGGAGCGGAGCAGATTATGGCTCAAGTGCTAAAAAAATTTCGCGATCTACAGGCGCCACCTAAAGAAGATGTGATTCCAGCCAAAGTAATCTAAGTAGCTTTCATCGAATTGACGATAGACCTAAAACAATGCTGTGCTTAGCTCATATGCATTGCATCTACATCCATTTGATCAACAACGGTACGATCCATTTTGAAATCTTCCCGAAGAGCAACTAAAGAATCAATGACTGCTTGGGCGCTCGGCACGAAATACCATAATTGGTAGCGATATTCATCTCGAATTTTAGCGATAGGGGCAGGAGCAGGTCCGCGTATAACGATGCGGTCTCCAAAGTGCCTAGAAACCTGCTGCGTCCATTGCTCCATATAAAATTCCACTTTTTCAGGATTACGTCCACGAAACAAGTGGCGGATTAAGTGTTGAAATGGTGGGTAATTAAATTCGCGTCTTTGCTCAAGCTCTTCTAACTGAAATCCATCAAAATCAGATTTCCGAGCAAACTGTATTGGTGGCGCATGCGGAGTACTTGTTTGTATGACCACCTCGCCGGCACGGTCACCACGACCTGCCCTGCCCGACACCTGGACAATTAGTTGAAAGGTGCGCTCTGCGGCACGAAAATCTTCCACATGTAGAGACCTATCGGCATCAACAAGGCCAACCAAGGTAACATTAGGGAAATCAAGCCCTTTAGCAATCATCTGAGTACCTACTAAAATATCAATTTTCCCAATCCTAAAATCATTAAGTATTTTTCGATATAGATTCTTTTTTGACATCGAATCAGCATCCATTCTTACAATTCGTGCGCGCGGCAAAATCCTCTGTACAACGTCTTCAATTTTCTGGGTGCCCTGACCGCGATAACGAATCTCCGATGCCTTACACTTCGGACAACTATGCGGAGCTTTTTGTTCCAAGCCACATAGATGACAGCGTATCGTTTTATCCGTGCGATGATAGGTCATAGGAATACTACAATGTTCGCATTCAGCAACAAATCCGCAGTCTGGGCACAGCAAGCTAGTGGAGAACCCACGCCTATTTAAAAAAAGTATACTTTGCTCTTTTTTCTCATATCGATCGACTAAGTGATCGGCTAAAAGTGACGATATTGGCGATCCCTTACGACGTCCGGACAATCCTTCTCGGCGCATGTCTACCAAATGAATACGAGGAAGTTTGCGATTATCTACACGATTTAATATACGGTCTACAGCATATTTTCCACGCTCCACATTATAGAGTGTTTCCAAAGATGGCGTGGCCGAACCGACAATACAAATAGCACTATTTAGATGAGCACGATACACCGCCACATCGCGTCCATGATACCGCGGATTATCATCTTGCTTGTAGGAAGGCTCGTGCTCCTCGTCAACAATCACTAATTTTAGATTTTGCACAGGAGCAAACACTGCTGAGCGCGCTCCGACTACTACATGCGCCTCACCACTAGCTAGCGCCTTCCAGGCATCATATCGTTCGCCATCAGAAAGATGGCTATGCCAAACTACCGTGCGCACTCCGCGCGCTTCTAAGCGGGCGCGCACTCGACCAACAGTCTGAGGCGCTAATGCTACTTCTGGCACTAGGAAAATCACCCCACCTTTTTCTGCGACAACCTTTTCAACCGCATGTAAATAGACTTCTGTCTTGCCGGATCCTGTGACCCCGTGAAGCAAACGTACTGCAAACGTATCAGCTGAAATTGCAGCATGCAGATTATCGACAGCGAGCGCCTGCTCCGATGTTAGTGTTGGGCGAGTATCACTAGCAATTGTTTCGAGCTGGCTTAAGTCATCTGCATAAGCTTCGCGCGCTTCCTCAGTTTGCGTTTCGATTAAATAGTTTTTTTTAACTAATGATTCACAAGCAGAAGCACTAATACCCATTCGCTTTAACAAAGGTGCGCGCGCTTGCGCACAGATCTGTTGCTGAACAAAGCGTAACAGTTCAGCCTGTTTGGGCGCACGCTTCTCTAAGACAGACCATTGCTCCTGAGTGGGCGTTTGACCCATGGCTACATATAGCCGCGTTTTTGGCTTCATCCCTCGCCGGATTGCTGTCGGAATCATGGCTTCCAACATTGCCTCAGGAGTGGTGGCATAATATTTTTGCGCCCACTGGTATAGTTCCAATAAATCAGCAGTAAGGACCGGATACTCCTGCACTACTTCATACAACATTTTTAATTTTTCTGGAGCGATGTCTTGACCACTACCTAGCTGTATAACTACCCCTAGCTCGCTCCTGCCCCGCAGCGGAATGCGTACCAAAGATCCGAGTTCTACCGTAGCTGTACAGGTCGCAGGCACTGCATAAGCTAAAGCTTTATTAAAACCAGACAATGGTATCACCTCGACTAGGTTCGCAGTACTCGAATTTTCTTGAAGCATGGGTTTGGTTTATTGGCGTAGGAAAGCTCTACGTTAGCCCATCTCTAAATCATGTACTAATTGAACAAAAGCTGGATATTCGAGTAAATCACTCAGGTCTGGATCATTACGCATCCAGTGAACGTCGTTATAACCTAAAGAAACTGCACAATGCAGAGCTGCAACTGCATCCGCCAATCTCCCCTTGAGTGCTAAGCTACAGGCTAAGTTATACTGTACAGTAGGGTCCTCAGGTAATAATCGTGCAAGTTTACGATCCATCTTCAAGCCATGGTCAATAGATCCAGATTCGGTATAAAGATGTGCTAATATTGCTACTATCTTGGTATCCTTTGGCATCCTCTTGTGCAAGCCCTCGTAAAATCCAAGTTCAAAATCGTACTTATTTTTCATCTTCCTTCTGACCGACTAATCGCTATCACTAGATGGAGCACTTCCACATGCGATGGATTTCGATTCGCTCTGACAACGCGCGGTGACTTGCAAACGCTGAGTGACCACTTCTAGGCCTAATTTATCGGCAACAGTCTTTCCGTACCACTCCATGAAAGGAGCATCAATTTCAAAGATTTTATCACAGTCTACGCAGATTACTTGTGCTTGAAATGTTGTGGCATTCTTATTTGCCGCATAAAATTTATAATCTCTGCCAACATCAACCTCTCGAATCAAGCTACTCTGAGTCAAAATAGGCAGGGCTCGATACACAGTAGCACGTGAAACTGAGTCGTCTATCTGCCGAGCGCTCTCCAATAAATCCTCTGCGGTGAAATGGTCGGCATAACCATAAGCTGCATCAAAAATAGCCAATCGTTGGGTAGTGACACGTAAACCTTTGCTATTTAAGAACTCTTTAAAAGTCTCTGTAGCATCGTAAACATCTGTTTGTTGGGACTGCATTTTCTTATTGAGACAGAATTGAGACAAAGACTCTGACATGGCAAGCACCCAATCAAATCATCGCTACTGCAGAAAAAAGAGCGAAAAACTGCTTGATTTAGTTGCTCAGACTGCTTTGATCCAGCGCTTTTCCCTATGAAAGCGACTATTAAAACCCAAGGCCGACAGTTTACTGTCACTAAAGGCGATATTCTGAAAGTGAATTCGTATCCAAACACGCAAGCTGGTGACTGTGTAGAACTCAACGAAGTACTCATGATCGGAGAAGGTTCGGATGCACGTTTTGGTACACCGCTAGTAGAGGGAGCATCGGTTAAAGCTACTATACTTGAAAACAAGAAAGACAAAAAAATTGTTGTTTTCAAAAAGAAGCGTCGCCAAGGCTATAAACGTCGCCGCGGACACCGCCAACATCTTTCTGTAATCAAGATCGAATCGATCCAAGGTTAATTGTATCTAAACTAAGAGAACACAAACCATGTCACACAAAAAAGGACAAGGAACTTCAAAGAATGGCCGCGACAGTCATTCACAAAGACTCGGCATCAAAAAGTTTGGTGGCGAAGCAGTGGTAGCTGGTAATATTATTTTGCGTCAGCGAGGCACTCGTTTTCATCCGGGTGAAAATGTGGGAATCGGCCGCGATCACACATTGTTTGCCCTCAAAGATGGTAAAGTTTTATTCGACAAATTACATCGTAAGATCAATGTAATTGAAGAAGTTGCAGTTAGTGCATAACCACTGCTATTACTGCTAGTGGCAACTCCCTGCTGCTTGTTTCAATCCTGCTTTTTATAAGCGGGATTTTTTATGCGACACCGAGCACACCGCGGCGTAGAATCAATTGCTGCTGCGTACGAGCTGCGAACTCAGGATTGTGAGTGACTAAAATAAGACTCTTTTTGTCTTCTTCAACCATCTCGAGTAGTAAGTCCATGACGGCTGCTGCTGTAGCTTCGTCCAAATTTCCTGTTGGCTCATCCGCGAGTATAAGCGGCGGATCATTTATTAAAGCGCGCGCTACTGCGACCCGCTGGCGCTCTCCACCAGATAGCTTAGTGGCATTATGTTGAAGACGATGACCCATACCTACTCGCTCTAATAATTCGATAGCACGAGCGCGCACATTTTCATTTAATGATCCTGCAATACGCGCCCCTAAAAGTACATTTTCTAGTGAATTAAGCTCTGGAGCTAAGTAATACGATTGAAATACAAATCCAATAAATTGTTGGCGCAGCCTAGCTAAAGAGGACAAGGATTGACTAGAGACACCCTGCCCTTGCCACTCAAGGCTTCCACTATCGGCTACTTCCAAGCCGGAGAGAACATTGAGTAAGGTTGATTTCCCACTTCCAGACTCGCCACGTATACTTATACTTTCGCCACGACTGAAACGAAAATCAATACCATTGAGCACAGGAACTGAGCCCTGCTGTGCGGGGAAAGCTTTTACTAGAGCTTTTGCTACAAGAATAGGCTGTACTATATTATTCACTACGAAGAGCATCAGCGGGGTTAAGCAAAGCAGCGCGCAGTGCTGGTACAAGACCAGCTAAAGTCGATATAAATACTGCAAAGCAGGTGACCATAATGAAATCTGACAGAAGATAATGTACCGGCAGGGCGTAGACATCATAAATGCCAAGGAAGTTAAGTTCGTTACCCGTGATCTGGGCATAGAAACTCATGATTGATGCACGAAAGTGGAGAGCCATAAGAGCTAAACCAATCCCTAAGAAAGTACCTAAAAAGCCAATTATTAAGCCTTGTAGACAAAAACTATAGGCTACCTGCCTAGGAAGCGCACCCATAGCAATAAGTAACCCTATCTCACGAGTTTTACGCATGACTGCCATCATGAGCGCAATTGCAATAGAGAAAGAAGCGACCAAAATAATAAAGATTATTATAAATGATATTACGAGTTTCTCCTGGCGAATAACAAAGAGAAAGTCTTGGTTTGCTTCCAGCCAGCTGACGGGTTGCAGGCCTGCGCGCAGCACATTGGCTTCCAAATGTTCAGCGAAGGCAAATGCATCCACTCCAGGTCTAAGTTTAAGGACTAGTCCATGTACTCCCTGCCCTAATCCATAGAGCTCTTGCATTACCCTTAGCGTACAAATCATGGTATTACCATCTACGGAGGGAGAACCGGTGCGAAACAAACCAAGCACAGTGAACTGTCGAGGCAATAGGATTTCATCTTCTTTTATCCGCTGCATCATAAGCGGCGTAGTCACCTCAACTGTCGATCCAGGCTGAGCTTGCAGAGCGTAAGCAAGACCTTCACCTAAAAATACTCCGTGATCATCAAACTGCTCGAAATCACCGAGGGTTATAAACTTTCGAACTGGCATTACTGCCTCGTCAACCATTGGATCGATACCACGTACCATAGGTATCTGTGGGCGTGCGCCATGCTGTAGCATGATAACCCCTTCTGCAAAAGGTGCGACTGCAAGAACTTCAGCGTACTGCTCTAGTAGCTGTATTTGCTCCTCCCAATCATCAATGACATCGCTCGATCGGATACGAATATCACCATGAGTTTCAACTATACGTGCACGTATGTTTTCTCCAAAGCCGTTCATTACACTCTGGACAATGATCAGGACACACACGCCAAGCATCACCCCAATAATCGACATTAATGAGAAAAATGAGAACCCGCGCCCAGAAGGGAACAGTTGCTTTAAAGCATGGTAGAGAAACCAAGGCATTCTATACAGAATGTCTATTATACTATACAGCAGGGAAAGCGTAAAAATAAGTATTTTTAAAGTATTTGAAACTTCACAAAACAAACAAGCGATATATAGTACTGTTATGCGAATAAAAGCGCCTACCCCAAAGACTCTGCCAATAGTCGATGCTTGGAAACCTTTGCCAATAACCCATTGGCACGAAGAAGAGGCAGCTCACTTACTGCGGCGCATAGGTTTTTCTGCGGACCCTGGTACAATAAAAAAAATCATAAAACAGCCCATACTAAATGCTCTTGATTCACGTTTTGGGCAGAAAAATCCACTCAATGCGTCTACTGCATTTACAGAATTTAGCAAAGAATTACCCAATGTATATTTTGAACTATACAATAATAAAGATCTCGATCCAGTAGTTAAACAAGAACGACAGCAGAAGAAAAATCGTGATAACAATAAGTTTTATCGTGAGCTAACAATGAATTGGTATGGCCACGCGCGAGCTGAAGAAAACAGCGCGCAAGAAAAGTTTGTACTATTTTTACATGATATCTTTGTAATTGATCAACGAAAGGTACAAGATGCGCCAAATTTATACTCCTTCCAAAATGCTCTTCGCGAAGGTGTTTTTTTAAACTATCCTCAGCTCTGCAAAAATATCAGCCGCGAACCAGGCATGATTGTTTATTTAGATCTAGCACAAAATACTGCAAAAAAACCAAATGAAAATTTTGCGCGGGAGCTATTTGAATTATTTATACTTGGCGAAGGTCACTACACCGAGAACGACATTAAAGAGGCCGCCCGCGCTTTTACTGGCTACCGGCTACGAAAAAAAACCGAATTCGTATACCACAAACGCTTCCACGATAGCGGGCAGAAGACAGTGTTTGGAAAGAGTGGTAATTGGGGAGGAGATGCAGTCATTGACATCGCCTTTGAGCAGCCTGCTGCTCGCACCTTCTTTATTCGAGAGCTATTAAAATTTTATCTTACCGATGGAGCGCTACCACACGATGATTATATAATCGCACTCGGCGATCTATGGGCAGACAATAATTTTGAAATTCGCTACTTAATTGATACGGTCTTTCAAAGTCGGCTCTTTTTTCATCCTGCCTATAGAGGTAACATGGTCAAAAGCCCAATTCATTTTTACATGGGACTGTGCCAGGACTTAAACCTTGATATCATCCCCTTGCAAGGGCCCTTAATCAGGCAAATGCTAGCGATGGGGCAAAACTTATACAATCCTCCTAATGTACGTGGCTGGCTGTATGGAGAAAAATGGATTAATTCAACGACTGTGAGCGCTCGCCGCCAAATCGTGAATTATTTATTTAGCTCGGTTAATGAAGAGCGCTTGAACGGTAATCAGAAAAAATCGCTGGCAGATGCGCGTGCGGCAAATAAGGGTAATTTTCTAATTTCCAATGAGCGGCTTAGACCGATGCTAAAAAATAATGGCGAAGCGCTTACCCAGCAATTATGCCGATTTTTTATAACAGAACTATCGCAGCAAGCCTATGTTGAAAATCTGGGTCGTTTAATCGGCGACCCTAAGAGTCAAGGGGCACTCTACCGTGCTCGTAATGCTATCATTGCATTATTACAATCACCTGCCTACAATCTTTGCTAATTCGATGAATACACCTCAGACAAATCTACCCCTAACTCGCCGCGAGTTTATGCGAGGGGCAGGCGGTATAGGCTTTATGGCATTTAGTGGATTTGCACCTGCTTTTTTAGCGCGTAGTGCAATGGCTCAAAATCCTGCCCCTGAAAAAGATCGTAGTATTTTGGTGATCATTCAGTTAGCGGGCGGGAATGATGGACTCAACACTGTTATTCCGCATGCCGATGATAATTACTATAACTTGCGCCCTACTCTTGGCTTAAAGAAAGATTTATTAAATCTAAACGATCAACTCTCACTGCATCCATCACTCGGAGGCTTGCACCGACTATTTGATCAAGATCAATTATCTATTGTACAAAACGTTGGATATCCAAATCCAAATCGTAGTCATTTTCGCTCTACCGAGATTTGGGAAACAGGCACCGATGGAGATACTTACAACACATCTGGGTGGTTGGGTCGCTTTTTAGACAACACCTGTAGCGGTGCTCCTGCTGTTGAAGCTGACCCAGCGGCTATTCATATAGGTGACATCACCCCACAGAGCTACCTCTCGGAGAACCCGCAGCTAGTATTTGGAATGAAATCTAGGGGATCCTTGACTCGAGGAAGATCACCTGCAGAAAAAGCTTATGAAAAGCTTCTCGGCGCTGAACATGGCGAAGGAAATCCTAGTTATTTACAGCAAACGATGATGAATACCCTTATCACTGAGCGCCGCATTGAGAAAATGATTGCTGGCTATAAACCAGCTGTGCCCTACCCACAAACTGCCCTAGGACGTTCCCTGTTAAGAATTTCTTCGCTCATTCATGCAGATGCTGAAACGCGCCTCTATTTCGCTTCACAGGGCGGTTATGATACACACGTCAACCAGGTCGGTAACCATGCTCGCTTGCTTGGACAACTCTCTGATGCCATGGCTGCCTTTCAGGCAGACCTCGCCGCAAATCGCAAGGATGATCAAGTATTAACAATGACATTTTCAGAGTTTGGTCGCCGCCCCGGAGAAAATGCGAGTCGCGGAACCGATCATGGTACAGCTGCGCCACTTTTCGTCATGGGTAAAGACGTCAAAGGTGGGGTGCTTGGAGAAGCGCCAAATCTAAATTTGCTGCCAAAACAAGATCTAAGCTTTAGCACGGACTTTCGCAGCGTCTACACCACCATGCTAGACAATTGGCTACAGAGCGACTCTTCACAAATTTTAGGCGAGCAGTTTGATGCAGTGCCCTTTATCTAGTTGTTAAAAAAACTTACAAAAAAGCACTTTACACAAGCCGTACATAAGCATTGTGTCTTCGATCCCCTTAAACAACTGCTCCAGTTTAAAGGATAGTACAATTTATTGCAGGGTGGAGCAGCCCGGTAGCTCGTCAGGCTCATAACCTGAAGGTCCCTGGTTCAAATCCAGGCCCTGCACCCATTTAAAGCCTCGGCCCTTGAGACCGAGGCTTTTTTATATATCTAGATAAATTACTGGCGTGCGCTTGGATATACTTAGTGCCCTATCTGGAGTTATAGATTTTCTGCTTCGCAAATTATCGGGCAGCAAGTTCTGGGTAAACAATTGTTAGATCCAATGGATCTTCAAGGTCGCGCTGCTGCTCGAGTAAAATCTTAAACAAATGACGAATCTGATTCCAATGCGAGGGGTCACCCGATAGATCATTGCGCTCATCGGGGTCACTCGATAAATCAAACAAGCGTACACGCTTTGCTTTCGGGTAGACGATTAGCTTCAAATCTCCAACTCGGATCATGCGCTGTGCATCAGGTAAATAAGCCCCATAAATTGCATCATATGCGCTACTCGCCTCTGGATCTTTAACAAGGGGCATTAAGCTATTAAACTCGACGTATTTTGGCTTATCCACTCCTGCTAAATCAAGCGTGGTCGCCATAACATCTTGCAGATAAACGAGAGCTTCTCGCTTTTCATTTTCTGGTACGTCTGGACCGACCACTATCATTGGAGGCTTCATGCTGTGATCATACATGTTTTGCTTACCAATAAGACCATGATTGCCGCAGGACAGTCCATGGTCGGCAGTAAAGATTATATACGTGTTCTCTTTCTTACCTGTTTCATCAAGCGCAGTTAATATGCGCCCAATTTGCTCATCCATATGCGAGACAATTGCAAAGTATTCTTGGCGGTGGGTCTTCACTGCAAATTCAGTGCGCGGAAAAGGAGCGAGCGCTTCGTCGCGCAAGGAGAAGCCGCACCCAATTGAATCTTTGTATGGATACAGCGGCTGATAACTTAGTGGTACTTCAATATTTTCTAATGGATACATATCCACAAAGTGCTTTGGCGCTTGGCGTGGGTCATGCGGTGCGTTGAAGGCTAGATACATAAAAAAGGGCTTTTCGCTTTGCGCTGCTTTTTCAAGAAAACTGGTGGCGTCGTCAGCTAAGACTTCGCTCCAGTGCTTGCCACCTTCCCAGAAACCACCAAATGACTGAGCATAGGGCGACCAGGTATCCGGTTCGCCTAGAACAGGGCGACTGTATCCTTCGAGCGATGCGATGAATGCAGCGTTTGCCCTATCCGTGCCCCGCATCTTGCCAGTCCAACTATCCACTGGCATGCCAGGTCGCTCATTTACATGGTGGTCAAAAATATCCTTTGGATTTATGCGTATGTGCCATTTACCCGTACAATAAGTTTCATAGCCAGCGGACTGCAGTAACTGCGACCAAAGTTCGCCACGCTTCGCAGCCTGCCGAAGAGCCGTATGCCCGGCATGCGCGCGCCATATCATCTGCCCAGTGTTTATCATTGTGCGTGAGGCGACACAAATAGCGCCATTCCATCCGCCCATATTGTAGGTGTTGGTGAAGCTGACGCCAGCTTCGGCAAGCGAGTCAATATGGGGCGTTTTAATTTCCGGGTTACCATGAGCGCCTACAGTCTCATAGCTTTGGTCATCCGCAAATATGAAGAGAAAATTCGGCTTGGATGCGGCGCTCAGCGATAAACTGCTCAGCAGTACTAGAAAGGGTAATAAAATATACATGTTTAGTATGAAGTTCACAGATTCGATTCTTGTCGAATCTTAATCACTGAATCCATGCTAGTAGACTTACACAAACTTCTATTTTTTTGATTATGCATCGCCCTACCAAAGGCCATTTAAAAATCTAACAAAGAGTGTAACATATTACAGAACAGATTTTTAAGTTTGTAGTGAATTTAATTTAGTAATTATAAAGTTACTAATAATGTATTTTATGAAAATATCCCCACTATTGATGCTTTTATTCAGCGCCCACGTATCATTGGGTGCAAACTTGCTGAACGAACAGTTCAACTCATTTCCGGACTATTTCCAATACGCGTATGAAAACGAAGGCGGCGACAACAACGACTTACAAGTAAATGTGACTAATAGTGTATTAAATATTACATCTATCAATGGCTCTGGCGCTAAAGAATTAGAAATACTGTATCCCGTAAATTCAAGTATGACGAACTCAGGTGTTCTCAACTTTACCATATTGGCTACTATTTCATCCGATGTACCAGATGGCGGGACATACACTGATGGCGATGGAGATGTTAATGCCTATTATAAAGTAGAATGTGGCCTTGGATTTAGTAATTTTTCAGGAGATGGCGGCCTATCTCTAGTTAATTCTAATGGCAATAAAAGTATTAAGTACTATGATCCTTTTGCGCCTGATGAAGATGGCCTACTTAATGTGAATAATTTAGAAAGAATCTATCTTCGTACGTCGTACAATTTTTCTACATCTATGGCGACAGCTTCGTATAGTTATAATGGTATTGATTATATTGTGTTATCTAGCGAATCTGCGCCAAATGATAACTTTTACGTAAGCCTCGAAATAGAGACTAGTAACATTGCACTAGAGGAGGGAGACCTTTATTTTGATAATTTTGTCATTGCTGAGGATACAAGTTATAACAGCTCCATTTCTGATAATCCTTATGATGATCCAATAGTCATTGTTGATTCGGATGGTGATAACGTAGCCGACTCGGAGGACCCTTTTCCAAATGATCCATTAGAATTGGAAAAATTAGGCCCTTCGGATTTCCAACCCAAAGAAAATGTCGGATGGGTAGAAGTGACCTATGCTTATTTTAATGACCTAGAATTAATGCCAGGTATCTGGCATCCAATTGATGAAAACTTTGCCACTTGGTTCGCCTTTGATAACACTTGGTCATACGAAAATGCGTATATTTGGGATTCAGAGAACTCAGCCACAATAGGTCCCACAGGCGAAACCGGGCAATGGAGTCACTATAAAACATCCAATCCTAATATCTATACCTGTAAGTTTGATTTGAGTAATGGCACAAATGGATATGGCTTCACCTATGATGGTCGAATCGATTTAGATAATGACGGTAATCAAGATGGGATACAGATAAGATCTGGCATACAATTCCCTGCACAAGGTGGCCAATTAGACTTTCATCAGATCCTAAGTGCATTGCCGGATAACTTAGATCTTTTCGCCCTTACCACCAATTTCACTTCAGATGACTATGACGGAGATGGAACAGAAGACGCTTCAGACATCGACGATGACAATGACGGCATCGCGGACGCATATGACTCTACTGCTTTAGTATACACTGTGAGCAATACTTCCATACCATCTTCATTAAGTGGTTACGTTGAAATATACTTCTCGGATTCCTTACCTTCTTCTTATGGCGTATGGTTCGGAAATGGAGACACTAGTTCGATTAGTATTTGGAATTCATTAGGCGGGGACGGTGAAGTATCCAGTTATAGAACTGATCAGACTTATTCATGGGATAGCAAAAGTCTAACATCTACTGCTAGTGACGAAGAGGGAGGAGGAATCTTTCGGGCAAACTTAAAAGATAAAACCAACGACGCCTTCTTTATGTTCACTTACACATGGGGACGAAATGAGCTATATCAAGATGATAGCGGCAAGGGATTTTTCTATGATGGTCAGATGGATTTGGATAATAACGGCGTTGCCGATGGAGTACAAATACAGTCTGGCGCACCTTTCCCAGATAGCGAAAGCACAATAAACTTCAGTAATATTTATAGCTCCGCTGTATCTAATTTAATTCCAATTGAAGCTCTCAATTATACGTCAAATGAGAAATACTTTCTTAATGAGCTACAAGACCTTCGACCTGGCTCAACAATGGTAGAAGTTTTAGGTGACCAAGCTGTAATCGAGTTACAGATGGAAGAAAGCTCGGATCTTAAGATCTGGGAAAATACTGGAGATCCAGCCGCTATGTCTGTTCCAGTACCTACGGATTCCGACACCAAGTTCTACCGCTTCAAGATAGCGGATTAGTCAGAGACTTAATTATTTAAAGTGGCGGAGAGGGAGGGATTCGAACCCTCGGTGGAGTTTCCCCCACACATCCTTTCCAGGGATGCACAATCGGCCACTCTGTCACCTCTCCTTAATCTTAGATAGAGACATAGTTGGTCAGAAATTGGTCAACATTAAATGAAAACTTATTATTTAGGCATACTTGCTGGCTTCCAGTTCATCTTCAGCAGTTACATCGACTAATTGCACGCACGCAGCAGCGATAAGCATAGAGACCCCACCAAGCAAAATCGCTAGCATAGTATTATTGCCAAGAAACGCAGACATTATAGTGCCAAGACCAAGAGATGCAGCAATTTGTGGCAGCACGATGAAAAAGTTAAAGACTCCCATATAAAACCCCATACGGTTACTGGAAATCGCGTTAGCTAGCATCGCATACGGCATGGATAAGATACTAGCCCATGCGATACCTACAGCCATCATAGAGAGCAAAAGAATTTTGGGGTCATCGACTAAAGGAACAGAAAGTAGACCGATGCTACCAATTACTAAGCAAACCGTGTGTATTGACTTAGAACTAAAGCGTCGGACAAAAACTAGTAAAAAGAAAGAAAAAGCAAAAGCTATGCCGTTATAAGTTGAAAAACAAACACCACCCCACTCTGCACCGGCTTGATATTCGGGGCTACCTTGAACTCCATCAAATATATGAGTTGCAACAGCTGGAATGAAATAGATCCACATACAAAATAATCCAAACCATGTAAAAAACTGCACAACTGCTAATTGCTTCATGGTACGCGGCATTGATAATATGCCCGCATAGATTTCACTAAAAGCATTCAAAAATCCGGCTGTTTGCTTTTTCTCTTCTTCAAATGCCTCAATATCCTCTGGTGGATATTCACTCGTTGTTAATATGGTGTAGAGAATCGCTAAAAAGAAAACACCGGATCCTATATAGAAAGCTATATGAACAGACTTTGGAATAGCATTTTCGGCCGTCGTGTTGTTTGAAATATTAAACCAGTTAGACAAGATCCAAGGCAATGCAGATGATAAAACAGCGCCTAGACCTATAAGAAGGCTCTGCATAGCAAAGCCACTCTTACGCTGTTTACGGTTTAATTTATCGCCCACAAAAGCGCGAAAAGGCTCCATACTTATATTTACAGAAGCATCTAAAATCCATAACAAGCCTGCAGCCATCCAAAGAGTGCTAGAATTTGGCATAGCTATTAGAGATAAACTGGCAAAAATTGCGCCAACAAGAAAATAAGGTCTGCGACGACCGAGAAAGCACCAAGTTCGATCGCTGTAATAGCCAACAATTGGCTGCACGATAAGTCCTGTTAGTGGCGCTGCTAGCCATAAGAGTGGAATAGTACTTTCGTCGGCACCTAAGTATTGATAAATGGCGCTCATATTAGCCATTTGAAGACCCCATCCAAATTGGATGCCAAAAAACCCGAAACTCATGTTCCAGATTTGCCAGAATGAAAGATTTGGTTTGTTCATATTTTGTATACTTATGTGTGCGTAAAGTTGGTTAAGTTGTTTTCTTACGACTTAATCCACGTGAAGTTTTTATTGTAATTGCTGCTAAAGTTTTCATCGCTTCGGCCAATCCGTCTGTATTGTGAAGTCGCCAAACCCAGCTTCCTGAAGAATTACCAGGTGTATTCATGCGGGCATCTGAACCAAAGCCTAATAGATCCTGTAGTGGTATAATAGCTGCAGCTGCATCTGAAGCGTATATACTACGAGTAAAATCCAGATGGATTTCGGAACCATCACTTCCGAAATAAGCTTGGGCAGATGCTCTCTCCGCATTAATTTCTATATCGCTACGAGTACTACTTTCACCTGATACGCTATGAAACCATCCCATGGTAGTATCGTTATCGTGTGTACCGCTATATGCTACACAAGATTTATCATAAGATTCAGGGATAAAGCTAGATCGCATGGGGTCATTGCCAAAAGCAAATTGTAGAATACGTATCCCTGGAAGTTCGTACCGCTCACGCAGCTCAACCACTGCATCGGTAATCACCCCAAGGTCCTCGGCAATAAGGGGCATGGGATGACCACAGATCTTGCTAAATTCACGAAGAATCTCATCGCCACAAGAAGGAATCCATCGGCCGTTCTGCGCAGTTTTAGAGTCTGCTGGAATCTCCCAATAGGAATCAAAACCTCTGAAGTGATCGACTCGAACAATATCAACCCAGCTAAGAATATTTTTAAGCCGAGTACACCACCAATCAAACTTATCGGTACGATGCGCTTCCCAATTATATAGTGGATTACCCCATAACTGCCCAGTAGCGGAGAAATAATCAGGCGGTACACCTGCGACGACAGAAGGCTTTCCATCCGCGCACAAATTAAAAAGCTCCGGCCTGGACCAAACATCCACGCTGTCGTGCGCGACGAAAATTGGTAAATCGCCAACTATGCGAACACCGCATTCAGATGCCTTAGCGCGAAGCAAAGACCACTGCTCGGTAAGGATGAATTGCTCAAAAGTAACACGGTTAATGATTTCCTTTAATTCAACAGATACATGCTGCAGCGCATTCGAATCTCTATCACGAAACTTAGCAGGCCAGTCTGTCCAAGATACGCCTGCATGCTTTTCTTTGAGAGCATAAAACAACGCATACTCTGGCAACCAACCTGAAGAATGTTGGACGAATTTCAGATAGCGCTTATATAAAGGGTCTGATTGGTCTGTATTAAAAAAACGACTCGCAGCCCTACTGGTCATTCTTTTTTTATTTTTGTATACCAAAGAGTAATTAATTTGTGCGCTTGCTGGCACTTTCAGAAGCTCTAATTCATCTGCACTAAGCAGTCCTTCCGTATATAAATGCTCAGGACTGATAAGAATTGGATTGGCTGCCGATGCAGAGAGCCCTTGATATGGTGAATCCCCATAGCCAGATGGATTCATAGGTAGTATCTGCCATATATTTTGTTGCGCGTCTGCGAGCAGGTGAATCCAATTAATTGCTGAGGGCCCTATATCCCCTATTCCAAAAGGTCCTGGTAGGCAGGTGGGATGAAGTAGGATGCCACAATCTCGATCAAAGAGACATTTATCCGCCCTAATTATTGAGTCGCCATTATTCATTAGAAGATAGTTGTAGGGCATTAAAATATGCATTGTTCGCACCACCATTCAGATTGAAAAACGCAAATCCTCGAAGAGCTAGTGGAGATAAATTTTGATCTTCATTAGCTAACTGCAATTGAGCAAAAGAGCGGTTATTTAAATTATAAATGGTATGATCACTTAACGTTATTATTTGAATGTCATAACCACTATCATTGACCCGAAAACCGACTTCCGCGCCTTGAGGATCAATAAAAATACGGGTGTTAAATCTCTTCGATCCATCAAATATCTGATACGTACTAAAACCCTCTAAAATAACAAATGCGAAAACACGGCTCTTCGCAATCGAGCTCGATGCATATGCCTCGACAGTGTGACGTAAAGCAAATCCAACACTAGATAATTTATCCGAGTCGCGCTCAAATTTATTTATAAATCCAGAAAATTTGAATCTAAATGAGAACACATCACCCACTCCTAATGGACGACCGAATGCACGAAAAGCAACTGTCTCTTCAAAACTAGTACCATTAGCGAAAATACCGAAGGCCTTACCCTTGCTTGCGAACGATCCCAAATCGGATTCACGATTAGATTCAGCAATAAAAAAACCAGCATATTGCTCTTCTTCAGTACTATCGTATTGCGGCGCCCGAAGAATCCATTCTTGGAATCCTCGGCCACTTTTATCGCCGCTCTGCCATCCATCCTGGTAAGATTTGTAATACGACTCATCTTCGCCCGAAACGTAGCTTTGTGCGTAGCAATAATCTACAAGTAAGAATAAAAGAAAGCCCGCAAAAACCCTATTAAATAAGCGATAGATTGGCCACAGTGTTATCATATCAAAAAATAAAAATTAGTTTAAGCCTTCGCCAAAAGATATTGATCTAATTCCTACAGACTTAAGAACATTGAGAACATTGACTACGCTTTGCTGAAATGCTTCGGAGTCAGGCTGTATTATTATTAAAGTCTTCAAACCAGCTCTATCTGAGGAAAGTTTCAGGTTCAAAAGAGTACGCTTTAGATTAGGCAACTCAGGATTACCCGGATTATCCGTCGGCATTCCGTTTAGTAAAGTTGTTCCGTCAAAAAGGATATCAATATAATGTTGCTCTGGCAGTGGAGAGTCACTTGCCGCAGCCATACTAGATGGTAGTGTAACTCCTAAGTCCGCTTCTTCTTTTATAATAGAAGTAGTCACCATAAAATAGATCAACAGAAGAAAGACTATATCTATCATCGGAGTGAGATCCACACGGTCTTCTGCAATAAGAGTTCGGCGAGCTTTCATATGACTTTATTTGTTACTCTGAAAGCTAGCAAAAATTACGTTTTGCACACCTACTTCTGCAGCAACTGAAAAGAGTTTGCGGACATTCTTAAAGGGAACTTTAGCGTCAGCACGAATATACACTTTAAGCTTTGGGTCGGCTTCTCTAGCCTGCTCTACATAAGCGGATAAGTCATCGATACTGATTGGCTGTGAACCAAAAAACAAGGCGCCATCATTCTGAATAGTTACTACTGCTCTAGCGCTGCGATCATCCGGAATGACAGCATCAGCAGCAATAGGTACATCTATCTCTATTAACTCTTGCACCTGTAACGTAGCCACTGTCATGAAAAATACAATAAGTAGGAAAACGATATCGATCATCGGAGTCAGATCCGGAAGATCATTACCTTCTTCAGTATGGCGTTGGGGTTTCACAAGATCCGAGTATAATCAGTACTTCAGCGATTATAGTTATCTGTAAGCATGCCTTCTTTCGACATCATTCGCGTCATTGATCCGAGCTGTTCATAAACTCCTGATGAAGCCGTTAGATATTTATTTTTAAAGTAGAAATATGCCATTAGAGCTGGAATAGCTATCAGTAGACCACTAGCAGTAGTTACCAGTGCCTCAGAAATATTATTTGCGAGTAGCTCCGGCTTTCCTAAACCCTGGGAAGCAATATTGCGAAAGGCCTTAACCATGCCGCTAACCGTACCAAGCAAGCCCATCATGGGTGCAATCGAAGCTATAACTTGAAGATACTGGACGAAAACTAGTGGCTTCGCCAAAATCTTACTTGCTCGTTCTTCCATGGCTTCATTGATATCGTTCACAGAGCGGTGCCCCTCACCAATAGTCTCAAAAGCAATGGAAAGAATTTCCGTCATGTAGCCTTCATTGTTTTCGCACGCGTCGAGGCATTTTTCATAGTCACCGGTTTGCACAGCTATCTTTAGATCGTCGAGGGCTTCCGGTTGTGTGAATCGAGAATCTCGGATAAGAAATAAACAATATACCGCTAAACCAACAAGCGCTATTGAAAAAGCCAGTAAGGGATACATCGCCCAACCACCCTGCTTAAAAAGTGTCCATAAAGTGACCGAATTTTCAGTGCTATCTGGTTCTAGGCTAGTTATCACTTCTGCGCTCAAACTAGTGCAACAAAGCACCATACTTACTACGAACACATAGATCGGTGCTAATTGAAGTTTTGTAATTATATTATTCATATTAGGTTATTCATTTCTGATCCTTCAATAATTGAAGGCTTTTTTTAGCCCATCGGCTATTTGGAAAAATTGCAGAAACTTCGCTATGAGCAAGCGAACCTTCATCGACTAAATTCATATTTGTATACAAGACAGCAAGCGTATGAATGAGTTCGGGATACCACGGTTCGGTTGCGTTGGCATAAACCTTACCTTGTGCAGCATACCGCATTGCTGAAGGATAATCGCCTAGTTGTAGATACCAGCGAGTATCTAGCAATCTCCTAAGAGAAAAATACGCTTGCCCAGCATCTATTTCAGGAAGCTTAGAATAAATTTTTTCGAGACTATCATTACCTAAGCAATAAAAGCCGCAATAAGCTGCCCATAATACGGAAGGATGGTTTAAAAATCTCCCATTTGCAGTGATTAAACGATAAACGTCATAAGCTTTTTGATATTCTTTGGCCAGTCGCCATGAGTTAGCGATATCAAAAATACTGGCAACATGCTCCGGTGCAAGCTCTGGTATGCTGATTATTTTTTTGTGTACTATGTCTAAATCCTCAAAACGCTTCTGCGCATGAAGCGCGAATGCTACGTCTCCTACTTTTTCAACAATCTCGGTAGGACTATCTGCTACAGGTATCTCAACTATTAGTGCGACAAGTCGATTCCAATTTCGGCTTTGCTGCAACGCATCCATATAAGGCAAGACCGTAGACAAATAATTACCAGGCAACTTACTGAGTATATTATATTCTAATAATTGACCTGCCTCGGCTTCAAAAAGTGGTAATGCTTGGATTGGTCGATTCTCATTAAGCCTTTCTATACCTTTATAAAACTGCTCTGATAATAGGTAATTAATAGTTACTTTCTGCCTTTTTAAATCTTCAATATCCAAATAAGCACGTCCTCCATCATCCTGCCCCTTCGGTCGAAAGACTAGAAAATTTCCATCAATTCCGGTTAGTAAAACTTCATCCGTCCTTGTGGGATAATGAAGCTCTACTAGTAATTCAATTGCGTTAAGCGGTAAGCAGACCACAAAAAATAGGAAAGCTAATAGATAGTATTTAGATCGATTGAATGTTTTCATAATTATCTAAAAGAGTAGCTATTCTTAATAATACTTCTTCGTAGTGGGGCGAATCCTTGGCGTGCGGCAAATTTATAAAAAAGCTATACGTACGTTGTGCGGATTCTTTGTCTTCTAAATCTTCAAGTAGTTTACCACTTGCTAGTGCAGCTTGACCCGCCCAGTTGAGATAACCACTGAATCCTAGATATGTGCGCTCAAATAACCCCTGAGCTTTAGCATAGTCTTGATTCAAAACAAAACAGTGCCCGATCTTATATGTAGCCTCCGCCCAAATCTCACCCCTCCAATTTCGCTGATTAAGAACTAACGAGTAAGCGGTTATCGCTTCCTGGTAGCGATTCGCCTCACAAAGAGCATCTCCGCGCGCAATAGCAGCCCTTGGCGCTACATCATTTTCAAAATACTCCTCCAGTACCCTAGCATAATATTTTTCTGAATTATCATAATTACTCCGGTTAAATTCCAATTGACCCAACAGAAATAACGCATCTCCAGCAGCTGGATTTTGTGGATATTTAGTTACTAACTTTAGCAAGCGTTCAATCGAACGTTCAGGGTAAGAGCACGACTCTATTTCTGCGATCCAAGCGAGTGTTGCAGGACTCGCGATTTCATCGATATTTGAATCAAAAATGTTCGGATCTACAGGTTCTGCAGCATAAATGTTAAGAACACGTAATAGCCGCATACCTAGTGTCTTTTTGTTACGCTCTATAGCTCTATCATGCATTGCACGAAAAGAGTCCTCCGCATTTAGCTTAGGCAACTTACTATATTGTATCGCTAACGATTCGCTTACAGCAATCAATGATGGGAAATCCTCTATTGATAGTGTGCTACCTGGTCTAGCAATAGAATCTTGGGAGGTATTTTTAGATAGAGCCTTGTAAAGAGGATGCCGCTGAGTGAGCAACTCTTTAAGACCCAATTGAAGATTTGGATTATTGTCGAAATAGCGTATCTGCTCTATACGATTATACAGCATCTTAGCTCTGAATTCTTCATCACCAAGCAGTCTTTTAATAAATGCGTTTGTAGCTAAATTACCTTTTCTTATGGAAGAGTCAATTTCCCACCAAGTATCCATCAACATATCAATATGATCGGAATCACTCTCATCGCCAAAGCGCTCAATGCCTTCTTTTAAATATTCAAATCCTTGACCCAAATTTCCACGCTCAAAAGCGCCCTCGGCTATCCTTAATATAGCCTCAGAACATAACTTTGAATTGGGATATTTATCTATAAATTTCTTTAATAGAATTTCATGCTCTAGATATCTTTTATTGGCGACTAGTAAAGAACTGGATTCAAAATAGCTATGCTCTATTAAAGATAGCGAACCACCGTAACTTTCTACTAAACGGTAATTTTCTAGAGCACTTTGTATATTCGCTTCTATTGCATCTAAGTCCCCCATGAAAACATGCGCCTCTGGCAGTAACGGATGCTCATAAGCTTGGGCTAACCATCCTTCAAATACCTCTCTAGATAAGTTGTATTCACTCATACCAAAAAAAGCTACTCCCCGACGAAACTCAGCCTCTTTAACATAAACACTTCCAGGGTGAGCTTGTAACAGAGAGTCAAACTCTCCCAATGCTGACTGGAAATTTCCCTTAAATAAATTAGCCATTCCCAGCCAATAATAAACACTGTCTACGAAAGCACCATCCGGGTATTCAGCTGTCCATGTCGGAAAATCGTTAACAATTCGATCTACCATGCCTTTGGTAAATAAGGCTTGTCCAAGAAAGTGACACACTTGCGCTGCGACTCTATCAAAAGGAAATCGATGGAGAAAGCTATCGGCTAATTGTGAAAGTTTTTCAACCTCTCCAAAACGACTGTACAGACCGGCCATATGAATAGCTATGGGTTTTTCATATAGTATGTAAGATGGATCCAATAAGTACTTTTCTCCTAGTGTGACTGCTTCTTGAAAATATTCGCATTCGATGCTTTGAATAAAAGTAGCGTAATGAAACTGCTCTATTTGTTTGTGATCTGAATACTCTTCAATCAGTCGCATATAAGCAAAGAAAGCCTCGTATTTACGATTCATTAATTCTAAAACTCGAGCTTGGCGCCAATGCAAATTAGCCGAGTATTTAGGGGCATCCAAAAGTTCTATACGCTTCGCTCGCAGATCATTAATACTGTTAACTATATTTTTGTCATTTAATCCATAGGAACGATTAGAAAATGCTTTTTCTTCATTGCTAATAAGACGCTCCTCTACTGAAGATAATAAAACTTCCAGTGGTAGAACCATTGAAAACAAAAGGCTCGCTTCTAAATATTGCTCTTCGTCCTCAAATTTATCTCCAGTGTGCAATAACCGTATGTTTAAGCCAATATTATAGCGAAATAAAGGATCGGCATTAATGATACCTACTAGTTTTAAAAGCTCAGAGTTGTTATTATTCTTCAATGAGTCATCAAATAAGGCTTCCAAACAAAAAAGACGGATAGAATGACTGTATTTTTCACCTAAAAATTTCCACAGCACTTTCTTAGCTTCATTCTCACGGGCTGAAGAATTTGAAGCGTGATAGATGCGCTCTAAAATTCCTAACAAATCTTCTGAATCGATTTGCATGGAGTAAACATCAAGTGTGTGTAAATATACATCCATTGCATCACTCCAGCATTCTGCTCCGTAATAGCAGTCTCCTAGATTTAGCATTGCCAGAGAATGGCGTGGATCACTAAAAAAATCGGACAAAAATTCTGTCCAAAAAGGAACTGCGCCTAATAGCCATTTAGCATCGGAAAACTGTTTAAAAGCACTCATATGAGTTAATCCTAAGCGAAAAAGATTTTCACAATAAATATTACGATACTCCTCACTCATAGAGTTTGTAAGGCGCATTTTAATTTCTACCATATACGCAATTGCTTCGTCCGGATTATGTCCTACTAAAGCGTCCACTTTTTGCGCAAGGTCTTCTAAGCTTAGCTCTGGAAAATTCACTATCTGAGCCTCAGCAGATAAAGGCTTAAGTGGTAACAATACTACGATAACCAATAAAAAAGATAAAAAAAATAGCGGATAATTTTTAGTCAAAATATTGTCCTCCAGAAGTGATGTACAAGGCCGATTTATTTGGCTTCATAGTAACTTCCATGCTTCCATTACTAACTTTTATTGTTCTACCACTTATAATATCTGTTAATTCTCCTGAGATTATCTCAGGGCTTAGATTGAGCTTAAAAGAAGTCTCCTCGCTACTGCGATTGAACAGAATTAAGGCACGGTCTTTATCGTAAGCTCTTAAATAAGCGTATTTTTTTTCAGTATGCGTGAGTGCTCGCCGGCTACCCATATAAAGCGCGGGGTGCTCTCGTCGAGCCTTAGCAACTTTAGAGAAATGAGCCTTTACGGATTTTTCTTCGTGGGTCAGTGAATCATTAAAACGCATCATTCGGCGGTTATCTGGATCTCCGGCTCCCGTCATTCCTATTTCATCACCATAATAGAGCATAGGAACTCCATCTATTGTCATTATGAAAGTCATCGCCATTTTTAACTTTTCATATGCATCAACATTATCGACTCGAATCACTTTACTCCAACCAACTTCCTCCTCATCAGATTGATTCGGATCAGGTAGATCTCCGTCGGCGTAAGCCATAAATCGAGGTTTGTCGTGATTACCAAAAAGTGGAGACATCAAAGTAGTACGACCATAGAATTTTTCCGACTGGCTCAAAGCATTCTCCATCTCTTCAAATCCTGCAGTGCCAAGTCCAAAAACCTCCATCAATGTATCGTAAAGAGGAAAATCAAACTGTCCATCTAACATATTGGGACCTACAAATGTAGAAATTCCATCACGACTTTCGAAAGTTTCACCAACAAAATAATGTGTTTCATCAGGAAAACTGTCGCGCATTCGACTACGAAATCGCCACCAAAAATCCGGACGTATATGTTTTACAGCATCCAGCCGGTAGCCATCGAGTCCATATTTATCGATCCAATAAAAAGCGTCATTCAATAGATAATTAATACTGTCTGGATTACGAAAATCAAAAGCAGGCAAAAATGGCTCAAACCATGTCGTGTATGGATTTTCATCCCAACGGCGAAGATTCCTAGTACCATCTGTTAACATTAGCTCACCAAAAAGCATCGGCTTTTCAGTGAACGTAGGATTTTTAATATGCACATGCTTAAGAACTAAATCAGCCAGTATTTTCATACCATTACGATGTGCAGAATCGACAAGCTGTTGCAAAAAATCAGCGCTTCCGAATCGAGGCTCAACTGCATAACGTGCTATCGGCCAATAGCCGTGATAGCCGGTATAAGACCTGTATGGTGGGAGGTACTCTTGCCATGCTTCTGCAGGGTTTTGGTTGAGTGGTGCAAGCCATATGACATTAACCCCAAGGCTGTCAAAATAACCATCTTTGAGAGCAGCAAATATTCCCTCAAAATCTCCACCTTGGTAATTCGCTATATTTGCAACTTTATCATTCTCTACTTTATAAGAATTAGCGGTATTACCATCTCTAAACCGATCCGTAAATGCATAGTAAATAATGTCATCACGCCATATGTCCTCTTTAGGCTTTCCGGCATACATTATTGCAGGCTTGCAGACAGTATTATCAGAACTGCTTGCGATAACTCTTACTAAGAAACCAGTAGACTGGTACTCGTTTAAATCAACTCGCACTGTATTACCAATAACTTCTACTGGGAGATTCTTCGATCCACCGGATTTGGGAAATACATCCGCGTAAACGGAGTTAATTTCTTCGCTAGCAGATAGTATGACGTGGTCACTATCAATATTATCAACAAAAAGATTAAACGGCTTATTAGTACCTAATTCGGATTTGACTTCAGCAAAGCTGTTGTGTCCACCATGTCCATCAGGAACGCGTTGATCGTTTGCAGGGTCCGTTATCCAATGCCCATCAATCACATATTTATATTCAAACGTATTACTTCTAATCACTTTAGTTAAGTTCCAACCGTCTATAGTGCGTAACATTTTATCAGTGCTCGAGTTCCAACTATTGAACTCTCCAACCACATTCACAGACTTCGCATGCTCATAATCATTCAATGAAAATCTGTATTTTTTTTGTTTAGCAACAGCTACGGTAATCGTACTTTCTACTAAACTCTTGTTTTCATTGATGGGCCTTAAACTAAGATTAATACGGTAAATTCCTACTGCAGAATCATTAGTCTGCAGATGTAATTTATGATTTAGTTTATCTATTCGTGCTTGAATTCCATCTGGCGATTTAACTGAATAATAATGGCTATCCGCCGGATTTCCATATCGCCTAAGATCAATTTTTATGGATTCACCGCAGTCCAGATGCAGTACTGGAAATGCACCTAGAAAGGCATTTCCATGTGGAAGGCTAGCTCCAATTATAACATCCTCTGGCAATTCATCGACTACTCGAATTCGGTAGTATTCACCCGAAAGTGACTCAATTTTTTTAAAATATAAGCCTTCTCTATCTACATCTGACGCTTTGTAAGCAATTGGTCTGCAGTTAGAAATGTTTAGACTAGGTTCAACAATAACCCATGCAGATGACAGCTTCGATATGCCCAGATCACTTAATGCAGAATTAGGTAGCCTAACACGTACGTGACGCAAGTCAGTATCTGAACTGAAATTACACAAAACTAAAAAGTGCGAATCACTTTGAATATCTGAACGTAAATAGCTATACATCCACTTGCCTGACGGTCCCCTGTCCTCAACTTTTCCATAAAAAGGATTCTCAATATTGAGATTATTTAAAAAAGTTGTATTGCCTGTGGTGAATGCAGGCTCTTTAAGCACATTAAGAAGCCGAACATACCAAGAACGCAAGGTGCGCTGCTCCGCAGAAAGATTAGCGCCATCGACAAGTCCACCATTCCACCACTTGTTAAATTCTGGCATCGACCAATAGTCAAAAATAGTCGTGCGTTGATCGTCGCCACCAAAACCTTCAGCACCAATAGCAGGCTCTCCTACTTTTTGACCATGATATACCATTATAGGTCCCCTTGAAAGGCCATATAAGCTTGCTGCTACAGGACGGCCAACAGCCATACCTTGAGAGCCCCAGGTACTAGGATTAGCTAATCTCACCTCATCGTGATTTTCTGCGTAACGAACGGCGCGATCAAAAAACAAAGGATTAATATTTTGATTTAGGCTATCCATATCATTAGCCCAAGCGCTCCCTTCATATAAATCTGTAAGCACATCGTAAGTGGCATCATCATAAACAGCATTAAATCCTGCATCTAACAAAGAAACCATAACCCCCTCATTTTGAAGGGTAGGTTCATGACTTGGCACCTTAGCAGGATCATCCTCGTAGGCCTCCGCCATAAAAAAAACTTCAGGCTGCCGAGTACGAGCACGATGTAAAAGCCACTTCCAGAACTCTGGCGGGACTAGGTGAGCCATATCAACCCTAAACCCATCAACACCCATCTCTTGCCAGTACGCAATTACTGCATCCATTTTTTTCCAAGTATTCGGAATTCTTTTTGATGGCGTTGTTGCAGACGGATACTCAGAAACAGCCTCACGATTCATGAAATTAAAGCCGTAGTTAAGCTTAACCGTTTCATACCAATCTCCCGATTCTGGTTGCCAGCTAACTACATTATTACCAGTTACTCGCCCATTCTTACGCTCCGGGTAAAAGTATCCATCTGCGCGTCCAACTACTTGGGCAGTTGAACTAACGATACGGCCAGTAGTATGATCCACTGTCGGTAGCCGTAGAGGTCCATGCTCATTCGTGACTTCAGTGGTCAAATAGAAAAAATTATTATCTGAAGCGAAAAACTGGTTACGTCTGTCCCTATTTCCAAAATCAAGATTGGGGTAAATGTCAGAGGAATAACTTCGAGCTACATGATTGGGTACAAAATCAATAATAAGCTTTAATCCACAAGACCGCATTCGTTCAGAAAGAGATCGAAACTCTTCAAGCCTTAGAGCAGGATCATCAGCAAAATCAGGACAAACATCAAAGTAGTCCCGAATTGCATACGGGCTACCCGCTATTCCCTTCAAAAGATCTGGGTCATCGGCATCTTGACCAACTTGCTTGTAGTCAGTAGACGTAGCATGTTGTATAACTCCGGTTAGCCAAATATGAGTATAATGATCCTCTTTTAGTTTTTTTAATACCTTAGTACTTAAATCGCTAAATTTCCCACAGCCATTTTCATGTATTGTTCCGTTTAATTTACGCGTTTGGTTCTCATTTCCAAACAAACGAGGCAGGAGTTGGTATATATTTGGCTTCGCATTCAATTCCCCGTAAGGTCCTCTAATCTTAAGAAGTCCAGAAGGCTGTACGATATAATAGCTTGGTAAATATACATCGCCAACATTAGAGCGAGATACCCTTTTATGACCACTAGCGAGAGAGCTATTTTTATCTATACGAAACCACTGAACCGCACGGATACAATCTACGTCCTCAAGAGATTTTATGCTTAAGGCTATATTATCTGCATTAAAATCTACTAAAACGTGCGACGTATCTTCTATATTCCATTTGTAATCCTTATATCTCTTTACTGTTTTAACCTTCTTTTTCTCTATCTCGACAAGTAGATCTGCCTGAAATGGTAGATAAACAGCTCTTTTATCATCCACTGTCAAAACTGTCGAACCGAACTTAGAGTCGGCATCCAAAGCTATCCATAGAGATTCTTTATTGATAGACCCAGTAGGCAGTTTAATGCTAATAGGACTTGCGAAAATTGTTAGAGACCAAAAAATCGAAAAAGTTAAAAATGCGTTTTTAATGATCATAAACAGAACTGTAATAATAGAAACTAGTATAAATTATAAACAAGTAAGTAGCGTTGTGTATGTGCTGCTTCGGTGTTACACAGTTGAAAATTAATAATATACTACATTTATTTTAAAGTGATAAAGATGAATTCTTACCCTAATAAAAAATCTAAAATAAAAAAAAGATTATTAAAACGCCCACTTATTCTGATACTTCTAGTAAGTATTTTGATGCACTTACTAGCAGGCTTATTTTTAGGTAGTTGGAAAGTATTTACTCTATTTATTAAAGATGAAGCTGTCTTTGAAGTCGCGGCTAATCCGCAATCAATCCAGCCAAAACAAAGGCATTATAAGCTACAAACGATGCGGTCTCAACGCACCACTACAATTGCCACGCAAATTCCCATTAGTGTCAACAATCCGACTGATCTAGATATACCGAATATAAATATACAGAAGCCTAAAACATCACAAAATTCGATAAAAGCACGTGGAAAGGCTAGTAGCCTAGGATCAGGAATTGGTAGTGGTGAAATTGGATTTGCTACCTTATTTGGTAATACCGCGCCATTAGCTGGAGCAATGGAAGGCACATTTATTGATTTGAAACAGGACAAATATCGAGAAGATACTGTTAATGCTAGTTGGTTAGAACTAGGTAAGGACTACTTAAGTAATTTTAAGCTCAGAGAGTTTAGAAAGTGTTTTAATGCTGAACAGAAACTATATGCTACGCATTTTTATATTCCGATAATGCCAGCTAGCGAAGCACCAAAAGCGTACGGCGTTGAAAGCCTTGTACAGCCAAATAACTGGATTGCTGCATACGAAGGACAGTTTCGATCAATGGCGGGCGGTAAATACCGTTTCGTTGGCACAGCTGACGATATTTTAATAGTTGGTGTAGACAGTGACATAGTTCTCTCTGCTGGCTTCACTGAATCGAACCCCAGTGGCTGGAAGCCGAATAAAAATCAACGTTTTGACGGGCCACCAGTTTCTGAATACCTACCAAAGCTGACAGTGGGAGACTGGTTTGATTTACCAGCAGGTCAACCAGTCGACCTTAATATCATAATTGGAGAAATACCTGGCGGAGAATTTGCCTGTTATCTATTTATAGAAAAAAAAGGAATGCAGTACGAACAAACAGCTGAAGGCCGCCCAATTTTGCCAATCTTCAAGCTTAAAGATTTTTCCCGGCAGGATCTTGATTTAATTAGTAATGATAACTTCCCTAAGCTTCTCGATGGAGAGGCTTTTGGCTACTACTAAAGGCCATATCAATATTTAATAGCTGGATTTTTGGCTAATCAAGATCAAGCCAAACGACGCCTGAGAAGAGTCAGCACAATTAAAGAAGATAAAAGAATAAAACTAATGTGTGCAGGCTCAGGTACCTCAGTGACTTGTAGTGAATTAAAGTAGAGATTGTTCTGAGCTGATCCATTATCCGTTCCGCTCACATAGAACTCAACATTATCGATACCGAGATTGATATCGGTAATGGTGCCAGAGTAGAGTATTCCTTGAATGCCGACATTTGAAGTACGTGAAATTTCGTAGCTAAGACTGTCAGTGCTGATTATTTGCACAACAGCATCTATTAAAGCGTCTCCTCCATAATCATATTGTGCTACAATCGCATTATTAGTAAAATCCGAGTTGATGCTTGCTCCATTACTAACGTTAAATCCAAATACATTTGTAACTCCATTGCGTAAGTTAAATCCCTTGTTACCGTTGTCGAAGTTTACGGCTAATTTAACATTAAATTGATCATTAACTGACAAATTCGATGAAAATCCCCTAACGGCAGATATATATGCTCCAACGGGGTTAGCAAAGAGACCGAATGATTGGTTTGTGCCAGTGTTGACGTCTGCGGCACCAGAGGATGAGTCACCAATAAAAGCACCCGCATAGACGGTATTACTGTTATTATTACTGTTGTCTAAGTCCCACGCGTTGAAACCGCTTCCGTTATTGTCGCCTGTATTCCAACTAGATCCATAATCGGATGCAAAATCACTAGAAAAGAGAGCAAATCCCTTTGTAGCAACGATAACGCTTAGCAGTAAAATCAATAAAAACCTATCCATATTTTTAATAATTAATATACCAAGTATTGATAAATAAAACTATAGGCAACTTCAACAGTTGAATAAGCTTACTGCTCACTCTCCTGCGAAAATTATACCGGACTCATTCACTGTATCCCTAAAATCATCTTTTACTACGCCATTACGGTTTATCTGAGAACTAATCTCAACGTTGGTGGCAATTCCTTTAGGACCAGTTGAATATAGATGATACCCAAAAATATCCCATTTATCATTATTAGGATTATTTTCAGTGTTTTCCCACTTGTACCAATACCTGTAAGGATTTCCCCAAGGATCCAGTAACTGGTTGGGTTCTCGATCGGTTCCGCTAAAAGAAAATTTACTGACGTCGATAAACTTTTCTCTACCTGTAACTACATTATCATCTAAGTTATCTGAAATTTTATCCACGATTATTAATCCATTGATATCTTTCTGCATATCCATTCGACCAGTCAACGCGTATAAAAGCATGGTATTTGTACTATCGCCACTGGATGGTGTTGGATAGTCAGTATCATCAGAGTCGTGCCAAGGATAATCGCCATAGCACGCTTTAAATGATTCTAGTCCTTGCGCTATAACAGCGAGTTCAGCTTTAACTTGAGCGCGGGCTTGCGCATTTTGAACGCCCCTAGAAATACCAAAAGTAATACCAGACAAGATGAGCAAAACCGAAATTACTACCAGTAATTCTATAAGTGTGAACCCGGCTGAAGCAAATCGTCTATAGGTAATAGTATTAGGACTAGTAGAACTTAAAAAAGGCATATTAAAAAACATGTTAGTAATGATAATTATGAAAAATACAGGAAACCGCTTATAAATAAAGTAAATATAGTGATACTCGGACCCATTATTTACGCACTTGCTACAAATTGACATGCCTTATTCAACTGTCTAATTTAAAAAAGGTTCACCAAAAATAAAAAAATGGTTTTGTAGTAAGATAATGAAATTTTTATCTCTACCTCTATTTGTTTTAATATCTAGTAGTGTCGTCTTTGGGCAAACCGTATGGGATGGCTACGCTTATGTATCAGGTGCATCAACAGTAACTAGCCCAACTTGGTATGACATGAGTGGAGATTTTCAAGCACAAGACCTGCAAAACGCTAATCTAGGTAGTTTTACAAATCATCTTTGGTTAGGTGGTCAAATAATGGCTTGGCCTGGTGACAATGGCGGAGATGATGTAGCTAATGCTGGATTATCGTATAACATTTACGCTGGTACAGACACTTCCAATTCTACTTCACTGTATAATGGTCTTATCTCCTATTCTAATCAAACTTTTGAAGGTAATAATGAACGATGGGGAACTGATGCTAGTGGCAGCAACTCTTCAGAATCTGCAGTTAATTTAATAAATGAGCATTCAATAGCTGCTGGAAATTATCGTATTGTTACCTATGCTTCTGCTACGACTACTTGGGATGGTACTGCCTATGACAGTAATGATAGTAGTAACTACTTGTCTACATTTACGGTTGTACCAGAACCTGCAGCAATGAGTCTCTTTTTTGGATTTTTATCCATTTTGTACGTCGCCGTAAGACGCCGATAAGCAAGAGCAACCACTTTGCTAATTAGTTTGTAATTCATTACCAACTGGTCGTGCGTCTTAAGAGTAGTTCACACTTACGAACGTTTGGGTAACACCGTTTACCCCGCTACTCACACTGCTCTGGGATAATTAACTTATCCAGATCTGCTTAAGCTTGGCCCGTCGACCCAAGTGCTCTCGACCTCAACAACTCGAGGATATTTTTGAGAACCAAATTCATTGCGGTTTAGCTGACCAACAACTATGTCCACGCCTGCTTGCCCGACAACTCTATGATTTTGTCGCATCCCTGCCCATTCTTCAATTCCTGGGTGCCAATCAAGATGGACTAAACCAAGTTCTTGAGGGATATTAAATGATGCATTTTTAAGTAAATCATACAATTCGTCGTCATTTGTAATAATGACATCTGGCTTAGTCTCTCGTATCCGATCAGTGATACTGTCGATATTTGAGAAAACTAGATCGATAGCTTCCAATTGGTTTTCAGCAGAGATATTTCGCAACACACTATAATATCCAGAGCTAAACTTCTCCTCTAGCAAAGTATCTACTTGTTTAGGTAGCAGCAATAAAGGTCGCTTATACCCCATTTCAATAACCTTAAGAGTCGCTCGGCGAGCAGTTAAATACTGGTCATTAGTAGCGCAACTGATCGATTTGTCTAAAAGGGTTGTACCAATCACAGACGTAGCAAAAGAACTCAATAGGTCATCTAAATTTACGTCGTCAACATCTTCCGCGTTAAGAATTCCAACTAAAATTAATCCTTTTATACCCCTCGCCTCAAGAATTTGCTTAATGCGCTGTGGCCTCACATCTGGCCTTTGTAACCAAAATTCCTCTACTCCATAACCAAGCTTCTCACTATGATCATAGACCCCTTTTCTTAAACGCTGAAAAGTATGATTGGAATTTAAATCCTCAAATGGAGCACAATTTAATAGGGCAATGTTAGCTAAAAAACCTGCCCGACTACCCGATCTCAATTGAGACATTAAATTGTCAACAATCGGATTTCTGCAGTAGCCCATATCATTCGCTACTTTTTGAATATGCGCTCTAGTACTTTCAGCTAGTCTTAGATCATTGCGTAAAGCTAAGGATACCGAAGACTTACTTACGCCTGCAGCGTCAGCGATTTGCTGCATATTTGGACGAACCGATCTAGAAGTAGACATTTTATGCTAAAATAAAAATATAAAATAGACTTGGACTGAACCTTTTGTCGACAGTAAGCTTATTAGACAATTTAACTAAATACATTAATCTAATAAAAATTTTGTAAAGTATAGATTCTAATATACTTACATCTATTCGACTGTTGAAAAGCAGAAGGTTTTAATAGAAACCTAGATAGTCTATTTGTTTGATTTAGTCCCGTTAGACTTTGATGTATTCGCAAGCAAGCCAACTAATTTAAATTTAATGCGATTAATTAAGAAATGGTTCCATATGCTGCTGTTATGGTTGTGCGTGTGTCAGGACTCATCCGCCGAGGCAATGCTGCAATATTTTAATACTAGTTGGAGCGAAATTACTCGTAAGGTTCCAGAATTAGCCGAGGCAGGTTATTCATCGCTCTGGTTACCGCCTCCAACTAAAGGTTCAGGAGGCTTATCGGTTGGATATGATATGTGGGATCCATTTGATCTAGGAAGTAACGATCAAAGAAATACAGTTCGTACTCGTTACGGCAATGAGTCCGAGCTACTTGAGCTTGTTAAGATCGCGCACCGCTTTGGTATACGGGTTTATTTTGATAATATAATGAATCACCGGGCTTTTGACATCCCTGGCTATAACGAATCTACATCGATAGAAATTTATCCTGGAATGGTTCCAGAGGATTTCCACCTACAACGCACACAAGAAGGATTTTACCGAAAATGGGATAACACAAGAGATTGGAATAGTGCCTGGCAGGTGCAAAACCTAGGTTTAGCTGACCTCATTGATATCGCTCAAGAGCCAGGAGCTACTAATTACAACTTTGGCTACACGGAAGGTTCCACCTTCCCTAAAATCAAATTCATCCGTGATCTAGATCGACCCGAGCAGTACGCATACGACAAGGAGGGAAATTACATTGGATTTGGAGGTCTTTTAACATTGGCCGAAGCACTGCTAGAAGAGGAAGGTAACTCGAGTCCGTCAGATGCAGATATTAAAGCCCGTGCACAGGAATACCTTCGAAATAACAGTGATTTTTATGAAGAGTATGTGGAAGCGTATCTTAATCGCGCAGCACGCTGGCTAATCGATCGTACTAAAGCAGACGGACTTAGACTAGACGCAGTGAAGCATGTGGCTCCTGATTTTTTTGGGGCGACCTATGGCGCCGACAAAGATAGCAGTAATTATGGTTACTTAGGGCAGATACAGGAACAATTTAATATAACTCGCGGATATAGTGATAGTAACCACAGAGATACTGTATTTGACACGGAAAAACCAAGAGATGATGCAATGGTCTTCGGCGAACATCTTGGAGAACCGCCTGGCTACGGACCTTACTTTGACGCAGGAATGCGATTAGTCGATAATCCACTTCGTCAGCAGTTAAATGATAGGCTTGGTAGTCCTTGGAACGGACTTTTTGGCTTTGATAGTCCTGGCTCAGGCGGTTTCGATCCGGCGCTCACAGTTATGCATGCGCAAAGTCATGATAATGATTACGCTAGCCGTCGGGAACTGCAGCACGCAATGTATTTCACAAGGGCTGGAATTGGCCTACTTTATACGGATGGAAACTATCAAGCCGAGACTCTTGGCGAGTCTGGAGGAGCATTTCCAAGGCATGCAAACACCTCATTCCTAGGCCAATGGGACGACCCTAAAATACCAAATTTATTATATATTCATAATCAATTCGCCAGAGGCTACCAGCAAGGCAAATGGTCTGACAACGATGTCGTGATTTTTGAGAGAATTGATAAACGAGAAAACAATGATATGAGCGATGAAGATGGCGTTACTATGCTTTTCATGCTTAATGATGACTATTCTAACGGACATGGACGCAACTTTAACTCAAGCTTTCCGTCACAATCAGGTGGTTCGAACGCTTATCTGTATAATTACTCCACTTATGGTGGTGGATTCTACAAATGGGCATCAGAAATCGAAGATGGCTCCACTATAATCCCAGCAGGAGGATATTTTGTTTTTAGTTATAAAAACCCAGACCCCTCAACACTCTGGTCTAACTCAGGAGGTAGACCCATTACAATTTATCAAGATGGAATTGAGGTTGGTACAGTTGAAGTTACTAGAAAAGACGGACCTAATGGAGATGCCGATTACCATGGTGATATGCTCCAGCCAGAAAATCAGCCAATTATATCAAACGCTGAAGATGATGACTTTTTATATACTGCTATATTACCAAGAGTGACCGATGGCTCCGATCTAGATATTGTGGTAAGAGTCGATGGATCTGCAGAGAATGTAATGCTGAAAGTGGATGGCGGTATCGATCTGAATGGTTCAAGGCCTGCAAATACAAATATAGGATTAGATAATACAGATCCTGTTAACAGAGATAATCCTCCAGGGGTTTCTTGGGATAATTTTTTAGGCTACGAACAAGCAAATTATTCCAAACGAATGCACCCTGAATTGTTTGCAGCAGAAATAACTGGTGCAAGGGATGTAACAGGTTCCTGGGGAGCTGAAACATTTACTACAGTGCTCGGGCAAAATGAATTTACAATAACTGAAGGGAGTGGAACAAGATTTACAGATAGCGATACAGCTAATTTTCTATACCATAATNCAGATTCTACAGTCACTGGTGACCCGACAGTCGTCAGTAGTATGNATCAACAGAGTAATTCTGGCATAGATTTATGGGCAAAAACAAATGCAGTNGGTTTAGGATACAAAATGTATGTTTACTACACGCTAGACGGTACAATTCCAGAGGGCGCTGGAGGTAATAGTCGTGGTAGCACAACAGTAGTTGAAATGATCTACCAGCACAATGATGACGATGGGNCTTCAGATTGGTGGAAGTCATCTACAATACCCACCCCTAGTATTGGTACAAAACTCAGTTACAAAATCGGTATATTTAAGGAATTAGCATCGAGTCACTTCCCGGCGGATTCACTGTCAGTAGAGCGCAAAACTCTCATGCTTACCGAATTCGATATTAATGGTCTTGATGCAAATTCTTTGGAGTACTATCCACACTTTGATTACGCATCCGATGCAGATGGTACTCCTCTTACTTCTATTGGATTAGAAGAAGGATATCATATTATACGAGCAAGAGCATTTCTGGATCGAATTGGAAAGGCACCAATTTACAACACATTCACTCAAAGCTTTTATTACGATACTAAACGAACTACAGGAGAAATAAGATTCCCTGAAAATAACGGCGAAAGTATCGGTGGTTCTAATTACGGTGTTGTTATTCGAACAGACACGACAGTTGAAGAGCTTTGGTATCGTATCGAAGACTCAGATACAAGTAATGACGATATTATGACCGGTGCCCAAAATGGTAACGGATTTGGTTTTGAGCCATATATTGATACAAATCAAAATGGTACATATGATGAAAATGAAACGTTTGATGATCTAAATCGCAACGAAGAGTGGGACAATAATATTGCAAATAATTGGGTACAAGCGACCGAAGTCACTCCAAGCACCAGCTTTGATCCATCCAATGAGAATTACGTCAAAGAATGGCGCTTTGANTACATAAANATTCCAGCNACAGGAAACGCTGATATCAAAGTACGTATGAGNGAAGTTTCCTCNGCGNNATATNGNNANTTTGANTTAGACGATNCCAATGGTCATTATACAACACTAACTCGAAATGTCATCACTGCTGGACCTAATGAACAAGTCTTTATAGCTTTTCCAAATCAAGATCTACAAATTGTTGATAGTAGTTATATATTGAAAGTTTATTTTTCAAAATCCTTGGCAAATGGACTAAGCGAAAGCGAATTAATCAATCGATTTTTGATAAGTATCGGATCCACCCAAGAAAATGGTAACTTCGAAGCACAAAGCAGGGACAGTTATTCCATTAGTTATAACGAGACCGATAGCTATCATTCCCTCAACTACCAATTGCCAAACTTATACAATGATATACCCAACTATGATCATAAAATATCTATTGTTTTTGATCAACCAAGTCCTGCAGTAGATTTTGAAGATCAAATCATTGTTCGTGCACTACCAGTAAGCACGCCGCGCATATTTATCATATCTCCAAAAGAATTTGGTTCAGACGGTCGGCCTTATAAGATAATTTTGCCTGANGTAGCGAATCCTCTTCCTGAAGACAGGCAATTCATCATTCAAACTTCAACCAATCTGGATGCTACTAATGTAGNACTTGATTTTGTAAATCTACGTGGATCACAAATTTCTACTCCATCGATTGTAGAATCTGGGAATAGTAAATTATGGAATTTTTCGTGGACTGGTCTAAAGGAAGGAAGCTATCGATTTACCGCTACCGTAAGTTCACCAGGCGGGACAAACAGTACCGANCGTAANGCAAGTGTNATTGTTAGAGAGACTATCGATGCTGATAATNATGACGNNGATGATGATGATGATGGGTTGCTAGATATTGATGAGAACACAACACAAGAGCTTCCTGAAGTTACTTCTGACCAATGGAACAACGCAGATGTACANACCTATTTTGCTTTTGGAAAATCTAGNCCTACNTCATCGGACACTGATGGAGATGGGTTGCCAGACTCATTAGAGTTGGGTTGGCGAACATCNANTGANCCNCCTACTGATAGTACTGTGGATACTGACGGTGATGGATATACAAATTTTATTGGNGATCTTGACCCCCCTTTNTACAANACAGTTGATAATTATGGAAGTGTTCCTGNTATAGANAGCATNAGNTTAGGNGGAGATCGAACTCGCCTATCCGCTGGAACCGTTACTGATCCAACAAATCCCGANAGTGACAGTGACGGCATTCCCGATGGTGTAGAGGATTTAAATCGCAATGGTTGGGTCGATGGTGATGGGGCNANTTTACCAACTAATTTTGANCCNTGGTCTGGGACGNGNCTGGCCAGACGGCATTATAGGGCAAAGCGAAANCTGGACNGAGACAGACCCNAANAATCGTGATACCGATGGCGATGATGCCAGTGATGGGTATGGAGAAGATAAGAATTTCAACGGCAGAATAGATGGCGATAGCAACAACNANCGTATATTTGATATTGGTGAAGCATGGAGCGAAACGGATCCTATAAACANGGANACAGATACCGATGGTCTGCCAGACGGATGGGAAATTAANTTTGGCTTAGACCCTNTAAATAACGGTNTTGACTCATTNCGCNCAGCTGATGCTGCTGATGGAAATATTCATGATGGTGCCTCTGGAAATCCCGATAATGACAGTTTCACTAACCTNGAGGAACTCGTTAACGGCACGGATCCTACTGTGGACAATGATATACCATTATCGCCGCCTAATTCTATAAACATTGGTAATGGAACAAATGATACGACCGGCTATGCGGTTAATCTAAATGAATTCACAGAATGGACAATTAATGACCTCCTTGTATTGGATGAATATGAAGGTGATGGAGTCAATAATCAGGGCACTGATACATATCCAGCTTTTGATGGATTTGATAGCTCGCGCGACCTACAAGCATTTTATTTCCGAGATGGTGGAGCTGATGGAAATTTATATTTTCGCTTTGATTTCTACGACCTACAAGCTTTTGCGGAGGAAGGCAATTTAGACACTTATGTGGTAATAGACACCGGTAATACAAATATTGGTGAATCTAATTTGCCAGATCAGATAGATACTCGCACAGAAATGAAATGGGAAGCAGTCGTCGCTATCTATCAAACTGACAACGGTATTGTTTATTTAGATACAGATCCATCCAATAACACCACGGAAATAGGCGCTGACTTAGCAGCAAAAGGTGTAGTAAGTCGCGATCAAAATAGCACCAACGGATTTGGTAAGGCCTATTATAATTCTGACCTAGATGCCATGGAGATTTCTATTAGCCGACAAGCACTATTAGATACAGGTTGGAATGGGAATCCTGACTCACTTAATTTTCAAGTCTTCACAACTCGAGACGGCACTCAAAACGATGGAACAGGATTAGGCGATATTGGTGGGCGAAGTGACATACGCGATTCAATTTATGACGACTTCATAGCATCCGCGTATTTTAGAGACCAAAGCAACATAAGTGGTGACAATAGTATACTAAGGAGCTGGTTTGGAAGATCCGGGTCTAATGATTTAGGCAAGCGCGCTAAGGTAGCACTTATTACTCATGGCAATCAACCAATTCTAGCTGCTAGTGAAATGCACTCGCGCATTAACAATGGTTCCGGTTCTGGATATTTTCGCCTACTAGATGCCCATCAAGCTTACAGCGCCCCAATAAACTTACACATTACTCCTACCTTAGCATCAGCCTTACAATGGGCTACAGTTGATCCATCTATCAACAAATCATGGCTCGATGGCCCATCCATTAATACGCGAATACAAGAATTTTTAATTACAGATCAGGCAATGTTATTTGGCACGACCTTTGCAGATCAGCCAATCCCATATGCGCCTGATTATTTNGTTCAAGATAGTGTAAACCTAGCGAATGAAATTTTAACGGGCATATACGGTACGGCACCTTCTAACAAAGTGTTCTGGCCAGGCGAACGCCTTGCAGATAACGGCATACTAGAGACCATAAAAANCCTAGGTTATACCCACACTGTTGTCGACCAAATGAGACATTTCTTTAAATGGTTTGGCCGAAACCAAGCACTTGGCGAATCAGGATATCGTATAAACAGAGTTAATGACATTAATCTCATTCCCATTCATGACTTTGCTAGTGGTTTTAGATATCAAAACCATGATCAAGGATTGAACCTGCCACTANGAGAATTACTTAGTCGACGAGCAAGAAGTAGTACAAAGGACCAGATGCTTTGCATATTAAGCGATTGGGAAGACTTTCGTACATTAGAGAATGCAACTGCCTATGACATTAATCTTCGCTGGATCGCTAACAGACCATGGATAACACTCGTCAAAATAGACGATATAATAGCAGGCAATATTGATCTATCTGAACCNTTCGATGGAGATGGTGATTCATGGGGTACTGTTGATCGAGGAGATAACATGAGTTTATCTCGAAGCGCCAAAGACTATATAGATCTCGCGACTCAAGGAGATTATGATAATTGGTACTATGGCCAAGACGGTAGAGAAGAAGGACTTGAGCCACAGGTATTTAATATCCGTACTGAAACTGCACTGCCTCAAAAATTTGGAACAGTTGGGGTGGATGGACTGGCTAATGAAAGTTGGAACCAAGTCGAAGCAATAAGCTCTTCCAACATAGGAACTAAAAATTTAGGTCGTACAGTCATGCATGCTGCTATGTTTGTTACAGCACTTCACGAACAACAAAACTATAATCTATCCAAGTTTAGTACAGGTGAGTACATTTATCCTGACAGCGATTATAACAACTTAGCCGATATTTCAAAATTAGCCCAATCGCAGCTACGTCATGCCGCAATGTACAATCGAGTTGATGCTTGGTCTGCTTCCCTGCCAGTAGGAGCAGTAACATCTGCTGAGGATATAGATCTAGATGGGGAAAGCGAATATCTGCTGTATAATGAGCATTGTTTTGCAGTTTTTGAAGCAATTGGTGGAAGGTGTATCGCAGGATTCACCCGAAATCATAAAACAGGGCAAGTATATCAGGTTATTGGTACTCAACCCGCATTCCCAGATAATGCTTCAGAAGAAGAAGGAAGCCTTAACGTTGCTAATGGTGACATTCAAGCACGTCGAACATCGGCTTTTAAGGACTGGTTCGCAAGTGGGGATTCTGGAGGCAGCTCACAGTACGTAAATACAGTTTATTCAGTTACCGCAATCGGTAGTAATGGCTGGAGATTCTCCTCACCAGATGGGAATATTGTAAAAGATGTAAGAATTTCTGAATCACTGCCACAGCTGCTGGCAGATTACAATTTACCTGGTACAGAGGTTAATAAAGTATATGTTAGGCACGGTCTTTCTCCAAATGTGTGGAATCTAATTAAACGTGGACAATACGATTTAGACGCACTCATCCATGACTCCGAATATAATGAATTAAGGCTAACAAACCGCGGAGGACCCGAAGCAATAACCGCATCCCTTAGGTACGATTCTAATAGTGAATTTAGTACGAATGCTACTGACGATGATCCGAACCAAAACATTGAATGGAATGCTATTAATATGCGTAATCAAGCGCTAACTGAGCAAATAGAAGTTACCAATGTGACTGGCGAAAATAGTTTCAGTCTCATACTAGCTTTAGAGAATGGAGCTACTGATGATGATGCCGATGGCTTACCAAATTGGTGGGAAAAAGATAATGCACTAAAATCTAATTCATCTGTGGATCAAGACGGGGTCTCTGGTAATCCTGATGGAGATCAATACAATAATTTTGAAGAGTATGTGTTGGGATTAGATCCGCAAACAGCAGAATTTAATAATTCCTTTCGAGGATTAGTTACACTCAATAGCTCTGGTGGCTTCAATGTAACTTTTCCAATACTAGCAAACCGTTACTACCAAATTTGGTACAACGATAATTTAGGAGAAAGTTGGGAAAAAGCTGGAATACAATTCCAAGCTANCAATGATAACAACTCGTATACTTGGCATGATGATGGAAGTATAACTTCTCCCATCCCTAGTGTGACAAGTAAACGATTTTATAAAATAGAGATCTCTAGGTAATAGCACAACAAAGATGAAAAAAATACTAAGAGCACTAGCATTAATGGTACTAGTAAATGGCTATTGCTTCGCGGTGGGTACATTGCAAGTAAGAGCGCCCAATTATAATTTTCAAAATGCAGATTACTCAACAAGTCATGTGTACATCGATGAAGTAATCGGTAGTACTGCCGATATTGAAATTCAATTTAATCTAGATGGTTATCTCAATATTACCGATGTGGAAGTCTATACTAATCTTAACAGACGAAACCTAGCTCGTATTGATAAAAATGACGATAACTATGCCGACGGGATTCATCCTGTTAACGGAAGCTTAACATCTGATTCAACTGCAGATACTGATCCTATTACTGGGCACTATTATATTCCTCACAATATGAGTGATACCGATGGTGATAATGTTTGGGAACTAACAATACCAGCAAGTAAAACTGGTGCCTATCGACTAACAGCTAGATTTAAAACTTCTGAGTCAATTAGTGAGAATAACAACGATCCAAATAATTGGATTTGGTATGGCTTGCGCGATCACGCTATTGTTGTATCTCCAGAAGATTCTAGAAGTCTACGACTTTATGAAATGAATGTCTTTAACGTAGAAGCTACGGGAGATACCTTTTCACAAAGATCGACCCTTGAAGACTTACACAATGCTACTGGTGGGACACACAACACAAATAATAGATGGGACCTCGATTATCTGACGAATCTGGGCATGAATTGGCTGTGGTTCCAACCCATCCATCCTAACGGGATAGATGGTCGTGAGCCAAGTGATGGTTGGGGGGGCTCTGGTCCCTCATATGATCCTGGAAGCCCGTATGCCGTAAAGAACTTTTTTGCAGTCAATGAATTAATGACGGTGCATTATGATGCTAGCAATTCAGTCGAAGAAAATAGAGCTGCTGCTATGACAGCATTTCATGATTTTGTCGCTTCCGCCGACTTAAAAGAAGTTGGGGTCATGCTTGATGCTCCCTTCAATCATACGGCTCATGATGTAGAACTTGGCCAAGTGGGCGTTGATCTGTTTCAGCCGGATGGGCAGACATGGTCTGCAAATGATGAAATACGTTACCGGGATGCTAGATTTTTTTCTCAAGATGGTAATTACTCAAACCGTGCTTCAAACGCATCCGATATAGCAATTGCTCCAGATCGTTACGATTTTGGTAAATGGAACGACGTAAAAGATGTATTCTTTGGACAATATGATTCTCTAGTGGAATTTGATTCGGACGCATCACACAGCAATTATTTAAATGAAGGAGATAACTTTGATACAAGTGACAGCAATTGGAATAATAATGATTTTACTCGCGACGAAATCCAATGGAATACAACAAGATTAGTATGGGACTACTTTGCGGAGTATACCCTTCATTGGCTAACGCAAACAGGATACCTTGATGGAACAGAGCATACAGAGGAAACACGTTATATAGGAATTGATGGCTTGAGATGCGATTTTGGACAGGGCCTACCCCCTCGTGCGTGGGAATATATCATTAATGTAACTCGCCAACGAAAATGGAATTTTGTGATGATGAGCGAATCTCTGGATGGCGGAGCAGTAACATACCGCTCGAGTAGACACTTTGACATACTAAATGAAAATATAGTTTTTGCCCTAAATTCAGCTAATAACAAAAATGCATATCGCAGCATCTTTGAAGACCGGCGTAACTCTTATGGGCAAGCTCTTGTTTTGCTAAACAATACCTCGCATGACGAGGCAATGCCAAGTGACCCCTGGGAAGCTGTTATTCGCTCAGCTGCTACAGGTATGATTGACGGGGCAACTATGATTTTTCCGGGTCAGGAACTAGGCATTGCAGGAACGTATGGTTATGACTGGTATGAATTAAATTTTGGTAAAGAAATCCCGCACTTTAAAAAATGGAATTCTATGAACAATGCTTGGAACAACACTGATTATGGAAACGATCAGCTGTACCCGGTATACTCCGCAATCCAAACTGCCCGCCTTAACAGCCCTGCCCTACAATCCTCTAATCGTTGGTTCATCGATGGAGATGGCGGAAATGATCAAATATTTGCAACAGCAAAGTACCAAACTGCAAATGCACCACCTTCAGCAAGTGATGTTGTTATTGGCTTTGTTAATCTTAACCGTAACTCTGTAGTTAGTGATAACTTCAAAATACCTTCGGAGCTCTCTACATTACTAGGAATAAAGGATAGTCGCATATATAACGTTAAAAATATAGCGGCTTATACCGCTCAGGATAGTAACCGAAATGACGAATGGCTTTGGGAAAGCGGCATCACTGGAGAAGATCTGAAAACTAATGGCTTCTTTGTACAACTCAATCCAGTTCCTACAGTAGAAAATACATGGCAAACTGNTCCATATGAAGCTCAATATTTAAAATTATTTGACGTCACCCCTCCTCCTGCAACTTCGGCTCCTGAAAATTCTACAGGAAAAAATTATGTTGTCGGAACTGACGTTCAATTCACTTGGACTGCATCTGAGTCTAATACCGTAGACGATAATATTACTGGTTACCGACTTGTAATAAAAGCTAATACTTCCGATATCACTGTATTTGATCAAAGCCTTGGCAACGTAACTGAATACACTTACAACGGTTCATTCGGTGAGAATGTCTATAGTATTATATACCCCATAAGTTTAGCAGGTGTGGAAGCACCGGGTAGCTCTGTTAGCAATGCCGTAGCTCTACTCAACCCTGATTTAGACGAAGATCTGGACGGACAAAGTAATTATATGGAGGAAATTGCGGGAACCGATATTTATGATCATAATTCACTTCTTCAATTACACCAAGATGGCACCAACGACAACGACCAGTTTACGCTAAGGTGGAACAGTGTAATGGGTATCACATATCAAGTTGAATCCAATCAAACCCTTAGTTCTATTAATTGGCATACTGAGGAATACGGTATCGCTGGAACAGGAAACGAAATTAACTGGTTCGATCCATCTCCAATGGACGCATCTATATTCGGTCAAAAGTTTTACCGCATCAACATAGAGTAAATCAATCTAATCGGATCCTCTAAAAGCAATTGCTGCTATGTGTAAGAGAATAATTTTAGTTTTTTTTATAACATTGAGCTTTGGGCATACGCTTTTTGGGAACAGCCGAGTTCCACAATGGGCTTTAAACACAGTATGGTATCAAATATTTCCAGAGCGCTTTAGTAATGGTGACAAAAGTAATGACCCTACCCGCAATTCATTAGTCAACTCTGATGCTGTACCTAGTTCATGGTTAGTCAACAATTGGGAATCTGAATGGTATTCCCGAGAAGATTGGGAGCATGAAATGAGTCCCTATTTTCATGATACACTTTTAGATCGCCGCTATGGAGGAGATTTACAGGGTGTAATCGATCGTTTAGACTATCTACAAGATCTTGGTATTAATGGCATATATTTTAATCCTCTGTTTTATGCACCATCTTTGCATAAATATGATGCTACATCTTTTCATCACATAGATCCACATTTTGGACCGGATCCAGATGGTGATAAGCAACTAATCAAAACAGAATCGACAAACCCTTTGTCTTGGAAATGGACATCGGCAGATAAGCTATTTCTAAAGCTTTTAAGAGAGGCTAAAAAACGCGGAATTCGTGTTATCATTGACGGAGTCTGGAACCACACAGGACGCGATTTTTTCGCTTTTAAAGATTTGCGTAACTATTCGCAAAAATCACGTTTTTCGACTTGGTATAAAATAACCAAATTCGACGATCCTAAAACTGCTCGTAATGAATTTATTTATCGCGGCTGGAATGGATACCATAGCCTACCAGAATTTTCCGACAATTTAGCAGGATCAAATCTTGCGAAGGGTCCAAAAAATTACATTTTTAATGTTACTAAGCGCTGGATGGATCCTAATAATGACGGTGATCCAGAAGATGGAGTTGACGGTTGGCGCCTTGATGTAGCAGAGGAAATACCTTATGGATTTTGGCGAGAATGGCACGAACATGTTCGCAGTATTAATCCGCAAGCATTTACAGTTGCTGAAATTTGGGGACCCTCCGCTGTTTTCATTAGAGAAAATCATTTTAGTGCTGCAATGAATTACAATGGTTTCGCCATTCCAGTGAAGGGTTGGTTAATTGATGCTAAAATTTCTACACAAGAGTTCATGCAGCGCTTAGAAAAATCTCTAGATCACAGACCTATCGAAATCGCCCTAGCGATGCAAAATTTAGTTGATTCACACGACACTCAGCGTGTTGCTTCAGCTATTGTTAACCGTAATACTTATAAGAATTACAAGGATGCTAATTCGTATGATTACGACAATAGCCTACGGGTTAGCTCGAGAAGTCCTGGCTATATAAATACTGCGCCTGATACGATTAGTCGAAAAATATGGAAATTAGTAGCTCTATTCCAAGTAACTTATATAGGGTCCCCTATGCTATACTATGGAACCGAACTTGGCATGTTTGGCGCAGACGATCCTGAAGACCGGATGCCTGCTAAATGGCATGATGTGGATATTGAAATACAAAATTTTTACCGATCCGTACTAAACCTGCGACAAAGTTCCAAGGCTTTGCAGAAGGGAAACTTTAGATTGATTGAGGTAAATAATAATGATGATGTCCTTATTTTCGAACGGTACACTAACGAAGAAGTTAATCTAGTGGTAATAAATCGAGGAAACCAAAACTATAACATAAACAATTATGTTAATAATATGAAACTAATCTACTCAACTCTTGCAGGCAATTCTCATGAAAAGCTTTTACCACTGAGCGCCTCGGTATATTCTGAATGATTCATTTTATATCCAGCAGTCGAAATATTCTCATCAATATAGTAAGCCAGCAGGCATCATGATTCTTTTTTACCGACTAATTTTCGTACCTTTACTGTTATTCTCACTGCCCTATTACTTACTACGTATGTGCAGGCGAGGAGGCTATGCAAAAGACTTTAGTCACCGCTTTGGATTTTTTACACACCTACCCGCTCCTAAACCAGAAATGCAGCGTATCTGGCTGCAAGCGGTCAGCGTTGGTGAAGTCTTGGCAATCGCTCCTTTAATAAATGCCCTGCAAGATCGCGGAGATATTGAAATTATTCTCACGACGACGACTAGTACTGCATACGCTCAAGCACGTAAAAGATATACTTCGACTGTACTATCCGTAGGTATATTCCCAATTGATTTTTGGTTCT
>PAAN01000029.1 GCA_002699365.1 Coraliomargarita sp. | reverse complement strand
TTCTTTAATACGCTCTAACTCTGCGCGCACCTCAGCAATCACATCAATCGTGTTCGCATCCGGTAAAACCCATATGCCTAGAAATACAGCTGGTTTTCCAGAAAATCGTACGTCGGTATCATATGCCTCCGAACCTAACTCTACTTTCGCAACATCCTTCATGCGAACCAAGGCTCCTTGATGGTTTGCAAGAACAATAGATTCGAACTCTTCAACAGAATTCAAATCTGTATTGGCCGTCATACTAACCGATACATATTGACCCTTGGTTTGCCCGATCGTTGATAAATAATTATTTTTACGGATTGCAGCGTTTATCTGTGCAGGTGCGATATCAAAGGCTGCCATTTTTTTCGGATCTAGCCATATGCGCATGGCATAGTTTCGGGCACCCAAAATTTCTGCTCGTTGAACACCAGCAACAGAACTTAATCTTGGCTGTACTACGCGTGTTAGATAATCCGTGATTTGATTAGCCTTATGGTTCTTTGACTGAAAATTTAAGTAAGCTGCTGCTACTTGCGTACCGGCGGCCTGAACAGAAAGTATTGGAACTTCAGATCCAGTAGGTAAATCACTACGGACTTGATCGACTTTAGTGCTAATTTCAGAAAGTGCCGATTTACCATTAAAGTTGAGCTTGAGGTGCGCCCGTATTGTAGAAACACCAGCCTGACTATTCGACTCTATGTAATCAATACCGTCAGAAGTCGCAATAGCGCGTTCTATTGGAGTGGTAATAAATCCACGTACTAAAGCTGCATCAGATCCAATATAAGTCGTGGTAATCGTAACAACAGCATTTTCATTTTTTGGATACTGTCGTGCATTTAAAGAAAAATAAGCTTGGATTCCAACAATGACAATCGCGAGACTCACGACGATTGCTAGAACCGGTCGCTTTATAAATAAATCAGTAAAAGCAGTGGTCTTTTGCATACCGCTGATCAGCTTTCGTTTGGCTCAGGAGCAAGCTCAGAAGTAGGAGCGCGAGCGTCTTCAAGTAACAAAGCTGCGCCAGGATAAATTTTGAAGACGCCATCTGTAACTACTGCGCTACCCTCAGTCACTCCAGATAGTACTTCTACGTAGTCACCCCTTCGTTTACCAAGCGTTACTGCTGCTTGTTTTGCTCGGTAGGTAGATCCATCTTCATCTAGCTTAGAAAGGTAAACCGAGTTGCCATAAGATGTATGAACAATAGCAGTTTGTGGAATAACCAAGGCCTCACGCTTTTTAGTTAGNGATAACAGAACATTNACATACATGCCGCTTGCTAAGCGCCTNTCAGAATTTGGTAAGGTAGCTTGTACTTCGATCATGCGCGAACTAACATCCACTTCATTAGCAACAGCGGAAATCTTACCTACTATAACAGAATCTCCTAATACGTCTGAGCTAACGCTGACAGTTAAACCTTCTTTAAGATAGGCGTAAGCACTTTGTGATAGATAAAAATTAACATAAACCGATTCAACCGCCTGCAAACTGACCACCGGTTCTCCAGCTCTTAGGTATTGCCCCTCTTGTATCTGTCGTATGCCGAGTGATCCCGTAAACGGGGCTCNGATCGACTTTTGCTCGATCCGTGACTTAATCTGNTCAACCAGAGCAGTAGCTTTTTTCGCTTCGGCCGCGCTTATATCGAATTCTGCTTGTGAGATTGTTTTGCTAGCGAGCAATTTTTGCGCGCGCGCATAATTTATCTGTGCTAATTCAGCGTTCGCATTTGCTGATGCTAATTCAGCTNGCTCTTGACGACAATCGAGGCGTAATAAGATATCTCCTACTGCTACATCCTGACCAGATTCAAAGTTTATTGATTCCACCNTTCCTGGTAATTGCGTAGAAAGCAGGGTGCCTTGTATCGGAACAATCGTTCCAGTCGCTTGTATTTGGTCAATCCACTCAACTGTTTGAATCAATTGNGTAGCAACAGCTATTGGGGGCGGACCATTTGATTGCCCAGANTTTGATAATGCACGAATCTGAAGCATTTTTATGCCTGCAATGAAGACCACCAATACAATTAAAATTGAGGCTGTAATCCCAATACGCTTTATTGTATTTGTTTTANTAATGATACTCATAATATGGCTGTNAANCTGGAATTAAAGCTGCAAGATATAAAGGCTTATACTGTTAAATTCTTTTTTATATAAGATTTTTGTATATAATTAATACGTATAACTGATAAAAAACTTAATTAGGCGTGGTGGTAATTTGAACCACTATTAATTGCTGCAGTTCGGTACANTTGTTCNGTAAGCAGTACGCGAGCCATTTCATGAGTTAGCGTCATCTTTGATAAAGCTATTATATGATCCGACTGCTCTTTAACTGAAGCATGTATACCATAGGCACCACCAATAATAAAAACTGCGTTTCTNCCCTGTAATTGTTTGAGTTCCTTTGAAAAAGCAAGCGATGTACGTTCTTGGCCCTCTTCAGAAAGCAGGTAAATCACCCCCCCTAGGCGCTTTTGTAAAGCATCCAAAATACGTTGTCCCTCGGAGGCAATAGTTCCGTCCTTGAGTTCAATGACTTCGCAACTTCCTTGCCGCCTAAGACGCTTGGTATAATCTGCGCATAGCGAGGCAAGCGCACGACTTTTCATCTTACCTACAGCAAGGATGGTATACCGGTACATAAAGCTAGACAATAGAGCGCTGCGATGGATTAGAACGTAATAGGTTCAATTTGGCGACTTGTAGTTCTTTGCGTAACTATCAACTGACTGAAACAAAGAATCTGCAAATGCTGCTACACTGACCAATATCAGTTGTAACTCGGTATCACTAAAAGCAATAAAATCTCCCTGCCTAAAAACTTTTCGCTGCTCTGAAAGCTTCGCATTTAAAGATTGTTTTGGCTTAACTGCTTCCACGGCATCGACTCCACCAGAAAGCCTAACTGCTTTGTATTCGACCACTAATTCACCATTAGAGTCTAGCTGCGCAGAGCGCACCTGTCCACCTTGCTTCACCAAAGCATGCATACAAAATGACAATGATGTAATGCTATCCTCCATTTCGCATAGGACACCATAGTCCTGCTCTAAAAGGTTAAATTTTTCATCTAACTGCGCGCTTATGAACTTTTTTTGCGAGCGCTGAGCAANTTCTTGTGAATCCTTAGAGACTTCATTTTTTGCATGTGTCGCCTTCACTAAAGCAAGTAAGAAGTGTGCATTATTTAGCGCAGTAACCGACAAGTTTAAGATATCACCAATTACTTGGCGCAGCATTAAATCTCCTGCGTACGCTTGCATCTGCTCAAAATTTTGATGCCGAGAAGCGACAGGCATAATTAGTGGCGCCTTAGCGTAACGGACATAATCTTCTTCGCGCACGCTATGCCGCGAGGCCAAGGAGTATGCGAGCATATCAAAATGTTGCTGCAAGCCGACCATAAATTGTTGGGCGATCTGCTGTAAGCTTACTTGCTTAGAATTATCACTCGGTGGATTTGGATTAGCAGTCATGCGAAGTGTNTGTTTATATCAAAAATCATCAAAGTANTACTAGTCAAAGACAATGCCCCCAGTTGAGGCAAACAAGGATTAAAATCGATGGATAATTTACGACCAGTTTGGAGCAAATCACCTTGCACCCAAGCATTTACGCTAGTAGCGATTATGCATACGATGTATACTCGATTATCTTTCTACTTCCTCTGGTCTATAATTATTATATGGGCCGGTCTATTGCTTAGTAGTTGTAGTAAGAAACAAACGAATCTTGAGCGCGGTAATCTTGAGCGGGAGTTGTACATTGGCATTGGCGCTGAACCAGCAGCACTGGATCCACAAATTACTACCGGACTGACGGAATACTCGGTACTCCTTTCTTTGCTGGAGGGCCTTACAACACTAAACCCAAAGACAATGCAAGTAGAACCAGGGGTCGCTAAGTCATGGGAGATCTCTGCTGACGGACTGCGCTACACGATGTACTTTGACCCACTAGCTTGCTGGTCCAATGGAGATCCAGTCACCTCTAATGACTTCCTTTTTTCCTTTGAGCGCATACTTTCCCCTGCGCTCGGCGCGCCCTATGCGTACATGTTATATCCGATTAAACAGGCGAAAGCCTTTCACACCGGAAAAATCAAAGATTTTACTCAAGTCGGCCTATCTGCACCCGACGCATCCACGCTGGTGATCGAGCTCGAATCACCGACTCCTTATTTGCTCAGTCTTATGACCCACAATACTTGGTGGCCAGTACATCCACCAACCATATTGAAATTTGGTTCTATGACGAGCCGTATTTCAAAATGGACCAAAGCTGGAAATTTTGTAGGAAACGGACCTTATCAGCTACGAGAGTGGCGATTGAATAGCCAAATTTATGTCACGCGTAACTTACACTATCGTAAGGCAGATTTAGTGAAACTAAACGGTATGCATTTTCTACCCATCGAATCGGAGACTGAAGAACGCGCTTTTCGAGCAGGACAACTCCACCTAACAAGCACAGTACCTGTGCACCGTATCGACTGGTATCGTAACAATTATCCAGAGAGCTTACACTTAGATACAGCATTAGGTGTCTATTACTATATGCTCAATACTGCGCGTCCACCCCTCGATAATCCACTAGTACGAAAGGCGCTCGCATATGCGATTGATCGGGAACAAATAACCAAACACATTCTGCGTGCTGGCCAAAGCCCAGCCTATCACTTTACCCCTCCAAATACTGGTGGCTACAGCGCTACGCGCCAATTTGATTACGACCCAGAACTCGCTAGGCAACTACTCTCAGAAGCTGGATATCCAAACGGTGAAGGCTTTCCGAGTTTTGAGCTTCTCTACAATACAAGCCAATCACATCGCACCATCGCGGTCGCCATCCAGCAAATGTGGAAGACGCAGCTAGGAATTGAGATTGAATTATACAACCAAGAATGGAAAGCCTATCTATCGACTCGTGAGTCAGGTGATTTTGACATTCTGCGCGCCGCATGGTTTGGCGACTATAATGATCCTAATACCTTCTTGAGCCTTGGCGTAACAGATAATGGTAATAATCACACAAATTGGAGTCACCCAAGATACGATCATTTAATTGAGCAGGCTGCTCGCACTCAAGATACTAAGGTCAGGCACAAGCTATTTGAAGAAGCTGAAAACATTCTAATTAATCAGATGCCAGTCATTCCTATCTACTTTTATGTGACTAGCCGNCTAATTGATCCTAGCGTGACTGGTTGGTATCCAAGTCTTCTAGATACACATCCCTACCAAGCCCTAGATTTGAAATGATTACGTTCATTGCTAGACGTCTATTACAGGCATTACCAACGCTATGGCTCGTGGCAACTGCTACATTTGTACTACTTCGATTAGCACCCGGTGGTCCTTTTGATGATGAGAAACCAGTAACCCCAGAAATTAAAGCCCAAATCGAAGCACACTATGGACTCGATAAACCACTCCACATTCAATACTTTCAATTCATAGGAAATATCCTACGCGGTGACCTTGGACCTTCTTATAAATATGCAGGATGGGATGTCCAAGAGATCATTGCACAGTCCTTTCCTGTTTCCCTCGAGCTTGGTCTCTGGGCATTACTACTAGCATTAATAATTGGGATTCCGATAGGATCCATAGCAGCGCTTCGACATAAAAACAGTACCGAGAATATTCTCATGGGCATTGCCACTGTTGGTATCTGCCTTCCCTCATTTGTCATTGCTCCGATTTTAATTCTAGTTTTCAGCTTACAACTTGGATGGTTCAATCCCATAGGTTGGGTCAGTGCCAGTGACCGAGTTCTACCGGTACTTAGCTTAAGCTTATTGTATGTCGCGTATATTGCACGGCTCTCACGAGGTGGCATGCTCGATGTACTCCAGCAGGACTATATACGCACCGCCCGAGCTAAGGGCATAACAAGTTGGTTAATAATTGTGCGTCATGCTCTTCGCACAGCTCTGCTACCAGTATTATCATATATAGGACCTACTGCAGCAGGACTTATTAGCGGCTCCTTTGTTGTGGAAACCATATTTTTTATACCAGGGCTAGGACCCTTCTTTGTAAATGCTGCTCTCAATCGTGACTACACAATGGTAATGGGCACTGTGCTGTTTTACGCAGTGCTGATCATTCTATTTAATTTAATCGTCGACCTTATTCAGATGTGGATGCAACCACGCACGCGCAATGATTAGACGAAGGACAAATCAAGAAGTTTTGACTACAGCAAAAAACCAAGAAAGCAGCGTATGGAGGAGTCTAANGGGCAACCGTACAGCTTGCATAGCTGCTATTGTCTTTTTTTTAATTACTCTACTTTGCTGGATAGGGCCAATTTTTAGCCCTTATAGCTACGAGCAACAGGACTTAATTAGCGGGGCGCACCACCCTTGCGTAGAGCACTGGTTTGGCACTGATGAACTCGGAAGAGATCTTCTTGTGCGCGTTCTTATAGGAGGACGAATATCGATTGGAGTTGGATTTGCTGCGAGTGTCGTTGCTCTAGTAATCGGCGTAAGCTATGGCCTTATCGCAGGAACTACTGGTGGGCGTACCGATTCAGTACTCATGCGCTTTGTGGATGCGGTATATGCTCTACCATTTACAATGATTGTTATAATTCTGACAGTTACCTTCGATAAAAAAAGTATCTTCCTAATNTTTATGGCTATCGGTCTAGTCGAGTGGCTAACGATGGCACGCATCGTGCGTGCCCAAACAAAAGTACTTTGTAAGCAGGCCTATCTTGAAGCCGCAAAAATCGCAGGAAGTAGCCACTTACGCATCCTAACCCANCATCTACTTCCTAATCTGATAGGCCCTGTTATTATTTATACGACCCTGACGATCCCATCGGTAATTCTAATCGAATCGGTACTTAGTTTCTTGGGCTTAGGAGTACAACCACCGATGAGCTCCTGGGGCACTCTTATTAATGAAGGCGCCCGAAAAATTGATGTTTTCCCATGGTTATTAATCTTTCCTGCGCTCGTCTTTTCGCTAACTCTTTTTGCCCTAAATTTCTTGGGCGATGGCCTGCGTGACGCTTTCGATCCAAAAGACTCCTCTGAGGATTAATATAATTTATCTATATTCACTATTTAGAATTAGAATCAACCAGTGCTGGTTGGTATTCAGGAATCCATTTCTGAATTCTGCGTTTAATTTCTTCAGAATTATTACTTTCGAATAAAGGTCTCAGCTCATCGAGTAACTCTTGAATAAAAGTTTCTTTTGGGGGCGAACCAATGAAGCGCCTAATTCTAGGGTGCGAGGTCGTTTGTAGCACTTCACTTAAATGCTGCACTTCTTCATAAACTTTTTCACCAGCACGAAGTCCAATAAACTCAATATCAATATCATGCCCCTCCTTGAGACCGCTTAGTGCGATCATTTGACGGGCAATATCAACAATCTTGAGCGACTCACCCATATCGAGTACAAAAATTTCTCCTCCAGAGCCTTGAGTCGCACTTTGTAATACCAAGCCAACCGACTCTTTTACGGTCATAAAGAATCGGGTTACCTCTGGATCAGTGACTGTTACAGGACCACCTAATTGAATCTGTCTACGGAAGATTGGAATCACGCTACCAGAAGATCCAAGTACGTTACCAAATCGCACTGCCATAAACTGCGTTTTGTTACCATCTACAATTTGTTGCTCTTGAATTGCCATTTCAGCAAGGCGCTTACTGGCTCCCATAGCGCTCGTTGGATTAATCGCCTTATCTGTAGAAATTAAAATGAAGCGCTCGACATCGGAAGCACTAGCAATGGATGCTAGTTGTGCGGTCGCTATGAAATTATTTTTAAGTGCTTCAGCCGGTTGCCCTTCCATTAGGTTCACATGCTTGTGCGCTGCCGCATGAAAAACTACCTCTGGCTTAAAGCTTTTAAAAATGGCTCGTAAGCTCTCCGCATCTCCAACATCTAAAACCTTAGTTTGAACATCGGTAGTAGCTGCACAACCATCAATAATCTCTTGCTGAAGGTTGAATATCGCCATCTCTGCTTGGTCGATACACAGTAGACTGCCTGGAGCATAAGAAAGAATTTGCTTGGTGAGTTCACAGCCAATACTACCACCTGCGCCAGTAATAAGAACACGCTTGGTAGATAGCATCGATTCAATATCACTTGAGTTTAAATCCACTGCCGTGCGGCCCAATAAATCTTCTAATTGTATCGGGCGTAATTGTGTAATCTCTGCTCGGCCGCTAACTAGATCCGAAAGCGCTGGTACAGTCTCTACTGATAACCCTGCGCGCTGCGCTAATTCGGTAACTTCACGTGCACGCTTGATAGAAGCAGATGGAAAAGCAATGACTACCTTGTTTGCGTCATAGCTTTGTGCTACAGAACTCAATTCATTCACTGGAGCAGCAACAAGAACACCATGTACATAGCGCCCTATCTTTTGAGGGTCATCATCAACAAATGCTACTACCTGCATCCCAAGACGAGCTTTCGACATAAACTCCGAGCACAAGCCAGCACCGACCTCTCCAGCACCAACAATCAGTACATTTTTTGTCTGCTTAGGGGCCATCCAATCGGTCAAGCTATGACTAGACTTGATTCTAAATAAAATACGAAGAGCAGTCAGCCCAAGAAAGCTCATTTGAAAATCAGAAAGAATGACTGAACGAGGTGGAACGCCCTTACCAGCATATATATACCACATAGAAATTAGTATAATCGCGGGAATTACCAAAGCAGAAAGAATCCTTAAGGCATCAGGCAAGCGAAAGTAAGCGAGTACACATTCCAACTGCCCAAAAGCTACGAGTAACATGAGTTTGAGAATAAGTACCCACCAAAGCGTCTGCACGCGGACTAGTTCATACTGCTCAGTAACATTAAAATCAAATCGTAACTCGTATGCTAACCAGTAAGATCCTGAGCCTAAAATGGCATAAGTTACCAATAACCCTAGTATATGTAAATTAAGATAGCGAGTCATGGAGTTTATAGTAATGTGCGATTTACATTTAGAGAGCAAAGCAAGCACGTACTGCAGCGATTACACGCCCACGATCTTTGCTACTAAGCGACGATCCGCTCGGTAAACAAATGCCTTGTTCAAAGAGTTCCTCTGCAACAGATCCACCGTAGCAAAAGCAGTCCGAGAAAACAGGTTGTAAATGCATCGGTTTCCATAAAGGCCTTGCCTCAATTGACTGCGCTTCTAATGCCTCCAAAATTACGGTACGATCTACCTGGGCTGAAGTTAAGCAGGTTAACCAATAATTCGGCTCTCCTGTTGGCGCAATTGGCATAAAACTAACTCCAGGGAGAGCAGAAAGCTCTGTTTTATAAGCTTCAAAGTGAGCCTTACGTTTTTCGATTCGACTGTCTAAATCTCCGAGTTGGCTCTTCCCTAATGCAGCCAATACATTACTTAGTCGGTAGTTAAAACCAACTTCCTTATGCTCATAATGTAAGACTGGTTCACGCGCTTGAGTGGCTAAGTATCGCGCACGTTCGATCCAATCAGCATTATTAGAGAGGAGCATTCCGCCACCAGAGGTAGTAATAATCTTGTTACCATTAAAAGATAAAAATGATAAATCACCAAACGATCCAGCTGGCTGACTTTGATAGGTAGCACCAAGAGCTTCTGCAGCATCCTCTATTAATGCTACTTTATATTTATCGCACAATTCAACTATCGCATCCATCTGTGCGCACTGACCATACAAGTGCACGACAATAACTGCCTTAATACTAGATTGCTCGATCAATGCCTGCTCTAATAGAGCGGGATCCATATTCCAAGTTTGCGACTCACTATCAACAAATACTGGTTGCGCTCCACAGTAACATATTGGATTTGCACTAGCCGCAAAAGTAAGTGATGGACAAATAACTGTATCGCCCGGACCGATTTCTAGCGCTTGCAAAGCTAGGTGTAGTGCAGCTGTTCCAGAATTTAGCGCTACAGCATAATCTCGCTTCAATCGCTCCCCGAGTGCCTCCTCAAAAGCAGCTAAATCTGGACCAACTGGCGCTACCCAGTTGGACGAAAGCACTGCATCCAAAGCATTGTGATCTTTAGGGCTTATATCTGGAGGAGAAAGATAAACGCGCGACATACAAACTGAGATCTTTACCAGCTTTTAAAAGATTTCGATCTTTTTCGAATGCTTATACCAACTCAATTGATCGCATCTTTTAATTAAATTTCAGCATATAATCCCATAAAAAAGCGCCTAGAGCTAACTCCAGGCGCTAAAGGATTCCTAAGAATCTAAAAATTATTTCTCTTCAGAAGATGTTTCTTCCACAGGTTTTTCTTCAACAGGTGTCTCCACATCTTCGGCAGCTTCATCTTTTGGGGCTTCTTCGGTAACTGCATCTTTAATAGGTGTAGATTCTTTCAGCTCCTGTTCTTCAGTCTTTTTGGCAACTTTCTTTGTAGCCTTTTTCTTAGCGGGTTTCTTTTTAGGCTTATCATAGCCTTCGTCGTTACCGTCAATTAACTCAATTAATCCCATCTCAGCTGCATCTCCAACTCGCTGACCTAGCTTGTAGATACGAGTATAACCACCCGCTCTTTCTGTAAACTCAGTGACACGCTCATCAAAGAGTACAGCTACCGCCTTTTTGTCACGAACACGGGCAATTGCCAAACGACGAAAGTGCAGTTTACGAGCAGCGTCATTAGCTTTTTCAGCTTTTTTAGCTAGTGTTATTAGCTTCTCAATGAACGGTCTTAACGCTTTAGCCTTAGCTAGAGTGGTTTCAATTCTACCATGGCTGATCAGTGCAACCGCAAGGTTGCCCATCATGGCGGATCGATGCGGTCCGGTGACCCCTAGTACGTGTCTTCGTTTGCTGTGACGCATGGTCTAAATATTTATATAAATTATGGGATGCTGATTAAATTTCCGCACCATTGTCGAGAAGTCGCTCATCGATCTTCATTCCTAGAGATAGTCCTAGCTGTTCAAGCTTATCTTTAATCTCGTTTAGTGATTTCTTACCGAAGTTACGATACTTGAGCATTTCTTGTTCAGACTTCATTGCGAGCTCACCAACTGTAGTGATGTTTGCATTATTTAAGCAATTCGCCGCACGCACAGAAAGTTCAATTTCATTAACGCTCATATTTAGTAGCTTGCGTAAGCGATTTTGCTCTTCACTAATTTCCTTAGTCTCGCTTTCGAACTCAATATCCTCTTTGGACACTTCATCAAAAACTTCTAAATGATGCTTAAAAATAGCCGCACTCTGCTTGAGAGCATCATCCGGAGTGATGCGACCATCTGTAGTTACTTCCAGAATTAACTTATCATAGTCCATTTCCTGTCCAACCCGAGTATTTTCCACAGTATACTTTACTAACTTAACTGGGCTAAAAAGTGAATCGATAGCGATCACCCCGATTGCTTGATCTGGTTTTTTATTATCATCACCCGGGCAATAACCGCGACCTACTCGAACTTCAAGCTCCGCAAGAAAGCGCTGCTTTTTGTCTAAGGTGCATATAATCTGGTCTGGATTAATAACCTTAATGCCAGTTTCTTCTTGAATATCTGCTGCCGTTACCGGACCGTCTCGCTCGATATCAATCATTAGGGTTTTAGCATCGCGAGCTTCCGCAACAAATAAGACCTTTTTTAAATTAAGTACTATATCGGTAACGTCTTCGACGATACCATCAATACTCTGGAACTCATGTTGCACTCCCTCAATCTTAATAGACGTGATGGCTGCCCCCTCGATTGAACTGAGAAGGACTCGACGAAGAGAATTTCCAATAGTGTGACCGTAGCCAGTTTCAAATGGCTCCGCATTGAAGATAGCGAAGGTCTCGGTGGACGTTTCTTCGGTTTTAACCAATCGATTTGGTAGTTCGAATTTTCCTAGGCGCTTTGGCATAATAGAATTAGTGTTGGTGTTGAAAAGATATCGATATCCATTGTGAATATCATTAGTTAAAAAAGTAAGATAATTATCGACTGTAGTACTCAACAATTAACTGTACATTAATTGTTGCCTCGGTTTCTTCTGTATTCGGTAAACGATTAATAGTCGCTTTTAATGCGTCTGAATTAAGAGTTAACCACTCCGGTACGGTGCGCGCTTGACTCTCTTCCATGCTGCGAGTCGCTAATTGGCGGGATGAAGTGCGCTCACGAACCTCAACTTCATCACCTTCTTTAACGATGAAACTAGCGATATCAGTCTTCTTGCCATTCACACAAATGTGCCCATGGCCAACAAACTGACGCGCTGCTGAACGAGACTTAGCAAAGCCGAGTCGATAAATCACACTATCGAGGCGACTTTCGAGCATTTGTAAAAATATTTCACCAGTCACACCCCGCTGATTCTTCGCTTTTTCAAAAGTTAAGCGAAACTGCTTCTCGGTCATGCCATACATGAAACGAAGCTTCTGCTTTTCATTTAGACCTATGGCATAATCACTGAGCTTACGGCGTAAGCGAGGACCATGCTGTCCTGGTGGATGTGGCTTACGCTCAAAGGCCTTGGTAGGCGCAAAGATTGCTGTGCCAAAACGGCGGTTAATACGAGTGGTCGGTCCTGTGTAACGGGCCATAGTGTTTATTCGGTTATCTGCTAACTAGTTAAGTGTGTCTATGTGGCAGAGTCACAATTAGACACGACGGCGTTTAGGGGCACGGCATCCGTTATGCGGAACCGGTGTTACATCAATAATATCAGTAACAATCATACCCAAAGATTGGAGTGCACGAACAGCTGAGTCTCGACCCATGCCAGGACCTTTGAGCTTAACCACAACTTCTTTCATGCCATGAGACATAGCTACACGGCCTGCATCTTGAGTGACCACTTGCGCTGCATATGCAGTCGATTTACGTGATCCACGAAAATTACATTTACCCGCACTTGACCAAGAAATAACATTACCGCGAGCATCTGTAAAAGTAACCTTGGTATTATTGAAAGTAGCTAGAACATTCACTACTCCAGCAGTTATGTTCTTACTGCCCTTGGCACGACGAATTTTAACACCTTCCAGGTCACTCTTGAGTAAATCCTCCGCAGTTTCTTCCTTTTTGGCAGATTTCTCCTCACCTGCTTCAGGAGATTCAGCTACTGCGGCAGCCTCATCTGATTGGATAGGATCAGCAGTTTCGGTAGCTACAGCTACCTTTTCTTCTTCAGTTTCGTTTTCTTTATCTTCACTCATGTAAAAATCCTCAATTTAGCCAACCAGTACTTATTTACGGATAGGTTTGACAGCGCCCTTACGTGTACGGGCATTTGTTTTAGTGCGTTGTCCACGAACCGGCAAACCGCGCTGGTGACGAATTCCACGCCAACTGCGAATCGCAGATAATCGCTTAAGATTTGCAGTCACCTCGCGGCGCAGGTCTCCTTCAACAATATATTGTTTCTCTGCAACGATAGTGGCGAGTTGATTGAGCTCTTCTTCACTCAGATCACCTGCACGGCGATCTGCATCAAAACCAGCTTTGGCGACAATAGCTTGTGCTCGTGTCGGACCAATGCCGTAGATATAGCGAAGTGCAAATACGAGCTTCTTATTAGCAGGGATGTCGACTCCTAGGATACGTGGCATAATAAATATTGTGTTAAACCGCTAGAAAGCGGGGAAAAGGTGAGGAAAGTAGCAGTTTAAAATGATTTGGAAAGTTATTTTTTCGGAATTGTTAAAATTTCTGGGTCTTCGTCGGTCACAAGCACGGTATGTTCAAAATGTGCGGAGTTCTTACGATCCGCTGTAACCGCTGTCCACCCATCATCGAGCATCTTAATTTCTGGTGTCCCAAGGTTAATCATGGGTTCGATTGCTAGCGTCATACCTGGCTTCAATAGGGCACCACTACCACGACGACCAAAATTAGGAATTTGTGGTGCTTCATGCATGGTGGCACCTACTCCGTGACCTACAAAGTCTCGAACAATACCAAAATTATGGCGCTTAACGAAGCGTTCAACCGCGTTGGATATGTCTCCCACACGGTTGCCTGCACGAGCAAAACTTATTGCATAGGCTAAGGATTGCTCGGTTACTTCAACCAATCGTTGATTTTCGTCGGCTACAGGCGCAATTAATACAGTACGTGCATTGTCACCTATGTAGCCACGATAGCGAATTACCACATCAATCGAAACTACATCACCAGCTCGGATAACTCGGTGCAGAGTGCCAATACCATGAACTATTTCTTCGTTCACGGAAATACAAGTATACGCTGGGAAGATATGATTGCCGTTACGATAGTTGTAACAGGCACTCTCTGCCCCAAGGCCTTTAATCGCCTGCCGCCCGATTTGATCGAGGTCATAAGTGGTCATTCCCTCTTGTACAGAATTAGCGAGTTGCTCTAACACAGTCGCAGCAATAATACACGCATCGCGAATGGATTGTATTTCTTCGTCTGAACGAATCATTTTCATCAGTTAGCGAAAGATTGAATGCTATTCAAAGAACATATTTAGCAAAGAAAGCTCGATAAAAGAAGCTGTCGTTTGCTGCGACATATTAAGTAGCCGTAATAAATTAACCTAAATTGATAAACCAGGAAATAATACCAAGCGAGAAAAGGATAATCGCGAGAATGAGTAGTGGTCGCCAAGCTGTCCAAAAATCCTGCAAGCCAGCAGCATCAACAAGTTGCTTGTTACGCGCAGCAGAACGGCCGCGTATTTTACCCTTTTTGAGGAATCCATCATAATGGCGTTGCAAAAGAAAGGTCTCGATCTGACGCATCGTATCGAGCAATACACCAACAGTAATTAACATTCCAGTTCCCCCGAAGAAAATGGCGACAGAGAATGGCACATTGTATGAAAATAATAAGATATCTGGAAATAGCGCAATCAAGGTAAGCGATAGAGCACCCGCTAGTGTCAGGCGCGTCATAACATGATCCAGAAACTTTGCAGTCGGATCTCCTGGGCGCACACCTGGTATGTAGCCACCGTTTTTCTTTAAATCATCTGCTATTTGAACAGGTTTAAACATAAGTGAAACCCAGAAATAACTAAATATAAATATCAATGAACCAAAGACCGCGTAGTAGGCAAATTGTCCTCTGCCTAAAGAATCCGCAAAATCATTAAAAAAACGCATTCCTGTAGCGGAGCCTAAATAGCTCAATATCTGCGTCGGAAACATTATAATTGCACTCGCAAAAATCACAGGCATCACCCCTGCATAATTGACTTTTAGGGGCAGAAATGAGCTCTGCCCACCATATACCTTGCGCCCAACAACACGCTTTGCGTATTGAACTGGAACCTTGCGCTGCGCTTGTGTAATCGCAACTAGACCAGCAGTCACAACAAAAAGTAATGCAAGCATTATAACGCCTTGAGGCAACCCGAGACGTCCCTCTGTACCAACTGGCGCGTTAAACATCTGATATGTCGCAGCAACTGCTCCTGGCAACCCAGATATAATACTTACAGTAATCAAAAGCGAGATTCCGTTACCGATACCTTTTTCAGTAATTTGTTCTCCTAACCAGACCATAATCATAGAGCCTGCGGTTAAGAAGAGAGTACCAGTAATTAAGAATTGAGCTTTGCTAGCAATCACAACTTGGCCGTACTCCGCTGGACTAAAGCCCTGACCGATTATACTGCCCGGGTTTGTGCTCAGCGCCACTAGTAATAAAAGTCCTTGGATTAAGCATATTACCAAAGTCAAATAACGTGTATACTGGTTAATCTTCTGCCGACCTACATCACCTTCTTGTTGTAACCGCGCAAGCCCTGGGAAAACTGCGCCCATTAACTGCATAATAATGGATGCAGAAATGTACGGCATAATGCCTAGAGCAAATAGCGCACCGTTGAGAAGAGCGCCACCTGTAAACATGTTATAAAAACCAACTAAACCACCCCCGACAGTAGCCTGATCCGCAAAGAAATCTCGAATAGGACCAATATTCATACCGGGTAATGGTATATTAGCACCTACACGGGCAATAAAGAGCAACGCCAGCGTAAAGAAAATACGTTGTCGTAGTTCTGGTATCTTGAGTGAATTAGTAAATGCAGAGAGCATGATTAAGAAATCGTTAGCGCATTAAAATAATCGGCTTTATTTGGAAGTTTCAAAAGAACTGCTAGCTAACTAAAATATGTAAAAAAATTACGCTTCTTGTTCAGCAGGTTCTGTTACCTGCTCTGCTATCTTAGCAATAGTTACTTGGCCTCCAGCAGCTTCAATCTTGCTTATTGCGGTAGCCGAAGCCTTGTTCACTGTCACAGTAAATGCTTGCTTAACCTCACCGTCGCCAAGCAGTTTGACACCTTCGTCGTTGTCGCGAATTAAACCTGCTTTAACAAGTGAATCACGATCCACTTCGGCACCGTCGAGCTTGCTAAGTTCACCGACATTGACTGTCTGAAAACTAGTGCGAAAATTAAAATTGTTAAAACCGCGACGTGGTAGTTTACGATACAGCGGCATTTGTCCACCTTCGAAACCAATGCGAATACCTCCTCCGGAACGAGCTTTTTGGCCCTTGTGCCCCTTACCTGAGGTTTTACCATGCCCACTACCTTCTCCGCGACCAAGACGTTTAGTCGCATGAGTGGCGCCTTTAATTGTTGGGATTTTGTCTAGATTCATGATTTTAATTTCCTATGCTTGAGCAGTTACCTTGTCACCAAAGCGAAGCTTTTTGATTTCTTCATTAGATCGTAGCTGCTGAAGAGCAGCCATCGTCGCATTGACCATCGCAAGGTGATTATTAGAGCCAAGCGATTTTGATAATACATTGTGTATGCCAACCGCTTCTAGTACGGCGCGAACTCCACCGCCAGCAATTACCCCAGTACCATCGGTTGCCGGACGAAGTAGCACTTCGCCACCATCGGATAAGCCTCGGACTGCATGAGGGATAGTGTCCCCTCGCAGATTTATTTTAACTAAATTCTTCTTCGCTTGTTCAGTGCCCTTACGAATACATTCAGGTACCTCTTTGGCTTTGCCGTAACCAACGCCAACTTCACCTTTTTGATTACCAACCACAACAAGTGCTGCAAAACTGAAGCGACGGCCACCCTTGACGACTTTAGCGCAACGGTTGATGTGAACTACCTTTTCAGAGAATTCGGGCGCCTCTTCAGGCTCACTTTTTGGAGAGAAAGATTTTTTCTGTTTACTCATATGCTAAATCCTTAAAACTTAAGCCCGCCCTCGCGAGCTGCTTCTGCGAATGTTTTGACACAGCCGTGGTAACGGCGTCCGGCACGATCGAATACAACAGTTTCGATGCCAGCAGCTACAGCTTTTTCTGCGATGGTCTTGCCAAGTACGGCAGCTCCCTCACTATTGGCCTTAGCTTCAGAGCCCTTAGCAACCGATGATACAGAAGCTAGTGTATGCCCTTGAATATCATCAATGCATTGGGCATAAATGTGTTTGTTAGAAAAGTGAACGGCTAGACGCGGACGCGCAGCAGTACCATTAACTTTTTTGCGAATGCGCCAGCGACGCTTCTGTAATAGAGATTTTTTCTTGTCGAGTTTCATATATGTGACCCTCCTAAAGGTTAAGCGGACTTCTTGCCTTCCTTGCGACGAACGTACTTGCCAATGATGTGGACTCCCTTGCCTTTATACGGCTCGGCAGGATAAAATGCAAAGATCGAAGCGGTGACTTCGCCGACTACTTGCTTGTCGGCTCCCTCCACACTGATTTTCGTGTTTTCTTTAACTGTTATAGTAATTCCCTCAGGTATGTCTAGTAAACAAGGATGCGAGTAACCCAACGCTAAATCCAGCACCTTACCCTTAAGGGCACAGCGGAAACCAACTCCTTTAAGCATAAGGTCTTTTTTATATCCATTAACAACGCCATTAACCATGTTGTTAACAATGGAGCGGGCTGTACCATACATTGCACGAGCATGGCGGGACTTATCAGCTGGAGAAATACGCACTTCGTTATCGCTTAACTCAATTTTTACTGAGCGATCGAAAGTCTTTTCGAGTTTACCCTTAGGTCCCTCAATACGTACAGTTTGTCCATCGATTTCAACCTTAGCGGTATCGAGGACGGGAATAGGAAGTTTACCAATTCTGCTCATATTAATTACCTTTCAATTACCAAACTTTGCATACTAACTCGCCGCCAACACCGTTTTCACGGGCATCGCGAGCGCGCATGACGCCTTTGGAAGTAGTGAGAATTGCAACACCAAGACCACCAAGTACTCGAGGAATTTCGCGAGCGCCGTAGTACAGACGTCTTCCTGGCGTACTGTGACGCTGTATACCTGTAATAGCCGGTGTGTTCCCAACATATTTCATGTGTATCTCGAGCGTCTTAAAGCCCTTATCGTTTTGTCCCTCAGAATATCCAGCAATATAGCCCTCATTCTTTAGGATTTTTAATAGTGCTACACGCATCTTTGAATGCGGCGTAATCGTTGAAGATTTGTGCGCTGCGCTTGCGTTGCGAATAATGGTGAGGAAATCACCGATGGTATCGTGAACTGCCATAGTAGTTACTGCTGGGTTTTCAGATGAATTTAGCTAATCGGTAACTGTTAAAATTACCAAGAGGATTTTGTCACACCAGGTATCTTACCTTGAGAGGCAAGCTCGCGAAATGTGATACGAGAAAGACCGAATTTACGGATGAAAGCACGGGGGCGCCCTGTAACTGAGCAACGATTACGCGCTCGAATCGGGCTACTATTTTTAGGTAGCTTGGATAATTTCGACTGCGCCTTGTAAAACTCTTCATCAGAGGTATCAGGGTTCGCCAAGATTGCCTTTAGTTCTGTTCGCTTTTTTGCGAACTTAGCGATTAGGCGCTCGCGCTTTTTGTTGCGGTGAATTGCGGATATTTTAGCCATGATATAAAAAGTATTAAAATTAAGCGTCAGCAGTTTCTGCTTCTTTAGCGGCAGCTTCTTCGGCTGCAACTTCTGAAGAAGATTTCCGGAAGGGCATGCCAAATAAACGGAGCAGTTCACGGCCTTCTTCATCAGAATTTGCGGAAGTAGTAAATGATATATCCATACCAATTGTAGCCGAATTACCTTCAGCGCTGACTTCCGGAAATATAGTGTGGTCAGAAATTCCTAGGGTGTAGTTACCTTGACCATCAAACTTCACAGGGACACCGCGAAAGTCACGTATGCAAGGCAGTGCAACATTTATCAATCGCAACATGAAATCATACATACTGCGTCCACGTAATGTAACTTTACAACCAATTGGTTGACCTTCCCTTAATTTAAAATTCGAAATACTTAATTTGGCTTTTGTAATTATCGGACGCTGACCAGAAATCTTTGTGATTTCATCGTTCACATAAGTCGCATGATTTTTATCTGCGGTTGCGCTAAATCCTGAATTGATCACGATCTTATTAACCGTAGGTACAATGTGCCCGTTCGTATAACCGAACTTCTCTTTAAGTGCGGGAACGACTGTGTCGTTGTAATGTTTCTGTAGGAGTGCTTGTTCCATTTTAATACAGCCGGATTACCGACCCGGGATGCGGTTTGGAGTTTTTGATTATTTTAAAATTATTAGTAGAATAACTATAGTAGTGTTTCGTAAATTATTTCTTTTTGGCGTCATACTTTTCAGCAAGCATAACATTTGAGTAGTGTAAGGGAGCCTCTTTTTCCACAGACCCGCCATCCGGGTTATCCTGAGTCTTACGCTCATACTTAGTAACTAAGTTGACCCCCTCAACGAGAATTTTTTCACCCGCCTTAACTTCGAGTACTTTACCTCGCTTACCACGGTGAGCGCCACTAATGACGACTACTTCTTGTTCGCGTTTAATTACTTTTGCCATAACTATAATACCTCGGGTGCTAGTGAAATAATCTTCATATACTTGGCACGCAGCTCCCTAGCTACTGGACCAAATATTCGTGTTCCCTTCGGATTTCCGTCCGTATTAATAATGACTGCAGCATTGTTGTCAAAACGCAGGTAACTTCCGTCGCCCCGGCGAATAGGTGCTACAGTGCGCACAACCACAGCCTTAACTACCTCACCTTTTTTTACAGATGAATCCGTCGAGGCTTCCTTAACATTGCATACAATCACATCACCAACAGAAGCAGTCTTCTTATTCTGTCCTAGGCGGCGGATCATTTCGGCAGATTTAGCACCGGTGTTGTCCGCTATAAAAACGCGGCTATTCATTTGAATCATGACTTAAATTCTCCGTTTGGGTATTAAATTTTATAACAATTTGTTTGTAAATTAAGCAGCATCTCCACCAATCTTGGGTGCGCGTTCTATTACGCGGGTCACACGCCAGCGCTTCAGCTTGCTCAAAGGGCGCGTCTCCATGATTTCAACCTTATCGCCGATGCCGCATTCATTTTCTGCATCGTGAGCGTGGACCACAGTCTTTCGCTTAATCTCTTTGCGGTAGAGTGGGTGCGGTGTTTTATAAAAGTAAGTAACTTTAATTGTCTTATCACCAGATGAACTGGTGACTTCACCAATCAATGACTTTCGAGAGTTACGAGTATTGGGTGTAGCTTCTGACATATCAAATTAATGGCTTGTGATTAGGAATTGGCGCCAGCCAATTTCTTCTCTGTAAGTATAGTTTCAAGACGCGCGATATCACGGCGTAATTGAGTGAATTCGTGCGGGTGTTCCACCTGACCGGTCTGCTTTTTCATGCGCAGCGTAACTTGTGAGTCACGGGTTTCACGCAGCTTTTTTTCTATTTCAGCTTCTGACATTTCGCGTATGTCTTTTGTATTCATAATTAAATTGCTTAATAAATTTCTGTTATAGGGTACTAATTTTCGTCACGGGATACAAATCGACAACGAAATGGGAGCTTTGTATCAGCAAGGCGCAATGCTTCACGTGCTGCAGTGACTGAACAACCGGCAATCTCAAAGAGCATTGTGCCGGGCTTAATAACTGCAACCCATCTTTCCACTCCACCTTTACCTTTACCCATACGAGTTTCCGCTGGCTTTTTTGTGACTGGCTTGTGAGGGAAAACACGGATCCAAACTTTACCTTTTCGCTTGAGGCTACGTGTCATTGCCACACGAGCTGCTTCAATTTGCTGGGAAGTCATGCGCCCACGAGAAAGAGATTGAATACCGAAGTCACCAAAAGACAAAGTGTTGCCTTTTTGTGCAGTTCCGTAAATACGGCCCTTGTGAACCTTGCGGTATTTAGTGCGTGATGGGAGTAATGCCATGGATCGCTAGTATTAAGTGTTACAATAAATTAGGTTAAATTTCTTCTTCATCCGGTAGGCATATCCAGCACTTCACCCCGATGATACCATAGACAGTGCTCGCTTCGCTAAACCCATAGTTGATTTGCGCCCGTAGTGTTTGTAGTGGAACCTTACCCATACGTTGCTGCTCGGTGCGTGCGATATCAGCACCACCAAGTCGACCGCCACATTGAATACGAATCCCATCAGCGCCCATTGCCATGGTAGTTTGCACTGCGCGCTTCATCGCACGGCGAAAAGCAATGCGGCGCTCTAATTGTAAAGCTACATTCTCTGCCACTAACTGTGCAGATAAATCTGGTCGCTTCACTTCTTGAATATCAAGCATAACGTCCTTACCAACTTTTTTGTTGAGCTCCATCTTCAGCTTGTCGAGTTCCTGACCCTTGCGACCAATAACGACTCCTGGACGTGCAGTGAAAATCTTCACGCGTATTCGCCCAGATGCTCGCTCAATAAAAATACGCGGCACTGAGGCATAACGTAACTTTTTCTCGAGAAAAGTACGGATCGTATGATCCTCTTTGAGGTAGGTTGGAAAATCCTGCTTGGATGCGTACCAGCGGGAGTCCCAATCGCGAGTTACTGCGAGGCGGAAGCCAATCGGATGAGTTTTTTGTCCCATAAAGAAGTTATTTAAAGTCTAAGCTTGATCAGTTAATACAATTCGGATGTTGCTTGTACGTTTTTTGTACGGATGCGCCGAGCCACGAGCTGCTGGGCGAAAGCGCTTGAATGCTGGACCCTGTTCAACAGTTGCTGATTCAATCGTCAGCGTGTCGGAAGATAAATTATTATTGTTTTCTGCATTAGCTATCGCTGACTGAAGTGTCTTGCTAACAAGGCGTGCAGATTTACGTGGAATAAAGCGTAATATTTCAACTGCTTCAGCTGCGTTACGTCCTTGAATGGCACGCGTGATCTCGCGCACCTTCACCGGCGACATACGAGCATATTTAGTATAGGCTTGGACCTGCATTGTAGTTCAACTAGTTGTAATTACTTTAACGCGGGCGATATCACCCGTTTGAATAGTCGCATCTTCGGCGAGTTCTAAAATTAGCCCTGCCGAACAGTCGCTTCTGGATTCGATGATAATAAGTTCGCCGATAGATAGAAATCCGCGATTGATGGAGCATACCATACCGTGACGAAGTCCTTGCTCCAACCCACCGTCGAGGACGACGATATCGGCATTAAGCGATGGAACAACTGACGCGACAGTAGCGGTATTTGGACTAAATATACTTTCCTTAACGAAGTTAGGGCGCTCGTTCTCGACAACAATGCTACCACTGAGTACTGCACCACTGAGGGCTAGCAGGCAAAATAGCTTTATTGGGCGATATGTAGATGCAAAGGACATTATAAAATGCAGTAAAAATAGATTAACTTATTTATTACCCGCTTGATGAGACTTAAAAGTACGTGTTGGAGAGAATTCACCTAGCTTGTGCCCTACCATATTTTCAGTGACATAAACTGGCAAAAAACTGCGCCCATTGTGAACACTGAAATTAAGCCCCACAAAATCAGGAGTGATAGTCGAACGGCGCGACCAGGTCTGAATCGGTTTACGATCATTGCTGGACTGTGCTGCTTCGACCTTTTTAGCTAGGTGCGGATCAACAAAGAAACCTTTTTTTACGGAACGTGACATAACTTAAAATCAGTAATTATTTGCGCTTCATCGGACGTCCATTACGACGGACGAGGATTTGAGAATTTGTCGGATTCGACTTTTTACGAGTCGGGAATCCCTTCGATAATTGACCCCAAGGAGATTGTGGATGACCACCACCTGAGGTACGTCCTTCACCACCACCCATAGGGTGATCAACAGGATTCATTGCGACACCACGAACTCTGGGGCGTCGGCCTAACCAACGGTTGCGACCAGCTTTACCAAGGCTCTGATTTTGATGCTCATGATTGCCAACCTCTCCAATAGTTGCTCGGCACCGGCTATTAAGATAGCGTATTTCTCCTGAAGGTAGTTTAATAGTTGCTCGGTCGCCGTCGATGGAAACTAATTGAGCAGACTGGCCAGCTGAGCGTGCTATTTGTGCACCACGCCCTGGATGTAATTCAATAGCGTGAACCTTAGTTGCTGGTGGAATAACCGACAAAGGCATACTATAACCAGCAGAAAACTCCACGCGCTTATCTACATTTAGTAAAACATCACCCTCTTTGACACCACGAGGTGCTAAAATGTAACGTTTTTCTCCATCTGCATAGGCAAGCAAAGCTAAATTAGCAGAACGATTAGGATCGTACTCAATCGCTTGAACCTTTGCGGGTATATCTAGCTTGTCACGACGAAAGTCAATTAGACGGTATGCACGCTTGTGACCTCCTCCGCGACGTCGCGAGGTGATACGACCGTAACAATTACGACCTTTTTTAATGTGCTTTACCTTGGTAAGTCGACGTTCCGGCTTCTTCGTACTCACCTCTTGCTTATTGCGAGTGAGAAAACGCTGACCGGGAGTCAAAGGTCTGGAGCTATTAAGTGGCATTTTGTATTATCTCCTATATTTTAAACTAATTCGATAGCATCGCCATCTTTTAGGGTGACGATAGCTTTTTTGTGACCACCTTTAGTGCCTGGACGGCCGCGGCGCGACCTGTCTATCTTAACCTTAGGCTTTTTAATTAGCGTGTTAACGCTTGTTACAGTCACATTAAAGAGTTTTTCGACAGCCTCAGCTATCTCCTTACGATTGGCATTGGGTGCCACTTCAAAAGTGTATTGATTTAAATTAGCGGCTAAATTAGCAGCTTTCTCTGTGACGCGATATTCGCGAAGAATTTTATCAGGAATAATCATAATTATTCGCCTCCGTTAGCACGAGCTAGTATAGTTTCAATGCCCTTAGCACTGACGAGAATTTGTCGGTAACGCACGACATCTAGTGTACTTAGATTGCCTGCTTCTGTCATCGATACGCCATCAATATTACGCGCAGCGAGTGCGGCATTGTTTTCGAAAGCATCATCAATAATTAGTACTTTACCGTGTTTTGGTAAAACTGAAGTTAGCACTTTAGTAAATAATGCAGTCTTCGGTTCATTAATTTGAATCGATTCAATAACGCAGATGCCACCATCTGTCGCGCGCTCAAAAAGAGCACGTTGAAAGGCTAGGCTCTTCATCTTACGATTGATCTTCTGCGAGAAATCACGTGGCTTAGGACCATGCGCAATACCACCATGACGTTGGTGCGGGACGCGGCGTGTACCTTGGCGGGCTGTACCACTACCCTTTTGGCGGAAGAGTTTTTTGCCTGACCCCGCAACTTCTGCACGAGTTTTCGTAGAGGCTGTTCCCTGACGACGGTTAGCTTGGTGCGCAATCACGACTTGGCGTAAGGCAGCAACACCTTTGTCATCATCAAATGTAGGGAATGAGACGAAATCTTTGTCTTCGCTCTTCGTCCCGTCCGCTGAGAATAATTTAAGTTTCATCTAATATATCTCCGTGTAAAAGCCTATGCAGTCTTGTTTTTTACTGCGGTACGGACGGTCAGCATGCTGCCGCGAGAGCCTGGGACACTACCCTTAATAAGAATTAAGTTCTTTTCTGGGACGACCTTCACAATAGTAAGATTTTGAACGGTACGTTGTTTGTCACCCATGTGACCTGGCATTTTTTTGCCCTTAATAACATGCCCTGGCCATTGGCACATTCCGTACGAACCACCTCGGCGGTGAAACATAGAACCGTGAGAGGCGGGGCCTCCTGCAAAACCATAGCGCTTGACGACACCTTGAAAACCATGGCCTTTCGAAGTTCCAACAACATCTATTTTTTGTCCGGCTTCAAACTTCTCTACAGTGAGAACATCGCCAACGTTCAGCTCGCCTTCACCGTTGGTGCGAAACTCTTGAAGCTCGGACTGTGGCTCAACCCCAGCTTTATTAAAGTGACCAATCGCTGCCTTAGAAAGACGGTGCTCTTTTTGTGGACGGTATCCAATTTGAACTGCGTCATACCCATCTAAATCCAATGACTTGACTTGGGTGACCGGACAAGGTCCTGCTTCGATGACTGTAACAGGAATAAGACGATTTGAATCGTCGAATACCTGTGTCATACCTATCTTTTTACCGAGTAAGGCTACGTTCATGATACTAAGTGGCAGGTGGTGCGTGAGCGCCGTTTAAATTAAACCTGCATTAGGGAGTTAAAAATGTGGAATAATCGCTTTTAGTGATAGCGAGCGGGCGAAAAAAGGGACTTTTTGAGCGGGCGTCAACTAAACATTGATAGAAATATCAACACCAGCAGGTAAATTGAGCTTTTTAAGCTCATCTACTGTTGCTGCGGTCGGCTCAATAATATCAATCAAACGCTTGTGTGTACGCACTTCGAATTGTTCCATGGACTTTTTATTGACATGTACCGAGCGATTTACGGTGAACTTCTCGATACGAGTTGGAACTGGAATAGGCCCAGAAACACGGGCGCCAGAGCGCTTAGCGGTCTCTACTATGTCCATAGCAGACTGATCTATGACGCGATAATCAAAGCCTTTAAGGCGAATACGTATACGTGGTGCACTCATAATAATTTATAATAGGTTTAATGTAATTGTTTAGTTATTTTGTTATTTAGTTATTAAATTAAAATTTAAGAAAATTCTCTAGTTTTCAATGGTTGCATGCAGCGAGCCGCTAAAAGTAGTCTATCCATAGGTTTTTTCTTTGATAGCTTTAAGAATATTTGGTGGCACTTCTTCGAAACACTCGGGCTCCATACTGTAGGAGGCGCGACCCTTACTCAATGAGCGAACAATCGTCGAGTAACCAAACATTTCTGCAAGTGGAACTAGCGCTGAAACTTGAGCAAATGCCTCTTTGTTAGCAACATTACGAATTTGTCCACGGCGGCGATTAAGATCGCCCATAATATCTCCTTGGTACTGCTCTGGTGTCTCTACTTCTACCGACATCATCGGTTCCAGTACGATAGGACTGCTTTTTTCCATTGCTTCACGAAATGCAAATGTACCAGCCATTTTAAATGCCATGTCAGAAGAATCGACCTCGTGGAAAGAACCCCCACACAGAGTCGCTTTAAAATCGACTACCGGGTAACCACAAATTGTACCATTGCGAGCAGCTTCGCGAATACCATCTAGCGCAGGCTGAATAAATTCTTTAGGGATGCTACCGTTAACAGTCTTATCGATAATCTCGACGCCCTGGCCACGCTCGAGTAAATCAATCGTAATGCGAACATCTCCATACTGTCCAGAACCTCCTGTTTGGCGGATAAACTTACCCTCTGCTTGGCAAGCGCCACCAAAGGCTTCACGGTAAGCAATTTGAGGTCTCCCCGCTTGAGCACCTACTTTAAATTCACGAAACAAGCGGTCACGAATGATCTCAAGGTGTAATTCACCCATACCAGCAATTAAAGTTTGGCCAGTCTCCTCATCAGTAGTAACAATAAACGTAGGATCTTCTTCGGAAAGGCGTAGTAAGCCGGTCGCCATCTTATCTTGATCGGCTGAAGTCTTTGGCTCAATAGACATCGAGATAACTGGTTCCGGGAAGGTGGGAGGCTCGAGGCGTATATCATATCCTTTCGTGCAAAGCGTATCTCCGGTCACGACATTACGAGCACCGACTAAAGCACATATATCGCCTGAATGAGCGACGTCTATATCTTCGCGCATATCCGCCTTCATGACTAACAATCGGGAAATGCGCTCAGTTTTCCCAGTTCGAGTATTCAATAAAACCGAGCCCTTTCGCAGTTCTCCGGAATAAATTCGGTAAAATACCAATTTTCCAACAAACGAATCATTCATTAACTTAAAAGCAAGCCCTGCCACTCTCGCGCTATCATCTGGAGCAACAGATATTGACTCCCCCTGGCTATTTTCTCCCGACATTGGGGGTAGGTCTAACGGACAGGGTAGATAATTAACCACCGACTCGAGTACAGCCTGTACCCCCTTATTCTTAAATGCTGAACCGGGAATCACACCACAAAAATTCATGGATACAGTGGCCTTGCGAATAGCGCTTCGAATCATATCACTGGATAGATCTTTTCCTTCAATAAATGTTTCTGCCAGGTCATCATCAAAGTCTGCTAAGGCTTCGATTAATTGATCACGATAAGCGACTGCCTGCTCCAAGTAATCAGCCGGAACTGGAGTTTTTTCGACTGTCATGCCAGTTGCATCGCTAGAATCATAAATTAGCGCTTCCATTGCGACTAGATCGATTAGACCGCTAAAATCTTCTTCGCCGCCAATTGGTAAAAAGATCGGATGTGCATTCGCTCCTAGACGATCACGCATCGATTGAACAGCTGCATAAAAATCCGCACCTGTTCGATCCATCTTATTAACAAAAGCAATTCGTGGCACATGATATTTGGTCATTTGCCGCCAAACAGTTTCTGACTGTGGTTGCACTCCGGCAACCGCACAAAAAACACCAATAGCGCCATCTAAGACTCGTAAAGAGCGCTCTACCTCGGCTGTAAAATCAACGTGACCAGGAGTATCAATAATATTGATTCGATGTGCTTGATTTGCAAATAAGCCGTGCTCATTGGTCCAATTACACGAAATTGCAGCAGATGTGATGGTAATACCACGCTCTCTTTCCTGCTCCATCCAGTCAGTCACGGCGCTTCCTTCATGGACTTCGCCCATTTTATGGACGACACCAGCATAGAAGAGGATGCGCTCTGTAGTCGTTGTTTTGCCTGCATCAATATGCGCCGCTATACCAATATTACGCGTATGTTCTAATGGGAACTGACGTTTCGGCGAATTAACGGATGCTGTAGCTACTGCGGACATAAAACGATTTGACTGTAAAAGAACGGGAGTTTGGTGCCGACCAAGTATACTTGTTCAGCCAGAAGATAAGCTTACCATCGTAAATGGGCAAACGCTCGGTTTGCTTGCGCCATTCGGTGGGTCTCTTCTTTCTTCTTAACAACTGCGCCTGTATTATTATAGGCATCAACAATTTCATCTGCAAGCGCTTCTGCCATCGGTACACCCTTACGCTTACGCGCAGATGCAACCATCCAGCGGAAGGCTAAACTCTGCTGGCGCTCAAAAGTGACTTCAACCGGAACTTGGTACGTTGCACCACCAACTCGGCGACTCTTCACCTCGAGCTTAGGACGGGCATTTTCAAGAGCACCCATAACTAGATCGACTGGATCACCCTTTTCTAGCTTCTCGCTTACCTTCTGGAAAGCAGTGTATACTATGCGCTGAGCAAGAGTACGTTTTCCGCGCTCCATAATCATATTCACCAAAGTGGTGACTAGTGTGCTATTGTAGCGCGGGTCCGGAATAATTGGACGTTTAACAGCTTGGCGACGACGTGACATATAATATAATAGCTAAAGTTAATTGCTTAGAAACCTATAAAAGAATACAGTATTCTAGGATTTAGGTTTCTTAACACCATATTTGGAGCGACTACGACGGCGTTTTTCCACCCCTTGGCAGTCTAAAGTGCCACGTACTATGTGATAACGCACACCCGGTAAGTCCTTCACACGTCCACCACGTACTAACACAATACTGTGCTCCTGCAAGTTGTGCCCTTCATCGGGAATATATGCAATCACCTCGATGCCTGTTGTTAATCGTACCTTAGCTACCTTACGAATAGCTGAGTTAGGCTTCTTTGGTGTACGAGTCATGACTTGTACACAGACGCCACGGCGGAAGGGATTGTTTTTAAGCGCACGCGACTTCGATTGTGCTTTTTGCACAACACGAGGATTACGAACAAGTTGATTAATAGTTGGCATGTATTTCAGTCGCTAAATTTTGAGAAAGACGCAGAAAGTAGCGTTTCAGATGCTTCGTGCAAGATTTTTTGTAGCAATTTTTTAAGTGATTCATTTGCTAAAAGCATAAGACGCAAAGCAAATGTAAGAACAATTTAACCGGTCTCCTCCTCCGATACTTCCGAATCGCCCGACTCATTGGTCGCAGAAGATACATCTGCATCTTCAGAAGATGGTTCATCCGACTTGGTCGAACCTTCACCTGGAAACTCTGGTGCAGGTGTAGAAACGCCCTCAATTCGCTCAGAAGCCTCTTCTAAGGAAAGCTTTTCCATTTCCGCTCCAAGTGTATCGATACGTAAGTTTCGGTAAGCCGGAAGACCTGTACCCGCAGGGATCAAATGACCCATAATGACGTTTTCCTTGAACCCCTTAAGTTCGTCACTCTTTCCAAGTGTCGAAGCATCCGTTAATACACGTGTTGTCTCCTGGAAAGAAGCGGCAGAGATAAACGACTCTGTTTCAATCGATGCTTTGGTAATACCAAGTAAAACTGGCTCCCCTTCAGCAGGCTTACCACCTGCCTCATCAATTTCGTCGTTTGCTGTCATGAATTCATAACGATCCACTTGTTCGCCCCAGAAGAATTCTGAATCTCCTGGATCTGTGATACGTACTTTCTTCAGCATTTGAGATATGATAACCTCAATGTGCTTATCATTGATAGTAACACCTTGTAAGCGATAGACCTTCTGGATTTCAGCGATCAAGTAATCTTGAACCGCCGATGGTCCTAAAATCTCTAAGATTTCATGCGGGTCTGCTCCACCATCCGTAAGATTCTGACCCTTATGCACCAAGTCACCGACTTGAACAGTGAGTTGCTTACCGTGTGGAATTAAGTGTGCTTCTTCTTGATCTGTTTCAGGATCCGTAACCAGAAGCTTCTTTTTGCCACGAACGGTGCCGTCGAGTGAGACTAAACCGTCTATCTTAGCCATTTCTGCTGCCTCCTTAGGGCGGCGCGCCTCAAATAGCTCAGCTACTCGTGGTAACCCTCCAGTGATGTCCTGAGTCTTTGATGCCTGACGAGGCGTTTTGGCCAACATAGAGCCTGGAGCAATTTCGTCATCTTCATTAACAGCAACCTGAGCACCCGTTGGAATCGCGTAAGTTGCAATCATCTTACCACTATCATCGAGAATCTCAACCTGTGGATTGAGATCGTCCTTATGCTCAATTACGATTGTCGCGATACGACCAGTTGACTCGTCGAGCTCTCGCTTAACAGTAACCCCTGGAATCATATCGCTAAAACCAATACGGCCGGCTTTTTCAGATAAAATTGGGATATTATGCGGATCCCACATATCGAGAACTTCGCCCTTCTTAATTGCTTCGCCATCACCCTTAGTCAGTAGCGAGCCTACCACGATCTTATAGATTTCAATCTCACGATCATCCGCATCTAATATCTGAACGGATCCGGTCTTATTTAAGACAATATTAGCACCTTCAGCAGTCTGCACAATACGTAACCCTTTATATTTAACCTTCCCGCCAGTGCGAATCTTAATCTCAGGATTTTTCAAGACACCAGATGCAATACCACCAATGTGGAAAGTACGCATAGTTAGCTGTGTGCCAGGCTCTCCAATTGACTGTGCAGCAACAATACCTACAGAAGATCCTCGCTCAACCATTGAGCTAGTGGCTGGGTTGATGCCATACTCAAGTGCGGTAATGCCAACCTTCTTTCGAGAGGTAAGCGATGAGAGCACCCGGACGCGTTCAACACCGACTTCTTCAATCTTAGATGCTATTTCTTCAGTAATTAATTCACCATTGCCAACAAGCATCTCATCGGGACTAAGTGGATTTTTTATATCATTCGATGAGCAGCGTCCAACGATGCGGTCATACAGAGAAACGATTTCATCGTCGCCTTCATAAATTGCATATTTCCAAACGCCATCTCGATTACCATCGTCACTTTCTTCAATAATGCAGTCCATTGCTACATCACATAATTTACGTGTTAGATAACCTGCATCCGCAGTTTTTAGAGCGGTATCGGCAAGACCTTTACGCGCTCCGTGTGTCGAAATAAAATACTCTAAGACCGATAGTCCTTCGCGGAACGAAGACAGAATCGGTCGCTCAATAATTTCACCAGATGGCTTCGCCATTAATCCGCGTGTTCCACACAACTGGCGAACCTGTTGTTTGTTACCACGAGCTCCAGAATCCATCATCAGATAGACTGGGTTGACACTATCTTTTCCGCCATTGTGCTGGAGCTCATCAAACACTGCCTTAGCAATTTCATCCGTAGTCCCAGTCCAAATATCAATAATCTTATTGTAGCGCTCTCCCTCGGTAATAATGCCCTTATTGTATTGGCCCTCAACCTCATCAATTTTCTTACGTGCAGCTGCGACAATGGCAGGCTTCGCTTCAGGAATGATCATATCATCAATACCAATTGATACACCCGCCTTAGTAGCTACCTTAAAGCCAACATCCTTAAGCGTATCCAGTGTCGTTACTGTGCGCGCTTTACCGACTGTTTTGTAAGTATTTAAAATAATATCACCCAGTTTACCTTTCGGCACTGGCATATTAATAAAACCTATTTCTTCGGGCCAGATAGTGTTAAAGATAACACGTCCTACAGTAGTAAGAATAACCTTTTTATCAGAAGAACCGTATACCGATCCTTCTTCTTCGAAGTCAGGATTGATATAATTAATCCAGTCATGAACTCGCAATGCACCGTCAGCCATTGCAGTCTCTACTTCTTCAGCATTTACCAGCAAAGGTAGGCGCTGATCCGTCGATGGCTTCTTGCGAGGCTGTACTGTAAGGAAGTAAGAGCCTAATACGATATCCTGAGATGGAGTCAAAATTGGCTTACCAGAAGATGGAGAAAAGATGTTATGCGTAGCCATCATAAGGGTCTTCGCCTCGAGTATCGCCTCCAAAGACAACGGTACATGCACAGCCATTTGATCCCCATCAAAGTCAGCATTGTAAGCAGTACATACAAGTGGATGTACGCGAATAGCATCGCCCTCAATTAGAACAGGCTCAAATGCCTGAATGGAGAGGCGGTGCAAAGTAGGTGCTCGATTTAGTAAGACAGGATGACCCTTAGTAACTTCTTCGAGTATATCCCAAACTTCGGGAGATTGCTTCTCAATCATTTTTCGTGCGCCCCGAACGGTATGCACAAAGCCCAGTTCCTTTAAGCGTCGAATGATGAATGGTTCGAATAAAACCAGCGCCATTTTCTTTGGTAAACCACACTGATTAAGTTTTAATTCCGGACCAGTTACAATAACTGAACGGCCTGAATAGTCGACACGCTTGCCTAGTAAGTTCTGGCGAAAACGTCCTTGCTTGCCCTTGAGCATATCCGACAAAGATTTGAGCGGGCGATTACCAGCACCTGTAACAGCACGACCATGTCGACCGTTATCAAAGAGAGCGTCCACTGCTTCTTGCAACATACGCTTTTCATTATGAATAATCACATCGGGCGTCTTCAGCTGTAATAGGTTCTTTAATCGATTGTTACGGTTGATGACGCGGCGGTACAAATCATTGAGATCAGAAGTAGCAAATCGTCCACCTTCAAGTGGGACTAAGGGACGCAAGTCAGGTGGAATGACTGGCAAAGCTTCCAATACCATCCACTCGGGACGAGTTCCAGACTGCATAAAGCCTTGTATTGTTTTTAAACGCTTTGAAATTTTCTTCTTAATTTGCTTCGAACGTGTCGCATGCATCTGCTCGTGTAATTCAGCCACTGTGGACTCAAGGTCGACTCTAGATAAAGCATCTCGAACAGCCTCGGCACCCATACCGGCAACAAAGGAATCCTCACCATACTCATCTTGAGCCTGTAAAAACTCTTGCTCGGTAAGTAACTGACGCTCTTCAAGCGGTGTCTTGCCGGGATCAATTACGAGATGATTTTCATAGTAAATTACACGCTCTAAATTACGCGCAGTAATATCAAGAAGTAGCCCTAGACGACTAGGCATGCTTTTCAAAAACCAAATATGAGAAACTGGTACGGCCAGCTCGATATGCCCCATACGATCACGACGCACTCTTGATACTGTAACCTCAACACCGCATCGATCACAGATCACACCTTTATACTTAATGCGCTTATACTTTCCACAAGCGCATTCGTAGTCACGTACAGGGCCAAAGATCCGCTGACAAAAAAGTCCGCCTGGCTCCGGCTTAAAGGTACGGTAATTAATAGTTTCAGGATTCTTAACCTCTCCTCGTGACCACTCGCGGATGGATTCCGGCGAGGCAACGGTAATGCTGACTCGGTCAAAGGACTTTGTGGCTTCGTAACCAAGGACGTCGCGTGCTACTTCAGTACTCATTTTTTTTTAAATTTATTTTGGAATTATCAGTTAATTACTCTTTAAGCGTCAACGGCTGTGGCAGCAGAAGAAAGATCAAAATCTCCTCCTGAACTGAGACGTACATCGAGGCAAAGACTTTGGATTTCCTTCATCAAAACGTTGAACGACTGAGGCGTCCCCGCTTGTAAACTATTATCCCCTTTTACCAGAGACTCATAAATACGCGTGCGACCAGCAACATCATCGGACTTAACAGTCAACAATTCCTGCAGAGTGTAAGCTGCGCCATAAGCTTCTAGTGCCCAAACTTCCATTTCTCCGAAACGTTGTCCACCGTACTGAGCCTTACCCCCTAGAGGTTGCTGCGTAATAAGTGAATATGGACCTACTGCACGTGCATGAATCTTAGAGGCTACTAAGTGATTCAACTTCAGCATATACATATATCCAACTACGACCTCTTCGTGTAGTTGTTCGCCAGTAAGACCGTCATATAGCATACTCTTACCCGTAGAAGGCAGACCTGCTTGGTCCAAATAGCCGCGAACATGTTTTTCGCTAATTCCGTCAAACACTGGAGTTGCCATTTTAAGACCAAGTTTTTTACAAGCCCAACCTAAGTGGGTCTCTAAAACCTGCCCAACATTCATTCGAGAGGGAACCCCGAGTGGATTTAGACAGATTTCAACAGGCGTACCATCTGGCAAATGAGGCATATCCTCCTCCGGTACTATCTTAGCGACAACTCCCTTATTTCCGTGGCGACCCGCCATTTTGTCACCAACTTGCATTTTACGCTTTTTGGCAATGTACACCTTCACGCTCTTAACAACGCCTTGATCTGCGTCCTCTCCAGTCTCTACTCCCTCAATCTTGCGCTCTCGGTCATAATCAATCTCGTCAAACTTGCCTTGGTAGTTACTAACGATCTCCATTATCTTAATCTTCACCGGTGATGGATCAATCTCGATATGTTTAGACACTGCAGCTAGGCGGCGAAGCAAAGTTTTTGTAATCTTACGATTCGCAGGGATGATTATTTCATCGGTGTCACCATTTTTAACATCAAGCGGAATCTTTTCACCGAGTAGAATATTCGATAACGCCTCAGTTAAATCTTCGCGAAGTTTATCACTTTGTGATCGATACTCTTCGTTGATTTTCTTAATTTGACGACGTCTATCAGATGCCGACATTTGCTCCGGCTCACCATCAATGCGTGCCGAAACTTTAACATCCATAATAATACCGCGTACTCCGGAAGGAACAACCAAAGATGTATCTTTTACATCGGCTGCTTTTTCACCAAAGATTGCACGCAGAAGTTTTTCTTCTGGAGCAAGTTCGGTCTCCGATTTAGGCGTAATTTTACCCACTAAAATGTCACCAGGTTTGACTTCTGCACCGACGCGAATGACGCCATCATGGTTGAGGTCCTTGAGGGCTTCTTCACCAACATTAGGAATGTCTCGTGTAATTTCCTCTGGTCCTAGTTTAGTGTCACGCGCGGTGACCTCAAACTCGTCTACGTGAATAGAAGTAAAGATATCTTCTTTAACAATTTTTTCTGAGATCAAGATAGCATCTTCAAAATTATATCCGTTCCATGGCATAAATGCCACGAGAATGTTACGTCCAATTGCTAAATCACCGCCATCGGTGGAAGCACCATCAGCAAGAATATCCCCCTTATTGATTGGCTGCCCCTTATGAACAATCGGCTTTTGATTAAAACAAGTGCCCGCATTCGAACGCATAAATTTACGTAAGTTATAGACATAAATTTCCTTTTTAGGATCCGTTTTAATGTCCTTAGAACGAACAGGAAGTTCGCCATCCTTAGTAATAACAATCTGATTGGCATCTACTGCAGCAACAATCCCATCGATGTCTGCGACTTCAACGGTTTTAGAGTCAACCGCCACTCGCTTCTCGATACCAGTACCGACAAAAGGTGCTTCTGATTGAAGTAATGGCACACCTTGACGTTGCATATTAGAACCCATCAACGCACGGTTCGCATCATCGTGCTCCAAGAATGGAATTAAGCCTGCTGCCACTGATATAAGCTGTTTCGGAGAAACATCCATGTAATTAACATCCGTGCCCGTAACTTCAAGAACTTCGTCTTCACGACGACATGTCACACGCCCAATTAATTTACCATTTTTATCAATTTCTGAATTTGCCTGTGCGATCAGATGATTCTCCTCTTGGTCCGCATTTAAGTATTCCACTTCTTCAAGAACCTTACCCTTTACCACACGTCGATACGGCGTTTCGATAAAGCCAAACTCGTTGATGCGTGAATACAGCGATAGAGAATTGATAAGCCCAATATTTGGACCCTCGGGTGTTTCAATGGGACAAATTCTACCATAGTGCGAAGGGTGCACATCTCGAACTTCGAATCCTGCGCGTTCCCGATTCAAGCCACCAGGCCCTAAAGCGGATAAACGACGCTTGTGAGTTAACTCAGCAAGAGGATTGATTTGATCCATAAACTGGGACAACTGACTGCGCGCAAAAAAGTCACGAATCACAGTACTCAAAGCTTTCGGATTGATCAATTTCTGAGGACTGATCGAGTCAACACTTTGATCATAGAGTGTCATGCGCTCTTTTACTAAACGTTCCGTACGCGCTAGACCAACTCGGCATTGATTTGCCATAAGCTCTCCTACCGTGCGCACACGGCGACTTCCTAAATGATCAATGTCATCAAGAGTACCATCTCCACGCTTTAATCGAGTGAGGTATTTAGTTGCTTCTACAACATCTTGCGCACCAATAACTCGGAACTCTAAATCCGTATCCATTTTGAGCTTTTGATTGAGCTTATAGCGACCGACACGACCTAAGTCATAACGCCTTGGATCTTGGAAAAGACGCTTCAGCAAGGCTTTAGCATTAGCTGTTGTGGGCGGTTCACCAGGACGTAGGCGCTTGTATATATCCTTAAGCGCTTCTTCTTCATTTTGAGTAGGATCTTTTTTCAGGCAACGAATGATCGCGCCATCATCGACGGTGGTATCTATCGCAACGACTTTTTTAAGGCCCGCTTTCTGGAAAGAGCGAACAATTGTCTTGGTAAGTGGTTCAAAGGCTCGAGCTAACACGACTCCCTTATCAGCATCCACAATATCTTCAGTGAGCACAAGATTCGAAACTGAATCACGTTTTAACGCCTCGGTTACAGTAATTTCGTCAAGACTATAGAATAAATTTAATATGTCTGCGTCGGAACTGTATCCCATTGCACGCAGCAATGTTGTCAGTAAAAACTTACGACGGCGGCGACGACGATCTAGATATACATAGAGTAAATCATTTTGGTCAAATTGGACCTCGAGCCAAGTTCCACGATCAGGAATGATACGAAACGCATGTAAGGTCTTGCCAGAAGTGTGAACGCTCTCCTCAAAAGCAATACCTGGGGAGCGATGCAATTGACTGACAATTACTCGCTCAGCCCCATTAATAATAAAAGAACCACGCTCGGTAATCATTGGGAGTTCTCCCATGTAAATTTCTTCGTCCTTAATGTGATCTTCTTCACGTAACCGCAATTTCACATAAAGCGAAGTGGAATAAGTAACACCTTCACGGATAGCTTCTATTTCCGACTCGCGTGGTGCAGTCACATTGTAACTAACATACTCAAGATGGCAGCGACTGTCATAACTTTCGATCGGAAAGACCTCAGAAAAAACCGCCTCTAAGCCAACCTGCTTACGCTGATTGGACGCGATGTCCATTTGTAGAAATTCTTTGAAGGAGTCGATCTGATTTTCAATCAGATTCGGTGGTTGAATGACTTCCTTGATTTGCCCGAAATTGATGCGCTCTGACATAATGATGTCTGGTATGACGGTGATAATTGAGTGGTGGATTATAGAAATGCCGTGTGAATAGGCGGAAAGACAAAAACAGCTAAGCGTGACTCACTTTGTTGAAAGTGAGTCCACTTAACTGTGTAAAATAGATTATTTAAAAAAATGATCTTAGTATCAAGTTACTTGAGTTCAGCTTTAGCGCCAGTTGCTTCAATCTTTTTAACGATCTCAGCAGCTTCATCCTTAGAGGCAGCCTCCTTTACAGGCTTAGGCGCACTTTCGACAAGGTCCTTCGCTTCCTTAAGGCCGAGACCAGTGATAGCGCGAACTTCCTTAATGACAGCGATCTTATTACCGCCCACTTCAGTCAAGATGACATCAAATTCATCTTTTTCCTCAGCAGCGGCAGCATCACCTCCAGCAGCAGCACCACCAGCAGCGGCAACAGCGACAGGAGCAGCAGCACTTACGCCCCACTTCTCTTCGAGCTCTTTAACTAGATCAGCAACTTCTAGCACTGTCTGTGCAGAAAGCCACTCAACGACTTGTTCTTTTGTTATATCGGACATGATTTTTAACTTTCAATTAGCTAGTACCCATTGTGGGAAGTTTAAGAGGTGAATTCCTCCTAGCTGGATTTTCGGTTGGTGTTATTTTTGTGCATACGACCGAATAGACCGAATGCAATAAATTAGTAATTAGAATTAATGGTTTAAATTAGCTGTCCCCGTTTTCCTTGCGGACTTTTGCTTGAAGAATATTGACTACATTTTGCGGCACAGCATTGAGGACGCGAACCAGACCAGTACCTGGTTGAGTGAGTAGTCCTAGTAATTGCGCACGAAGCGACTCAAGACCTGGAAGTTTAGCGAGGGCTTCAATTTGTGCCTTATCAAGCGCCTTCTCGTTGAGTATACCAGCCTTGATTTCAACCTTCTCTTTTTTCTTAAAGAAGGCTCCAAGTGCCTTAGCAACTCCCGAAGGGTTGTTACCTCCAACAATAATGGCAGTTGGTCCAGACAAGTGCTCCGCCATATCGGGTAGCTCCTTTGACTCTGCAGCTACACCAAAAATTGTATTTTTAACTACGTGAAATTCCGCATCATGTTCTGCTAATTGCGCTCGTAATTCAGCAATTTCATCAACCGTAATACGCTCATAATTCGTCAGATATACATAATCTGATTTGTTGAGGTGTTCGTTTACCTCTTCAACAAGATATTTTTTTTCTGGTCTCATTTTATTAGTCCCTAGTTAGCTCTTGTTATAAGGTGTTGCATCTACTTTGACGCTCGGGCTCATCGTAGCGCTGAGGGCTAGACTTTTGATGAATTTGCCTGCTGTGCCCTTCGGCTTGGCTTCCGAAAGCGTACGAATTGCTGCGTCCGCATTTTCAGCAACTTGCTCGGCACTGAAGGAACGCTTGCCTACTATGATGGCTACATTGGCAGTCTTATCCATTTTAAATTCTACACGACCACCTTTAACTTCATTAATACCTGCAGCAATATCGTCAGTAACTGTACCAGACTTGGGATTCGGCATGAGGCCACGAGGTCCAAGTACACGAGCAACTTTGCGCACACTCTTCATTGCGCTCGTGGTAGAAAGTGCGACATCAAAATCTGTCCAACCACCAGAAACTTTCTCAATAAGATCTTCTAAACCAGCTTCCTCTGCTCCCGCAGCTTTCGCTTCGTCTGGATTTTCTGTGAACACGATAACGCGTACTGTCTTTCCGCTTCCATGCGGAAGTTTCAGTGTACCACGTACCATTTGATCGCTCTTTCGTGGATCGACTGTAAGGTGGGCATAAACTTCAACAGTTTCGTCGAATTTAGCCTTTGGTAGTGTATTTAGTAACGCAGACGCATCAGCGACCGAGTAGGTCTTCGTCATATCAGTCATATCGACTGCTTGACGGTAGCGCTTGCTTCCCTTGATTTGCTGGGTTGGCATGTTAATCTCCTTTGGTTAGGTTAAAAATAATTCAATCGACGACTTCGAGGCCCATAGAGCGTGCGGTTCCAGCTATTATATGGAATGCAGCATCCTCATTGTTGGCATTTAAGTCTTTCTTCTTAATTTCACAAATTTCAAGAACTTGCTTTCGTGTCACTGTGCCGACCTTATCGCGGTTAGGTACTCCAGATCCTTTGGCAATCCCTGCCGCTTTTTTAAGCAACACTGCAGCCGGTGGGCTCTTTAAAATAAATGTGAAGGAGCGGTCTGCGTAGACAGTAATAACTACGGGCAAAATCATGCCTGCTTGATCCTTAGTCTTCGCATTAAACTCCTTACAGAACCCCATTATATTGACGCCTTGAGCACCTAGCGCAGGACCGACAGGGGGAGCCGGATTTGCAGATCCAGCAGGTAATTGTAGACGGATTTCTCCTGTGACTTTCTTAGACATTAGCTTTCTTCAGTTCTCTGGACTTGCCAGTATTCAAGTTCAACAGGCGTATAACGCCCGAAAATAGATACAGAAACTTTGAGTTTTCCTTTATCCGGATCGATATCTTCTATCTTGCCAACAAGATTCATAAATGGTCCATCGTTCACCTTAACCATCTCACCAACTTCGTACTCAATTTTTGGCTTTTCCTTACCTTCGGATTCCTCGACTTGGTTAATAATACGATCAATTTCAGACTTTTTAAGCGGTGAGGGTCGATCGTTACCAACAAAATTGATCACACCGTGTGCTTCACGCACAAAATACCAAGGCTTTTGCAAAAGGATGCCTTCATCATCATAGAGACGCATCTTTACAAAAACGTATCCCGGATAAAACTTTCGAGTAATTGTCTTCTTCTTACCACTTTTAACCTCAGTAATAGTCTCTGTTGGCATCAAAATCTCGAAAACATAATCCTCCATCTCTTCAATAGCGATGAACTTATCGAGATACTTCTTAGCCTTTTGCTCTTGGTTTGAGAGCGTGTGGACTGCAAACCACTGAGGGCCTGTTAATGTGGATGAGTTAGACATCTTGAGCTAAAATAATGGGTACTAGAACGATAAATGTAATCAGTTAATCGATTGATTGTTTCAACCTAACGCACCCAGTCAGTTAGTAACTGAACACCGTTCATTAATGAAAAATCCGTCAGTGCTATAAAGGAACCTAAGAGCACAGTTGCTAGGAGAACCACGATAGTTGAATCACGCAATTCCGTCTTCGTCGGCCACGTAGCTTTCTTCAGTTCGGTCATCGTCTCGCTGTAAAACAGACGAATACTAGTAAATGGATTTCTCATTGAAATAAATGGCAGGAGAGGAGGGACTCGAACCCACAACTTACGGTTTTGGAGACCGTTGCTCTACCAATTGAACTACTCTCCTGTTTGATCACCTGTTGTGGAGTTAAAGACAGTGAAGCCGGGGGCTCAATTGAGCCCCCGGCATTCACCAGTAAATTGTGAACGAAGCCTATTTTTCGACCTCGGTGATACGACCAGCACCAATGGTACGGCCACCTTCGCGAATAGCAAAGCGTTGACCCGCTTCCATAGCAATGGACTTACCAAGCTCGACTGTAACAGTGATGTTGTCCCCTGGCATAACCATTTCAACACCATCTGGAGTCTTGATGATACCAGTTACATCAGCAGTACCGAAGAAGAATTGAGGGCGATAGCCGTCAAAGAATGGCGTATGACGGCCACCTTCGTCTTTTGAAAGGACATAAAGCTCAGCCTTAGCAGTCGTATGCGGAGTAATTGATCCTGGCTTGGATAAAACTTGGCCACGCTCAATCGCTTCTTTATCGATACCACGAAGAAGGAGGCCAACATTATCACCTGCCATACCTTGATCGAGTTGCTTACGGAACATTTCGACACCAGTAACTGTAGTCTTCTGAGTGTCCGTCATTCCAACGATTTCGATTTCTTCGCCAACTTTGACAAGACCGCGCTCAATACGTCCTGTTGCTACAGTACCGCGACCNGTAATGGAGAAAACGTCTTCTACAGACATAAGGAATGGCTTGTCCACCTCACGTGTAGGCTCAGCAATATCTGCATCAATTGCGTCCATTAATTGTCCAACCGCTTCAACACCTTCTGGCTTACCATCAAGTGCTGCAGTTGCGGAACCACGTACTATAGTGATATCATCACCTGGGTAATCATATTTGGAAAGAAGATCGCGAACTTCCATTTCAACAAGCTCTAACAATTCTTCATCGTCTAATAAATCTACCTTATTAAGCCATACAACGATTGCTGGAACTCCAACTTGGCGAGCCAGCAGAATGTGCTCACGAGTTTGTGGCATAGGACCATCTGCTGCAGAAACAACGAGAATAGCTCCATCCATTTGGGCTGCTCCAGTAATCATGTTTTTAACAAAGTCAGCGTGTCCTGGGCAGTCAACGTGTGCATAGTGACGGTTGTCCGTCTCATATTCAACGTGTGCAACCGCNATCGTAACTGTTTTNGTTTCATCACGAACTGTACCACCCTTAGCGATGTCCGCATAAGATTTGAATTCGGCGAGGCCTTTGTCAGCCTGCACCTTAAGGATAGCAGTTGTTGTAGTTGTCTTACCATGGTCAATGTGACCGATCGTACCTACATTAACGTGTGGTTTGGTTCTTTCGAATGTTTCCTTAGCCATGTTTGGAGTTGTTTAGTATTGAGAGATTNTGTTAGAGATTATGTTCGTTAAATGGAGCCCTCGAGCGGGATTGAACCGCCGACCTCATCCTTACCAAGGATGCGCTCTACCACTGAGCTACAAGGGCACATCATGTAATGAATTTTGAGGATTCGGGCTTCAAATAGCCGTATAGGTTGAAATTTTGGAAAGCTAGGGAAGGTGATCTTCCATTTTTAGCCAGTCAACACTAATTTCTAAAAAAACTAAATTCTGCGNATGTTAGGACAAAATTACTTCTTTATGAACTTATTTATAGGCATTTAGTGTACTTATTCGGGATTCAAATCAAAATCATGCTATCCAAAGATTCAATCCCTGGTTTACCTCAATAATTTTCTCAAAAACAATGCTCTATGTGCCGCACATGGCCCATGTTGAAGTATCGCTTCGCGATGCGCCTTTGTTCCATACCCTTTATGCTGCTCTAAGTTATANAGTGGATACTGTTTAGCCAATACCTGCATGCTATTGTCACGCATCTGTTTTGCAGCAATACTCGCCATTGCTATTGCCAGCGACTTACCATCNCCTTTGACGATGCCTGTATGCGCATAGGGCCATGGCCGAAGCGGACGCCCATCGACTAGTAATTGAATAGAATCGAGGCTGTNCNGTACATCTGCGTNGCTTGCNGNCAAGGGCAGACTCCACTCACTCGCCCTTTGTGCGAGTAGCTCTGCAGCGCGCTGCATCGCTATACGCGTCGCGCCGAGTATATTGTGTTTGTCGATTTCAGCGACAGAGGCTTGCGCAACTGCAAAATCCATTAGCCCGGCTTNGCGTAGTNACTCTAACGCCTCAAATTGGATTGCTCTTGCCGATGCACTCAGCTGCTTAGAATCGTTGATCCTAGNGCTGAGCTCAAGNGCATCAGGATTTTCAAAAAAACTAACCGGTAAAACGCAGGCGCCCGCCATCACTGGACCTGCGAGGCATCCCCGCCCTGCCTCATCTATACCCATCAAGAATGCNTTGCCCACAAAGTAGGAGCTATCATGCTTTTGCAATGCTGAGAGTGGCATAGAGTAAAAATAGATCGCGCCGAGATGCAGTGCCTACAGGCATTTGTAGCTGTTTTTTGTGCAACTAAAAAAGACTTAGGCTAAATCAAAGCGGTCCAGTTCCATCACTTTTACCCAAGCAGAGACAAAATCGCGTAAAAACTTCGTGTTCCCGTCATTGCATGCATAAATTTCGGAAATGGCGCGCAGTTCTGAATTGGAGCCAAAGATTAGATCAACGCGAGTGCCCTTCCACTGAACCTCTCCAGTTTTGCGGTCACTTCCTACAAATTCGTTTTCCGCATGCGAAGTAGCCTTCCAAGTCGTATCAAAATCAAGTAGATTAACAAAAAAGTCATTGCTTAGCTGNCCGGGNCGATCTGTGAATACTCCTCGGTCAGATCCATCAAAATTAGCGTTTAGAACGCGTAAGCCACCCACGAGCACAGTCATCTCTGGGGCAGTTAGCTCAAGTAACTGCGCCTTATCGACAAGCATCTCTTCGGCCGAAACAGTATACCGAGTTTTTGCATAATTGCGGAAGCCATCCGCTTCGGGTTCGAGCGCGCCAAAAGATTCAACATCCGTCTGCGCTTGAGAAGCGTCACTACGTCCTGGCGTAAAAGGCACAGATATCGTGCTTCCAGCTAATTCGGCGGCTGTTTCAATCGCGCCTGCACCGGCAAGCACAATTAAGTCAGCCAATGAAACTTGCTTCCCATCCAAGCTCGAACGATTAAACTCTGCCTGAATTTCTTCAAGTACCGCAAGAACTTTAGCGAGACGCTCTGGCTGATTTGCTTCCCAAAATTTTTGTGGGGCAAGGCGGATGCGCCCTCCATTAGCGCCGCCTCGCTTGTCAGATCCGCGAAAAGTCGAGGCGGATGCCCATGCCGTGGCGACCAATTCTTGNACCAATAAACCACTGTTTAAAATCTTATCTTTCAGAACTGAAATATCGGCCTTGTCGATTAAGGTGTGCTCGAATACTGGAATCGGATCCTGCCAAATTAGCTCCTCATCGGGTACATCGGCACCGATGTAGCGAGTGCGTGGACCCATATCGCGATGTGTAAGCTTAAACCAGGCACGTGCAAAAGCATCCGCGAAGGCATCTGGATTCTCATGAAAATGCTTGGATATTTTAAGGTATGCAGGATCTTCGCGAAGCGCGAGATCTGTGGTGAGCATCATTGGTTGGATACGCTTGTCCTTATTATGAGCCATGGGTACTGTACTAGAGCCCGCATCGCCCTTTGGCTTCCACTGATGGGCGCCTGCAGGACTCTTTGTAAGCTCCCACTCATAGCCAAACAGGTTCTCAAAATAACCGTGACTCCACTTTGCTGGCGTACTGGTCCAGGTAACTTCAAGGCCGCTAGTGATAGTATCNTCGCCGTGCCCAGACCCAAAACTATTTTTCCAACCCATGCCCTGCTCCTCAATGCCTGCTCCAGCAGGCTCAGGGCCTACATAGGCATCAGGATCTGCAGCACCATGAGTCTTGCCGAAAGTATGCCCGCCTGCNATCAGAGCAACCGTCTCTTCGTCGTTCATCGCCATGCGCGCAAAGGTCTCACGAATGTCTCGTGCAGATGCGATCGGGTCAGGGTTACCGTTCGGACCTTCAGGATTTACATAAATTAAACCCATCTGAACGGCCGCAAGTGGATGCTCTAACTCGCGATCACCAGTGTAACGCTCATCTGCAAGCCAATCGGTTTCCTTGCCCCAATAAATATCTTCTTCTGGCTCCCATATATCAGCGCGACCACCAGAGAAGCCGAACGTTTTGAAACCCATCGACTCGAGCGCAACATTTCCTGCAAGTATCATTAAATCAGCCCAAGAGAGTTGCTTCCCGTATTTTTGTTTAATTGGCCACAAAAGCAGGCGCGCCTTATCTAAATTACCATTATCTGGCCAACTNTTGAGCGGCGCAAAACGTTGCGCACCAGTGCCAGCTCCGCCGCGCCCATCTGCAATACGGTAAGTGCCTGCGCTGTGCCATGCCATGCGGATCATAAACGGACCATAATGCCCAAAATCTGCAGGCCACCAGTCCTGCGAGTCCGTCATAAAGTCAGTCAAATCTTGCTTTACAGCTTCGAGGTCAAGTTGCTTGAAAGCATCTGCATATTTAAAATCTGAATCCATAGGGTCAGAGAAATGGCAATGCTGGCGCAGTATATTTAGTGGCAATTGGTTTGGCCACCAGTCACGATTCGAAGTACCACCTCCAGCAGCCCTGGCGCGTTGCATACTCCCATTTAAAAAAGGGCATTTGCTTAATTCATTCGCATCCGTACCTGTTGGCAGATCTGCATGACTGTCGTGTGAGTTTTCCATAGTGTGTTCAGTGTGATGGGAACCTGATCAAAAAAGACCGTGCTATTATAACTAGCTTATGAGAGAAAGTCCAAGTCTACGTTTTGGCAAGCCGGCAAGGTAATAATTTAAAGGGTATACTGGTTGTAACGCATCGACCGATCCATTTTATTAATATTTGTACCAACTAGGCTTTGCTGGGGGCTCCAAACCGCGCGCCGTGTATGCGGTCTTAAAATGAAGCTTTGCATAATCATTAAGAGCGTCTTCGCCCTTATCTTTTACAATCTGCTTTGCCTGAGCGAGCACTTTGTCACTAGCACCCTTGAGTAAAGGCTCACCAAACTCGTCGGAGAGGCGCTTCATCTCACGAACATATACTGCNCGCGCTATTATAGAAGCCGCGGCAACTACNGGATCAGACTCCGCCTTTGTGCGACTGATCAATTTGAAATCCTTGCGGTCTTTAACATAAGCGTCCACCAATTTTTGTTTCGTGAATTGATCCAGCAATCCCCACGGCGCTGCCCGCTCATCGAGCGCTTGCAAAAGTGACTTCCCATGGTACCACGCAAGAAGCTTGTTTAAGTTACGATCAAATTTATTATAGAGCTCGTTGTACTTTGGCATGCGCGCAAAGGCAGTCTTAAAGACGACGCCCTTGGTCTGGCGAATTGCCTTATCTAGCTTTAAAATACTACTATCCGTCAGTTTTTTACTATCGGCTACGCCAAGCTCTATCCATTGACGCACCATATCACCATCTGCAACAACGCAGGCCGTCACCAATGGTCCGAAAAGGTCACCCTTCCCACTCTCATCACACCCAGCATGTAACTCAAACCATTCAGGGTTATGCACTTCTTCGTATCCAAACTTCGCCTCACCGGTAATTTCGGCCTCTAAAATATCGCGCACGAAATCCTCCGTTTTTTTTCCTGAAACGACAAGCTTTCCACTTTGATATCCAACTACGTTCACTTTATCTCCCTTGAATGCGAACAACGAGTAAGCCACATCATAGTGAAACCAAGGACCTTTTTTACCCTCTTCTAAATAATCAGCTAATTGATCCAACTGTGCCTCGTTTAGCTTAATAGTATAAATGGTTTTAACCTTAGGACCTGTATCCTCGTCCCTGTGTAACTTCTTCTTTGGCATACCNTACTAAGTGTAGATTGCTTGGCGTGGGGCAAGCGGTAATTCAAGCTCAGTACGTCCTCTGGCATAACTTGTGCTTATCAGCACCTGTGTTTGATTCCTATGAGAAAGGCCCGTTTTTTGATGAGATGTACAGTGATACTGGGAAATCACCCTTCCCTCACTATGCGCGCTTACTCGAGCAATACACGAACTACAATGCTGAAAGCTTAAGTAATAAACAGCGCCTCATCGAAAATGCTTTTCTAGAAGAAGGCATCACTTTCACTGTGTATGGTGACACGCAGGGAACCGAACGGATCTTNCCTTTTGATCTAATCCCCCGAATCATTCCTCCAAGTGAATGGCAACTAATTGAAGAGGGACTGACGCAACGCCTCATTGCCCTGAACCTTTTTCTTCATGACATATACCATGAGGGCCAAATTATAAAAGATCAAGTAGTGCCAGAATCCGTCATCAAATCAGCNGCTCATTATCGACCTGAAATGCATGGAGTAAATGTTTCAAAAGATATTTATATTCAGATTTGTGGCACTGATCTAATTCGAGATGACACAGGAAACTATTTATGCCTTGAAGACAATGCAAGGTGTCCGTCAGGGGTTTCCTATTTACTAGAAAATCGCGAAGCAATGAAGCGCGCCTTCCCAAATCTTTACAGCCAGTATAACGTCCAACCAGTCGACAATTATCCCGATTTACTACTAAAAACAATGCAGCATCTATCACCCAGACAAGGGCGATCGCCAGTCTGTGTTTTACTAACTCCTGGTGCTTATAACAGTGCGTACTTCGAGCATACTTTTTTGGCGCGCAAAATGGGTATAGAAATCGTCGAAGGNCGCGATCTTATCGTACACGAAAGTTATGTTTATATGCGAACAACAAAAGGACTGGAGCAAGTAGATGTAATTTACAGACGNTTAGATGATGATTTTATTGATCCTTTATGCTTTCGTAACGATTCAGCTCTAGGCGTCCCAGGGTTAATGGATGCTTATGTCAGAGGCAATGTAGCCTTAGCAAACGCTGTTGGTACAGGCGTTGCAGATGATAAAGTTATCTATGCCTATGTGCCAGAAATTATTAAATACTACCTCGACCAATCACCTATCTTAAAGAATGTTCCGACTTATTTAGCATGGCGTAAAGAAGACCGCGCTTATATACTAAATAATCTCGACTCACTGGTGGTAAAGTCAGCGAACGAATCCGGTGGATATGGTATGCTAATGGGTCCTAGCGCTACAAAAAAACAGAGGGCTGATTTTGCTAAAAAAATAAAAAGTGAACCAAGAAATTTTATTGCCCAACCAGTCATCTCCCTGTCAAGGCATCCTACTATTTGTGAAGACTTAAGTATTGAAGGCCGACATGTCGATTTACGACCCTTCGNGCTCTACGGCGATCAAATAGAAATTATACCAGGAGGACTAACACGTGTCGCCCTAAACAAGGGATCCTTAATTGTAAACTCCTCACAAGGAGGAGGAAGCAAAGACACCTGGGTGTTGAATTATTAAGCAATCCTTTAACTATGCTTTCAAGAGTTGCAAATAGCTTATACTGGCTGAGTCGGTATTTAGAACGCGCGGAAAACTTAGCTCGCTTAGTAGAGGTCAATCGCTATGAATCGCTTGAGAATAGCGACCCAAATCCGTGGCTCCCCTTACTCTACACAACTTGTACCGAAGATAGCTTTAATGAGTCCGAAGAATCTGATGTTGGAATGTTTATTTCTTTTTCGGAGGATAANCCAGATTCGATTCGTGAATGTGTAGCGCAAGCGAGGGAAAATGCGCGCATGGTACGCGATCAAATTTCAGAAGAGATATGGCGCGAACTCAACCGCTTCCATCTATTCATTAGATCCAANGATGCATCGCACTTNTGGCAAACACAACCGGAGACTTTTCACCGNCGCACGATTGAATTTTGCATGCTTCTATCGGGGCTCATACATGCCACTGTCTTACACGATGAAGGTTGGCACTTTATGCAAATAGGGAAATTTATTGAGCGAGCTGATAAGACAACTCGTGTATTAGATATGCTCGCTTACCAAGGACAAGCTCCACGCACTAAACTCGCATCAGCTCTCAAATCGTGCTCGGCTTTTAATGCGTTTCAGGCAGAGTACCGTAGTGGTATTAGCTTAGAAAACGCAATGAGTTTTCTTCTATTTTCACCCTCATTTCCACGCTCCGTGCGCTTTTGCATTCAACAACTCGACGTGCACCTACACGCAGTATCCGGAAGCCCTACTGGNAGTTACAGCAATGAAGCGGAGCGTATNAACGGAAGCACCTTAGCCCAGCTTACTTTTTCCAGTTCTTTGAATGTTTTACAAGTTGGCTATCACGATTATATCGACTCATTGCAGAAGCAGTTCAATGAAATTGGGCAACAGGTGTTTGATAACTACATACTTCTNCCTCTAGAAATNCGTAGTGAAATTGCTAGTGATAATCGATGGAAACCATTTAAGCGACTGCAACAACAGCAACAGCAACAGCAACAGCAACAGCAACAGCAACAATAGCTAACAGATGCGCCTAAAAGTACACCATCGCACTGAATACGCATATACCAATCCCGTATCTAGTAATAGCAATGAGCTACGCTTGAGTCCCAAATTAACGCCGCATCAAAAGGTCGAATCAAACTTTATTAGCGTACTTCCAGCCACCCGTCTGACACGCTTTACTGATCTGAACTTCAACAGAGTACACTATTTTACTGTTCCACAAGCACACGATAATCTAATTATAGACAGTCGATTTACAGTAGAAACAAAGAAGCCCTTAGTTAAGGACTCACTTCCCTACGGATGCGCGCATGATCAGTTGAAGGAATGCACAAAAATTGACGCTTGTCACACCTACTTGCAAGATAGTCGNTTTGTTGAGAAAACACCGCAAATTTGGAGAGAAGCTCTCGATATTAGGGCAAACTCGAATGATGTTTTTGAGACGAGTTATGCGCTTATGAATTTCATATTTTCAGACTTTACGTATGCCTCTGGCGCGACCGAAGTCACAACTCATGCGAGTGAGGTAATCAAAGGGCGCACAGGAGTATGTCAGGATTTTGCGCATGCAATGGCTGCTTATTGCCGTAGTATAAATATTCCTGCTCGATATGTAAGTGGCTATTTTTATGATTCTACTAGAGACCAAAAACTTCGCGGCTCAGAGGCGTCGCACGCATGGGTTGAAATATATGCAGGCAAATACGGATGGGTTGGATTAGATCCAACTAATTGTAAGGTAGTCGACGACACCTATGTAGTGCTCGCTTATGGGCGTGACTATCGCGACGTCGCACCTGTAATTGGTACCTATTTTGGCGGTGGTGGCAGTCAGCTTAAGATACGGGTTATAGTAGAATCCCTGCAGACAAAAGCCGGTAGTGAATTCTAAGTTCGACCTAAACAAACACTTGGTCTACTGTAAAAAAGTAATGACCTTAGTAGATGGCGAAATTACCTTCCTGCAGGATAGGTTGCTTAAATGGTACAAAAAAGAGCAACGACCACTACCGTGGCGAGTAAGTCCGAGTCTATACAAAACAGTGGTTTCCGAGCTCATGGCTCAGCAGACTAAAATTAGAACAATGTTACCGTATTTTGAGCGATGGATGCAGCGATTTCCGAGCTTTGAATCCCTGGCTAAGGCACCAAGTGAAGATGTACTAAAGNACTGGGAAGGACTTGGTTATTATAGTCGTGCTCGAAATCTTCACGCTCTGGCTAAGAAAATTATAGTAATGGACCTACCGCCGCAAACAGCCGAGAAATGGCAATTGCTGCCTGGCATAGGACCCTACACTGCAGCAGCTATTAGCTCCATAGCCCAAGGCTTACCAGAAGCCGTAGTCGATGGAAACGTAGTGCGACTACTCGCTCGATTAACCAATGACAGCAGAACGTTTAAGAATAATGCAAGCGCAGTCAAAANCATGACTCCACTTGCAATAAAGCTTTTAAATCATGACTCTCCCGGCGAGCATAATCAAGCAATGATGGAGCTTGGGGCTACACTTTGTACAAAAACAAAGCCAAAATGTAGTCAATGCCCAGTGAAGACCTTGTGCGTAGCTAGCGCGCAAGGAGATCCGCAAGTACTACCCAAAATAAGTAGAGCAGTAACTCGCAGCGTTACTGTCGACAGAGCTTGGTTAGAGAATAAAAATCATTTACTTCTCTACCTTAATTCTGCCAACGCGCATCAACTTGCAGGTCAATATGAATTACCAAGCCTCGATAGCCTAGGAGCTAANACTCCGANCGAAACGCCCTTAGCAATTAAAACTAGAGCCATAACTAACAGGCGAATCAAAGAACGTATTCATAGTGGAGCATCACTACGTAACCAAAAGCTATTATTCCANAGCGAGCACCAGTGGATCTGCCTAGAACGGATAAATAGTATTACTCTTTCGGGCCCGCATCGACGTTGGGTGCAGGAATTTTTAAAAAAGCCAAGGCTTACTCAGTAGCAGGAAACCAAAGACAAAAATCTAGTCCATCTAATGCTTTTGAAACTTGCCACATTCGTACACTCATTGCACTGATAAATATATACGCCAAACCCTATGGATCTAAACAGCCTCTACAGTGATTTAACCGAACAACAGCGCTCTGCAGTCATTTCACTGCCCCGTTCGGAGCGACTGGTGCAAATAGCATCTCTTAAGAATGTTGAGGTCAGTGAACTAGTTGAATTACTTGCCGAGCTATCTGGTTTGTCAGTCGCTAAAAATATTGAATTAGTCGAAAACCCAAGCGCCGTATTACCACTGCGACTCATTCATGAATATCAATGTATCCCAGTCCAAAGCACTGAAAAAATAGACTCTAATAATCCAAGCGGTGCAGTTACAGAAGACACCATTAACACTCCCTTGCCATTGGTTACTCTATGGCCCCCAGAGCCCAAGATGGATCGCTGGATTTATGCAATGAGTGGTCGCCATCCAGAGTGGCAACTTGGGCATCCTGAAATTGTGAGTAATACAATTACTCAGCAGTTNGGTGTTGGCGCCGGAAGCCTAGATGACTCGGAAATTATAACGGATGTGGCAGATAGCAATGAGGTAGAAGACGAGGATGCGGCCGTAATTCGCTTCGTTAACGAAGTCGTCAATAAGGCAATGGCTGATCGAGCCACCGATATACATTTTGAACCGCTACGCGAGGACTTGCAGATTCGCTATCGCATCGATGGAGAGCTAATATCCGTGCGTGTACCAGATAATTTAATCAAGTTTCAAGGTGCTATCATTTCTCGGCTAAAAATAATGGCGAAGTTAAATATCTCCGAAAAGCGCCGGCCNCAAGATGGTCGAATCTCTTTTGGNAGCGGTGCAAATGAGCTAGATATCCGTATTTCAACCATTCCTACAATGTACGGAGAGAGCGTTTCTTTACGCTTGCTAAGCCAAAAATCAAAACCGCTTTCAATGGCAGAGCTTGGATTAGCTACTAAGAGTGCAAATAAACTAACTCGCGCACTAGAAACACCACATGGCATCATCTTAGTCACAGGTCCAACCGGTTCGGGAAAATCAACTTCACTGACCGCATACATACGACTCATCAACAAACCCGAGCGGCGCATTATTACAGTCGAAGACCCAGTAGAATACGAAGTTCCCGGGGTCAACCAGACTCAGGTGCAACCAGATATTGGACTGACCTTTGCTAATTCTTTGCGCTCGGTTCTACGACAAGATCCAGATGTTATNATGGTTGGAGAAATTCGTGACCGTGAAACCGCAGATATTGCAATTCGAGCTTCNCTTACCGGGCACTTGGTACTTAGTACACTGCACACGAATGATGCTCCTGGGGCACTGACACGCCTGATTGATATGGACATCGAACCTTTTCTAATNGCTTCNTCGGTGGAGATGATCGTCGCGCAGCGACTTGTAAGGCGCCTTTGCCCAAGTTGCCGCATACCTGCCCAATACGATAATAAATATTTAGNAAGCTGCTTAGCGACCATGCGTTTACCACTTGATGAAGTAGCCAATGGTCATCTAGCCTACCAATCTTCAGGCTGTGAACGCTGTCGCTCACTAGGATACCGTGGACGAATTGGTATTTTCGAAATCCTTCGTATTAGTGAAGAGATTCACGAGCACATCGTTAAACGTGACTCCGCTAGACTGATACGAAAAACTGCTATTTCNCAGGGAATGGAGAGCTTGATGCAAAGTGGTTGGGGCCATGTAAAAGATGGGCAAACCACCTTGGAAGAAGTCATGCGTTATGCTGATTTAGAAAGCGAAGAAGATTAATATAATATGAAAAGCTCTATTTTTAAAAAATGTTTACTGCCTTGTGNTAGCATTTTTTTAGCACTGTGCATTTTCCATTCAGCANCAGCTAATTGCGAGAAAATTACTATAGTCGCAACCGATTGGAAATCAGAAAACTCAGAGCTGGAGCTTACTTTTAACAGCGATCCAAATAAACAATACCAGCTTCAGACTAGNTCTGATTTAGCTACTTTTAATCCACCATTACCTTTTGCTAGTTCCTNNGATACAANCATTTCAACAGTNAGCGCGCAGGTAACGAATTCGCCACATAACTTTTTTAANATNTCACAAATCAGTACCGCCCCAAGCGCGAATGACAGCAATACTTGGTTCAAGGAACATAGTGGTTCGNAAGTAAATCGAGAGTCACATGGACACTTTATATTAGNATGTGAAGATGGNGGCTTTTTGCAAATTGGCGAAACCGGTATTGTTGGTCGAGCAACTGCAAATATATTAGTCGTAAAAACTGACTCCGAGGGAAACGAATCGTGGAAAAGGGAATTTGGTGAAGGTAACCGAAACATGGGCAACTCTGCGATTGAAGTGGCTGATGGCTACTTAGTTTGCGGCATGTATAACAGAGATAGTGTTATATTAAAGTTAGATAAAAGCGGCTCTGAAACCTTTAGGATAACACATGATAACGGAGGAGTGGACGCGTATGAAAACATTGCTCCACATTCTAATGGCTTTATTGCTGTCGGTTATATTAATGCAGAAGATACTTCACAAGAACCGGTAAGTACATTCTTCCCTTACGGCCAAGGATATCTCAGCTTCATTGACTTTGATGGTAAAAAAACCGGCGGAAAAAGCTTGAACGATCACTTATCGCTCGCCTACCGAATAAAAGCAGTAGAGAACAATTACTATATATCTGGAACGACTTTATTGCCAACAGATGATTTAACTTATGCTGCAATAAAAATAGACAGTTCTGGTACTGTACTTTGGAGCAATCCATACGGTGGCAGTAATCAAAACCACTGCTTCGGTATGGATGTTGGGTTAGATGGAGCTATATTTTTAACAGGGCACACTTTATCTGGGACAGAGAATTGGGATACCTATACCATTAAACTCGATGAAAATGGCTTGGTTCTATGGGAGAACAAGAGCGGAAACCCTCG
>PAAN01000028.1 GCA_002699365.1 Coraliomargarita sp. | reverse complement strand
TGTTGAGTCTATAATTACTCGTTCAGTACCGCCAGTATCAAAACGTATTTTATCTTCATCAGAACTTTCTTCTACTTGAATCTTAGTATCAGCATCTAAATCAGTAAGACTACCCGTACCCATGTCGAGTACTTTAGCGTTTAGTCTAAGTTCTATTTTAGTTCCAGTACTAAAAGCAGCAGCCGAAGTATTGTCTTGTTCTCTTACGACAGTAAGATCGTTACTAGAAATACCAGTAACTTTAACAGTTTCTACATTAGTGCCATCATCGAGAGTGGCAAAGAAGACATTATTAGCATCAGGTGTAGGAAAAACAGCCGCAGACGCTACAGAAATTGTCGTGACTGAGTCATTTATCCCGCCCGATAAAGTAGTTTCGGCGTTGTTTTTAAAAAGCAAGCCCACAGTAGAACCTCCTTGGTTTAACTAACTGTCACTGTCCAAGTGACTGTCATACTATCTGATGCACCTTTGTTTACAACGGAAAAGACTGTTCTACATAGCATAGTACCACCAGAACTAGCATTTAAAATACCAGCTTCGGTTACAGCACCAGTACCAGTTCCTGCTGGAAAACTAGCTACATAAGTAACTACAGCACTAGAAACGGTTGTACTTGTAAGAGCTACTCTACCTAACTGTGAACCTAGAGCAGTATCACTCGCACCAGCGGCTGAACTTCCAGATCCAATAGCCATGTGTGACATAGCAGTTGCACTAGCATCTTTTATACGAGAAGCGACGTAACCTTTACCAGCAGTAACAACTAAGTTGTCAACTTCTTGTACAAGTTCGTCGTTCAAATGTATTTGTAGACGTCCTTTCATTTTTAATGCGTCATTTATATTTGACATAAAAACCTCTTAAGAGTTAATTGAATACGTATTAAGGGCAGCCGCGTTTATTAACGAGGTTGCACCTTCCGTCAATTGTACATTAATTGATTCGGATACTGAAACACTATTTGCAATAGTGCCTTGCCCAAAACTAACCGCATGGGCTTCTCCTACACTTGTAGAGTCTGCTATGGTTGCAGGACTAAATGCATGAGCAAAACTTTCTGAAACTGTAGGCGTATCGCTTAAAGCCTTACTTACGGCAAAAGAATCTAAACTTTCTCCTACGGAAACTACATTATTTTTGTTTACTCCAGATTCTGTAGCTAAATCATCACTTGCACTTGCAGTATCATCCAAACTATGTGAATCACTAAAGGCTCTTACAAAAGTACGCACACTAGCAAAAGACTCCGCTATCGATACAGTATCAGCGGGATTTTTACCAAAATCTGGAGTATAAGTTTCACTGATTGTTGTGGTATCCGAAGCTGCTTTACCAAACGAACTAGCATACGATTCTCCGATGTTTGCCGAATCTGACGGATTTTTACCGAAGTTAAGAACAGAACTTTCTGCTACACTAAGTGTATCCGAAAACGCACGTTCAAAAATTAGTAGCGTTACAACGCTATCACTAAAACTTACACTATCAGCTGCGGTTTTACCTGCGTTTAAAGCTGCTGCCTCTAATATTGAAGTAGTATCTGCAGCTACAGTTTTAGCAATAGCATTGGCTAAAGACTCTGTAATAGTTACCGTTAAAGCCTTATCTTCTTGATATCCGGGAGCAAAATATAAGTTTTTAGAATCTGCATCTGTAACTATATCTACAGCAGAAAGATTAAGAAAATCTATACCATATTCTAGATTAACAAAACTAACTAAAGATTGTATGTTTTGAAAGACCGTAACTGGCTCTAACGAGTCAGTATCTACTATAGCGCGTAGACTAGTATTTGATACTATTGCTCGAAGTGCCATTAATCAAAGTCATCGCGCACTTGGAACTTAATTAAATCTTGTACAGTTTGGATCCCACTACCACTTGTAGTGTGTTCTATTTCACCTTCAAAAGTACCAGCAGCTGTCCAAGTATCACTAGGAAAAGCTACACTCACTTCTCCGTTAGAAGCGCCTGTAATTGAACCGGTGATTGTTTTTAATACAGTTGTAGTACCTACTTCACGGATTCTAAAACGTACAGTACTACCAGACAGATTTACTGCTGCCCATGTTGTACTATCATCGGCATCTAACGTTTTACCAGAAGCTGCAGTATTACTGTCCTTTAATGTAAAATTTAGAGTAGGTAAAGTATCCCCCACTACTAATTTAATTGTTGATGAATAAGCCATAATTTACCTCATTATATATTATTAAAATGCGCCCGCGAAGGGTTGGTAATCTTTAAATTGAGCGTCACCTTTTATTAAATCTTCTAATCTCTGTGCACTTGGGCCTAGTAGACTTGTGTAGAACTCATCTCCAAACCTCCCCGCTTCAAACATAGGGAACAACATAGTCCATGCTCCAAATGCTCCAGAACGGTCAGCAGCCTCTAGTAAATACTCACCATAGCCCATTTCATTTGTTCTGAATTTATTAAAATCAAAAACACCCGCCTCAGTGTTTGAATTAAAGTCTACTGTTCCTGAAAGGGGAGAAAGTAAAAATTTTAATAACTCACGTAGTTCCATACCTACCATCGCTAATGGTAATAGTGAAGTAAGGGCTAAAACTGCAGGTAACGCAGCAGCAGGTATCCTACCTTCTCGACCATAGGTACTTTGAGTATTTCTAATTACACCACCTATAATATTCTTACCATACGCGTAGAAGAATGATTTAAGTTGGAATATTAAAGCTGTGTATGGGTTAGAAGCCCAACCTGGTCTTTCTGCAGCATTCGGACGTACAACCGATTCTTCAGTAAATCTAGCTATCGCATCTTGCACTTCTCTATGTTGAGAGTCACTAAAATCCCAATCAGAGTCTTGCGCTGCTTTTATTTGTTCAGGTGTAACTTGTAGCTCAGTTAAATAAGCTTTTGATTTAGCAGAGTTGTCATTAGCATGCTTAATAAGAAACTGTCGACCCATACCAGCAGCAAAGATTCTTGTAAATCTTGTGTACCATTCTAATCCTGTAAATTTAAAAAACTGTTGAGTATAGTATTTTGTTCCTTCTGTCATATAACCTAACTCACCAGCATTAATATACATCTGAGATATAGAATCAAAGCCAATAACGCCTACATCACGCGCAAACTGTTCTAACTCTTTTCTATTTGTCCAAGTATCTTTTACTGAGTTTATAAAAGTACTACTAAAAATACTCATTTCTTTAGATCGTAATGCTGGGCCAGCTAAATCTGGTAAAGAAGCAACAGTGGCAAAAGTTAAGTATGTCATGACATTTAAAGCTAATAGATAACTTTGTACAGTCCTTAACCAGCCGGGCATATTCATACCCGCTCTTCCTAACATAGCTTGAACTGCTTTCCTTGCACGTCCTCTATCTCTATCGTTGTCTATTCGATTAATTAAAATTTCTGCCGCTCTGGGACCAGAATAAAATACACCTTCTTGTTTTTTATCTAATTGGTTTGAATTATTTGCAATATCTTTTTTAGTTATTTTTACACGAACTTTTTTCTTAAATTCTATTTTTTTAACATTTTCAGAAATATATTTTCGGACTGCATGGTGCGCAGGAATAATTAAATCACCAATACCTTCTATATTACGTAAGTCGGCGTTATTGCTTATATTTATAAAAAGAGGTCGTCTATCTTTTTGCATACCAATAGACAAGTCTGCAGCTCCCTCTGCTTCTATAGCATCAAGACTTTCATCATATAAAACCATTTTATCTACTGCATTTCTTAACTCTTCTGTAGTAGATTTAGGGTTATATTTTTTCAAAACTTTTACTAAAGCTTCTCTTGCTTCGGGTTCTGCAGCTAACTTAGCTATGTCAAACTGCCTAGTAAAGAAAGTTATATTTTTTTGAACTTTAGGTTTTTTAGGATTTATTTCATTAGGTAAAATATAATCATCATAAAACTTCTCAAAGTACTTAAGAACATCTAAGGCTTTACCCCCATCTACTTGCACAGAGTTACCATCCTTATCTATTACTACAAGTTTATTCGCTGCATTAGCTCTTTCTTCTAATGGTAGAGCAGCTAGTTGTTCAGCCCCTTCTAAAATATTATCAATATTAGCTAAATCTTCTTGTGTGGGGTCTTTTACTATGTTAAATATTTTATAAAAATCATTAATATATCTGTACTGCACTATAGGGTGGTAGTTAAAGAAACCAGTCGCTTCTACAGTTTGAGATCTAGAGTAAAGAGCTTTACCGAGTTCTGGAGATACTAAACGTAAAAAGTTATCTGCTGGAGCTAAGATGTACACTAAGAATTTGTAAATATCATTAGCTGCTTCGCTTTTTAAAATCTTCTTAATTAAAGCTTCAAAACGAGTAGCATTCTTTTTACCTACTGCTTTTTGTACAACATCAGCACTACCTTGGACCCAATTATCTATGTCTTTAGACTCGGTAACCGATATACCTACATTCTCCCTATTGAGACCTCGTTTAACTGCTTCTATTACCCCAAAAGCATAATCATTAAATACTGGGTTTGTATCAAACCTACCTATTTGAAACTCGCTTAAGGTATTAAATAAAACGCGCACTTTTCTTGCTAAGGCGGTAAAGTAAGAACGTACAGTTTTTTTATTTTTATTGTCTAAAACTACAAACTCCCTTCGTAATTCCATAAGAGTTTTAGGTAATTGTTCTTTCCAAATAGTNTTATCTTGAGTATGTGTTATTTTTCTATTACCTGTATCTAATAAAGCTTTTCTATGGTCGGCGTTTTGTTCTAAAGAAGCCCTAATTAAGTCTTTCATTAACTTAAGGTTAGTATTTTGGTTTTCTTTTAAGAAACCTCTAATTTTTACATTACCGGTCCCCCAACGTGGGTTGTTGTAAACTTTTTCATCAAACTTGCCTGACTTAAGAGTTTGATAAGCATGCTCAACACTTTGGAATTGGACGCCAGTATTTTCATTAGTAGATTTTTGAAACTTAGAAAATGTTTTTCTATCNTANTTTTCTCCNCCCTCTANTANTCCAGTAACTNTAAATCTAAATGGACGTGCTTTAAGATTACTTAAGTCAGTATTTTGNTTTGCGCCAGCATAAATGTTTACAGGTGTTCTTTCTTTGACAATTTCTCTAGGTAAATTCTCTTTAACTGTTCCTTCTTGTTCTAATAAAAATGAACCTGCTTTATCTGCATACCACTCCTCAAATGGAAAATCTCTGCTTTGATAATTATATCCGGGCTCACCCCTTATTTCTCTAGTAAATAATGCAAAAGACTCATCAGCATAAGCTCTATACAAAGCTTCTCCTTTCTTAAAATCTGCTTCGGTAATCCCAAGAGCTTTTATAGCGTCTGCATCAGTATCAAAAGTCTGATCTTCTGTACCATAAAATTTAAATCTACTAAGTCCAAGTCTTGCACTCTCAAATTTAAATAATACATGCCCTAATTCATGTGCAAGTGCATAAGTCATAAAAGTACTTTTAGCAGCATTTTGGACAAGTGGGTCTTGAGTTTCTAATTGATTTTCTATAAAAGCAGAATCTGGATTAAGAACTACAAACGCATATTTAGGCAATCCTGCAAGTGGTCCATCCTGATGCATTACACTCAAAACAGATGCAGGTCCACCCGAAGCTCTGTTCCGGTCCTGCAGATTCCTAACTACCAGATTTAAAGGTGCCCCAGTTTGGGTTTTCATGTCGGTTGGGAAATTAACTTCGTCATCTATACCTAAAACGAACACTTTTGTCGTTACTCCAAAACCTTTCATTTTTTTAGATAACTCACTAATAAAACGTTCGCCAGAACTATCACCTACATCTTTAGTAAATTTTGGGTCTTTAATATCAAAAATATTTGCCATCCCTTGGCTTACTTTTATTTCTCCCAACTCCATGTCTATTGCGTCTGGGTCGGTTTCAAATTTAGTATTAAATACAGGTGTCCCTTTGTACGCTGCGCCTTCTTGCCCTTTAACTTTTACAGGAGGTTGCGCTAAGATTATTCCTTGTGCTAACTGCGGAAAAATATCCATTAACATTTTATTACCTAAATCTGTTTGTTCTACAGTTGCGGCTACCTCACTTATAGGTGTTCTTTCCATAGGAACTCTACGAGGTTGATCCATGTTATAAAGAGAAGCTCTTGAACCTGCGCCGTTTAAAACTTCTATATTGTTATCTCTTATAAAGTTGGTTATTGTCGCTGCTGAAGTTTCAGGACTAACAATTAAAAAAGGTTTACCAAGTTCTTCGGCGAACTTAACGGTTAGTTGAGAACCTCTGCCAAGTGACCCATCTTCTTGAGTCAAAATAATAGTACCGTCAGAATCTTCAACGTTTTTTCTAGTTCTCCCTCTATAATTTAATCCTTTCCCTTCTACTACATTAAACTGAGGCTCTAAAGAAAGACTTACTCCACCTTCTACTTGAAAACCTTCTGGAGCAGTACCACCAGTTTCTAAACCCATCGCTTTTGCCATATAAAGAAAGAACTGGTCAGCACCAAGTTGCCCACCTGATATTATTCTTTTTAATGGTGTTTTTTCATTTAATCTATCTAAACTATTTTGTTCTGCTTCTGTTAGCGTCTTGCCATCCTGTACTTTTTTCAATAAAGCCGCTTGTCTTTTTCGATCTTTTCTAGGTTGTTCCTCTTTTTCTAGTCTTAAACGCATTTTTTGTTGCTCTTCCGCTGCTTGCGCTTGTCTTTGTAAACTTACAGGGTCTCTTTTTAAAGCCAAATCAATTGGGGGTGGAGACAACGTAGCACTTTCAAACCTTGCATCGCCTCGTAAACTCATTTCGTTTGGAGTTAAAGGATAACGTTTTTCTTTTTGTGCCTCGGTTCCTTCTAAAACTAAATCTTTAGATTTTGTTACAAAAATTTTCTTACCATTTTTATATTGAGGTACTGCATATCTAACTGGAGGAAATCCAATAGTTTCTTGTGGGGTTTGCGCTCCTAAAGGACCTTGAAAATTTTGGTCATCCCCGACATTTTCTCTCATAGCTTGATCTTCACCGAGAGGTTTTTCTAAATCTACTTTGTTAAAATCTCCAAACTCAGTGTTCAACTCATATTGTAAATTGTTGTACTCATACTCTAACTGTGTTAACTGTTTACCGATTGATTTCTGTCGCTTAATTAAATTTTTACGCTCTTTTTCGGATATACCACGATTGTTTATTTGAGTCTCTAAATTTGCGTATAGTTGGCTAACCGGCGCTATCTCTGCTTCTAAATCTGCTAACTCGTCCAGTCTACTAGTTAAGCTTTTAATACCCCTTGTAGGTATGGTAAATAAAGACTCACTACCACCTTCTTCTATATATCTTTTACGAGCTAAACTATTAGCAAGGGCGTTTAGGTCAGATTTATCAACAAATATTCCAGCTGTAGTAGCAAACCCTATTCCACCTAGCTCTTGTTTTACATCTTTTAAGATATCTAAATATTTTTGAAATTCTAAGGAACTTACCTCTCTCGCTTCTATCGATCCAGTTAAAGAAAATTGTTGTAGCTCGATTGGACTAAGTAATTGTGCAGGTTTACTTGGGTCTATTCTTCTATAAAACATCGGTACATCTGCTAAATTTTGACCCTCAGTACTTACGAGTTTTGTTTCATTAGTCATTGGCGTGTAGAGGTCTTCCTTCATAACCACTTCAAACCCATACTTTTTAAACTCCGCAAAAATTTCGGGCACCATAGTCGCTAAAGCAATGTTATAGGCTCTAGTTCTATTACCTCCTACACTTTCTAAAAGCTCTTCTATACTCATAGTAAAATCTTGTTTTATTTGAGGAAAGATTTTCACTGCTTGAGTTAATAAAGTATATAAATTAATGGCTACATCGTTCCCAGCAAAATTAACTTCTTTATCTCCATACCCTATAGTGGCACCCGCTTCTGCATTCGTAACTCTTATTTTAAAATAAGAACTAGCCTGTGATACCTCACCCCCGCCTGTCGTAGATAAAAATTTAAAGCCTTCTATAACTGCTGTTTCAACTAAACCTAAAGCTTTAGCTTCTACAGTTTGTGATTCAAAAGTACCGAAAACATAAGCATTGGCATCGTCGGGATCTTGGATAATTGTTAAATCAGGTCCAATATCTGGGTCTGTACCAGCTCGGCTATCTCGTTGCCTAAAGTATTCTCTTAATAAACTTCTACTATATGTCTGCATTCTAGGAGAATTTATATCTGTAATTCCTAACTCTGTTCTTTCTTGTTCAGTAAGAGAGTCAAAATACCTTTGACGTAAATCTATTAACTCTTGGTCCTCAGTAGAAAACTCTCCTGTTTCTTCATTTACTTTTGGTTGGTAGGTTGTTTTTTTATATTTTCTAGCATCAGTTCTTACAACCCCTCCTTTTGTTTTTTTATCCCCACCTTTTTTTAATTTATCTAATCTTCTTTTTTGAGAAAGGGTCAACCCTCCTTCTTTTTCAAGTTTTTTTAATTGTTGTAGTTCCGTTTCAGCACGTAGTAATACTTCAGGTTGCGCAGTTAATCTAGCGTCTTCTAATTGAGCACCAAACAACCCTCCGCTCTGCTGTTCTGATAACCTTTCAATAATCTCTTCAATCGGTTCACCTGTTCTTTGTGATTCTTCTTGAGCTACTTTGTATACTTCAAAAGGGCTTAACCCAGACAAAGCAGCAGAATCTCCTTCATTATTATCAAACGCTTCTGTTACGTCTATCTCATCTAAAGATGACTCATCTTCAAAGTTCATATTATTTATATCTAAGTCAGCTGTCGTAAATACTCTTACGTTAGCTTCAGGATATTTACCTTGAAGTTTGCTTCTTTCTTCTTGTATTTGAAATTGATTAACTTCTTTAGTGGCAATAATACGCCCATCAGCATTGAAAACTTTAATTGTGTGAGTAGCATTGTCTACTACATCGCTAAGTTCTTCACCGTCTAAAGCTTCGATTACTGCATCTCTAAACGCTATATTCCTTCTTGTTTTTTCTTCCTTACTTATGACATTTGCGTCGTCAGCCGAAATATTTGCTTGGAATAAATTATTAGCTTTCTTCATCGTCTCTGGAGTACCAACTACTACTCCACCTTTATATGGTACAGCTACAGTCCTATCTCCAAAATTTACCTCTGGGTACATATCTTGATAAGTCTCAACTCTCGATTGGGGTAGAAACATAACTTGTTTTGGAGATTCAACTTCAGCTTGGACTGTTTCAATAGTTTTTTCTAAAGCATCAGTATTACCTGCTTCATTTATTATTTGTGCTTGAAAATCAATTTGATCAGCTTTACCTCTTGCCATAGCATCAGAAACTTTACTCATAATTGGGCTTACTGCTCCTCCTACTGCCCCTCGAGCACCTCCAGCAAAAAACCCAGCAAAAGCAGCTTCGGCTAACCTTAACTTAGCGTCTTCATTAGTATATGTAGGGTCAATCGCAAACCTTTGGGCTACACCTAAACCTTCTTGACCTACCTCAGTAATACCTTCAACGGCACCTGACCCAATAAAACCTTTTCCTATCTCTCTGATAGCAGAAGAAAAAATATTCTTTTTTGGCCCAGAATATAAATCTAAAAAGGCTTGTTCTTTTTCAGTTAGGTCTTTTTTATTAATTTTCTTTTGAAAAATAGCGTAAGCCTTTTTTTCATTTTTTGTTAAGTTCTGTACTCCAAAAGTTTGTGCTTTTCTATCTAAGGCAACTAAAGGACTTTTTTTCAAAGAGGCTTTTAAAAAAGCATTAGCAAAAATAGTTTCAGAGGCAGTGCCTAATACTGCTTGTGGAATACCTAATAGTGCCGCCTGTGCGGCTTCAGCACGGGTTAACTCTATACCAGCTTCTTGAAATTCAGAGGCGGACTGAGAGCTACCTACCACGTACTCTTGACCAAAAGCTCCTGCGATACCCCCACGTTTTGCCCATTTTGCATACCCAAGACCTTCCTGTATCAATACTGCTTCTTCCGGAGTAAGTTTAAGACCTTTATCTTTTTTCTTAATCGCCTCTTTTAACAGCAGGTCTAGAGGTTTTTTAGTAAGAGTCCTAGCTCCAAATTTTCCTAACATACCAACACCAGCCCCAGCTAAACCGGAACTAAGTGAACTTACCATCATAGGAGTAAATTGACCTAAAGCTTTTGTTACTTGAGTAAAAAAACCATCAAGAGTAGGTTCTTCAAGAAAATTTTCAAAGGGTTGTATTTGATTTAATAAGTCGCCGGATATAGCATCATAACTTTCTGCAATCTCTAAATTCTTTTGGGCTGCTTCATCAAAACCAAATAACATTTGGCCGAGTCCCTGAAATCTATTAATATCAGCTGATAACTGGGCACCACCACCGCGTACAGCCGTACTAAAAATCTCACCGAAAGTTTGAGGAGAAGCATCTATGTCTTCACGTAACGGAGTATCAATAGGAGATACACGCTCCGATTCCTGTCGGAGTAGCTCTTTATTAACTCTTTCTTCTTGTGCCGCAACCTCTTCAGGAGTCCCAAAAATTGCGTCTGCTAAATTATCAGACATGTTTACCTATTCTTCGCAGGTTGTTTTCTGTTTGCCCTATCGCCTGCAGCAACAAGTGCATTTATAAATTCTGGAGAGAACTGTCCTGTCATCTCGTTTATAGTTGTCACTGTATCACCAATTCTTAATCCTATAATTTTTCCATTTTCGTTACGTTCTGCTATTGCGTCTACCTGGTTACCAAAAAGTTTAAACTGTCCGCCTTCAGCAAAAGTAAGAGTAGTAATTTCCTCCCAAAGATTTGGTTTTACACTTGCAACAAACTCTTTTAAGCTATTAATAACTTCTTGTGCATAAGCTGTTCTCATAGCCAGTTGTTGTGCCGCGTTACCCAGACCCATTTGCGCCTTCATGTTAGATAAAGCTTTAGTAGATTCTTGCCATTTCATTTCAGGGTTTTCAAGCTTGCCGGTACGATACTCTTTGTTAATATCTTTTAACTCGGAATATGCATCAGAGAAAGGTTGAGAAAACTCACTTTCTGGGATTGAAGATCTTAGGGATGCTTCTATGCTCGCTGCATCCTTAGCATTCGCTGCTCCTTTACTGTTAAATAAACCAGTTGTTGCGTATTCACCAATACTAATATCTTTTAGAAAACCATATATAGGAGCGTCAGGTCTTGCTGTAGCAAGAGCAGCCATAATATATTGTTGTGCAAGGTCTCTGTTTTTTTCAGTTATACTAAGTTGTCTAAGGTCTCCAGCCGTATCTGTTAACTCTTTTGTTAAAAGCGCTTGTTGTTTTTCTGAAATATTAATTGTGCTTACTAGTTTTTTAATACCCTCAATATCGTTGTTCTCTGCAAGAACTTTAAACTCTTTTAAATTATCTTTTGATATAACATCATTTAAGGTAGCTTTAGCTGCATTACTTAAATTATTACCAACAAGCCTTTTTGTATCTAATTTTCCATCAACACTATATTTAGTAGCAAACTCTTGTGGGCTTAAACTTTCAAAGTCTGCTTTAATTTCAGGGTCTTTGAACATAGCATTTATGTTTTTTAAATTTGTTCCTGTATTAAAGAACTCTCTATAGTTTCTATTATTTTTAATTACTGTTCTAGCTTGTTCTNTATCAAGACCTGCACCACCGGGTTGAATTTCCGCTAATTTAGTCTCAACTAAAGTAGAAATATTTTTTGTAGACATTTCTCCAATAAGGGCAAATGCTTCTTTCTTTTCGGGCTCGCTAAGACTATTCCACTGTGCTTCAGTAAAAAGCGATTCTATGTCGTTTATAGTAAAGTCTTTTCCTAAAAGCTCTTTTCTTACTCTATCTGGCTTTTGGGCATACTGAGTAGCAGTAAGTGCAGTATTATCAGCAGAAGCACCAAAAACAGAAAGGCCCGTCGCTATATCGTACGGACTTTGTAAAGAAGCAGGTCGAGAAAGTTCTCCAGTCAAATACCCTTTTGCTTTTTTTAAGTTCTCTATTAAAGCCGCTCCTTTTAAATTTTCGCCATCTACTAAAAAGCCTTTTTTACTAAATTTGTTAGGGTCGACTTCAATAACCTGACCAGACTCCATAAATTTTGAAAAGGCTTCCTCATATTTCTTTGTACCTTCGCTAATCTGCCTCCACTGTTGAGTTACAGAATCTGTACCAGCGCCAAGGGTATTGATTGATACCGCATTCGCTTCCTCTGCTCTTTTTCTTTCTGCTTCAGAATATGTAGCACCTATTTTATCTATAATTTCTAAAGTTCTTTCTCTACTTACATTAGGGTTGGCAGCATTTTGATAAAGATTAACTAAGTCTGAAGGATCTAAATCTAAACTTCTTAGTTTATTAATTAAGTTCCTACCTAACGCAGACCCAGGTGACATCGATTCTAAATTTGCAACTTTTACATCATAGGCTGCGGTTATACTATCAGCGGTAATTAGACCATCTAAAGATTGACCCCCATCCCTTTCATTTACTCCATCAGCAGTAACGGCGTTTTCCCTAACTTTAAAAGTTCCACCTTCGCCAGGTTCCATAGTTATAACCCTTGGGTCAAAATATGTTTTACCATCAATAACTTGTCCAGAATTAAGTAAATCGGATACACTTACTCTTTTAAAATCTTCATTTCCAGATTGTTTTAAAACTTCTTTGAACATATCTGGATGTCTTTTATCTAAAAGGTTGTCACTTAATACTGGGGCAACATCTTTCATAAAATCAACAGTCCCGTCTTTTTTACGTTCTTGATAACCTTTATACCAATCACCAAAGCTCATTCCAGTTATATTACTTCTGTACCCTTGCGGATCTACTCCAGTTTTCTGATATTCTTGAAACATCTCTTCTGCAGCTCGATCAGCATCTACAGTAGCAAACATCATTTCTTGTACCTCTAGCTCACTAGCATTTCGAGATTCTTTTGGATTCGTATAATTTACAGCACCAAATATTTGCCCTAATTTGTCTCCAAAACCTAATTCACTCTGTGGGGTAAAAGAACCATCTTCATTTCTTTTTGCCATTATAACTTCCCGTAATCAACCATTAGATAGCCAGAATCGTGTATCATAACTGCTTCTGGTTTTTGTACTTTTATTTCTTGTGCAAGGACTCCATATTTAGGTAAATCGCCTGCACCTAATTCTACAGCTTCTTTATTCCACTCCCAAGTGTAAACATTATAGTTACCTTCTTTATGACTAAAGGTAATATCTTTCTTCAAACGTATATCAGAAAAGAATGCCAGAGGGGCACTTGCAATGCTAGCTAACATACTAGTTCTAGCATTTTTATAAGCTACCCTATCTCTTTCGTATTGATTTCTTCTTGCTACTGAGTTTTCTGCGGCAGCTCCTAAACCAGATAGGGAGCTTCTATTTAAACCTTGTCCAATATTTATTAAATCACTTAAAACTTTTTGATTTTGATTTAATTGAGATAGCCTAGCTTCATTTAAACCCCCCGCTAAATTAATTGCTCCTCCTCTTTGTAGAGCTCTTTGTCTTTCTTCACTTAAGGCTGCCGTAGATTCAAACCCAAATCTTTCTCTGTTTCTTCTACTAATATCTTCAGCTATTCCCTGTTGTTGTGCTACATCTTGTGGAACTGCATCTATTAAACTAGTGTCAGCTTGAGTACGCTCAACTAAACTAGTTTCATAAGGTTTGAAATCACGCTCATATCTATCAGCCTGCCTTTTCGTAACATCAGCAAATACCTTATCAGGGTCTTTTATTTCTTCGGGGTTGCCGCCGAGTCGCGGATCGTTTTGTATAGCCTGCAGCGAAGTTTCTGAAAAGTTGGGTTCACTAGGAAAAGATATCATAATTAAGGATTCGTTTTATTAAAGGGGTTTTTTGCTCTGTACTCCGCAGCCTTTCCTTTAGCGGCAGCAGCAGCAATCTTACCTACATTACCCATAATGTTAACACTTCTACTTAAAGAAGCAGTTGCTCTATTCAAATCTTCGGATCTAGCTAGTTTAGAGGCTTGTGCTAACCCACTACCAGCATCTGCTTGTTGTCCTCTAGCCGTCGCTAAAACCCCAAGTTGTTGATTAGCTTTTACATCGGAGGCAACTACATTAGCATTTAAAATATTACCAACTGCACCTAAAGCTCTACTGGCACTAGTGTCAACTCCAGAAACTGTACCTAACGAAAGAGGGCCACCAGTCATAGCTTGCATGGTATCGGCTTGAGCTCTACCACGTAGAGTTTGGCGTGTATCTTGTTTTAAAGACTCATCACGCATTTGTTTTAATAAAGGATCATAAGTCTGTTCAAAATACTGTTGATCGGACTTTGCTAAAGCTGCTTGAGTTTTTTCAGTCTCACTCGGCTTATACTCTGCTGGTCTTGGTTTGCTACCCATTATACTTCCTTTCTATAAACTGTTGTTACTGCTTTAAATCCGTGCTTTTTAGCCGCTCTACTCCATCCAGAACGGTCGGAATGGAACTCCATTCCTGTTATGCTGGTGTTTTGTATTAAACCCTCTAAGAACTCTACACCTGCACCTATTATATTATACCCGGGTCTACTATAAGCAACCCAAATATGTAATGTTTTTTCTCCTCCAGCATCATCTAAAATCGATACTATAACAAAGCCTGCATAGTAATTATCCTCATACACCATGTATAACTCAGAACTACCTTTTCGCAATGCTGCATATACATCAGCGGGTATCCAATCAGCGTAAGACTTTTCGGCTACTTTTTTAAGATCTGGTTCTATTGTATTGTAAGCAACTTTTACATCCTCTATAGGGATGTATTCAAAAACCTTACCATTAATAGTCCAATTCTTTGCCATATCGTCCATACCTCTTCCTTGGGGATAAACCTGCACCTTTGTATTTTACTGTTCTTTTCACACCAATATTACCACCTCTACCTCTTAACTCTGCATCAGATACCTGAGCTTGAAATAAGTTAAAATAATCAGCAGAAGCTACTGGGTCTGTCCATTCTTTACTAGGCATTCTTAACAGTCTATAAACAGCACCATAAATAATGCCGTCTCGATAATCATTACTAAAATTAGTATCTATACTATTAGTGGTTCTACTAGGTTTTAATGCTACATTTAGTAGTAAACCATTTACGTTCTTTGCATTAGGAACTGGTACTAACCAAAAAGTATCCGGTGTTTTTTGTAAATACACAGTTGGTATACCTGACTTATCTCGCCAATCAGGATAATTTAATTCTAAACTTCTTGGACTAATTGGGTCTAAATCATTACCATCGTAAGTAGCCCATAGTATTTGGTGTACATCTGTACCACTGGGTTGGTCAAACTCATACTCATAAGTTCCCGATATTGTAGTTATTGGGTCTAAATCATGAGTATAAGCATTACTTTTTTCACAAAGCTCTATAGTTGCAGAACGTAATGTAGTTTCTATTAACGAATCGGGACAACCCGGAACGTATGGTAAAACGTCTTTAATTAACGAATCAAAACTAGCCATTTATTGCTCCTTGGTCTGGTTGTATTGCCTGTTGAACTACTCCACCTCTAGCTAAACTTGAAGAAAACAATTGATAATGAGTACCAGCACGTTGTTGGTTTCCAGCAAACTCCCCATCTTTTAAATAAGCTCTATACAAAATAAAATTAATCAATGCATTTGCAAAGATATCATCCACTTGTATTAAATCGGTATTTGAACCAATACTAGTAGGATTTTTAGAATACACAATCTCTACAAAAGCATTACCAGCTACTCCGGGATATACATAAAACACTCTAGGGTCGTCCCCATCAAAAATATAATGTTTAACTTCAGTACCGTGTGTAGCATCACCAGCTACAGTTGGGTCATGCCAGTTAGGTTCTGTACTATTTAAAGCGTCTTCTGATACTACTCGAATACTTCTACCGCCGGTAGCACTTGCAGAAGTACTTGCAACATTTCGTACTAATTTTACAAGCCTTAGGCCATCAGTTGGTATAGTTTGTTCCGTACCAGTAACTAACTGTATATTAGAATGTGTGGCAGTAGCATCAGGACGAATATTAGCAATCTCTCTCTGTGCATCACTTAAATAATCAAATAGTTCACCATCGGTCCAACGCACACTAGTATTATCCTGAAGTACATTACGTACCCTGGATAATATGTGTTGTGCTTGTAATGTACCAGCCATCTACTTTTCTTCTTCTTTTTTCTCTGTTTTTTTAACGAGTTTTGGCTTTACTTTAGGTTCAGGCTTAGGCTTAGGTTCTTCTCTTACTTCTTTAGCCCCAGCTTGTATACAAGCATATCCAATGTACTCTGGGAATTCTCTTGCTTCTCCTGCGTATAAACGAACAGCATCACCAGTTAAGAGTGATACATATAAGTCTGTTTCTGATATAACTTTCATAGTTTTTCTTTCCATTTAAAACTCCTGTTTAGTAGAAAGAGGTGGTCCGAAGACCACCCCAATCTTAATTAAAATGCGCA
>PAAN01000027.1 GCA_002699365.1 Coraliomargarita sp. | reverse complement strand
CGGCATCTGGAATCGTGATGCCTATGTAAATGAAAGTGTCACCTTTGATGCGGGCAATGCCCACCAAGCTGGGTCCAATTATCACTACCATGCCAACCCCCCAGGGCTACGCTTTCTGCTAGGCGACCACGTAGACTATGATAGCACCGCGAACACTTATTCTGAAAATTTAAGTGATCCGTCCCACTCTCCAATCATCGGATGGGTGAGAGATGGTTACCCGATCTATGGTCCTTACGGGTATGACGATCCTAACGATGCTTCAAGTCAAGTGCGGCGTATGATAACAGGATACCAGAAGCGAGATGGCTCAAATGGTACTGTAGATTTAAACGCAACGGGACGCACAACGCTCCCTGCCTGGGCAGTAACAGCACAAAGCATTGGACCAGACTTAGCAACAAGTCAAGAGGGCCCTGATGTCGGTATAGGTAATTATACGCTCGGTCACTACATTGAGGATTATGCATACAAAGGCGACCTTGGCCTCGCCCTGGGGAGTGATTTTGATCTCGACCTCTACAACGGTCGTTTTTGCAAAACTCCGGATTTTCCGAATGGAACCTACGCGTACTTTATAACAATTGAAGACGATGGCACTCCAGCATTTCCTTATAATATTGGGCGCTGGTACTTCGGTGAGCCCAACGGCGCGAGCATCAATGCCATTAACGAAACTGTAGATAAGTATTTTGAAGGTGGCCCAGAAAAACAGCTGACTACCGAGGGTATTGCCTATGATGCCACCTCTGGTGATGTCACCGTCACTTGGGATGCAATTGAAGGCGGCAGTTACGAAGTAAGTTATAGTTCCGACTTAACCTATTGGAAATTATCAAATGAAATAATTACTGCCAATAGCGATAAGTCAGCTTTTAAAGAAATAGATCTAATCAATACAGAAAATAAGCGATTCTATAAACTTAATCAAACGGCCTTAGGGGATTTTGATTCTACTGGATTTGATTATTCCACTCCAGACTACGCAAGCTTTTCTACTGTCACTTTAACCCTTTCAGGCGCAAGCACTGCCCCCACTGACCTAAGTATCGATCCTTCTAGTATTTCACTGGAAGGCAGCTCCATCACTTACTTAGGCCGTCCCACTCAAGACCAGATACAGTTTCGTGTCGACTTAGACGCACTCAGTGATGGGAACTACCGATTAGAGGTCACTTTTGATGGAATCAGTGAACGTTTTAATGCTTCGCTAAGTGTCGGTACGAGCCCCATAGACACAGGAAACAACATCCTATTAATTATTGTTGATGATTGGGGATTTGACTGGAGCCCTGTTCACAATGCAAGTGCAAGCGTTGGTTTGACGCTACCATACATGCCGAATTTACAAAGACTAGCTAGCACAGGCTTACAGTTTAACCGCGCTTATGCGCAGCCAATTTGTTCGCCTACTCGAGCAACGATTTTAACAGGGCGTCATCCTTTCAGGCATGGAGTCGGTGATCCCAATACTAACAATACCCTACCTGCTTCNGAGCTGACATTACCTGAAATTTTTACCCAAGAATCGTCCTCTTATGCCCTAGCGTCCTTCGGAAAATGGCATTTAGGTAGCGGTGCGACAGGCCCTCAAGTAACTGGCGGGTGGGATTATTTTAAAGGAATTTTACAAGGAGGCGTTACCGACTATTTTAATTGGACGAAGACCGAGGTCATTAACGGAACGGCACTCTCTACAACGAGTACAAACTATACAACTACCGATCAAATTGATGATGCGGTGAGCTGGATCAATAGTAATGCTTCAGATAGTCCTTGGTTTTGCTGGCTAGCGCTCAATGCTCCCCACACCCCTTTCCATGAACCACCTGCCGAACTTGCGCCCCAAGGAGGCTACACAAATCCAAGTGATAGTTCAAATACGGGTCTTTACTGCCGCATGCTTGAGGCAATGGACACAGAGATTGGGCGTTTGCTGGAGAATATCGATTTAAACGATACTAATATAATTATAATTGGTGACAATGGCTCCCCTGGTCAAGTAGCTCAATTACCCTATGGCAACGGGCACGCGAAAGTCGATCTTTACGAAGGTGGCATTCATGTCCCGCTCATAATATCTGGGCCAGACCTTACTGTGAGCGAGGGCTCCAGTACTAATGCACTGGTACACTGTGTGGATTTGTTTAGTACTATCTTACAACTAGCTGGCATTAACCCGTCGACTGCTACGAGCGCAGTAGATGCAATTGATTCTAATAGCCTCATTCCAATTTTTAGTGGAAGCGGTTCAAGTAGTCGCACAGTAGTGGCAGAAAAGTTTGGAGATACCGTTGGAAGTGGTCGGGCCCTTTTAAGCGCTGATTACCCCGAATTTAAACTCATCATCAATGGTGACCCATTGAGCTCTAGCGATAGTCCAAGCTACGAGTTTTATAATATTTTGCAGGACTCAAACGAGCAGTCACCACTCAACAGCAGTGCGCTCAGTTCAATCGAAACAATAGCCTATGATTTTTTCATAGCGATGGATGCTAGCTTAGGTGGTGGCTACAGCGACCCCGCCGATGGGAGTAGTAGCAGCGAAATCGTCTATCTGGAATTGATCGATAATAATACCNATTCGGTNCCACCACTAGTTCGAGCGGNAGGGAGTAACGCGGGCAACCCTGTACACCCCTTAGCCGTGACCATTGGCGGACAGGAAGCAAGCTTTGATACAAGTACGCTTAATAGTGGATCTTCGGCTTCACGCGTTGATCGCTCCGGCTCACCCGACCAATATTTCGTCAAAGTAACTTTTGACCCAACTGCTGCAGGCTTAAGTTCTGGGGACTATTCAATGGTGGTAACCTTTCGTGGCGCAAATAATTCAACCAGAACCTTCAACGCGACCAACTCCTACACAGTTCCATGACCCTAAGAATTGCAGGGCTCACACTGTTGCTACTGGCATCATTAAATGGGGCTCAGTTAAGTATTGAGTTTGTAGCTAAATGGGAGGCAAGGCTAGTAACACTCTCTGAGTCTTGGCACGCAGCCCGAAACAACTCGAGCCTTTCGCTCAGTCGCATCGCTTATCTTGTTTCAGAACCTGTCCTCATTGATAGTACGGGTAGTGAGCACATACTACATGATTGGTACGGACTCATCGATTTTGAAGCGGGTATCACAAGTGTCGATCTGGTGGACCTGCCCCCACTTGAATTCACTGCGATCGAATTTTTAATTGGCTTGGAACCAGAAATTAATCAATCCGACCCCGCTAAATTTGCAGCGAAACACCCACTAAATCCAATCCATAATAAGCTCCATTGGAATTGGCAGGATGGGTATATATTTCTAGCCCTTGAGGGTCACTGGCATACAAAGTATAAAAAAGGTGGCTTTTCCTACCACTTGGGGAATGAACCTCATCGGATGCGGGTGCGCATGCCTGCCGCAGTCGACCTGCGCACCNGCGATGCCCACTTGATCCTAGATTTTAACCTCGACCATGCTTTGGCAAATATCGCCTATGCAAAAACCAGCTCGACTCATGGTCGACCGGGCGATCCCTTGGCTCTTCAATTAAAGGAACAAGCACAAGACGCATTTAGCGTGGCACGAATCGATTCCTCACAAAGGCAGACAGCCATTCCAGCGGTTAAAGGTATTGCTACCCCTTTTATTGGCACTCCGTACCCACTTAAAATTAGCAAATTCTTTCCGCTCCCTCCACTACCCAAAGACTATCCGCTGAGTGCCGAGCGCGTCGAACTCGGGCGCCGCCTTTTTCATGACGCACAGCTTTCGAAGGATACTACCATCAGTTGTGCCTCCTGCCATAAAAGTGAACTTGCTTTTGCTGACAATCGAAGGCGCAGCACAGGCGTTAATCAACAATTAGGTCGGCGTAATTCAATGCCGCTTGTAAATCTCGCATGGAAAGATGCATTTTTTTGGGACGGTCGCGTTCATTCACTACGTAATCAGGCGCTCATAAGTATTCAAAATGAAACAGAAATGGGCGCATCACTAGAAAAGATAGAAAAAAAGCTCTCCGAACACCCTGCTTATCCGAGTCTTTTTAATGCTGCCTATGGCTCTAGAATTATAAGCGCTGAGCGCATAGGAGTAGCAATTGAACAATTTTTGCTGACACAAATAAGTGATGACTCGCGCTTTGACCGAGCATTGAAAAATGAAGTTGCGCTAACGGAAATTGAGAAGCGTGGTCTTGAACTTTTTTTTACAGAGTACGACCCCAGGCGAAAGCTTTATGGAGCCGACTGCTTTCATTGTCATGGAGGCNCTCTTTTTAGCGATCTATCCAATCATAATAACGGTCTTACGCTTACTTCTGACCGAGGAATCGCAGAAATNACGCAACGCAAATCAGACGTGGGTAAATTCTCAACACCTAGTCTTCGCAACGTAGAAATAACCGCTCCGTACATGCATGATGGGCGCTTCATCTCACTTAAAGAAGCGGTCGAACACTACCGTAGCGGCATCCGAAGAGGCAGAGCACTTGACCCTAATCTAGCCAAACATAGCTCTCCGGGCATACCCCTATCAGATGCAGATGTAGACGCGCTTGTTGCATTTTTAAAGACGCTCACTGATAATAAATTCCTCGATTAAGCCATGGATAGGCAGTGATGGCTTCTTGATTTTTAATATCCTCTAAGTACTGTTTAAAAATGACTCATTATAATTATCAGATTCAATTAAAGAAAATCTGGGATGAAGCGATCCGTCGCTACCGAGCCGGTCATCAAAAACCGGAGGGTTTCATGAATGCCGAGACTCTCGATTTTCTTGCAAAGATTGGACTAAATACAATGGACGTATTTGACTACGTTGAGGATTCTATCACGCATCAAGAACCTGACTTCGAAACCTTTCTTTTAGTCCATGCGGTTCGCCGAGATTACTTCTTACAAAAGCAAGGAGGCGTGCCCTCAAAACAACGTATTGATTCGACAAAACTTCCCGCCAAACAAAACAAAGTGCGTGAAATTGAATGGTTGCCACGTCTTCTGCCAAAAGCACTAGCAAAGCTTCGTGGAGAGCTTCCTTCAGAAACAATGTATGGTTGCGGTGGCGATCGGCGATTTTTTAAAACCCACAACATTCACCCCGCGGAATTTCTAACAGTTACTTGGGCACATGAAAACGAGCCAGATATGATTGTCGACTGGGTGGAATCAAGACGTGCCAATACGAATCCTTAAACCCAGCCTTGATCTTATACAAAGAAACATAATTTTAGATGTCTGCTTTTTTTAAGTAGGCTTTTTTATACATGGACAAACTCTCTGAAATAATGGCAGCTAAGCGGCATGCCTATCGTAATTTAATTCGCCCTGTACGTGACTCCGAATTAGAGCGCCTTGCTCAAATGCAAAAACAAGGCGGAAGTTTTTATGATGCGCTCGCGCGCAAAGACCGGCTATCAGTCATTGCTGAAATCAAACGTAAATCTCCTTCTGCAGGTCAAATTGCAGATCAAGGTCTCGATGCTGTCGAACAAGCTAGGAAATATACGAATGCAAAAGCGGATTGTTTTTCAATTCTCACNGATACTGATTACTTTGGTGGTAGCCTTCGAGATCTATGGGACGTGGTTGAATTTTTAGAAGCGCATCAACGAAGCACTCCTTGCTTACGAAAAGATTTTATGATCCATCCAGTACAGGTTGTTGAGGCGACTGAAGCTGGAGCAAGTGCAATATTAATTATTGTACGTGCCCTCGAGGACGATGCCATCAAAGCTCTNTATGAATCGGCTAGCTTGGCAGGCTTGGATGTACTGTTTGAAATTCATGAGGAACGTGAACTGGAGAAAGCACTTACATTCGACCCAAAAATAATCGGCGTTAACAATCGCGATTTGAAAAGCTTTCAGACCGATCTTGGTATATCAGAACTCCTCATACCGCAAATACCAGAATCAATTATCCGTATTAGTGAAAGTGGAATCTTTGAGCCAGAAGATGCTGAGCGGGCAAGCTCATGTGGCGCAGATGCAATTCTTGTTGGCGAGGCGCTCATGCGAGACGAAGATCCTGAATCTTTGGTGGAGGCCTTTCACAATGCCTGAAGTAAAAAGGCTTCAATTTACCAACTAGGCAAACGTGCTTGCATCGCTGTATTACTATAAAGAGAACGCTAATAAATGGACTAGATAGCTACGTGCGATGCCTTTAAGCCCTACAGTAACCCGGGAGATCCTCCATCAGATTGAGCATGTCCCAAATAAAAAACTCGGGCAGAATTTCCTCATCGACGGAAATATTGTGCGCAAATCGATTGAGCTTGCTGGAATAGATTCAACCTCATTTGTCGTAGAGATTGGTCCAGGATTAGGCACGCTCACACGAGCCATTCTTGACACAGGAGCTCATTTATGGGCCATTGAACGCGACCCTAAACTGAGCGCCTACTTGCGCTCTAGTATTGTAGAGGATGCACCAAACTGTAGCCTAAGCCAGGGTGATTGCCTCGAAGATCCACATGCTGGGCTTACCCTACCTGGCGAAAGCAAAGATTTTAAAATTATCGCAAACCTACCCTATGCTGTAGCGACTCCATGGATGGATCTAATTTTATCGAAGCCACTGCCTAGCCGCATGGTACTTATGCTACAGAAGGAAGCTGCTGATCGCTACAGCGCCGACCCGGGCAGCAAAACTTTCGGCGCTATATCAATATTTCTACAATCNTCCTTCTNGCTGCATAGTTCGCATTTAGTCAAAGGACCCTGCTTTCTTCCTGTACCTAAAGTTGATTCGGTNCTCCTACGACTCGACCAAAAAGNAAATCCAGTACATTTTTCTNATCCTGCAAAAGAGTGTATTCGGCGCATTTTTACGCAGCGCCGTAAACAACTTGGCGCGCTCTGCAAACGTGAATCCAATCCACAAATTAGCGCCTGGTTCGATTCACTTCTCTTCAGTGGGATTTCTCCGACCGTTCGCCCAGAAGCATTACCCATCCATTGCTGGCAAATGCTCGCCAATTTAACTAAAGACAGTTAGATCACTAAAACTAATATTTTATGAATCCTATTAAATGGAAACTTCACTGGCAGATTCTGTTCTCGCTAATACTTGCAGTTTTAGTCGCACGATTTATTCTGCCAATGTGTAGCGCACAATCGAGCGCTTACGTCGAAAGCTTTTGCCAGTTTATTGGGAAACTGTTTATGAATGCATTAAAAATGGTCATTGTGCCTCTAATTGTGGCATCGATCGTTGCTGGAGTTATGCATCTAGGTGCCGAAAAGGGAGTTGGTCGCATGAGCGCGAAGACTTTTCTTTATTATACCTGTAGCGGAGCATTCGCAGTCGTGGTTGGCTTATTTGCCGTCAATCTTATCGGTCCAGGGAATGTAGACCCTGCAGTAGCAGCTGCCATTTTAGGCGAAGCCAGTGAAACTGCGCTCCATCAAGGACTCATGGAAAAAGTTGAGGGCCGTGGAGCAAATGACCTATACGCGATTTTTTTACGTATGTTTCCGTCAAATATTGTGAACGCTGCCGCGAACAATGGGCAATTACTTGGGGTGATTACTTTTTCGATATTATTTGGTGCATTTATAGGTAAACTTCGCAAAGAACTACGCATTGCCCAGCAGAGCTTTTGGGAGGGAGCGCAAGAGGTCATGCTACGCCTCACTGATTTTATTATTCGATTTGCCCCAATAGGAGTGTTTGGACTAGTCACACCGATTCTTTTGCACGCGCCCTTTGATCAATTGATTGGCACCTTATTAAACTTTTTTATCACCGTGCTTCTCGCTTTGGCTTTCCATTTTTGCATCACCTTAGCCATCGCATTAAAATCCTTCGGCAAACTTAATCCGCTAACGCATTACAAAGCAATGGCGCCGGTTTTACTCACTGCTTTTTCCACAGCAAGTTCTTCTGCCACCTTACCGTTGACAATGGAGACAGTGGAAGGGCGAGCAGGCATATCGAAGAAAACAAGTTCCTTTACGCTTCCGCTTGGGGCGACCGTTAACATGGATGGGACTGCTTTGTACGAGTGCGTCGTAGTCCTGTTTATTGCCCAATTATACGCATCTACTGGGACTCTCGCGCTAGATTTTAGTCAACAATTATTAGTCGTTATTCTGGCCTTAACAACAAGTATTGGAGTCGCGGGTATTCCCGCGGCTAGTTTGGTCGCAATTTCAGTCATTTTGCCAGCAGTAGGCCTCCCGGTAGAGGCTATCGGAGTCGTATGGATCACTGACCGAATGCTCGATATGTGTCGCACCTCCGTGAATGTATTCAGTGATACCGTTGGCGCAGTTGTCATCGCTCGCAGCGAAGGAGAAGTCCCTTACCCTAATAAATCTTAATACCACTGATCGCCTAAAACATACTTTTTATTTAGATTCTCACCATTGCATAACTAGCAGATTCATCATGAACATCGAAGAGCGCCTTTCTAAACTTGGGATTCAATTGCCCACAGCTCCTTCACCAGCAGGGAACTACCAACCTGCACTAAAAATAGGTCAGCTACTCTTCCTCTCGGGCGCAATTTGCTGCGTAGATGGAGCCATGACACACTGTGGAAAGATTGGCGCAACTCGCGATATCGCCTACGGCAAAGCGGCAGCCCGAGTCTGCGCCCTAAATTTACTTACTACTGCGCAGCAAGCATTGGGCGACTTGAATCAGATTAGACAAGTGGTCCAACTCAATGGCTTTGTTAATGCAATACCAAGCTTCTCAGAAAGCCCTGCTATCATTAACGGAGCCTCTGATTTAATTGTTGAAATATTTGGAGAAAGAGGACGGCATACCCGCGCAGCAGTTGCAGTCACAGGTCTTCCCAAAGACAGCACGGTTGAAATTCAGGCTATTTTTGCAACAAGCTAAGCATGCCTAATTGATTGATGCGCGATAGTTTAAATTTTATGAGGCTATATACACTCGTTTAAAAATAGAGTCGATAATTGTAGTAAATATTACTTATTAAGGGTAGTAACATTCGTTCGTGCTTGCATGAATTGTTAAAAATTTCACCCTTTCGATATTTTATGCCAAAACGCACTGATATAAAAACTATCCTGATCATAGGTTCTGGACCAATTGTCATAGGCCAAGCCTGTGAATTTGATTATTCGGGTACACAGGCATGTAAAGCACTTAGAGAGGAAGGCTATAGGGTCGTGCTAGTTAATAGTAATCCAGCTACAATAATGACGGATCCTGAATTCGCTGATGTCACGTACATTGAGCCGTTGACGCTAGATGCATTAGAAAAGATTATTTTAAAGGAAGAACCTGATGCATTATTGCCAACACTTGGTGGACAGACGGGGCTAAATCTTTCCATGGAACTCCATGAAAGTGGACTATTGAAAAAATATAGTGTTGAGATGATTGGCGCGAAACCGGAAGCAATTGTAAAAGGAGAAGCCAGAGAGATTTTTAAGCAAGCGATGCTCAAAATTGGCCTAGATGTAGCGCGTTCGACTACAGTTAATAATCTAACAGATGCCCTAAAAGCGGCAGACGAACTAATAGGTGAATTTCCTATTATTATTCGTCCTAGTTTTACCCTTGGTGGCGCGGGCGGAGGAATCGCATACAACCGCGAAGAATATGAGGCAATGGTACAGAACGGCCTAGACATGTCCCCCACTACAGAAGTGCTGGTAGAAGAGTGCTTACTAGGCTGGAAAGAATATGAGATGGAAGTAATGCGCGACCACAAGGATCAATGTGTGGTAATTTGCTCTATCGAAAATTTTGACCCTATGGGTGTTCACACAGGTGACTCCATTACCATCGCTCCTGCGATGACTTTGACCGACAAGGAATATCAACTTATGCGCGATGCCTCCTTCGCATGTATCCGTGAAGTTGGGGTTGAAACCGGTGGTTCAAATATACAATTTTCAGTCAACCCCGCAAATGGTCGTATGGTAGTAATTGAAATGAATCCGCGCGTTTCGCGTAGTTCTGCCCTTGCTTCCAAGGCAACTGGTTTCCCAATTGCCAAGATTGCCGCAAAGCTAGCGGTTGGGTATAGTTTAGATGAGCTACAAAATGATATTACACGTGAAACACCGGCAAGCTTTGAGCCTACAATCGACTATGTAGTCACTAAAATCCCTCGATTCACATTTGAAAAATTCCCTGGTGCGGACAATACTCTGACCTCTGCAATGAAGTCTGTAGGTGAAGCGATGGCGATTGGTCGTACCTTTAAAGAATCATTTCAAAAAGCATTAAGATCACTTGAAATCGGTGCGATGGGCTTCATGGGGCCGGCTAAACTTGGTCTTGCTGAAAAAGTCACGAACTTGCAGAAAATTCGTGAAGGCATCTCAATACCCACTGCTGAACGTGTCTTCTGGTTACGGCATGCATTGTTAAATAATATCAGCACGGAAGAAATACATGAGCTCAGCGCAATTGACCCATGGTTCCTGCAACAGCTAAGAGAACTCGTCGATATAGAACTCGAGCTAAATAAGAGTAGCTTAAGTAAAATTGATTCAGAACTAATGCATAAAGCTAAGGAATCTGGATTTAGCGATAGACTCATTGGAGAGTTAATTGGTTCCACTCGCCAACCAGTTCGTAAAAAACGAGAAAAGCTAGGCGTACTAACAAACTACCGCTTGGTCGACACCTGCGCTGCAGAATTTGAAGCATTCACGCCTTATTTCTACTCCTCCTACGGATCGGAAAATGAGATTACACAGACGGACAAAAAGAAGATAATGATTCTTGGTGGTGGGCCCAATCGAATAGGCCAAGGTATCGAATTTGACTACTGCTGCGTGCATGCTTCTTTTGCCCTAAGGGAAGCTGGTTATGAAACCATCATGGTTAACTCTAACCCCGAGACGGTATCCACTGACTATGATACCTCCGATAAACTATTTTTTGAGCCACTCACGCTCGAAGATGTTCTGGAAATCTATTACCAAGAAGACTGTGATGGAGTGATTGTACAATTCGGAGGACAAACACCCCTAAATTTAGCAAGCGACCTAGAAGCGCACGGTGTAAATATTATCGGTACTTCTCCTTCGATGATCGATGCTGCAGAAGACCGAAATTTGTTTCGAAGCATTCTAGAACGAACTGATTTAAAGCAACCAGAGAACCGTATAGCAAATTCGCAAGAGCAGGCCTATGAATTAGCTGGTGAAATAGGATTCCCTATATTGCTTCGGCCTTCATTTGTTTTGGGAGGAAGAGGTATGTTCATTGTTTACGATATGCAGGAAATGAAAGGCATCATTCGCGAAGTATTTGATGCCGCGCCTGGTAAGCCTGTACTACTTGATAAATTCCTTGAAGATGCATACGAGCTAGATGTCGATTGTATCAGCGATGGAGAAACATCGGTAATAGGTGGCATTCTTCAACATGTTGAATTTGCAGGAGTGCACTCCGGTGATGCGGCTATGGTAATGCCACCTCATACACTTTCCAAAGATATTTTAGACAAAGTACGCAAAGCGACCCATGCACTCGCCCGTGAACTACAAGTGGTTGGGTTGATGAATGTACAGTATGCTATAAAAGATGATGAACTTTTTATTATTGAGGTAAACCCACGTGCCTCGCGAACTGTACCGTTTGTCTCCAAAGCAATTGGTGTCCCACTAGCTAAACTTGCTGCAAGAGTAATGGCTGGCGAGAAACTCAAAGCCCTCAAATTCACAAAAGAAATCATTCCCCCATATTGGGCGGTCAAAGAATCGGTTTTCCCATTTGCACGTTTTCCCGGAGCAAGAATAATGCTCAGCCCAGAAATGCGCTCAACAGGTGAAGTTATGGGTATCGATAAGGATCTGGGTGTCGCCTACGCAAAGTCACAGATGGCAGCGAAGCCAAGCCTACCAGACAACGGAGATGTCTTTATTAGTGTTAAGGACAGTGACAAATCACGCGCGGTAAAGATTGCAAAGGAATTGAGCGATCTTGGCTTTGGCATTATAGCAACTGCGGGTACTGGAGCATTATTAAAAAAGAATGGCATTTCCGTGAAAAAAGTCTGCCGTCTAAGCGAAGGACGACCAAACGTAATAGACTTAATCAAAAATGATACCGTATCTATGATCATAAATACTCCACAAGGGACCGTTCCACGTCAGAATGAAAATTTAATTCGAAGCGAAGCCCTTAAACACAATATATGCATAATGACTACCCTATCTGCTGCTGCTGCTGCAGTAGATGGAATTAAAGGTATACGAGAAAAAGGCTATGAGGTGCGCTCCATTCAAAGTTACAGCCAGGAGGCGAACCCAATCTAGATGCCTTTACTTTAACTCAAATTATTTGTTCCAATTTAACTGAGTAGATTCAGTCTATAAATACAGCTACTGCCAATAAAATGAAACACACAACTATCATAGCTCTCTTATCGGGACCTGACCAACCAGGTCTAGTTTCTATGGTATCGAGTTGGATTTTTTCGCGAGGTAGTAACATTCATCATGCCGACCAACATAAAGATACAGAGGCAAATATATTCTTTCAGCGAGTAGAGTGGCGCCCATCTGGAGATATAAAAGAAGAGTCAACAGCCTTCAAAGAATTTGCGAGTCAAGAGCTTGGCATGGAAGTAAAAGTAGCGCTTTCCACGGATTTACCTAAAATTGCACTATTAGTATCTAAAATCGACCATTGCTTCCATGATACTATTCTACGCTTTCGTGCGGGTGAGATGGCGGGTCAAATAGCCTGTGTAATTTCAAACCATAAATCTTTGCAAAAAGCGGCCGAAGCTTATGGCTTACCCTTCATCTACCTGCCGATTGATACGAATAACCGAGCCGACAGCGAAGAAGAACAATTAAAAGTAATTCAAAGTTATGGATGCGAATTAGTAGCTATGGCGCGTTATATGCAAATTTTGTCTGATGACTTTTTAGCTCGCTTAGCTCTTCCTGTGATTAATATTCATCACTCCTTTCTGCCTGCATTTGCAGGCGGTAAGCCTTACCATCAGGCGCATAGTAGAGGGGTCAAACTAATTGGGGCCACAGCACACTACGCTACAGCAGACTTGGACGAAGGACCTATCATTCATCAAGATGTCACGCGTATAAACCATCGAAATTCGGTAGAAGATTTAGTTCGCAAAGGGCGTGATTTAGAGAAATCGGTCTTTGCACAAGCGATTCGCTTGCACTTAGACAATCGTATACTTGTCTATAACAACAAAACTGTGGTATTTGATTAACAATAATCCTGACACGATTTTATAAAGTTAAGTTTTAATTCAAATAAATCATGAAACGCCCAAAGCACAGAAAAAATAAACCCCGCCAAACTGAGGACGAAGTACCAGTAATTGATGAGCGCAACCTCGTCGATGCAGAACAATCAGCTGAATTTTCTTTTGAAGATCGTGTTGCTGCCTACTGGATGGAGAATAAGTTTTCATTGATTAGTAGTATCCTTTTTTTGACCATTGCAATTGCTCTTTTGAATGGCTTTCGCATTTATCGCGGATACTCAGAAGAGAAGTTGCAGGCCAATTACTCCGCCGCATTAAGTGCCGAAGGGCTTGATTCTTATGCTGCAGGAAATCCAAATCAAGCTATCGGAGGATTTGCCGCACTATCAGTAGCAGACGCAGCATTTGAAGACAATGACTACAGCCGTGCGTGCGAATTCTATACGCTCGCTGCACAATCACTAGAGGGAAATATTCTTGCTGGTCGCGCTAGTCTTGGCTTGGCTTTTTCCACTTACCAATCTGCTAAAAAAGAAGGCTTAGAGCAATTAGATCGCATAGCAACCAGCGCAATATATAGTGATAGTGTAAAAGCAGAAGCAGTATATCACTTGGCTATTGATGCTTTAAATGAAGGAAAAGTGGAAGCTTTTGACAGCCTGTTTACACAGATTAATCAATTGGAAGCAGGGTCGCAGTGGAGTCAGCGACTTGAATACTATCAGCAACAAGCGCCATAGATACAACTCTAGCGAGCCGTATTTACGATATAGCCAGATAATAGGAGCAAACTATTTTAAAAACCTCCCTTCAGTACCATTGACAGCTCTTACTAAGCAGGCACAAGTGACTTACTTTAATTAAATTTATAATCAACAAAACTGTTTAGAATAACATACTCACTTAAATAGATACAACAAAAGCTTCCACATGAGCACTATAATTACAGATATCCGCGCCCGTGAAATCATTGATTCTCGCGGCAACCCAACTGTCGAAGTAGACGTCGAACTAGAATGTGGGGTCATTGGCCGCGCTGCAGTTCCATCGGGAGCTTCAACTGGAGAGCACGAAGCTGTAGAGCTTCGTGACGGCGACAAATTGCGCTACTTAGGAAAAGGCGTTCAACAGGCAGTCGACAACGTGGATACTATAATCGCCCCAGAATTAGTCGGACTAGACGCTACTAATCAGTTAGAAGTTGATAAGGCGATGCTCGAAATTGATGGAACAAAAAACAAAGGAAAGCTAGGCGCTAATGCCGTACTAGGAGTCTCGTTAGCCTCAGCAAAAGCTGCCGCAGAGGCATGTGGGCTACCTTTGTATAAATATTTAGGAGGTCCAAATGCCAAAGTACTACCAGTACCAATGATGAATGTGATTAATGGAGGCTCGCATTCAGACGCACCGATTGCATTTCAAGAATTCATGATTCGGCCAATAGGCGCCCCCACATTCAAAGAAGCCATCCGTATGGGTGCTGAGTGTTTTCACAGCCTCAAAAAAGTCCTTCACGACCGCGGCCTTAGCACTGCTGTTGGAGATGAGGGTGGATTCGCTCCAAAATTTGATGGTACAGAGGATGCACTAAATACTCTATCACAAGCAGTTGAAGCGGCCGGATATAAGGTTGGCACCGATATAACCTTCGCTCTAGACTGCGCTTCTTCAGAATTTTTCAGTGACGGGGTATATGATTATTCTAAATTTGAAGGCAAAAATGGTGCTAAGCGAAACTCAGAAGAACAAGCCACTTATTTGGCCGAGCTTTGTGAAAAATATCCTATTGATTCAATCGAAGATGGTTGTGACGAAAACGACTGGGACGGTTGGAAAGCCCTTACGAATAAGATTGGCGATACTGTTCAACTAGTCGGAGACGACCTTTTTGTCACTAACGTTGAATTTCTACAGAAGGGAATTGATCTAGGAGTTGCGAATTCCATACTTATTAAAGTTAGCCAAATAGGATCTTTAACAGAAACCCTCGAAGCGATAGAATTAGGTAAAGTAAATGGCTACAATTCTGTGGTATCTCACCGCTCAGGAGAAACCGAAGATACAACTATTGCAGATATAGCTGTCGCCACTAATGCTGGACAAATTAAGACTGGATCGATGAGTCGCTCCGACCGTATAGCAAAATACAACCAGTTGTTACGAATAGAAGAAGAATTAGGAAATAACGCAATCTATGCTGGAACCCTTTAATTACTGATAACAGAAATTTTGATATCAAGCTCGGTGGATCTACACCGAGCTTTTTAGTCTTTTAAAATCCTCCGATTTGACATCGCCAATTACCTCTTCACTTTTCTTTGTAGATTATGAACTTACAAGAAAAAGAGTCTGCCCTAGTTGAAGAGATTACACTTATACCAGATGCATATGAGCGACTTGGTCATATTGTTGAGCTTGGTAAAAATGCTAAAGGGCTAAGTGCCGAGCTCCAAATAGACAGCTTTAAAATAGAAGGTTGCTTGTCGCAACTTTGGGTAGTGCCTGAATATAAAAAGGGTCGCTGTTACTTTAGATCTGAGTCTGATTCTGCTATTGTCAAAGGTATCGCGAGCCTGTTGTGCAACTTTTATAGTGACACTGATCCACAATCAATAGTTCTGAACGATGCAAGTTTCTTAGGGCAAGTTGGTATTACACAACACCTCTCACCCAACCGAAGGAATGGCTTAAGTCGTATCGTCGATTCTATTCAACATTTTGCTCGTTCTTGTCTCGAAGATGAGACGAAGTAACGATTAAATCTACTACTCTTGTATGGCCGCATTACGGTATTGCGTGTACGCATTCTTGAGAGCTCCATACGGGTCTAATGCGGAACCCTTCATCTGTAGATAGCGGTCACTTATTTCAGGGCTATTCACAACTGCCCTACCTGCCCCATACGCTAGTCGCCAGTCCTGACTATCCATAACAGTCCATGGCTGTATAAATGGATTTGAGGCTCGGTCGCCGACCAAACCTAATAAATCTCGAAAATTAGTTGGACCAAAAATTGGCATAACTAAATAAGGCCCTTCGGTCATTCCATAAGCTCCAAGCACCTGACCAAAATCTTCGTTCGGCACTCGGGCTAAACTATCTATCTTATCCGACGGCGACATTACTCCGCAAAACCCCAATGTAGAGTTGACCGTAAAACGTCCCGTCTCTACCCAAGCACCAAAAAATTTACCCTGTAGCAAATTTCCAACTAAACGTACCGGATATCTTAGGTTATTAAAAAAGTTCTTAGCGCCAATTTCAACTTTTTCAGGAGTAATTGCAGTGTATCCGTACGCAATTGGATGAATGACTAGATTATAAAGATGATCATTAAAATTAAAGACCACACGGTTATATCTCTCTAATGGGTCGAAAATGACTGAACTTTCAGATTCAATACTCTCACCATATAAATCTTCCTCACTTAAAAAATCTTCCGCCCAAGATGAGCTGTAGAAACTGCAATGTAAGACACAAAGCAATAGAAAGTTTTTATACATTGAATGACTCATTATAATGCTCCTTCTTTAACCAAATTTTCTAACTTTTTTATTAGCTCTTCTGGGGTGCCTCGCCTAAAATGATCAACAAACTGCTGACGATAATTAGACACAATACTAATACCTTCAATCACAATATCGTATATTTGCCATCCTGTTCGGGTCAACCCCAAGCGATATAAAACATAGAATTTTTGATCCTCTAGGTTCATGACAGAAGGTACTTCGATACGTTTATTAGAGATCTCAACAGCATCTAAGAAATTTACACTAGGACGAACTGTTCCTGTAAATCGATCGACATAAGTACGAAGTACAAGCTCCTTAATCAAAGCAACTATCTGTTCCTGCTGAGTAGAATTCATCCGTGACCAACTTCGGCCGATAGCACGACGAATCAAAACTGTCATATCATAATTAGATTCAATAACCTGCACGACCTTTTTATACTTATCTTCGATTGGTAGCACGCTATTTTCGTTAGAATAGAATGCATCTATAGCCGACTCTACGACAAATTGTAGCTTAACATCCGGCGAAGGGCTAGGTGGCGCCGATATCGCAGCAGGTGAAAAAACCCATAAAGCAATCAGCCAATACCCAATTAGAATTACTCTATCCATTAGGTGCTATATTGATTAATCGCCTTTCGATTCAAGGCCACCTAAAGCAAATCGACTAATTAGGTCTTCGATATCTAAAGCAGGAATCGTGTCATAAATATGATCTCCATCATTTAGCATACTATCAGAACCGCCTGGAGATAACTCAATGAAGCGATCACCAATCAATCCTGAGGTCTTCACGGATGCTATAGCATCTTCGTCAATTACTATCGATCTTGGTAACTCCAGCACCACCAAAGCAAAATACATAGAGTCGAGCTCCACAGATGCGACCGTACCAACGCGCACTCCTGAAATCTCAACTCGGCTCCCTGCATTAACACCAGCAGCACTCGAGAATTGTGCTTTTAGTTGATACGTGTTGCCGCCTAAAAGGCGAGCGCCACCTAATTGTATCGCCAAATATAGAACCGCACAAAGCCCCAATAAAATGAAGCAGCCTACACCCATTTCAATTTTACGCTTATTCATTTATTATTAATTCCTTCCTATTCCGTTTTATTTCGACCATAATTGGCCATATCTAAAAATCTAGATAACTCTAAATCTGCACTTAGCTCTAATTCCTCGGGTTTACCGATGAAGCGTAGCGTACCTTGGTCTAGCCATGCCACGCGATCACTAATTTCAAAAACTTCCGGAATATCATGACTAACCAGCAATGCAGTAAAGCCAAATTGCTTCCGATAATTAGCAATCATTTCAAGAACGCTAAATTTACGCTCTGGATCTAAACCAGTAGTAGGCTCATCAAAAAGCACAATCTGCGGCTTCGTTATTAGTGCGCGCCCCAAAGCCACTCGTTTGCGCATTCCACCAGATAACTCTGCAGGATAACTACTGGAAACATCCCCTAGCTCAAGTCTTCCTAACATACCTTCTACCTCATCGTGCAATTCATGCGTACTCATCGATGTCGTCTCCAGTAGCGGCATTGAGATATTCTCAGAAATTGTCATTGAATCAAAAAGGGCATTGTTTTGAAACATATAACTAAAACAGACGCCACCTGGCTGCCGAGCAGTCTTGCGACTTTGTATAATAGGGCGGCCGTCTAGTTGTATCTTCCCCTCATCTGCTAACACTAAATTTGCAATACATTTAAGCAGGACCGATTTTCCGATACCGCTCTTTCCAATGATCGTGGTGATTGAAGCACGTTCAATCTCGAGATCAATTCCATCAAGCACACGATTGTTACCGAAATGCTTCTTAAGGCCGCTAATACTTAAAAATTTGTCACTCACAATTAGATTAAGAAAGAGGTAATTAGATAATCAGCCGCCAAAACTGCGACACTAGAAAAGACTACTGCGCGCGTGGCTGACTCACTCACGCCGCGCACACCTCGAGAGCTAGACTTAAGGTGTGTATAGAAACCACGATACGCACATATTGTAATCGTCAAAAACCCAAACACCGCTGCTTTGATAAACCCTCCGTAAATGTCGGCAAATTGAACACTACTAAATACATGGTTCCAATAAACACCTGCATCTACATTAAGCAGGACCGATCCAGTTAAATACCCACCAAAAATACCGATTAAGTCAAAGCATGCCGTTAATATCGGGAAGCAGATAAATGACGCACACAAGCGCGGTCCGACAAGGTAACCCCTTGCATCAATCCCCATAGTTTGTAGCGCATCAATTTGCTCATCATTACGCTGTATACCAATCTCTGAAGCCAACGATGATCCAGCTTGCCCAACAATCATTAAGGCGGTGAGAACAGGACCTAGCTCTCTTATAAGTGATAGTGCCACAGCATCGCCAAGTGCTGCTTCAGCTCCAAGTCTAGCTAAAGTGTAATAAAGCTGTAGGCCCATGACCAAGCCTGTAAATAAACCAACAATAGCAACTATTGGAACACAGCGTACACCGATCTCATGCACGGCTAAAACCCACTTCGCCAATCGTCGCCGCTGACAACAGAACTCATAGATAGAAAGCACCGCAAAATTTGCAATGCCGCCAAACTCAGCAACAACACATAGAGTTGAGCTACCAATTGTTCTGATCATACAAAATGAAACTATTAATAATAATTGCGATATAGGTTTATGACATGTTTACCCAATGCTAGGAAAGTCGAAAATTACCCTATATTTCCATACTAGCGATAAATTCCTGTCTTGACCCATATCCCTGAAAGCCTCGTATTGCCTATTTTTAAGCGGGTATAGTTTAGAGGTAAAACATCTGCCTTCCACGCAGAGGTCGTCGGTTCGATTCCGTCTACCCGCACCATTCATAACATTGGGTCAAAAATGAGCCCAGTTGGTAATGGTCCCTGTTCTGAATAATTCTGCGCTAATTAGTAAAGATTCGCAGGAGGCACAAAAAAGACCGCCCCTGTACGATAAGGGCGATCTAAAATGGTGGTGGGAGCCGGATTCGAACCAGCGAACTCAAAGAGAACAGATTTACAGTCTGCGTGCGTTAGCCACTTGCATATCCCACCTTAAAGAAGGCGAGAACTGTAGATCGCTAAAACCGCTTGCCAAGACCTTTTTTGCAAAAATTATGCCTATCTTTACAAATACATGCCCTAAGTGACGCCTCTTATAGTTAAAATATAAGTGCTTTACTGTATTAACGGCAGTGCGCTGCACAGCAAATCAGAGGCATTTTTCAGATAAGTATCCACGGCGTGATTGAACCCTAAAAAATAGATTAATGCTGCGACTGCTAGCATTGGACCAAAAGGAACTTGTGCGTCAAATGCAAGTGCTTGGTCCTCCATTGATTGTTCTGTATTCATTGAATCTATGTTCTTTTGACTAGCTTTTTTATTCCTGTGAACGATTCGCCCAACAATTATAAGCGGCAGTAACAAAATCGAACCGATTAAAGCACCTCCAAACATAGCGAAAACTGCCCCTTGCCAACCGCAGAATGCACCAATAAAACCAACAAACTTCACATCCCCTTCCCCCATTGCTGGCTTTCTAAATACAACCTCTCCAAGTACTGCTATCCAATAAACTAAACCAGAGCCAACAAGTACCCCTGATATAGCTATTAGTGCGGAATGCATACTGCTTGCTAGCCCAGCAGGTTGGAGTCCATGCAAACTTGGGAATAAGAATGATATGAGTACACCGAGAATCATTCCACCAATTGAAAAACGATCTGGTATAATCATATGATCGAGATCAATGAAGGTCGAACAGATTAAGAAAGACAAATACAACATACCAATGGTGGCAACAATTGGGGGATGCACCCACCAAGCATAGGCAAATAAGCTAGCTGTAAGAAACTCCACCACTGGGTAACGAATGCTAAACCATTCTCTACAACAGGTGGATCGACCTCTTAATAAGCACCAACTAACAATCGGGATATTGTGATACCACGCAATGGCAGAACCGCAGGCACAACTTGAACCAGGTCGTACGACGGAAAGATCTTTGGGTATACGATAAATGCACACATTTAAAAAACTTCCCACTATAGCGCCAAAGATAAAAACCATAACTGTTGCGAATACAGGGAACTGTGAGTTTATATATGATAGTGTCTCAAGCATGGCAGGTGAAATTAATTCATATTAACTAAGTAGATGTTAACCCCTAAAATATAAATAAAGGAAAGTATGATAAATTCGCAGTAAGGATATTATTCTAAGAAGAATGATGCAAGGCTTCCATCGCAGCTTCCAGCATCGACCGCTCGTCTACTTTTTTCTTTGACCACAACCTTAGTGAATGCGCTCCTTGATGCACCAACATGGATAACCCGTTAGCTGCCAAAAGACCGCACGATTGAGCCTCACGAATAAATTGTGTAGAACAAGGATTATAAATCATATCATACACTTTCCAATTTGATGGCAATTGATGCACGTCAATCGGTGCAGGATCAGCGATATTTAGCCCAAGAGATGTTGCATTAATTGCTATGCCTGTTTGTGGCAAATTTTTAGGCAACTGGTCCAGGGTGAAAGTCTGCACACAATTGTCGCCTCCTAAAGCAGATAGAGCTTCGACTAATCCAGCTAACCGTGCCGGAGAGCGATTACCGATAAATAATTGATCACAGCCATCTAGTAAGGCTTGTACAGCAGCTGCGCGAGCTGCGCCTCCCGACCCAATAATTAAAACAGTACTACCTTTAAGGGACTGATCTAAATCAATTTCTAAGCCACGCCTTAAACCATAACCATCTGTATTATAGCCTGCATATCCAGACTCCACACGCACAAGTGTGTTTACTGCACCCATATACTTAGCATCTGCAGATACACTTTGCAGTGACTGTAGCGCCAAAACTTTATGCGGGACTGTTAAATTTAGCCCGATGAAATTACGCGCATGAAAATTAGGAAGTGCATCGAACAAATCGTCCTCAGGAATCTCAAATCGATAATAGGCCCAATCATTAAAATGAGTGTCTTGTCTGCGTAATTTATTTAGTGCGGCATTATGCATGGCTGGACTAAGTGAATGCTCGATTGGCGAGCCGATAACAGCTAAAGGAGTACCAGGAAAGAACAGGTTCTCTAAGTCATCTAATGTGTACGTACGTTTAGTATCCAAAATAGTATTTATGTTGTTTTACTTATTAGTAGTTAAAAGCAGACTCTAAAACCAATTCTAATAACCATTTATATTCGAGTGCCATACAATGCAGTACCGATTCTAATTTGAGTGGACCCTGCAGCGATGGCTTGCTCTAAATCACCGGTCATGCCCATCGATAATTCTTGGAGTATGATATTAAATTTACTACTCAAGTTATCACGTAATATACGCAACTCCTCAAAAGCACGCAGCGCTGAATCGGCAGAGTCATCAAGAGGAGCAATTGTCATCAGTCCATCGACTTGCAAACTATTTAGCGATAAAGCTAATTCAAGAGCCCTTGGCATAGATTCAAGCAAAAAACCTGACTTATTGGGGTCATTGCCAGTATTACATTGAAGCAGGACTGGAAGGCACTTACCAGCCTCACTAGCAAAGCGATCGAGCTTTTTTAATAATTTCATTGAATCGACTGATTGAATCCGATCAAAAGTAATAACTGCTTCTCTGGCTTTATTCGACTGCAAATGTCCGATGAGCTCCCAAAATACAGTAGACTTACAGATTTCTCGCTTTTTAGAGGCCTCTTGTACGCGGTTCTCGCCGATAGACAAAAGGCCATGTTTTGCAGCATAATATACGGCATCTACCGGATGGTTTTTGGTGACTGGCAGCAAAGTGACACTATCGACAGAACGGTCGGTAGCTAGGCATGCTTTTGCTATGCGTAATTGCACCTGCTCAAGGTTAGCTTCAAAGGTATTTAATGGAATCATAACTATCATCAATCGCCAGCTAAATTAATACTTACATAAGCTAAGCTTTTTATTCATTTGATTTTTAATAAGTGCTATTTATAGTACATGTATGCATGTTGAAAACTTTAAAATATTTTCGGATTTAGTGGATAGCCAAAGCTTCTCACGTGCTGCCAAATTAAATAGCATTACACAATCTGCAGTTAGTCAGCAGCTTCGTGCAATGGAAAAGCACTTTAATATTTTAATTGTTGATCGTAGCCAAAAACAATTTCGCCTCACCCGAGAGGGACACAAGCTCTACGATTCTGCCAAAGAAATTATTTATCTATACGATAAACTTAGCAGCGAGTTGCAAGAGATGAAAAAGATTATCAGCGGCACGATACACATTTCGACTGTCTACAGTATCGGACTTCACGAGTTACCGCCTTACATTAAGAAATTCATGTCCATCTACCCAGACGTAAATGTACGCGTCGAGTACCGTCGCGCCAACATGGTCTATGAAGACATTCTCACAAACTCTATTGACCTCGGATTAATCGCTTATCCACAAAAACATAAACAATTAGAAGTATTACCTTTCCACGATGATGAGCTAATTCTTGCGTGCAACCCTGAGCATCCCTTTGCCCACGCCGGAGAGGTTGATATACAGGAACTAAACAAGCAGAAGATTATTGGCTTCGAGCCAGACATACCAACTAGAAAAGCTACTGATAAAATATTTAAAGATTCAAATATCGATATCGACTTAGTCATGGAATTTGATAATGTTGAAACTGTAAAACGTGCAGTAGAAATTAATGCTGGTATTGCAATAATTCCAAAGACAACAGTTATAAGAGAACAAGCCCAAGGCTTACTAAAAGTAGTCACCTTTAAAAATCAGACGTATAATCGCCCACTCGCACTGATTCATCGAAAAGGTCGAGTGCAGACCCCAGCCATGAAAAAATTAATTGAGTTACTCACAAACAAAAAACTGGAAGCGGAAACTTCCGTTTAGTTGGAGCAGTTCAGTGGACTTTATTAAGAAAAAGTCAGGGATTTTAGCCATCTAGCACTCCACAATTACTATTTTAATATTAGATAATGTATTTCCTACTAAAGCGAGTCACATTCTTCTCCTGCGCTATTTTTCTGACTTTGGTTCCTCTTTGGGCAGAGAGCTCTAAGTACTTTGAAAAGCTGGATAAAATAGGAGAACTAGAGGCGTATAAGCTAAAGTCTAATGGCTTAACAGTACTACTACTTCCGAATGATGTATTACCAGTTGCTGCTGTAATGGTTACTTACAATGTAGGAGGTCGCAACGAAGTAGCAGGAACAACAGGAGCAACTCACATACTTGAACATATGATGTTTAAGGGCACAAAAAATAGGGGTGGAGCTAGTGGATACTCTGAAATAATGGAGCAGATTGGTGCACGCTCCAATGCCACAACCTACTATGATCGCACAAATTATTACGCGGTTTTACCATGCGAGCATGTCGCTCTTGCCATTGAGTTGGAGGCCGATCGCATGCGGAATTTACGTATTCAAGAAGATGACTTAGAATCAGAACTAACTGTGGTTCGCAATGAGTACCAGCGCGGTGAAAATAATCCAGTACGTACCCTGATAAAAGAAATGTACGCGACTGCCTTCATGGCTCATCCATATGGTCAACCAGTTATTGGTTGGAGCTCTGATATAGAAAATACCAATGTAGAGAAGCTAAAACAGTTTTATGATACTTACTATTGGCCAGAAAATGCTACTCTAACCATAATTGGAGGATTTGATAAACAAGCTACACTTGCATCGATTCAGCAATCTTATGGAAACATTCCATGCGCTGCAAAACCAATCCCAGTAATTGAAACAGTAGAGCCAGAACAGCTTGGCCCTAGACGTCTCTGCATAGAGCGCGCTGGAGAAGTAGGTGTTGTCGCCATCGGTTTTAAAGTTCCAAGTGGCACCGATAGAGACTGGGCTGCATTAAAGTTAATTGAACAGATACTCGGCGCAAAGAAAAGTGGGCGCCTATATAGGGCTCTAGACGACAAAGGTTTCGCTCGTGATAGCTTCGTTTTTGCCCCACAACTACGCGATCCAAGTCTGTTTTTCGTGGGTGCTTACCTTACGAAAGAAACCAGCCATCAAACTGCTGAGGAAAATATAATCGGCGCACTCAGTACACTAACAAAAACCGGTGTCACTGAACAAGAACTAGCCAGAGCGAAAGCGGTAATAAAAGCCCAAACAGTATACGAACGAGATGGGCCTTTTGCTATTGCAAGTCAAATTAATGAATACATTGCGATGGGCGATTGGGCTAGCTACATAACGCTGCCTGAATTAATACAAAACGTAAGCGCAGAATCAGTACAGCAAGTTGCGGCTAAGTACCTTGTAAAAAAAAGCTCAACAACTGCATGGTATGTACCAGACAACTCGATTGAAAGCGCCGTTGCTAATAGCGGATTGTTACAACCAAATTTTTATAGAGATCCAGACTTCCACAAGACAATTAATGACATTGAAGCGTCTGCATCCACTCAAAACCAACAAACTAATTCTAGAGAAGTATCTAATTTATCCGTTGATTTTTCCTCTCATATAAAAACGAAGAGGATTGGACCAATTGAGTTAGTCGCTATCGATATGCCTATAGATGATGTCGTTTCTTTTATTGGTAGCTTTGCAACCGGACAGGCATATTACTCTTCGGTGCATCCTAGCGTAGCTACATTGTGCGCCGAAATGCTCGATCAAGGAACTAGTAAAAATGATCGTTTTACAATTGCTGAGTGGCTAGATACTCTTGGCGCTTCTATTCGCTTTGAAGCAGACCCGCACAGCCTAATCTTTTCTGGTCGTTTTTTACGTAAAGATGCTGGGGCTGTCTTTAAGTTACTTGCGGAGCAGCTTCGCGAGCCCGCATTCGATACGGCCGCATTACAATTATTAAAGCGCCGCAAAAATGCCAATTTGCTTCAAGCTAAACACGATCTAGGCTACCAGACAAAAAGCCAGATTAGCAGAATACTCTATCCAAAGGAGCATCCCAATTACGCCCATTCGATCGACTCTCTTATCAATGCCATAAACATTAGCTCGGCTGAGGAATTAAAAAAATACCATGCTAAATACTACGGCACAAAATCCATGCGCCTTGTCTTCGCAGGTGACATTGATTTTCAGCAATTGTCTGCCGCAGTTGAAGAAGCCTTTGGTAGTTGGAATGGGGGTATCGATTACGTGACTCAGTACCCGCTCCCAAAGCCTACGGAAGGTGATATAGAGCGACTCAAAATACCCGACAAAACAAGTGTATCTGTTCTGCTAGGAGAATATACAGGACTACGACGCACTCATGCTGATTATATTCCATTCTCTGTTGGTAATTTCATCCTAGGCGGAAGTTTTCATTCTCGCTTGATGACAAAAGTTCGCAAAGAACAAGGTCTTAGCTATCATATAGGCACAAGTCATCAGGGTGATATATTAACTCCTGGACATTGGTCGCTAAATGCTACCTTCGCGCCATCTAACCTTGAGGAAGGACTAAAAAGTATCGATTCAATCATTCATGAATGGCACAGTTATGGAGTAACCGATAAAGAAATACAGGGCGCCATTAAGACTTTATCTGGTTCTTATCTAGTACGACTTTCTACAACTCGCGCTGTTGCACATCAAGTGCACAGCTTTTTACAGCGCGGATTAGATGTAAACTATATCGACCGCTACCCAGAAGAGCTGAGTAAAACCTCTACCACTCAAGTGAATCGTGCAATTCGTGAATATTTTAATCCCGATGATTGCGCCATTGTAGCAGCCGGGACCATAACTGAGACAGTTCCATTAGATGGTGAAAGTAAAGGGCAAGTAATTAGAGTTAATGTAGATGCACCAGATGTAGGCTGGCGCATTGAGATTGTTGATGTTTACCGTAAGAATGATGAGCTACTGGTCATATCACAATTAGCACGCGATAGCTCCCCCTCCATGCATGAAATTAGCACGATCTCCGATGCAATATCACTAACTAGCCTGACTGCTCCCCTTAAAGAGAAACATTATATTATTGGTAAAACATGGGATTGGGGTGAATCTAAAGAACAAACCTTCATTAAAACACTTGATCAGATAGATGTAGACCTCCGATCACTTGAAAAGATTTTTTCAAAGGAGCCGGACACTTCCGCCTTGCCCAATACGTAGTTTGATTAAACCCTCTTCTTAATTATGGCAAAAATAGACGTCGAAACGCTTAAATATATTTTACAAAGAAATGAGACCGATATCCGCAAGATTAATGAAATTATGCAGGACATTCAAATGGAACTTCAAGCAGAAGAGGAGGAGCGTGCTAACCGTCCGCCTCCAGTTAAAAAACAATATACTATCCTACTATCTGACAATGATGGTTCACTTGTAAAAAAGGATCTAACTGGTTGGATTGTTCAAATCCCTGAAGATGAAAGTGCCTCAAGTACTGGGGATCGGATTATACGTGCGGCCTATGAATTTAATACAACTCCCAAAGGAATTCGTATGCCCGTTAAAACAATTGGTGAGGCTTGCGAGGCAGTGACAGCAAAAAATTTTAAAGAGCAACAGGTATGGGTTCGAACAAAAACTCCAGTAATGGTAGTAGCAGCGCCTAATGCACTTCCCATGGAGCGCACTGAATAGCCACAAGTGTCGATAACGATTGGTCGAGGCCCATCAGAAAGTTAAGGATTATCGTTCGACCAAGACTTTAGCTGCAGCGCCCCAACCCATGCTAAGCTGCTGCCCACGAGCAAGTAACTGCACGGACTCTGCTCGGCTATCACGTAGCGTGATTGTAACACTTGCCCCAGGATTCAGTCCAGATCGAGCAATATATGATAAAAAATCAGGATTCTGGTCTGCTATGCGTGCTATTCTTAGCGTCTTGTTTAATGGACATTGCAGGAATGATTCGAGCTGACTCTCAGACATTTCACCGCTTGCAGAAGGGATAGGATCTCCGTGAGGATCAACAGTTGGGTGACCTAGAATCTTGTCAATACGCTCGAGTAAACGCTCAGAAATAACATGCTCTAATTGCTCTGCCTCCTCATGTACCTCCGACCAATCATATCCGAGCTGCTCTACCAAAAATTGCTCAATCAAGCGGTGCCTACGCAGTACATGCAAAGCTAGCACATGACCTTGCCCAGTTAGGCTAACCCCGACTCGAGGTGCATAATTAGCTAATCCCGCCGCTGCTAATGCTTTCACCATGGTCGTAGCCGTGCCTGGAACAACACCTAGAGCATCTGCGACCCGTCCCATGGCGACCTCTTTTATACCAATCTGGTCGGATATAAGGTAAATTTGCTTAATATAATCTTCAACTGTAGCGCTAGGCATATCGCAGGATCATAGAGTGCAAGGAACTAGCCAAGACTTTTCGCTATTATGATAATTTAGCAAAATCAAAGTAAAGACTGATTGTCAGCCTACGTAAAACTCCTACGCTAAAAACATGATCCTACTTTTTATTGAAGTACTGTATAATAGTTGGTCTCTACTAACAGAAATGGCTCCCTACCTAATTACTGGTTTTTCTGTGGCAGGGCTGCTCCAATGGCTAATAAATCCTACTTTTGTTCGTCAGCAACTAGGGAAGCAAAGCCTTAGAAGTATTCTTAAAGCAACGATTATTGGGATCCCAATGCCATTATGCTCTTGCTCGGTAATTCCAGTCGCAGCATCGCTGCGCAAGAGTGGCGCTAGTAAGGGAGCGACTGCCTCATTTTTAAGCTCTACCCCCCAAACTGGAGTGGATAGTATACTTGCTACCTATGCGCTGATGGGTGGATTATTCACGTTTATACGCGTTCTTGTTGCCTTTATTTCAGGGATTATTTCAGGGCTACTAGTTCAGCTAATTTCAAAGAAATTAGTGCCAAAAAATACGCTAATTATTAATGATACAAAACTTACGCCTATTAATAAAATCGCGCAGAGCTCTAATTTGAAAGCTTTGGCGCCAGATAAAAAAAGACCCCATAATACTTCTGCTCGCACAAATTTACCCCAAGCGTTGCAGCACGCACTCATAGTTTTACCGGCCGATCTATTTCGTACTTTAATTTTTGGTATACTAATTGCAGGTATGATTACTACTCTTGTTCCAGAAAGTTTGCTTAGCACTCATATAGGCGAGGGGTATAAAGGGTTTTTCTTTGCGACTTTATTTAGCCTACCACTATATATTTGTGCAACTGCCTCGATTCCAATGGCCTATGCCTTGATTGGCGCTGGATTATCTCCTGGTGCAGCATTAGTTTTTTTAATTATTGGGCCTGCCACAAATACCACGACCATCTCCGCTGCCTGGACATTAATTGGGCGACAAGCCACTTTCATCTATATCTTAAGTATAATATGTGTTGCTTGGATTGCAGGATGGTTGCTTGACTCAAGTTTAGGCCATAGCCTTGCAAACTCATTGTTCCACGAACATCAAGCTAGCGCGGAACATTTACAACGGCACCTATGGGGTATCCTTTTAGTTAGCTTACTCATTAACGCATACTGGCAGGTCAATCGCTCAAAACGTAAACGTGACTGTTGTCAAAAAACATGAGGCGCATATCTTATAAAATTCTTATAGGGTAAACTTCGCCCCTATCAACGATCCGTGATCAACTTGATACAATTAAAGAAGCCGAAGGGATGCATTCGAGCTGCGTGCCGGCGGGCAAATCGTAACCATTTAGGAAATCCCGAGTTTCCAGCATACGCCCTCCAGGACGTTGTAATTGATGAAAACATATTGCTCCATTAGTTACTGCTACAGTGACCCCATCGCTTATATCAATTATAGTCCCTGGAACTTTTTTCAGTGAATGCTGCAATAGCGATGTGTGGCCTACTTTAATCGCAGTGCCCTGATGCATAAAATAACTACCTGGCCATGACGAAAAAGCGCGTAAACGGCAATCAATCTCAGAAACTGAAGTATTGAAATCAATAGCTCCGTCCTCTTTAGTAATCTTTCGACAGAAAGATGCCCGAGAGGACTCTTGCGGAATGAATTTTAGTGACCCTCCTATCAATTCATTAAGATTTCTCCGCATTAATGGGACACATGCTTCGCCCATTTTTTTTCGTAGACTAATGCTCGTATCTACTTGTTCGATACAAACTTCTTGAGTATCTGCGACGCCACCTGCATCCATCTGAGACCCTACCTGCATCAAGCAAACACCTGTAGTAGAATCGCCTAATGATAAGGCAGTCTCGATTGGAGATGCTCCACGGTAGCGTGGCAACAATGATCCGTGCAAATTTACCATACCTAAAGGAGTCGCCTCACGAATAAATCGAGGTAAATAATGCCCATAGGCCATTACAATCGAAGCCACGACTTGTTTGGTGATTAACCAGTCAGCAAGTGCTTCATCCGGATTCTCTGGTTGCAGTAATTCGACGGAATTTGAAATAGCCCATTGTGAAACTGGATTTGACTGGTATTTCTTTCCACGCCCTTGCCTTCGATCTGGCTGAGAAATAACTGCTCTTAGTTGGCATAAGTGCGAACAGTCGGTATTTAAATAGTTTAGGATAGGTAGACATATAGAATCCGATCCAAAAAATACTATTTGCTTACTGGGAATCATATAAAAAACTATGCCTACAACTGTTTGTATTACGAAAATTAAGCAAAGAAATTATATAATGCAGCACTAGTTAAGCTACTGTATTTATTAGGAAATAAGTCCATTAGAGAAGTTCTTGCTGGACGAAATTTGCACGTTTTTCTGCTGATGCAGTGCTCTGAAGCAGTAGCCAAGGAATATTAATTTTCTTTAATTCAGGTTGAGAAAAAAGACGGAGTAATAATAGAGCACAAGCTAGCGCGTCATAAAGAGCACAGTGAAATCCTATACGAGTAGCCGGGCAGTAGAGTTTAGCTCTATCTTCTAGTTCAGGCTTTAAACCAAACAAATCAATTAGGTCCTGTAATTTATAGCTTTCTAGTCGAGGATAGAGTTGGCGATATATATGAAGTGTATCCAACCATGGGCCCCAAGAAGCAATTGACTCGGTAGCTTCAGTAAAATCTGGGGATTGCCTAGGGTAGCTCCATAAGCTTCGAAGTAAGCCATCCTCAACCGATGCATTATGAGCACACAACGGGCCGGTCTGTCGCAAGCGAGCAAAACGCTCCCATTCACTTTCAAAACTTACCTCAATAGATGCACATTCTTCGCTTATTCCATGTTTAATAATGTCTGTATTGGATAGAGGTCCACTTGGTGAACAAATCCGTGTTGCGGTTGATTCTATGGACGTACCCAGCAATGTAACTACACCATATTCTACAATACCACTGGTACGGCTACCTTCAAAATCTATAACGTGGATAGTTGCGTTCTTCATATAAAACAAACATACGTTATCGAGATTCTGTATGCAGAAAAGCATATTTTGAATTTCAACCACTAGGAACAAAAATCTAGAGAATTCTCCGTTGCCACTAAGTCCAACAGGCCAATAATTGTGATTTTTAAAAGTCCTTTAAATTTTCAATATGACTGCTATTAGCCACGAACAAAAAGAAGAGTTCAAAGTTTTTATCGACTTGCTTTGCGAAGAGGCTGCCAAAGAAATACTTCCTCACTATGGACCTGATGTAGAAGTTGAGCGTAAATCTGACGCGACACCAGTTACAATAGCAGATCGTAATGCTGAAAAACGTATTCGACAGATTATTAGCGAGCGTTACCCAGACCATGGTATTATCGGAGAAGAGTACGGTACAGATAAAGTAGATGCAGAATTTGTCTGGGTACTTGATCCAGTAGATGGCACGAAGTCATTTATTTCTGGAGTTCCTCTTTTTGCGACCCTAATAGCACTATTACACAATGGTCGCCCCATAATTGGAGCTATCAACCAACCTGTGCTAAAACAGAAAATTATCGGTGACGGAGAACGCACGACCCTAAATGGCAAGCCTGTCAGCGGTCGCGCTCCGTGCAAGTTATCGGAGGCAACTCTCTGCACTACCGATCCGATCCGTCCTAGCTTATGGCAAAATAACGCCCAATGGGAGCGCCTTCCACCATTGTCATCTCTTTATAGATCCTGGGGAGATGCTGGTGGATATATTCTTCTGTGTGCTGGATTTATTGATATTATGTGCGATCCACTGATGGAGATTTGGGACTGTGCAGCAATCATCCCTTGCCTACAAGGTGCAGGAATCAAAGCCACAGGGTGGAAAGGCGGCGATGCCTTTGACGAGCGGTGTATTATCGCGGCAAAAGAACCGCTACATTCAGAAGTTATGAATGTTATTTACCCTAAATCAATGGAGTAAATGCTCTGCGTGATGATTCAATTGCTCGACTTAAAAAATTCTAATTAAACGGTTGTGATAGCATCTTTCTCATACCTAAAACGAGCACTTAGTGCAGCCAGAGATTATAATTCACTCGAGTATTTTCCCCTTTTTAAAACACTCTCCAGCTATCGACTGGAATATTTTGGAGGTGATCTTCGCGCTGGCCTCAATGTTGCGCTGCTTGCATTCCCACAAGGTATGGCCTACGCACTCATCGCAGGATTACCCATCGAATATGGGATTTATGGCTCCGCAATAGCGGCTTTAGTAGGACCTATTTTTGCGAAAAGTCGGTTTATTACGCTTGGGCCGACAAATGCTACCTCAATTCTATTAATTAGTACTTTCACTAGCTTAAGTATAAGTGGAAACGATTCATTGATCATGCTACCGCTCCTAGTCTTGCTAACTGGGACTTTTATTATGGTTGGTGCCTATTTTAAAGTCGCTAATTTAATACAATATATTTCTCGATCCGTAATCACTGGGTATATAACTGCGGCTGCACTTTTAATAATAACAAACCAAATACCAAAAGCTCTTGGACTCGACCTTAGCGACCAAAGAGGCGCTACTTTTTTTGAGTCTGTTCAATTAATAAGCAGCGACCTAGCAACTGTACATTTATTTACTCTCTGCATCAGCATAGCTACGGCGACTTTATTTATTTTTCTTAACTGTAAGCTAAAATCGTTTCCAAATGTAGCCATCTGCCTGATCGTCCTTTCGGTTGCTAGTTCATTTCTTTTAGATCCTTCTCACCGGGTAGCACACTTAAGCGGTATTGATGCACGTGATTGGTCGTGGAGTATTCCTACGATATCCGTCGATAATATCGCGCTACTAACTGGACCAGCTCTTGCGATTGCACTTATGTGCGTGCTAGAGGGAATTTCTATGGGGAAATCTCTAGCGGCTCGAACCGGTTCCCGGTTCAATGCGAACCAAGCTATGTTTTCAATCGGCACGAGTAATATAGCCTGCGCACTTCTCTCTGGAATGCCCGCTTCAGGGTCACTCACACGTTCCTCACTGTCTGTTGCTAGTGGCGGGCGAACACCTGTCGCAAGTATTATTAGTGGACTCATCGTTATGCTTGGAGCGTTCGCTGTTGGTCCGTTCACAAAACATATACCACAATGCGTTCTTGCCGTACTAGTTATAGCCATAGGTATCTCTCTAATTAACCGACGCACTATAAAAATTGTCACCAGTGCGACACGCTCAGATGCAATCGTCTTTAGCTTAACTTTCGGCAGTGGATTATTATTACCTCTCGATAGTGCAATTTATATAGGAGTTGGTGCATCTATAGTACTTTTTCTTAAAAAAGTCGCACGTCCAGATATGGTTGAATATACCTTCAACGAGAAGGGCGAATTAGCTGAGATGAACTCACAGTCGACTCGTCAACTACCAGAAGTTTCCATTGTTCATGTAGAAGGAGAATTATTTTTCGGAGCAGCTGATTTGTTCCGAGATCAAATGCGACGCATCTGCGAAGATCCTAATTTGAAAATTGTCATTCTTAAAATGCGCAATGCCCATCACATGGATGCCTCAGGCGTGATGGCTTTGGAAGAACTTGTGCGTTATATCAATGAAATGGGACGGTATTTGATACTCAGCGAAGCTAAAAGCGATCTTATCCGCGTGCTACGAAATGCTGGGCTTTATGAATATATGGAGGCGAGAAATATTTTTATGGATGATCCGGAAAATCCTACACTCTCGACTGCTAGAGCATTAAAAAGAGCGAATGAACACCTTGGGGATACGGATGCCAATGTTTCGATTTATATCGATACAAATAAGGAATCCGATCATAGTCACCGCAACTGAATCAACCCAGCCTATTGATGACGAGTATTTCTAGATGCTCTTAATTGGCGCTCTTCAATAAAATCCTGTAGGATTAGTGCTGCTGCACGTGAATCTATTTCTCCACTCTGGCGACTTGGTTTCCTTTTTTGAAATTTTAAGCCCTGCTCCACACTGTGACTCGATAGCCTTTCGTCGACTCTGTGAACTGGCAGACTAAAGCGGCGCTCTAATTCTGCAATAAACAGATCCACTTCTTTCGCCTTAAAACCGACGCTTCCATTCATATTTAATGGGTAGCCAACAACAAGTTCATTTATGCTGCGCTCCTTTATGAGGTTTTCTATCTGCATAAAGCGCTTACGCTTTGAGGTGGATACTGCAGCGTCAACTGGCAAAGCGACACCGATCGAATCAGCAAAGGCTAAGCCGATTCTTTTCTCTCCCCAATCTATTCCTAACAAATTAATTGAACTATAAATCTACGACGGATAATTTACATAAGATGCGAATAGCGCTCTTGATCGCCAATCGATTGAACGAAATCTTTAAGGTTTTGCGCCTTATCTTTGTGGCATATTAGCGTAGCATCATCAGTCTTAACCACGATTAAATCTTCCACACCTAGCATCGCTACTAGATGATCCGGATCTCTAGAGAAAACAATATTTTCTCTAGAAGCCTGAAGATAAGCAGCACCACGAACCACATTTTCTTCATTGTCAGCTGGGTAATGACGGGCGACTGCAGGCCACTCTCCAACATCATCCCAGTCAAAGCCCGACTCCACCATTATAACATTACTTGCTTTTTCAATAATGGCATAGTCGACGGATATCTTTTCAAGCCTAGGATAATGCTCTTCTAAAAGTTCATCTAAGTTAGCACCTGTACTGAGCTCCGTATCGATCTTCAGCAAAGCCGCCCATAAATTAGGAGTACTTTTCTCGAGTTGATCAACAATCGTATCCACTGACCAAACAAACATACCTGCATTCCAAAAATAGTCGCCTGATTCGATGTAGCTTTGCGCCGTATCATGATCCGGCTTTTCAACGAAACGCTTTACTTTATAAGCATATCGATCTGCATATTTTTGCGTGGGCTTTCCTTGCTGTATATAGCCATATCCTGTCGCTGGGAATTGCGCCTGGATACCAATAGTTGCTACTACACAATCTTCTTCAGCCGCCAGAAAAGCAGTTTCTAGGGTAGCCCTAAGACCCTGTGCATCATGAATCACTGCATCAGCGGGCAACATCGCAAAGATTGCCCCTGGGTCTTCCCGCCTAACGAGTATAGTGGCTAGCCCAACTGCAGCAGCAGTGTCTCGACCTACCGGTTCACCAATAACTTTAGCAGGATCTAATTTAGGACACACCTCTAGCACTGCGGCGCGCTGCTGTGCATTGGTAATCACAAAGATATCTTGCGAATCAACGAGCCCTTCCAATCGTTTAATTGTCTGCGCAAGCATAGCAGAATCACCCACAATAGGCAATAATTGCTTCGGGCGAGATAATCGACTCTCCGGCCAAAAACGCTCTCCTTTACCTCCTGCCATTATGACTACGTATCTTTTATGCATCTAGTTAAGGCTTCTTTAGTGTGACTAAATAGCAAGACTGGAGTTTACGTCTTAGTATTTAGTTTTTTTATTTATTAGGGTATAAAAAAGCCCTCCATGTAAATATGAAGGGCTTATTTCTAAAAATTATAATTTTAAGCGCCTATTTGAAAACGAGCGAAACGTTTAATGACCATATTCTCTCCCATCTTAGCAATCATAGCAGTCAAGACTTCCTGAATCGTTTGATCCGGATTCTTAACAAAGGCTTGCTCCAAAAGGCAATTTTCGGACAAATATTTATTAATTTTGCCCTCAATTATCTTCTCTACTGCTTGAGCTGGTTTTCCCTCAGCCTGACCACGAGCTACCTCACGCTCACGCTCCAATAATTCTGGATCAATCTCTTCGCGAGATACGCATACAGGGTTCGCAGCTGCTACATGCATAGCAATATCACGAACGAACTGCTTAAAATCATCTGTCTTGGCAACAAAATCACTCTCACAATTAATCTCACAAAGGACTCCGACTTTACCGCCTAGATGAATGTACGTATCAATCAAGCCCTCACTAGCGTCACGACCTGCTTTTTTAGCTGCGGTAGCCACACCTTTCTTACGCAATAATTCAATCGCCTTATCGTTGTCTCCACCAGATTCAACCAAAGCCCTTTTGCAATCCATAAGGCCGGCTCCAGTGCATTCGCGAAGATCACCTACCATTTTAGCTGTAATTTGAACACTCATTGTTATTTTTAAATGTAGTTAATAAAATTAATTTTCTTCCGAACTTTCCTCTTCTTTCTCTTCTTCACCATAGCCTTCTGGCAAGGTAACTTCCACGTCACCATCTTGCTCAAATACTTGTTCACGCACAAGTGGAACTGCACTTTTTTGAACCTTCTTAGCTGCACGTTGAGCTAGACCACTTTGAATCGCCTCCATAATTGTTTCTACGATAATGCGTATTGATTTCACTGCGTCATCATTGCCTGGGATCGGGAAATCAAGAATTGTCGGATCTGAATTTGTATCTACCAAGCCAATTACTGGTATGCCTAAACGGACAGCTTCAGCGACAGCAATCTCTTCATTTTTAGTATCGACTACAAAGAGCGCTGCAGGTAATTCCTCAATGTTCAAAATCCCTTCAAAATTGCGATTCATTCGTGACATTTGACGACGGATTGCTGCCTCTTCTTTGCCGGGAAGCTTATCGAGTTCGCCCTCAGCATCCATCTTTAAAAACTTACGATATTTAACAAGTGATGTCTTAATCGTAGCAAAATTTGTTAAACCGCCACCCATCCAGCGATTCACGCAAAATGGCATCTGGCTGGCAGTTGCTGCCTCACGCATGATGTCTTGTGCCTGTTTTTTAGTACCTATAAATAGCACATCTTTGCCAGATGCTACGGTCTCTTCAATGTATGCACTCGCCTTTTCGAGCAAAGCATGCGTCTGCTCTAAATCTATAATGGAAATACCATTACGGTTGTCATACACATACGGCTTAGACTTCGGATTCCAGCGACGTAGTTGGTGACCAAAATGCACACCTGCATCTAGCAGGTCCTTAGGTGTTGTTTGAATACTCATGATTTTTTAAAGCCCTTGGTAAATTACCCTGGGAGAAATAAATTTTTCTTTTAATTTTTTGATTATTTGAAAGAAGTCAAAAAATTGAACAAGCCAAATAACTTCTTTCGATGAATGATAGGAAGCGCAGATGGATACCAAGCCACACTGGCTTGGCAAGCGAAAAGGCGCGATTAATTTACAACTAGACAAAATTATTGAGAATAGAATCACGGCTCCGCAAAACTTGCTCCGGTGTTAAAGAAGGGCTCAATTCAAGAACTAAAGTGTGCTCTGGACGAATAAATTCAGCAAGCATACTAAAATCAATCGTGCCGGTACCGATCTCTTGGTGGTCTTTTCCTTGGTCGCATACATCATGTAAATGAAACCCTGTTAACCGATCTGCCATCGCCTCTAGGTGTGCACGATGGTCCAATAATCCTTGCAGATGCTTTATTTGCGCATGGCCTGTATCGTGCCAGTAACCAACAGTCGAAGCATCCTCGAATTCCTCAATAAAATCTTTGAAGTTTTCATCGATCGGCATTTCTTCAAGACCTTCACGGTTCTCCATGCAAAGTTGTAAGCCAAGATCTTTCGCCATAACAAGCACATCTGAATAAGCACTTCGTATACGCTCCATCGCTTTTGGCGCAGCTTTGCGGATACGTTTCATAGCTTGGTCACGTCTTTTTAAATAAGCACTGTTTTCAAGATAATTAGTAGCTTTAAGGTCTTTTTGAGAATTCATCCATTTCTCTAGCTGTAATTCTGCCGATACAAAGAAGAAGTTGACGCTCCCTGAGTGCATGACCACACGTTGCGCTCCAACCCTAACGGCGAATGCCATAGTTTGCTGGGTGTATCGAAGCCATAGATTTCGCTCCCGTAGATCACTAGCTGAGGGTTCGTATAGGTTTGGTGCTGCATGCTGTACACTACCTGGGAGTGGACAAAAATTATGCACAGATGATACCTCTATGAGTCCCTCTTCGATCGCTTGAAGGATTCCTGGCACTAATAAAAGTCTTATGCCGTGGCTTAGCTCCATACGCTTGAACCCCAGCGAAACAATCTCCTCAACCATTGCATAACCATCTGTATGGCGCGCCGAGCACCAGCATGTGGACAGTGACAATCGATCTTGAAGAGGGGACATGATACAAAAAAACCGGCTCGAAATTTTCGAAACCGGTAAAAAATTATCAGATAAATGAAGTACCTACAAGCACGGGTCAAATCGGATCAGAATAGATCCCCAACTACATCTTTGAGTAACGAACTCGCAGCATATTATTAAAATCCAGCTCTTTTTTCTTGCGGCGCTTTGCCTGTGACGGCTTCTCAAAATAACGCTTTGCACGTACATCGCGGATTACACCTTCACGGTCGAGACGCTTTTTGAGACGGCGTAGTGCACGTTCCATTGGCTCACCTTTACGAACTTGGACATCGAGTGACATAAATAATACTTAAAATAAATTAAAAAGAGGATGGAAGATGGCATTGAAGCCTTACTCGTCAACCTTATTTTCAGTTAACTAGGTTGAGTGAAACAATATTTTCTATGTGCCGAGTATGGGGGAACAAATCAAAGGGCTGAATTCTAGTTATTACATAACCTCCAACGACAAAGTCCTTTAAATCTCGCGCTTGAGTTGCTGGATCACACGAAACATACACTAAGCGTTGCGGACGATACTGCAAAAGCTGTTGCCGGAAACCTTCGTCACAACCTTTACGCGGAGGGTCTATGACCATTGCAGTTTCTGATGCGGGGAATTCTAAGTCTTTAAAAATAGCTTCTGCTTTACCTATAAGAAAACGCGTATTTTTAATCCCACTAATTTTAGCATTTGCTTGAGCCCATAAAACAGACTGCTGGCTTATCTCCACTCCCACGACTGCTTCAAATAACTTTGCAGTAGATAGCGCAAAAAGACCAACACCGCAGTATGCATCCACTAAGTAACGCGCCTCTAACAGGGATGCCTCTTGTGCTACGTAGTCTACCAATTTTGGCAATACGTATGGATTATTCTGAAAGAATTCCCCAGCCTTGAATTGGAAGCTTAAGTCACCTACGCGCTCTGATACAATTGCTTGAGGATCATTCACTACACCCTCAACAACATGTCGAAGAAGCAAGGTTCCCCCTCGCTGGCGACGTTTTTTTCCTCCTGCTCGCCGTGCCTGCTCACGTTCTTCGGGCAACGCATGATTTATCGCTTCCGTTGCAATTGGACACTGTTCTACATCAATAATTTGATTTCGACGCCCAAAACGCAAGAACCCGATCGGTTGACTACCATCTTGGCTAGGACGGTTGTAATGTGGCGTTATCTTAGACCGATAATTGTATATCTGCGGGGAGCCAACCGCATGCTCTACAGGATGCTCAATAGCCCCTAACTTTTGGAGCAGTTCTTTCACATGCGCAGTTTTCTCAAGCAATTGACGATCATAACTTAGATGCTGGTATTGGCATCCACCACAAGTAGTAAATAAGTTACACTGTGGCTTGATCCTATCCGGTGATGCCTCGATGACCTCAAGTAAATCAGCATCCGAATAGTTGGTAAAATTACGAAAGATCCGCGCCTTAACTCTTTCGCCAGGAATCACAAAGGGCACCATAACAACCCAACCATCCACTCTACCTAAGCCCATGCCCAAGTTTGTCAGCGAATCCACGACTAATTCTACCTCCTCATGGTAGTGAAAAGGCTCCGCCACGAAATTTTTTGGTGTGTCCATCACTCTCTGGTTCACAAAGCATTCGAATTCGTGCAACCATAAAAATCGACAAACTACTACAATCCTATTTATATCTAATCAATTAGTAATGGATGAGAGCTACATAGAAAGTCGGCAAAATGACCAAATAAAAAACTTGGTTAAATTACGTGAGCGTAAGCATCGCGACCGGCAAAAGCTTTTTTTAGTAGAGGGCTTGCGAGAGGTAGAGCATGCAATTAAGGCTGATTACACAATAGAGAGTATTTATTTCTGCCCTGAGTTGTTCTCCTCCGATGCGCACAGTGCATTTATTGATCATTTACGTCGCTGCGGAGAACATTCACTGGTGCGCCTGAGTAACGAAGCATTTATCAAAGCATGCTTCCGAGAAGGTCCAGATGGAATTATTGCGGTGGGCCATCAACAGAGCCATTCACTTTATGAATTATCGATAAATAAGAACCCTCTACTTCTCGTTTTAGAAGGTATTGAGAAACCAGGAAATCTAGGTGCTATTTTACGTAGTGCGGATGGCGCAGGCGCAGATGCTGTTCTCCTAGTTGACTGCGTGCTAGATTTATATAACCCAAATGCAATACGTTCTTCGCAAGGGCTTGCCTTTGCCCTTCCAGTAGTATGCGTACAGAAAAAAGAGTTAACGATGTGGCTTGCCGAGCATTCTATACAGGTAATAGCTACGACTCCCGATACGGAGACGTGTCATTGGTCCCTCGACTATTCTAAGCCCACAGCAATCGTAATGGGCAGTGAAAGCCAAGGGCTCTCCGATTATTGGCTACAATCAGCGCATCATTGCATTCGAATACCAATGGCAGGTAGCGCAGATTCGCTCAATGTAGCTGCTGCTACAGCTGTCTGCTTGTATGAAGTATCGCGACAGCGTGATACTAAATGAGCTGAGATGCTCCGCTAAAAAACTGTTCGCTTAGTAGCCACGATCTTTTAAATCTGCAATAGTTTTGCCGACCGCTTGGTTCATTCCAACTGTGGGTCGATAATTAAAATCCTTCTTCGCTGCTGCAATGTCATAATAATGGTCCTTTGCTAGCTCCACTGCGATGAATCGAGTCATGGGAGGCTCTCCCATTCGCCTACAGCACTTCCAAAATGCTTCGCAAACTGCGCCTGCTGTATACGCTACTGGCAGGGGAATTTTTTGCTGGATCGGTGGATACCCTAATCCTTCGAGTATTCGATTGATCCATGGCCATAATTTTACAGGCTCATCTTGAGAAACAAAATACGCCTTGCCTGCGCAATGGCCATTTATAAGGGCATCCATAGCCGCCAAATGCGCGTCTGCTACATTGCCAACATAGCTGACATCCACAGTATTTTCTCCATCCCCTATTATTTTTAAACGCCCTGCTCGTGCACTATCAATGACTCGCGGCAGTAAATGTGGATCGCCAGGCCCAAAGACCAGGTGTGGTCGCAAAGCGACCACTCGCAGTGATTCGCAATTAGCCGCCAAAAGATCCGCCTCAGCAATAGCCTTTGTATGTGCATAATGGCAGAGCCAATCTCGCCCGTATGGCATTGACTCGTCCTGGCCTTTTATCGACCGACGATTAAAAACAACACTTGGCGTGCTAGTATATACCAAGCGGCTAATATTATTCCTTCTACAAGCTTCTAGAACAGATTGGGAGCCCACTACATTTGGCTGATAAAAACTATCCCAACTTCCCCAAACTCCAGCCTTTGCAGCAACATGAAAGACCGTGTCTATCCCAACACAAGCTGCGCATACCGCTTCGGTATTCATTAAATCACAAGGTATAAATTCGACACCTTTAGCAGTCAGTTCAGGCTGTGGTGTGCGCCCGATAACACGCACAAAAAATCCACGCGCTAATAATCGATCGACTATGTAGCCTCCTATAAAACCACCCCCACCTGTAACTAATATACGCATAAATCTGCTATTAAATATAAATAATTATTTAAAGCTGCCAAACTTCTTAGCTAACTTGAGACGATTGATTTTTGCGTTATGACGAACGTCGACAGGAAAACTATCGAAAAAGAAAAAATCCTCAATCTGCTGAGTACAAGATACACTTGCACCCAGCGCTCGCAGAGAATCAATAAAAGCCTTCTTTTCCTGTGCAGATTTTGGCATCGAACTAGGCTCTGGTTCGATTACAATGCCGGGGCAATTATTACCGCAATCAATTAAGGCGGAGCGAAGCACTTTTTCATGCTGATTAAAGATAGATTCACAGCAATCCGTGTAGAGTGTATTTTTAGAACTAACTACACACTCTGCCTTACGCCCACAAAACCACAATCTACCTTCCGCATCCAGCCAACCCATATCACCCATGCGGTGCCAATAAGTCTGCCCATCAAGAATTTTCGACTGCCAATCCGCTTCTTCTAAATTGTCATATGCGTTTGTCACTGTGGGACCTTTCACAATAATTTCGCCAATCTCTCCAATTGGCCGGTCACGCACCTGATCAAGAGTAGCAATCCTACCATCAACAGGAGTAATTATTCTTACTGTGATGCCTGGCAGTGGACGACCCACACAAGTACCTTCCCCTTGAAGTGTCCTTGCCTGTGTATCTCTAATGACCTCACTCGCCGATATAGAGCTCACCGGCAGCGCCTCTGTCGCTCCATAAGGAGTATGTATTTCTCCATTCGGAAGAAAGCGTCCCATTTGCGCCATTAAATCTGGAGATACAGGAGCCCCAGCCATCAAAATACGTCGCACGCTAGGCAGAATAATCTGGTTAGCTTCGCAAAACCGGGCAATCTTGCTCCACAATGCTGGAGAACCAAAACTATTTGTTACAGCATTTTGCTGGATTGCGCGAACAATCTTTTCTGGGTCTACGCTAGCGGGGCGACTTGGATCCATCTCTGGAACCACTGTACACATACCTAGCGCTGGATTAAAGAGGGCAAAGACAGGTAGCATTGGCAGATCGATTTCACCAGGCTGCATTTGATACTGCCCGCGAATTGCCTCTACCTGAGCGGCAAACATTCCATGCGTATAACACACGCCTTTAGCAGGACCAGTCGAACCAGAGGTAAAAAGAATGGCTGCTAACTCATCGCTATTGGAGTCGACGACTGGAAACGAATTGTTGGGCCCCTTATGCCTAGAGGTAACACGCGCAAAAGAAAGACCGACTGTAACGCGCACTGTGACCGCTCTAAAGCTAGCATAAAACAATCGTGAGATCCATATAGCCAGTGGAATTCCAACGACTGCTGTTGGCTTAGAGTGCTTTACGCAGCGTAAAAATCCGCGTAGTCCCATACCAGGATCGATCACGATAGGCACCGCCCCTATTTTAAATAAGGCAAAGACGATGCAAATTAAGTCCAACCCAGGCTTCACCATTAGCAAAACACGTGTTCCGCGCTTAATACCTTTTGCTGAAAGTATTTGCGCCACTGCCGAGGCTTCTTGCTCCAGTTGTAAAAAGCTACGTTCAGCGTAGGTTACCAAACCACTTTTATCGTGGCAAGCGGGCAAGCGAACAGCAGGTTTGTCTGGGAAGAGACTAGCCTGCTGAGCAAGAAAATGGGCGACATTGTGCGGCATCAATACCCTCTATGAGGTAATGTGAATTGGAAACTGCCAAGCCCAAAGCGTGACTACTTAAACATCTACAATTTAATTCGCGCACCAAGGTGCAATGCAGAACCTGAATTTGAATATCCTCTAGTATAAGTGAATCGCTGATTAAAGAGATTTTCAACACGCCCATAACAACTAATTCGTTCAGATAGGGTTAACTCTCCATATAATCTAAATAATTCATAGTCCTCATGCCTAGTTCCTGCAGAATCTTCTCGATCTTTCACCGATTGGAAACCCAAACCTATGCGCAGCTGACTGTTAACATTCCAGTCGATGTTAGCAGCAATGGTGTGCTTGGGACGTCGAATTAAGCGTGTGCCAACTCCATCGGAGAAGAAATATGTACCGCTGGTTACCTCAGCCTCCAGAAATGTATGGGACAAGCGAAAGTTAATCTGAGGAAAAATGATCCAATCTATCTGAGATTCGAGTCCGCTTTGTTTTGTATCCACAACTTCATAGTTTGCGACCGGCCAAGCTCCATCGTCGTCAACAAGGTTTCTAATTTTGGAATTGAAATAGATCATGCCAAAATTAACTTTTTTTGCGGCAAAAGCTTTTTTGAAACCAAATTCCCATGACCCGCTTTCTTCGGGATCTAATTGACCCTCTAAACGAGACAAATCATTTGCTTCTGGTGGGGAAAACCCTTCTCCGTATTTCAGGAAAAATCGAGTTTCAATAGAAGGCATAAAATAGCTTAATTCAATATTACCTGTAACCTTATTCCCAAATCGATCAAAATGATCTAAACGAGCACTACTAATAAAACGCAGACTCTTACTATAGTCTAATATTGCTTGCCCAAATATTGCATGGCTGCTGTGTGAGTACTTAAAAGGACTGGTAACTGATCCTAATTTGTTCGGTTTTCTATCGTACTTAAGTTTTAAATAATTGAACCCTCCTGTTAATTGAACTGGTAACGCTCCCGGGGATATATTTGCAATTAGATTTAATTCATCGACTTTTTCCTTAAAAATATAATTGCTAGCAAATGGAGCATCAACTGCTTCGAAGTCGTTTTGACTTCTCGAATAGAATGCGTAAATGTTAGTAAATTCATTGGGTTCATAAGATATTCCAGGCGAGATAAGATAGGCATCCACGGTATTGATTTCGTTCGCAGGATACGTTCCGTATGTAGTACCTAATGGATAACGCTCATCTCCTGGGACGCCAATCTCACTTTTGTAATAAAGCACTTGGAAATCAGCATAAAGGTAACTACTTAACTGATACTTAAGATACGAATTTAAAGCAAAGCGCTCGAAATCACTATTTGGTCGGTCATTCTTCGTGCTAAATGAACTTAAACCAGCAGATAGGCTCATATCTTGATCTCCAGCTAATAATTCATATTTTCCAAGTAAGCTATCAAATGAGCCATATTCAAAAGAGAAACTAGATTCTCGTTGATTCATTAAGGCTTCGCGGCTCCTAAGATCAACCACTCCACCCATCGCATCTGCACCATATAAACTAGAGGAAGGCCCGCGGACAAATTCAACAGATCCAAGATTTTCTAAGCCAAGTGAGCTTAGATCATACTGTCCCATGGTCCCTGCTGGGAGACGACGTCCATTAAGAAATATGGCCGTATGATTGGATTCAGTTCCACGAGTAAACAAGCTAGACAAGGCACCTTTATGGCCATTCTGAACAATTGCCG
>PAAN01000026.1 GCA_002699365.1 Coraliomargarita sp. | reverse complement strand
TCCTTCAGAATCTCGATCAATCCAAACGGAGAATGTGTCATTATCGGTGTTTACTTCGAGAATATAACTTACTTCACTGCTATCTGGATTTTGAATGGTGCTAGTCCAAGTAAATGAATCTTGGCCGATTACAGCGAGGATTGAATTTTCAGAAGAATTTTCAGGTGTTAATTTTAGGGTTAAATTCAGAACTTCACTTATTGTGGAACTATCAGTGCTACCATTTTTTAAACGTACCCCATATTTAAATCTTACATCTGAACTTTCATTATTACTATTCCAGGATTGGAAATCTATTCTTGTATAAATTGTACCACCCAATGCGGCATCATTTAGTTGCAATTGGCTTGTTGAGACTGATCCGTTGATAATAAGTTGCCCTGACCCATTTAAATTTCCCCAATTGTCATTAAGGAGAGGGATATTTGAACCCTCTACTGAGTTAAGCGCATTACTCGCTCCGCCTTGGGTTTCGTCGAATTCGTAGTAGGCAACAACTGTGGCATTGGTATTTAAGGCCAATGCAAGCAGCGTAATTAGAATTAGACCATATCTTAGTAACATAAGATAAAGTGTTACCTTAACTGAAATTAATTGAAATAGAAATTTTTTTAAATGCTTTTCGAACTTTATTGATTTCTACTAAACAAAATTTATTCCACCGTAACGGAGTGTGCCACTGTAAATAGACAGATTGCTTAACCTCTATTTTTCTCAAGTATAACCATCATTAAAAGACCAACTAGAATCTGAATTTGTTGGGCATCTGATAATTCACTTAGAGATTCGATTGAGAACTTTCCCTCCCAAAGTGCAGGTTTTTTTCTAAGCCTCATTACAGCATTTCCAGAACTGTTATTTACAATGTAAGTAGGATTAGCAATATAACCGGTAAAATAACCGATAATAGGTATTCCTCCTATTATACCGTCAAGGATTCTTATCAGGACGGATTCTTCACTCACATTGAATTCTGCGGCTCCATCCGCATTGCCAGAATAAATTTCGTATCGAGCTTTCCATAAAGATTTTAATCCCTTTCTCCTTATTCCTCCGAAGAAGTTGCCCTGTTCATCTGTAAAATTGTAGCCAGACGACCAGTCGATTACTTTAGTAGCTTTGATATCACAAAGTTTTTTTTCTTTAGTATCGTCTGTGAATACCTCGATGTGCTCCTTGAGCTTTAATAGCTTTTGCTCTACGTAAAAAACGGGTTCTTTATCGCTATCCGCGACGTAAAAATTAGGTGCTACAGAGATGATTTTTCTTTTTAAACTTAGTGGGTATTTCATATATATTATAAAATTAATATATATGCTATTTATTCTAGTAAATAAAAATATTTAAAAGTGACGATTTATCTTCAATAATTTACTTAAAATGAACTCCTCAGTAAGGGTAGTCTTCTTAATATCAACGTATTCAAAAAAGACTTCCTCAATCGTTTCCTCGTAGTTCAAAAGTCGTTTCTTATGTTTCTTGTATTTATCTAAGGTAACCCAAACTAATTCAGNATAGTAGGGACGATTNGTTCTTAAAGTNGTCCCATANTTCTGATTCATAAAATCAGTAATTNCCTTNGTCGATTTACCTTCNNTATGGAGTCGGTAAATATCATCCAAACGTTCTGTTCGTNTGGGNTTAATTCTAAACAAACTTAGGTGACCAGTCCTTATTCTTGTCCTTATATTTAGGATATAAGGGTTCAATAAGTATTCACACAAACCTATTCCACCGTGACTGACTTCGCTAGGTTTCTTGGTTTATCGACATCGCAGCCACGCTCCAGCGCGATGTAGTAGCTNAGCAATTGCATNGGAATACTCATAACAATGGGCTGAATAATTTCGTGGCATTTTGGCACCCGAATAATTTCATCAATATCTGCTTCTGGTAGTTCGCAATCTTCACCAGCGACACAAATTACCGGGCCCTTACGAGCCTTTACTTCCTGCATGTTAGCCAGACTCTTCTGAAAAATCTCTCCAGAAGTGGCTAAAAATACNCTTGGGCAGTTTTCGCTTATCAGTGCGATTGGCCCGTGCTTCATCTCCGCTGCAGGATANCCTTCTGCGTGAATATAAGAAATCTCTTTGAGCTTGAGCGCTCCNTCTAGCGCGATCGGAAACATCATTTGGCGACCNAAAAATAAGCAGTCTTCATACTTTGCATATTTTTTCGCGATCGCGGCAATCGCACCGCTTTGACCGAGCACTTCTTTGACTAGCTCAGGCAGTAACTTCATCGCTTTAACTATTTCTATACCATCGCCATAGCTAAGCGATCGCAAGCGTCCTAAATACAGTGCTAACATAGCACAAATCATAATTTGTGAAGTAAATGCCTTAGTCGATGCGACTCCTATTTCAGGGCCTGCATATTGGTAAATACCGCCTTCACATTCTCGCGCAATCGATGAGCCGACACTATTATTAATCGATAGTGTACGGTAGCCTTTNCGCTTNGCTTCTCGTATAGCAGCAAGCGTATCAATGGTTTCACCGGATTGGCTAATAGCGATGACGAGCGTATTTTTATCCAGGGGCGCATTTCGGTAACGAAATTCTGAGGCATACTCCACCTCCACTGGTATACGAGCAAATCGCTCAATCAAATATTCTGCCACTAGGCAGGCATGCCACGCGGTGCCGCAGGCGAGAAAAACGATGCGGTCCACATTGCGTAGATCTTGTGGGCTTAAATTAAGACCGCCAAATACCGCCGTACTACCATCATCCGAAAAGCGCCCACGCATACCATTCTTTAACGAAGCTGGTTGCTCAAATATCTCCTTCTCCATAAAGTGAGCATAATCTCCCAGTTCTGCTTCAGCTGTGTCCCAGTCGACTGTATGAATAACCGCATCTACAATCGCGCTATTCGTGGTCGAAATCGAGAAATCATCTTCGGCTAGGTGCACCACTTCATTGTCATTTAAATAAACAACATTNTGTGTGCAGTGCGCGATCGCATTTACATCGGAGGCGATAAGATTTTCGTCTTTGCCAATTCCAACTATTAGTGGCGAACCTTTACGTGCCCCGATCAATTCTCCTGGGCAATCGGTACATAGGACGGCTACGCCGTAGGTTCCTTCCACATGAGTGAGGCTCTTGCGAACCGCTTCTAAAAAGCGACTTTTATTATTCTGCTCTCTTTCTTTATCGTAATGATAGGCAATTAAATTAGCGAGTGCCTCGGTNTCGGTATCGGATTCAAAAGTATATCCCTTCTCANCGAGAAATTTTTTCATACTTAAATAGTTCTCAATCACGCCATTNTGAACGAGGCCGATCTTCCCATCACTGCTGATGTGCGGATGCGCATTAGCTTCCGTCACATCTCCGTGAGTTGCCCAGCGNGTGTGACTGATGCCGAGCGTACCTCCAAGATTTTCTCCGANCGCGACTTCTAGCTCTTTTACGCGACCAGTTCGTCGAGTCGATTGAATGCCTGCAGAGCTAAGAACAGCAATGCCCGAGGAGTCATAGCCACGGTATTCCAGTCGCTTTAATCCGTCTAGCATGACGCTGCCCGCTCGGTCGCGGCCGATATATCCAACAATTCCACACATATAAGCTTCAATTGAGCGTAAATAGTGTATAATAATCAAGATTATTGGTATTTATGCTTTATAAGANAACTAGATGAAAAAACGTAATATTATCTGTATTATAATGGGTGGCGGACGTGGTTCACGCCTTGTTCCACTGACGAATGAGCGCTGTAAGCCTGCTGTACCATTAGCCGGTAAGTATCGTTTGGTGGATATTCCGATTAGTAACTGCCTTAATTCTGGATTGAACCAGATCTATGTACTAACCCAGTTTAATACGGCTTCGTTGCATCACCACATCCAGGAATCGTATAAGTTTGACCCTTATGGAGGAGGCTTTGTCGATATTTTATCTGCAGAGCAGACCGATCATGGGGATGCGTGGTATCAAGGTACTGCCGATGCGGTACGTCAAAACATGCACCACTTTCGTAGCAGTGGGGAGGACGACCTCTATGTGATCCTTTCTGGAGACCAACTCTTTAGAATGGATCTTCAAGATGTGGTGCGCGAGCACGATGCCTCAGGGGCGGCGGTTACTTTAGCTGCGAAGCCAATCAGCATTAATGAGGCAGAAGGCTTAGGTCTTATGCGCATCAATGAAGACCTTGAAATTACAGAATTTGTGGAAAAGCCAACTGATCCAAAGATAATAAAAGACTTAGCNGTGGGTGAGGCAGTGCGCAAAAAGATGAAAAATCCAANTGAGCAGCCCNATTGTCTNGCCTCNATGGGAATTTATGTTTTTAGCGCTAAAACATTAAATGAAGCATTGCGCTCGGATTCGACAGATTTTGGTAAGGAGATTATACCAGGAATGCTAGGTAAGCAGAAGCTCTGTAGCTATGTGTTTGATGACTACTGGGAGGACATCGGTACGGTGAAAGCTTTCTTTGATTGTAATTTACGCCTAACAGACCCAATGCCACCCTTTAATTTTTTTGATGAAGAGGCTCTTATATATACGCGCGCCCGATTNTTGCCTGCTTCAAAATTAAATTCATGCTCTGTAGATCGTGCAGTTGTGGCGGATGGCTGTATCGTCAGTGATGCAACTTTAAAGCGATGTTCACTAGGCGTTCGTTCAATTGTTGCAGAAAAGTCTTCACTTGAAAATGTTGTGATGATGGGCGCCGATCANTTTGAGACATTTGAAGAAATTGCTCTCAANAAACAAGCAGGNCGCCCTGCGATGGGGGTCGGTAGAAATTGCCAAATTAACAATGCGATCTTAGATAAAAATGTGCGTATTGGAGACAACGTAGTCATGGATCCTGCCGGTTTGCCGGATAATTTCGGCCCTGGAATTGATGTGGCTGTTCGTGATGGTATACTTGTGGTAACCAAAGATACAGTTGTCCCTGACGGCTTCGTTTTAAAAGCTTAACTACTTATTTTTTTGGTTTTTTGCGCGTGAGCAATTATCAACAAGCCCGTCACTAGCATAAAGAGTGAGTAAAATTGGCCACGACTCATGCCAGCAATTAAGCTAGCATCTGGTTCTCGAAAAAGTTCTCCAATACTGCGTAAAATCCCATAACCACATAGAAATTCTCCACTGATCATTCCTATGCTTGGACGCCTGAGCCAAAATCGCCACTGTAAGTAGGCGAACAGTAGACCGCCCTCTAGCGCTGCCTGGTAAAGCTGTGAGGGGTGCCTTGCTAGTGGCTCAAATAGTCCGGTATCTGGATTGTAGGAGGCTGGACTTTGTGGGAATATTACCGCCCAACTTGCAGAGCTTGGTCGCCCCCATAATTCTGCGTTAATAAAATTTGCGATACGCCCAAAGAAGAGACCTAGAGGCGCGATACTACAAATGCTATCACTTAGTTCCAAGAATCGGAAGCGTTTGCGCGCGAAATAAATGAGTGCTATTGTCACTCCTATAATACCTCCATGGCTAGCCATCCCGCCTTGGTCGACTCTGAAGAAAAGCAAAGGATTTTGCAAAAATGCTGCCCAGTCGTAGAGCACCATATATCCCAAGCGTCCACCAAGCAGCACACCTAGTATGACCGCTGTCATTAGCGAGGAACGCTCCTCTTTACTTATGAGAAATCTACCTTTTTGATTATACACGCATAGCAGTAACCATGCAGTAAGGAAGGCTAGCAGATACGCCAATCCATAATATCGTATTCCATCTATACCTAGTGGGTTATCGGGAAAACGAATTAAAAATGGGCTTAGATCATGAATCCAATGCTGATGGCTACTATTCATTATTCTCCTTATACTTGCGCTCGTAATAGTTGGGTGCAACTCGCAACTTGTGCAGATTTTTAGACTCGTGATTTTCTGGCTTTGACTTTTTCTGATCGAATTGAATCTTAGTAGATAACTATGTTATTACGTACTTGTTTGGTGTGCATGATCCTTACTGCACATACCACTTTTATACCAGCAGTCGCTCTTGCGCAAAGCGATGTTCGCGTAGCGGTAGCAGGCTTAAAGCAAGATCTTAGTTTACTTAGCCAAGAAGTCAGAACACTACGCCTTGAGATTGAGCAACTATCTCGAGAGAATTCGGCTCTGCGTGCCCAAATAACTGCAAGTCAAGTCGATCAATCATTTCAAGAGAAGCTCACTGCCATTTCCTCTGGCATAGAGCGTGTCCGTCTTGATTACCAGGCAGCAGATTCAAAAAATAAAGTTACTATTATAGCTGAGCTCAATCAACAGATGGCAGCTCTTACAAAGCAGGTGCAGGCTGCAATTGATTCGGTTGCCAACGCGCAGCCAAAAATTAGTATCCCCGCCAAATTTTCTGATGATTATCCGAAGACTGGAGTTCCTTATACTGTAGAATCTGGTGATACTCTCAGCGCCATCGCACGCACCCATGGCTCTTCTATTAAGCACATTCAAAACGCAAATAAAATTGTGAATCCTTCGCGCGACCTACAGGTCGGTCAGACGATATTTATTCCCATGCCCCAACAATAAATGAGTAATAAAAGTAGATTAGGCCGCGGCCTTGGAGGCCTTATTTCTGGTTCTGGATCAGTTACTGCAAGAAGTACACCTTCTAAGTATTCTGAAAAAGTCTCACAGAAAAAAGAACCAAGTGGTGTAGCCCCGCCCACTATCAAAAAGAGTAATAAAGGCACTGCCACCGCCGATACAGTCCCCCTAGAGTTGCCGGTTGATTCGATCTGCGCTAGCCCTTATCAGCCGAGGCGTGAGATTAACGTGGAGCATGTCGAAGAACTCGCCAAGAGTATACAGGCGGAAGGCTTGATCCAGCCAGTTGTTGTGCGCGCTAAAGGCAAGGGATATGAACTAATTGCAGGCGAGCGACGGTTACGAGCTTTTCAGTTCTTAGAAAAAAAAGTAATTCCCGTTCGCGTGATCGAAGCAACGGATGCTTCAAGTGCGACGCTAGCGCTAGTTGAGAATTTGCAACGTGAGAATCTTAACCCGATCGATGAAGCGATGGGATATGCAAGCTTAGTTCGTGATTTTGATTTGACTCAAGATGCAGTCGCTAAGCGCGTGGGTAAGAGTCGCGCCCTCATTGCTAACTCGCTTCGCTTACTCTCCTTGGACGATGAGATACAAGGCTTTCTTGGTCGCCGCCTCATTTCTACTGGTCATGCTAAAGTTATACTTGGATTAGAGAGTGCAGCCCAGCGAAAACTCCTAGCACGTAGAATTATAGAGTCTGCGATGAGTGTACGCGAAGCGGAAGTAGAAGTGCGGCGCTTAAAGCAAAGTGGGGGTAGTTCTAAAGGAGGCGCTAAAGGGAATGCTATAGAAGCGGAAGTAGTCGCTATTCGTGATTTAGAAAAGCGTATTGGTGGGCATCTTAACTCGCGAGTATCGATAAAACATTCGACTAAAAAAGGAAAGATAACTATCGAATACTTTGGCAATGAAGACCTGGAAAGAATTTTGGAGAAAATTGGAGTCCAGTAAGTTTCTAGTTTGTTCCTCTCTACGCTAAAATAATTTGTGAATTACTGGTTAATGAAGTCAGAGCCGGATGTGTTCTCTTTTGAGGATCTAAAGGCGAGACCAAAACAAACGGAGCCATGGGATGGTGTTCGTAACTATCAGGCACGTAATTTTATGCGAGATGCTATGAAAGTTGGTGATTTAATATTATTTTATCACTCCAATACAAAGCCACCTGGTGTCGCAGGTATCGCTGAGGTGGCCAGCGCTCCATATCCAGATCCGACTGCGTTTGATAAACAGTCAAAATACTATGATAGCAAAAGTGATCCGCAGAGCCCGCGTTGGATACTCGTAGATGTAAAGTTCAAGGCTGACTTAAAGCAGCTTGTATCGCTTGAATCGATGAAAGCGGATCCAAAACTCAGTGAAATGCGCGCACTTCAGAAGGGGAACCGTCTGTCGATTACACCAGTGACGCAAGCTGAATTTCTAGCAATCCAACATGCAGGTAATGTAAAGTCATAGTTTGCGTCACCATTGCAGATGCGCATCTGATCAATGCATTATCTTTTTCGTATCACCACCTACTTTGAAACTCCATAGTGGGCCCTGTGAAATGCTATTTTTGTGCTCCGAATCGACTCTCCAATAATAGGTTTCCCCAGAGACTAGCTTGGGCGCTGAGCAGATGTTACTGCCTTTTAAAGTAGCGACTAATTGTAGAGAGTTTGGACTCTTGCCAAAATACACATGGTGTGTGGATGATTGGTACGCTTCAAGAAACATCAGATCGATCCGCCCAACTCTAACAATCGCATTATTTTTAGGAATTGGTGTGGATGCATGGATCGCTCGGAAACCAGGAATCCAATAATGCTCCTGATCACTTTGGTAGGCCCCAATATCGATATTTGCTTTAGATTCTGCCTTATATAATGCCGCTAAAGAGGTGTACCGGTTTGGATTTTCCGCAACAAGAACTGTGCGCGCAGCATGTATCAAAGGGCTATCTAAACGTGGCCTAAAATCATAATTTTCGGGATCGCGTAAGTATTTGTAGGCAGCGCCGGCTTCAGTCATATTATTCTCATGCTTACCGGGCAGGACATTATAGTTTAAATCTTTGAAGTACTTTGCCCCATTTTTATAGTTTTCAGTTCTTTTATCGAAAATACGTAAGTCCCAACTGCGGTGGCTTATATTTGCTAAATTATTAACAATTAGTGAGTGTTCATTTCCCATAATGCCGTGCATAGCTTTGAATCCTTGAACGCTAAAATTGAATTTCTCCTGCTCAGGATCTGGGTAATAGTTACAGTTAATGACTGTATTATTACTGATTAAATGTCGGTCGCCTTTTACTTGGCTCGGTTGCGTATTCCAAATCACATTAAACGCAAATTGGCCATCACCATAGACCGAACCATCGTCCTGAAAAAAATTCATACCGTGGTAATCAAAGCGGACTCCTTGGCGGTTAGAGTCATGTACCCAGTTGTGTGTCACATAGGTTCCTTTTTGCACTCTTGTACCTACGTTAATACCCGACCCATCATGTTGCAAATTGCCAGCATCGTAGACTCTATTATAGCGGATTTCGCAGCCTTCACTAAAAGCACGAATGCCTTCTGAATTGCCAGTGCGTCTTAATGTTGAGTGAACAATAGACCCGCCTTTTCCAATCATAACAGAGCCAGAGGCGCCATTAGTATTTACGTCCCATTCGATATCTTCAAATAGGCAATTCTGAATACTCATTTGCTCACTATCAAATATTATCGGAGCATTAGAACGGGAGTAAATGCAGTTGATTACTTTGTTTTCACGCCCCCTAAAGAAAGTCGATAGTGCATTATTTGTGTTATTATTATAATTATTAAACCAGTCGAAATGCCCAAGCGTGTACTTATTTGCGCTGGGGTAATCAAATCGGCAATTTTCAAATATGATATTTTCGCAATATCTTATATCATAGCCTGCGGCAAAAAAGTTTAAGTTTTTAAAATGAATATTTTTAACCCTTAGCAATTCTATCATAAAATCAGTTTTACGGCTGCTTAGGATCAAAGAGTCTAGCGCACTCGTACTCTCTGGCTTATAGTAAAGATAGTTAGTTTTAGAATCATACCACCATTCATTGACTTGATCGAGAGCAGGTAAGCCGTAAATGTAGTAGGCTGTATGTTTACGCAGTTCATTAACAGTAATGCCGTTTGTAGAGTAAGAGAAATAATCGGAGCCAGCTTCGTGTTCAGTAATGTGCCTCGCCCAAGTTCGCCAGTGACCAATATTTAGTACGGCAACAGCGCCAGTAAAGTCGACCTGAGTCTCAGCGAGGCTTTGTTTCTGAGTAATTGTTGTATAGCGACTGTCGCCTTCGTTAAATCCTGCCTTACTACTTGATTTAAAGGCATCATCATAGGCTATCCCGAGCCTGCTTTTACCTGTTGGCTTTTGATTATGATAGCCACCGTCAAGACTGCGCATGCCCTCAGTCATACGCCATATTTTGCCATCTTCAAAAGTAGCATTCGGCCAGCGAGCACGATAAGCATAGGAATCATTTGCAAATAGTTGCCAAACAGGTTGGGCGACTATTGTTTTAAAGACACCATTTTCGTGGTCCTGCCAATCGGTTTGAAGCAGACCAGCTCCATTAATCACGACCTGCTCTTTAGGGTACGCGCATAGTGTTAAGGATTTGTCTTCATGATTTACACTTATTGCTTCAAGGTAGGTTCCACCGCGCAAATAAATTGTAGCACCATCGCTCGCCTTGTCTATTGCCCTCATTATGGATGCATAAGGGGATTTTAAGGAGCCGTTACCTCTGTCTGCTTGCTTGCTGCATACAAAAATTGCGTTTTGGGCTATCGAAATCGAATGATTCGATGCATCTGCCAGAGATGGATTTGCTAGAATGCTGCAATTTGAGTAGAGGTATAAAGCGCCTATTAAGTACTTAAAAAAATCGAACTGTTTGCGGCTCACCCAGATTTTTTGATCACTGTATTTAGAAAAATTTTCTTTATGTAGTAGCATAGTTTGTGAAGGAGATAAATTCTGGTATATAAATAGATTAATCGAGGCCAGCGGATGCTTCAGTAGTGGATTGCTGAAAAGCATTTAATTTATTTTTGCTCGCCCGCACACTGAAGACTAACAATGTTGAGAAAATTGCGATAAGGAGCAAAAGAATTCCAAGAAGTATACTTTTTTTGCTTAATTGTTTCATTTCTTTATGGTTGGTTTTTATGAAAGTCTATTACTATAATCTTCGTAACCGAAACGCCGAATGACTTGCAAGCTTTGCTGCTGACTAAAATGACAGATTGATGGAAGTGGTATTCCGTTAAATGTAGTGTTTTTTACCATAGTGTAGTGCGCCATATCTAGAAATATCAATTTTTGACCAATTTGTAAGGGTTCGTCAAAAGAGTAGTCGCCAATCCTATCACCTGCTAAGCAGGATAGCCCGCCTATATGGTAGTTATTTGCTTTCTCATTTGGACTTCCAGCACCCATTATATTTGGGCGATAGGGCATCTCAAGAACATCGGGCATGTGGCAAGTAGCGGATGTATCAACAATCGCTATTTGGCCGGTATCACTGTCAGCAATATCTAGGACTGTACTGACAAGAACGCCTGTGTGAAGGGCAATAGCTTCCCCGGGCTCTAAGTATACATCGACTTTATATTGCTGGCGAAAGTGCTTTATAACCCGGTAAAGACGTTCTAAATCGTAACCAGGCCTAGTAATATGGTGTCCGCCTCCAAAGTTTAGCCATTTTAGCTTTAAGGTACGAAGCAGGTCGCCAAATTTATCCTCAAAGGCATTAGCGGTGCGCTCAAGCGCATCTGCATCCTGCTCACAGAGAGTATGAAAGTGCAAACCGTCTATTTTATTGAGAAGATCGCCTGGCAACTTTTCTAGATCTCTGTCTAAGCTAGTGCGAGTCGTCCCCAGGCGAGATCGAAAGGAGCACGAGTCATAGTTAGTGCTAGCAACTTCGGAGTACTCTGGGTTGATGCGTATTCCTAGTTGCGGAAGCTTGAGCCCTTCTATGGTTCGTATGCCAAGCGCAAGTTGCTGCGCAGAGTTAAACACTAAGCTATGCGCATACTGACACATCTGCTTTAATTCATTTTCTTTGTATGCTGGTGCGTAGATATGAATTTCTTTTCCAAAGTGTTCTTTTGCCAGCAAGCTTTCATGTAAGCCACTGGAGGTCGTGCCAGATAAGTAGGGCTTTAGGGCTGGAAAAGTGCTGTGGCAGGCAAAGCCTTTGAGCGCTAGTAGAATTTTAGCGCCGCAGTTGTCTGCAACCGATTGTAATATGCGACCATTTTCTTCTAATAAATTTAGATGCATTACATAAGCAGGGGATGGCACCTGGCTAAATGGTATTTCAGCTAGCGCGGATAGCCGCTGCTCACTTATTTTCGGTATTGGATCTTGTGCCATAAAGGATCTCTTATTTCAGTCTTTTAAGCGGCTTATTGACGAGATAATTCTCAAATCTTTGATATGCGCGAAATTTGCACAAACTTTAGGTTGCTTTTCGGGGTCTCTATTTTATTGTGCGCGGTTTTCTCACATTCAGAGCATTGCATAAGTAGTACTCATATTCTTAATTTTTTACAGTCATGAACCAAATTAAACTCAATGTTGTTTCACGTGAAGCTTCCAGTCGTGGAGCGGTGCGTCGTCTTCGCGCAGCTGGAAATATTCCTGCAAACGTTTACAGTAAGGGTACAGCCCGCTCCGTTTCAGTCAATGCGGTTGAATTTCGTAATCTCAATCGAGCACTAGGCGGTGAGGCATCATTAATCGAATTAACCGATGAAAATGGCGAGAGTATGTTGACCTTAATTAACGAAGTGCAGCACCATGCAATAAAAGGCTCTGTAAATCATATAGATTTTCAAGAAGTGCAGCGTGGTGAATCCTTTGTTACTAATGTACCGACACATTTAACTAATGAGGCGGATTGCGAAGGCGTAAAGTTTGATGGTGGTATGTTAGATCACAAGTCACATGAAGTAGAAATACGTTGCCGACCTTCGAAATTGCCCGACCATATTGCGGTTAATGTTGCTGAGTTAAAGGTTGGAGAAGCCATCCACATCAGTGACTTACCTGAAATTGATGGGGTTGAGTTTCTTGGTAACCCTATTCAAGTCATTGTTTCTTGCCAGCCTCCAACTGTTGCTGCAGAGCCCGAAGAAGTCGAGCCAGTGGATGCAGCAAGTGTACCTGCTGACAATATTAAGGAAGAAGATTCTGATGAATCTGATTCACAAGAAGGCGAATAAAATTTACCTGAAACTAGATTTAAATAGTTATTTAATCTTAATCGGAGCTTTGGCTCCAAACCGTTCTTTCTAAAATGTCCATATCGGTCATTGCTGGTCTTGGAAATCCAGGTCCTAAATACCGCAACACTAGGCATAATCTAGGCTATGATCTAATCGATCGTCTCGCGTTGCAGTTAGGCTCGCAATGGAAGTCAGTACCAAAGTTTGAGGCCGAAATTGCACACGCTAATTTTCGCGATAGAAAGCTAGTTCTTGTTAAGCCTCTGACTTTTATGAACGCTTGCAGTCGATCCCTAGGTCCTATTTTGCGCTATTGGAGCTTAAGTCCAGAATCATTATTGGTACTTTATGATGATATTACACTTGAATTTAGTAGAGTAAAACTCAGTCAAAATGGTAGCGCAGGCGGCCACAATGGTATTGCAGACTTACAAGAGCACTTAGGAGATCATTTCTCCCGTTTCCGAATCGGAATTGGAGCGAAACCCCACAAAGAAATGGATCTTGCCGATTATGTCTTGAGTCACTTGACTAAAAATGAACAAAATCTTTTGGCTAAATTAGCGCCGTCATACCTTGAGCATCTAAGCCTCATTATTGACAGCGGTACTGAGGCTGCCATGAATATAATTAACCAACGCACAGCAACTTAGCATGAGCGCAACAACAGTAAATAAATACAAAATATCCTTAATCCTCGATCTACGCTCATCGCAAGATGATGCGCAAACAGTGATCGATGACATTAAACAAGTGCTTACCTCGATAGGTGCCGAAACTAGTGAAGTGGAGGACCTTGGTACCAGAGAGTTCGCCCGTGCCGCAGATCGCCGTTTCGCTCAAGGCCATTATGTGCACATGTGGGTTACTGGACCTGGTAATGTCCCGATTAATTTACAGGACAAATTAAAGCACGATAAGCGTGTGAATCGAATTTTTGTGGAGGCTTAACTTCTCACACTTCTTATAAACTATTACTAAACTTCATATGGCTTCTTTTAATAAGGTTATACTCATGGGTAATTTAACGCGTGATCCTGAAATGCGTGTCACACCCAATGGTCATTCTATCTGCAAGCTAGGGCTTGCGGTGTCGCGTACTTTTTCAACCAGAGACGGAGAGCGTCGTGAGGAGACAGCTTTTGTTGATATTGATGCTTTTGGAAAGCAGGCCGAAGTGATCGCAAAATATATGCGTAAGGGGCGTCCAATAATGGTGGAAGGTCGCCTTAAATTAGATCAATGGGAAAGTAATGAAGGACAAAAACGCAGTAAATTAGGTGTTGTCTTAGAAAATTTCCAGTTTTTAGGTAGCCGTGATGATAACCAAGAGGGTTATGAAAACAGTTCACCGCCCGAACGTGGACAGTCAAATTCAGCTGACGCTACACCGACAGCTCAAAATGACGATGCGCTTGACCAAGATGTTCCTTTTTAATTCTTTTTTTTTCATACAATTTAAACGTTTCAACTACTACTAAATATGGCCACTAATCAGGTTCTTCTACTACAACCCATTCAAGGTCTTGGCGCCGAAGGCGACACGGTCACTGTGCGTGCAGGCTATGCGCGTAATTTTCTATTGCCGCGCAAGATCGCACTGCCAATTACGCACGCAAACAAAAAGCAGATGGAATCATTATTAAAGGCGCGTGAAGCGCGTGAAGTTCAAGAGTTAGATGCCGCGCGTGAGTTAGCCGCGAAAATTTCAAGCACTACGATTGCAGTGGCTGTGAAAACCGGAGAGGGAGGCAAGATGTATGGCGCTGTAACTGCAAACGATTTGATAATTCGTCTCAAAGAAGAGGGCATTGAGCTAGTTAAAAAGCAATTATCGCTTCCTGCCCCAGTCAAGGATTTAGGATCCCATACAGTCGCAGTGAAACTACACAGCGAAATAGTAGCTGAATTAAAATTTGAAGTTGTTTCTGAAAACCCAATTGAAGTAGTTGAAGATGATACAACTGCTGAGGAGGAAGAATAGGAGTTTAATGTCAGTCGCTTTTAAGAACCGCTATGCCTGCTGAGACGACGCCACCAACCTATGGTCGCGGAAAAGGCGCAGGTAGATCTCGAAAGGATTCGAGCGGAAGCGATCCATTAGAAGCGATCCGCGTGCAACCGCACAGCATCGAGGCTGAAGAGGGTCTACTTGCCTCTTGCTTAATTGATGGGGGTCGTGAGGTTTTGACCGATTGCATAGAGGCAAAAATTCTACCAGAGTTTTTCTTTAAAACTTCGCATCAAGAATTGTATGGAGCTCTTCTAGCTCTCTATGAGACCGGTGATCCAATCGATGAGATTTTATTAATTGAGCACCTTAAAAAAGAGGGCAAGGATGAAGAAGTTGGAGGGATCGCTGCTATTTATGGCATTCAAGATAGAATAGAAACAGCAGCTCATGCACGATATTTTGCAAAAATAGTGCATGAGAAGTACTTACTGCGTCGCCTGATTCGCACTTCTCGCGAGGCGATAGAAGCCTGTTACGTACAACAAGAAGATATCAGTGTGTTTATAGAGAAGATAGAAGAAGATATTCACATGATTAGTAGTGGTCGCGTGACGGAAGGGGCGGTTCCAATTAAAGAGTCGCTCAATCGAGCCGTTACTAATATACATGCGCTACTCAATGATATCGACCAAGTTGAAGGAGTGATGTCTGGCTTCCGTGATTTGGACGGTATGACATATGGCTTCCATCCAGGGCAAATGATTGTACTAGCAGCACGGCCTTCTGTTGGTAAGACCTCGTTAGCCATGAATTTTGCGGAGCATGCAATTATTCCTAATGGAGGCCGGCAACCATCCGGCGTACTTGTATTTAGTTTAGAGATGACTGCGGCAGACCTAGCTATGCGCTTGATCTGCAGCCGAGCTAGAGTCGATATGAAACGTATACGTGACCGCGTCGCGTCTTCTCAGGATCAGCGAGAGATCGCTCAAGCAGTTAAGGAATTAGAGCAAGCGCCATTATGGATCGACGACGCATCTAGCTCCACTATCTTAGATTTACGTGCTAAAGCGCGTCGTATCGATACGAAGCATCGCTTGGGCTTAGTCGTGATTGATTATTTACAGCTTTTACGTGGATCGGATCCGCGCGCACCACGCGAGCAGCAAATTGCTGAAATATCGCGAGGCGTCAAGGGTATGGCCAAAGAGTTAAATGTACCTGTAGTTGTTCTTAGCCAGCTCAATCGGGAATCAGAGCGCGAGAGTCGTGACCCGCGACTTTCTGATCTGCGAGAATCTGGATCAATTGAGCAGGATGCGGATGTAGTCATGATTCTTCACCGGCCTAAAAAGCGTGATGAAGAGGATGCTGTGCAGGATACAGGTATGGTCGGTGATGTAGAGCAGATTAAATTAATCATTGCAAAGCAGCGTAATGGACCAATTGGAGACGTTGACTTATCTTTTATTAGGCGCTACACACGTTTTGAAAATTTTCAGCGTTAAAGCTTTAGTAATTATTTATTCGAGAATCATGCGACTTCACAGAAACATACATTTCCTGCTGTCATTTCTTACTTGTTTGCTGCTTGTGCCAGACCTTCTCGCACAGAGCCAGGGTCCTGTCGATCCAGTGGTAAACCAGATAAAAGTGAAGTTTCAAGGGTTTCAGCCCGTGAGTGATCAATATGTACGAGGCAATGTACAGTTACGCTCAGGGATGAATTACAACAGCACTTTAGTGGATCAATCTATACGCTCCTTGTATGCGACGAATCAATTCGAGTTCATTGAAGTGAAAGTAGAGCAGTCTGATGGGGAAAAGGTAGATGTAATTTTCATTATTGTTCCCAAATACACGATTGGAAAAATAGAATTTAATGGAAATAATAAATTTTCACCGGAGCGCCTCACTTCAAAGGGTGAAATAGATTCGGGCATTCCACTCGATGAGTATCTCGTCTCTCAAGCAGCTGAGAAGATTCAAGAATATTTCGTTGAAAAGCACTATCCAGACGCCCTTGTCGATTATCGTATTAGTAAAGACGATAAGACCGGTTACGCGACTGTTACTTATGATATTGAACCCGGTCTTAAAGTTAAGATTGCAGAAATCAATTTCACCGGAGTGACTGCATTTAATCCAAAAAAATTGCGCAAGCAACTCGAGACGAGGCAGACTAACTGGATTTCCTGGATGACTAGTGCAGGCACATACGATGAGAGCGTGTTTAACGAAGACCTTGATCTTTTACGCGCATATTATCGTAACAATGGTTATCTTGATGTCGAAATTAACGTCGACCAGGTGGAGATAGACACAATTTCGTCCAAGAAAATTGCTATCAATATACCAATTAATGAAGGGCAGTGCTATTACATAGGCGATCTTTCTGTTACCGATAATTCTATTTTTACTGGAGATGAACTTCTTCAAAGTATCACAATAAAAAGCGGGGCTCCATTTTCACCAGAAAACGTCGATGCTGCTTCCAGTGTAGTGCGCGACTATTACACCTCGCGTGGATATTTAGAGGCTTACGTACGCGCGGAACGAGTTCCGAATATGGATTCCCGCCGTATAGACGTTGTTTTTCGGGTTCGTGAGAGTGAAAAGTTTTATGTTGAGTCGATTAATGTGGAAGGTAACACGAAGACAAAGACACGAGTCATATTGCGAGAATTAGCGCTACGCCCAGGGGATGTGTTTGATTTAAAGCGTCTCGAAACTAGCGAGATGCGACTTAAAAATACCCAGTTTTTTGATGATGTACGTCTCAACCCAGAAGCTACGAATGTGCCCGGCAGAAAAGATCTAGGAGTTACTGTGCGAGAGGGAAGAACCGGTAGCTTCAGTTTTGGTGCTGGATTTGGCTCCGTCCAAAGCGCGATGATCTTTTTTGAGCTAACTCAAGGAAACTTCGATATATTTAATTGGCGAAATGGTCTTCAAGGAGATGGTCAAAAGATGCGCATTCGAGGTTCTTTTGGCTCTTTAAGTAACGAGATGATCATTGCATTTGAAGAACCTTGGCTTTTCGAGCAGCGCCTTGCTTTTGGAGTCGAATTGTTTCGCCGTGAGTCGGACTATGTTAGTTCTGATTATAATGAATTGCGCACTGGTTTTGAGCTGTATTTACGCCGCCGTTTATTTGAACTAGTCGAGGCTCGCATGTCCTACCAATTAGAAGTTGTTGAAATTTTTGATGTGGCTGGTCTACCCGGAATTCAGACAAATGATACTATACCAGATGTTTTCGAAGAGGCTGAAGGCGAAGAGATGGTCTCCAAGATTGGTATAACTTTACTAAGAGATACGCGCGATTCATTACTCTTCACAACTAAAGGCAATCGTACGACTTTATCGACTCAATGGGCAGGGGTTGGCGGAGATGTTAATTACTTTAAAGTAGAAGGGCGGATGGCGCATTTCATTCCAACCTTTGAGTCCTTGGATCAAACATTAGCGATTTATGCTCGTGCGGGAACTATTATTCCCTACGGGGACACTAGTTCGATTCCATTCTATGATCGCTTTTACTTAGGGGGCCCTGAATCACTAAGAGGCTATGATTATCGCGACATCGGCCCTAGAGAGACTGTTTCCGATGAGGCGATTGGCGGAAATACATACTCCATGCTTTCTTTAGAATATATTTTTAGAATTGCGGAACCTTTAGGGCTAGCTGTTTTCTATGATTGTGGATTCGTAAATTCAGAAGAAATAGATTTTAGCCCATCAAATTATGCAGATAACTGGGGAGTAGGAGCTCGTTTGATGATGATGGGATCACCTCTTAAACTAGATTTAGGTTTCCCGATTACTGATCCCACTGGCAAGGCAAGCGGTTCACAATTTAACTTTTCTTTCGGGACTCGCTTTTAAGCAAAATAGTCTATAACAATTAAAAAACTTATAATAAAATGAACAAACTAATCTCACTTATTTTTGTAACTATTCTTTCTGCTGGATCTATATCTGCACAGAAAGCAGCCGTAGTTGCTACTGTTAATATGGACCTAGTTCTAGGTGGTTATGTCGCTTACCAGACTGCGCTCGAGCGTGTCGAAGGTTCTGAACAAACTGCTCAGGAAGAAGTCGAGGCATTTAAGGAAAAACTTGGTCTTTCAGAGGTGGAAAGTAAGGTACAAGAATTACAGCAAAAGAGCCAAAACCCAGCGATTGCTGATGAGGAGCGCAAGTCGGCAATGGAAGAAGCACAGTCATTAATCAATCAAAATGAAGCTAAGATTCAGCAACTCAGCGCATTTGGGCAGCAGTTGCAGCAGAGGGTGCAGCAAGCTCGTACTGGTGCGCTCAGTCCTTTTGAATTTAAAGCAAGGGAGGCAGTCAATACTGTAGCTAAGGACAAATCAGTTGATTTGGTTTTACCCATTGTTCCTCGCCTAATAAATACACAAGGTGAGGACGGCACCGAGACTCAATATTCTCTTTTAGCCGGTCAAGTAATGTATGCGAGCGATGTACTAGAAATTACTGATGCTGTCATAGCTGTACTAAATGCAGAATAACAAATAGAGGTTAAAATTTTCAAAACCCTGTTCTCGCAAAGGACAGGGTTTTTTGTTTGAACTATAACATGACATTTTCCTACCCATTAAATCGAATAGTAGAAATCATCGGTAGTCACGTCACCTGTGAGGGAGATTTTAGCGGTGCTATTACTGGAATTGCATCTTTGTCATCTGCCAATACTGGTGATCTTTCTTTCTTGGGAAATCCTCAGTACAAAGACCAAGTGGAGCACTCCAAGGCATCTATTTTACTCTTGCCTAGGGATCACTCCGGAAAGCCTAAGGCCGATCAATTGTTTTTAAAAGTAGATAATCCATCCTATGCCTTAGCGCTATTATGCAGAGATATAGAAATTGATTTATTACCAAAGCCACCTGCGGGTATTCATCCAACTGCTTTTGTAGACCCATCTGCAAATGTTCACAATACTGCGAGCGTAGGGGCATTTTGCTACATTGGGCCTCAAGCAGTCATTGGCCCAGAAGTTACTTTGGCAGAGCATATTTCTATTGGCCGAGCAGCACGTGTTGGGGAGCAGACACAGATATTCCCAAGAGTTGTCGTGAGTGATTACTGCGAAATTGGTTCTAGAAATCGACTGCTTCAGGGATGTGTAATAGGCTCGGACGGCTACGGTTACGCCTTAGTAGAGGGAGCGCATCAGCGCCTTCCTCAGATTGGCAGGGTTGTGACCGGTGCCGATGTAGATGTTGGAGCGAATACAACAATTGATCGTGCCAGATTTGGCACCACGGAGATTGGAGTAGGTACGAAGATAGATAACTTAGTACAAGTTGGGCACAATGTGAGTATTGGAAAGCATTGTTTATTAGTCGCTCAAGTGGCAGTCGCAGGTAGCACAAAAATTGGAAACGGTGTTGTCGTTGCTGGTCAGGCGGGAATAGCTGGGCACTTAAATATTGGCGATGGTGTTATTATTACTGCCGCATCTGTAGTAGTCCGTTCCATCGAAGCGAATCTCAAAGTAGGGGGCTGCCCGGCTCAAGCCTCTTTAGTTACGAACCGCATCTACAGCTTACAACGAAAGTTACCAGATCTTTTCAAAAGGTTTGATCAAATGGAGAAAACCATTGATTCTACTTACAAAGCACAAACTTGATAACACAATGAGTCAGAATAAACTTAAAATCTTTTGCGGAAACGCAAATCCTAAGCTTGCCCAAGAAATATGTGATTATCTAGGTGCTCCTCTTGGTGCAGCTACAGTAGAAAGTTTTCCTGATGGAGAAACTTTTGTGCGCATTGATGAAAATATTCGTGGCGCAGATGTATTTATTATTCAGCCGACCAGTAATCCGGCAAATCAGCATCTAATGGAGCTATTTATTATGATCGATGCCGCGCGCCGCGCCTCTGCCAAACGTATCACTGCAGTGATTCCCTTCTATGGCTATGCGCGTCAAGATCGTAAAGATCAGCCACGGGTACCTATTACATCAAAGCTGGTGGCCAATTTATTAGTCTCTTCTGGGGCAAATAGAGTACTAACGGTTGATTTACACGCACAGCAAATTCAAGGTTTCTTTGATATCCCCGTGGATCATCTCTATGCTTCTCCGGTATTATTTAAGTATTTAAAGAATATAGATACGGATAATCTAACGCTCTTTTCTCCCGATGTAGGCGGCATGAAGATGGCTTCGGCATATGCTGGTCTGTTAAATGTACCGATTGGTTTTATTGCCAAGCGTCGCACCTCGGCGGAGACCGTGGAGGCTGTCTCTTTAGTTGGAGAGACCGAGGGCCGTGACATTCTTCTGATTGATGATATGACGGAAACAGCAGGAACTCTATGTGCCGCAGCTGAGTTATTGAAGAAAAATGGAGCGGCTAGGGTGATGGCTGCAGTTAGTCATGGCGTTTTAAACGAGCGCGGTTATGAACGTTTATCATCAGGAATTTTAGATCAATTAATTACCACAAACACAACTCCTGTTCAGCAGCGTGAGGGCGTGCCGATTACAGTACTGAGCGTTGCCGAACTTTTAGGCGAAGGGATTCGTCGTATTTATGATAATGAAAGTGTCACCGGACTTTTTGATGTGAAAGGTTTTTAAGTGGGTTTGCAAAAATTCATCTTTATTGGAACTTACTGTAATGTAAGTTGTATATAAATAATCTATCGACCATGAGATTGAGCATATTTTCATTCTTTTTTTTATTTTGCGTCTGCGTAAAAGCGACTAGCAATGATGCACTCGTAGTCGATTCCGACGCGAGGGCGATTAAAGCAATTCGAGATATACCGGTTGTATCGTATGCAAATGTATTAGAAAGAGCGACGCCATCGGTGGTGGCAGTGTACACTTCTAGTATGGTCGCAAGTCGTAATTCCGCTATGGGTGTTCCGCGTGGCATGGAAGATCTCCTCCGCCAATTTGGCTTTCAGGTTCCCGGCGGATCTCAAGGGTATGGTGATGGTTCGAGCCAAAAATCGCCGCGACAGGAAAGTACTGGCGTCGGCTCCGGCGTTATTATTTCAAGGGATGGTTACATCGTGACTAACCACCATGTAGTTACCAGCAGGCAAGGAGAACCAGTGGATGAAATACGCGTACGACTATCCGACGATCGTGAATATGTTGCCGAATTAATTGGTTCAGATGCGAAGACGGACGTAGCTGTTTTGCGGATTAATGCCGAGGAAGAGTTGGCAGCGGTTACGATTGCTAACAGCGATTTACTCAAAGTTGGTGATATTGTATTTGCAATTGGTAACCCGCTAGAAATTGGGCTAACAGCGACTCAAGGAATCGTTTCTGCAACCGGTCGAAATTCATTGAATATTCTTGGGAGGGGCGGCTATGAAAACTTTATACAAACAGATGCTTCTATTAATTTAGGAAATTCTGGCGGTGCCTTAATTGACGCGTGGGGACGATTGGTTGGAATTAACACTGCTATTGTTTCGGGGTCGGGAGGAAGTATCGGTATCGGCTTTGCGATTCCTTCTAATATGACTCTGCGCATTGCGCGTAATTTGATCGATCGTGGCGAGGTTCCTCGCGGTATGCTAGGATTATTCCCAGAGAATCTAACTGGCGACTTAGCCGCTGCCTTTGGCTTAGAATCGACGAAGGGTGCCCTAGTTACGGAAGTACAAAATAGTTCCCCGGCTGATCGTGCAGGTATTGAGCATGGGGACATTATTATTCGAATTGATACAGTTGAAATTCAATCAGCTGCGCAGTTAAGGCTTGTCGTCTCTGAAATGCAGCCAGGTAGCGATGTTGTCGTCACACTTATTCGCAATGGCGAAGAGATCGCTTTGCCAGTAACTTTAGGAAGTTTAAGCGGTCTTATGCCTATGGCAAATCCGAGTCGCTTAGAAGGAGTTCGCCTACAATCGGTTACTGATCTAGATAGGGATAGTGAATTCTCTTTGCCAGATAGTAACAATGGAGTTATTGTGCAAAATGTCGAAGCAGATTCACCCTATGTAAATGAATTGATCAAGGGCATGGTAATTGCTGAAATTAATGGGAGGAGTGTTGTTTCTCCAGAATCAGTCGAGAAGCAATTAAAGCAGGGCGTGAATACCTTGTATGTGTGGTATTCTGGGAATTGGCGCTATTTAGTGATTCGCTTGAAAGACTAAGCATTCGCCTACTTAGCTCCTGCTCTTGTCCAAATCATTTCAGTCATCTGTGAATCTACATCTTCAGAAGTAATCGCCTTTCCGATTGCTTGCATAGTAACAAAGCGCAATTTTCCATTTCGATTTTTTTTGTCTCTTTGCAGAGCCTGCATTAAATCAGAAATTGATAGTGGGTCTTTTAGGGTAGTAGGAAGTGCGTTGCTTTCTATGATGGCGCGCACACGAGAGATTTCCGATTCTTTTATTTGTCCAAGCTTTACAGAGAGCTCTGTGGCAAGGATTAAGCCAATTGCGACTGCCTCACCATGGAGATACACTCCATATCCTGCTACATTTTCAATCGCATGCGCGAAACTATGACCTAAGTTGAGTAAGGCGCGCCCTCCAGAAATTGCGGTCTCTGTTTCATCGTTGGTTACAACTTGAGCTTTTATTGCGCAGCATCGTCGAATAATGGATGGAAGCGATGGTGTTTGTGTATCGAAAAAATCACTACTTTCCAGCTCACAAAACAGAGATTTATCTGCGAGCATACCATATTTAATAACCTCAGCCATACCTGCTGAGAATTCACGCATCGGCAGTGTTTGAAGTAGTTCTGTTACAATGAAAACAGCTTTTGGTTGCCAGAACGCACCGACCAAATTTTTACCCTCAGGTAGATTGATTCCTGTCTTACCTCCCACGGAACTATCGACCATAGATAGTAGGGTGGTTGGAATTTGGTAAAAATCGATACCGCGCAAATAACTAGCTGCTGTAAATCCGGCTAGGTCACCAATCACTCCGCCTCCAAATGCGAAAAGAGCGCTATCACGATTCAAATTATTCTTGGCAAGAAAGCGTAAACTTTGATTAAGGCACTCGATTGACTTTGTTTTTTCGCCAGAGGGTAAGACGAGTATTTCGCTTTCCAAGAATCCAGCTTGAATTAAGAAATTTGGGTGTGCTCCATGTGAACCGATATCGGCAATTACGCAGACATTATTTTTCCCCTTACGCAGCTCTTTGATTGTAGAGGCAAGTTTTGACAGCGCTCCATTAAAATGAATCGGATAGGAGCGATTAGCCAGTTCAACGGTGAGTGATTCAGTCATAAAGTTTAGTATAAATTATTGGCATAGCTTTGGGGGGTCGAGCAATAATCAACTTTCATCGCTATCATTAATTCCAAAAATGGCATTCGCATAGTGAAGAGCCGAAAATGGTTGTAGGTCATCTGCTTGTTCACCCAATCCCACGAAATAGATTGGGATCTTCAGCTCACGGTAGATTCCCACAAGCGCACCTCCTCGGCTAGTGCCGTCTAGTTTTGTAATAATTAGCCCAGTAAGTGGAAAGATCTGATGAAAAGCGCGTGCCTGTTCTATCGAGTTAGATCCAAGACTGCCATCGATCACTAGCCAGCTATGGTGGGGCGCTGAGGGGTCTTGTTTTTTAATAACACGCCCAAACTTCTCTAACTCTTTCATTAGATTATCCTTAGTATGTAGGCGGCCTGCTGTATCTAGTATGAGCACATCGTTACCACGTTTAGCCGCTGCTTGATAGGCATCGTAAGCGACCGCTGCTGAATCGGCTCCGTGCTGGCTAGCTACAATATCGATTTTTAGTAGCTCTGCCCAATGCTTAATTTGTTCATTAGCCGCAGCTCGAAAAGTGTCACACGCACCAAGTAAAACACTCAAGCCATCGGTTTGAAACAAGTGCCCTAGCTTTGCTGCGGTAGTTGTCTTTCCTGATCCGTTAACCCCGATTAAGGCAATGACCTCTGGGTGCTTATTTCCAATTTCTAGATGGCCCTCGGCTCCCTTGAGAGCATCAGTTAGGACGGTTGCTCCTATCTGAGCTGCTGCCTGGCTACGTATCTCTTTATCTGATTTATAGGCATCCTGAATGGCTGCTATAATCTCTTCTACTGTTTCGACTCCAAAATCTGCAGAGTACAGGATGTCTTCAAGTTCTTCGAGTGATTCAGAGTCTAGCTTTGCGCCTGAAAAAATATTTTCAAAGGCCCTATGAAAAGTGGGGGTCTGGTTCTTTAGACCCTGTTTAAATTTGCGAAAGAAGCTACGCATATTTTTTGCAGGTAATTAATCAGTAGCTTTACGTAAGGGTCGATTTATTTGATCCTTCATTTTGTCGAGTATGCCATTGATGAATCGTTTAGAATCTGGATTTGAAAATACCTTACTCAAATCGATAGCCTCATTTATACTAACAATTGGTGGTATATCTTTGCGGTGCAAGAGTTCGTGTATTGCTAGGCGTAAAATAGCTAGATCAACTTTTGCAATACGCTCAAATTTCCAATTATTAGCATGTGCTTGGATCTGCGCATCTATTTCACTCCTATTTTCAATGGCCCCATAGATAAGCTCCTCCGCAAACGAGTAATAATCTCGGGGCTTTTCTTGACCTTCGAGAAAGGTACAAACTGCATCGGCTAATTCTTCTGGTTTATTTAGTTCCCATTGGTAGAGAAACTGTATCACGCAGGTGCGATTATCTCGGCGCTGAGAGCGTTTGTTTACTTTTTGTTTAGGTTGATCCATGTTCTATTAAATTGTACAAGTTCTAGCGCCGCATTGGCAAATTCACGTCCCCGATTGTATTTTTCTCCAGCGCGCTCTTCTGCTTGTTCTTGGTTTTCAACAACGGTTACTCCATTAATAATAGGAATTTGTGTTTCGATGGAGATGGAATGAAGAGCTTGAGCACAACTATTGCCTATAATATTGTGATGATTAGTAGAGCCGGCGATGACAAGACCTATGGCAATAATTCCATTAAATGCGCCTGATTTCGCTAAAACCGAGACTGCGTAAGGTAATTCATTGGAGCCTAGCACGCGTATGAGCGTCGGACCTGTAGCACCAGCGCTTATTAAAGTATCTGTAGCATGACTCACCATTGAGTCGACAAGCGATTGGTTGTAACGCGCAGCAACAATCGCAAAGCGCATATCGCTTCCGTCTACTGAATCGGAAATTGGACTATTACTACTCATTAAAAGTAGGATAAAGACGCTTCCTGTAAGCTCTGGCAATTGTAATTAAAAATAGGAAAGGGCGCATACTTCTAAGATTTCTTTGAAAAGGATGAAATTCAAAGTTGGAAGTTTGTTAATCGCCATACAACGTAAGCAAATATGTTTAAGCTACTTAAAGAGTGCGGCTCTGCCAGGCGCGGTGTATTGACTACTCGGCATGGAGAAATCCAAACTCCGATCTTTATGCCTGTCGGCACTCAGGCGACTGTTAAGGCAATGACACCCTCGCAGGTCGAAGACGTGGGGGCGCAAATTATCTTAGGTAATACCTATCATTTGAACCTTCGCCCTGGATCCAAATTAGTGGAGGCTATGGGTGGATTACATAAGTTTATGAATTGGGAGAAGCCCATATTAACAGATAGTGGTGGGTTTCAGGTTTTTAGCCTCGCACAACTCCGTAAGGTTAAGGAGGAGGGTATCGAGTTTCGTTCACACTTGGACGGCAAGAAACTTTTTTTAGGCCCTAAAGAATGTTATCAGATTCAGGCTGAGTTGGGAACAGATATAGCCATGGTGTTAGATGAGTGCCCTCCTTTCCCTTGTGAGCGCACCGCTTGTGAGAGTGCGGTGCAGCGTACCATTCGTTGGGCTCAGGAATTTAAAAATCATGCAGATAATGATGGTTTTATCGAACGCGGGCACCATGTATTTGGAATTATTCAAGGTTCTATCTATGATGATTTACGCATACAATGTGCGGAGGCGTTAGCAGACTTAAATTTTCCAGGATATGCGGTAGGTGGGGTTAGTGTTGGCGAGCCAGAGGAAGAGATGATACGCCAGGTCGCGGCATGCGCGCCGGTGATGCCAAGAGAAAAACCTCGTTATGTGATGGGGGTAGGGACACCGCCACAATTATTACAGATGATTGGGTTAGGCATGGACATGTTTGATTGCGTGATGCCGACTCGCCTCGCACGCCACGCGAATGTTTTTACCGTAGATGGATTGATCAATCTAAAAAATGAACGTTATAAGCACGACGATACGCCCATCATGAATGCGGATAATTATACCTGTCGCAACTTTAGCCGCGCTTATTTAAGGCATCTTGTGCAGGCTAAAGAACTACTAGCTAGCACGCTACTATCGATTCACAATCTACATTTCTTTCTCGACCTTATGAGCCAAGCCCGCGCCCATATTGAGGCAGGAGATTATGATGCATGGAGCAAGGCATGGATAGAGCGCTTCACTTTTAAGGATTAAATAGAGCTAGCTTTTGTGGAAATTATTGTTTTATTAAGGGCGTTAAATGTATTTTCTATCTATAATAGAAAATGTGTTAATTTACTTTCAATAGCTCCCATATACAATGACAGATGAAAAAATTAATGAGCTTAAGGATCTACTAAAGCGCTGNCCTTCTGGCACTTNCGAAAGCCTCATNCTGTATCTTGAGAAGCGAGATCCTGCAGCTTTAGAAGCTTTTATTGTTGGGGTATTAAAGCGTCACATTGAGCCAGAATATGAGCAATTGTTGGATGGTGANCGCGCAGGTATCCGCTTTATTGATGACTTAGGTATCGATTCTATGGGTATGATGGAAATTGTAATGATGGTCGAAGAATGCTTGGATATTCAGTTGGAAAATAGAGAGCTCATGCAAATCCATACCTTTAGTGATTTAGATACGTACATCCGTGGCCAGCTAGATTTACCTGTCTAGAAATTTGTGGCCGATTCGATACATTTAGACCGCTCCTCTATTGATAGGAGCCTACCACAAGGCGACCCATTTGTATTTGTTGATAGTGCTGAAATTGTTGGAGGACGAATTTCAGGTACCTATCAAATTACTGGGGAGGAGTGCTTCAGCCCAGGACATTTTCCTGCNCGGCCAATTTTTCCTGCATCCATCTTAGTGGAGGCTCTTGGGCAGTTAGCTATTGTACATATGCTGTGCTCGCCACAAGGTCACGCTATAGATCCTGATAGTATTTATTTTATAAAAAGTGAAGAGGTTCGATGCATGCGAAAATGTGTTCCTGGGGATCGCTTGGATATGGAGGTTCAGCAAGTACGTGTTCGTGAGCCATTAATAGTTTTTTCTGGTAGCATAAAAGTCGGTGGNGAGACAGCCCTTAAAGTGTCTTCTTTTACATTGAGCTTTATGAATAAGACTGTGGACTAGNCTTCCTAATCATGAAGAAAGTTTTTATAACTGGACTTGGCTTTATTTCGAGTATCGGTAACAGCCAGTCACAGGTTTTAAACAGTTTACAAAAGCTACGGCATGGATTTGAGCCATTCCCCGGTTCTTTTGGTGACTGTGAGCCTGCGCACTTATACGGAGCTATTAAAGACTTCGATACACGAAGCGTCGATCCTGAGGATTGGACATATCCAGAGCGCTATAAATTTGCTCGCATGCAACTGCGAACGATGTCTCCACACGTGCTGTATGCCTCTGCGGCAGTCCAAGATGCGATCTTAGATGCAAATTTAGATGCTACTGCGTTCTCGAATGGTCGAACTGGACTGTACACTGCTTCTGCAGGCTCTCCTTATATGCAGCATAATCAACTTAGCTTGATGGATAAAAAAGGCGTGATGCGTTGCTCCCCATACGGTGTCGTGGCATCTACGGTAGGCACATTAACTTTTAACTTAGGTGCCTCTTTAAAAATATTAGGAGCTAGCTGTGGGATGGCCTCAGCATGCGCCTCATCGGCGCATGCACTTGGATTTGCCTATGATGCAATTGCTTTAGGTCGTCAGGATCGCATGCTTGTAGTCGGTGCAGAGGACGGTAACCGTGAGTCGATAGTACCATTTGCTAGTATGCGCGCGCTGAGTATATCTGATGATCCGGAAAAAGCCTCTTGTCCTTTCGATACTGCTCGATCTGGATTTGTTGGGACTGGAGGTGCCTGNGCTCTAGTGCTCGAGAGCGAGGAGCTAGTAAAGCAAAGGCAGAGCAATGCCTATGCTCAGATACTTGGATGGGGACAGGCATCGGATGGGTATAGTCCAGCCATGTCGCACCCAGAAGGGNCAGGCTTAGTTCNATCGATGCAAAGTGCATTGGATAGCTGTGGAGTCGCTTCAAGCGAAATTGATTATGTAAATGCCCACGCGACTTCAACCTATGTTGGCGATCTATCCGAATTAGAGGCTTTGAAGACAGTATTTGGCGTTGGGCAATTGGGACCACAAATTAGCAGTACAAAGGCGCTCACAGGACATGCTTTATCGATGGCTGGAGCATTAGAGGCGGGAATTTGTAGTTTATCGATTGCGGAGCGTATGACGCCAGGATCTGCCCATATTAAGGAGCTAGACCCTGCAGCAGACGGTCTAAACATATGCCGATCGACGACACAGAATGAACCCAAGCTAGCGCTAAGTAATAGTTCCGGATTTGGTGGCTCTAATGTCTCTTTAATTTTTAAGTCATGCAGGGCTTAGCAGAGCGTTACCCAGTCGCACTTATTACTGGAGCCAGCGCAGGCTTAGGCTTGGCTACTGCTCGCATGTTATTAGAACAGGGCGTCCAAGTTATTGGACTTAGCCGCAATGCTGGAGTTTTAGAAGAGCACCCCGATTACACACATATTAGTTGTGATTTATCGGATCTAGCGGATGTGGAGCGAGTCTGCTCGGAGTTATGGCAGCAATATCCTCAGCTGAATTTAGTCATCAATAATGCAGGCTATGGAATCTTAAGTGAGCTCGATAATTTACCACCCGCCGCTATTAAGTCGCAGTATGCAGTCTTATTAATGGCGCCCAGTTTACTCGCACGCGCTGCAGTAGCACAGTTCAAGAGTAAGGGCGAAGGATGCTTGGTCAATGTGGCATCTTTAGCCACTGAATTACCTCTACCGCTGATGCCAATTTATAATGCTAGCAAGAGCGGACTGAGCGCTTTATCTCAAAGCTTACAGCTAGATCTTTTCGATATGCCTAACTGCAGAGTGATTGATTTCAGACCAGGTGATTTTAATACGCAGTTCGCTCATAATATGCAGGGTGAAGTCAGTTGGAATGGCATTAATCTTCGTAAAGTGATGGATCAGCACCATGCTAGTGCGCCAGATGCAAGTGTCGCAGTTCAAGCATTACAGCGAGCTTTGAGCGGTCGTCGCTCCGGAATTGTTCGAGTGGGCAGCTTTTTTCAGGCGCGAATTGCACCTCTTGGGCGCTTCTTACCATGGCGTTTGCTAATGCGTTTAATCTGTCAGTACTATAAGCGTTAGCATGCCGCGTATCGCCTATTTGTTTACTTCTTTTCCTAAGCTTTCCGAGCAGTTCTTTCTGCGTGAAGTTCTTGAACTGCGCTCGCAAGGTGTACAAGTCGATGTGTATTCGATGTGGAGAGGTGGCGTAGATTCTAGTGCAGGAGTAGTTACACATATGTTGTTTTTAGATTGGCTTCGGGTATTACCAGAGCTCTTTTATTGGTTGTGCATGCGGCCCCTCGTAATTTGTCAGATTTTTTGTTTACTGTGCCGACGTTACGGTTCCTGGACAAACTGTGGAGAAAACATACTCGGACTTCTTTTTGCTGTGCGCTTTGCGCGCAGTATTCGTGCGAAGCATTATGATTACACCCATGCCTGTTGGGCGACTGCTCCAGGAATGGCTACTTATGTCTTACGACGACTGACTGAGCAAAAGTACACGCTAGAGGCGCATGCGTATGATGTCTTTCGTGATGGCGGTGACACACTTTTAAAAGATAAGCTCACTGCAGCGCAGGCGGTACGCAGCTCTACGGATAGTACCGCGCAAGTCTTGCACATCCTAAAGGGCGCACGAGAGCACCCCAAAATTCATACGATTCGCCGCGGATTAGGTAAGATCCCAGTATACCAAGAACGCCTCGCTCAAAAGGGGGCTCTGCATGTTTTGAGTGTCGGCCGTTTGATCGAAAAAAAGGGCTATTCTCAGGAGTTAGAAATTTTTTCTGCGTGGCAAAGGCAGGGCATTGATTTTCGTGCGACTATTATTGGCGAAGGCCCCATGCATCGATTATTATTAGCTAAAATAAAGGAATTAGGCTTAGAGGATCGAGTTACCTTGATAGGTAAACTTCCTTATTCAGAAGTGGAGACGTATTACAAAAGTGCCGACTTATTTTTATTTACTGGCAGTATTTCGAAGTCTGGAGATCGCGATGGCTTCCCAAATGTTATTGCAGAGGCGATGAGTTACTCCCTGCCAGTTTTTTCGACGGCTGTTGCTGGTACTACCGAGGTCATTCGCCATGGAGAAACTGGCTATATTGTCGACCTGCAGGATGTCGATCTAGCAGCAGCAGCTATATATAAGCAGATGCAGATGCCAGAATCTATTCTTACTGCGACAAGAAATGCACACCAGTGGGTCCGTGATTTTTTTAATGTTAGTACAAATATTAAGCAGCTTAGTGATGCTTTATGGTGCGAGAACACCCACGACCAGGGCCAGGGCTAGAGAAACTTTTTCGCTACTTTACTAAAGGCAGTCGCAATTGTATCAAGATCTGCATCACTGTGACCCGCAGTGATTGCGGTACGAATGAGGTCCTTTTTTGGTGGTACCGCAGGTGGTAATGATACAGTGGTAAACACACCTTCTTTTATAAGCATTTTCCAGATTTCGTAAGCAGCTCGTTTTTCGCCGATCACTATTGGCACCGCTGGGGTTTCGCTGTCCCAAGTGTCAAAGCCGAGCTCACTAAGCATAGTCTTGTATTTCTGTGTGCTCGACCACATCCGTTCTAGGTGCTCGGGCTCTGATTGCATTAAGTCTAGAGCAGCTTCTGCGCAGTAAGCTTGTGATGGGCTAACTGCAGCGCTAAAAATCGTTTGTTTAGAGTGGCTTCGTAGGTACTCAATTAAGGCTTTATCGCCTGCTACAAAGCCGCCCGTGCTAGCCATCGCTTTGGATAAGCTGCCGCAAATTATATCTACTTGATCGGTGAGATTTAAATGATCTGCTGTGCCACGACCTTGCCGCCCGAGCACACCGAAACCATGAGCATCATCGAGGACACTGAAACAGTCATTTGCTGCAGCTATTTCTAAAAGCTCTTTGGCTGGTGCGATGTGCCCCTCCATCGAATAGACGCCCTCAAAAACCAGCATTTTTGCCTGTTCACCAGAGTGATAACTAAGAGCATCCGCAAATGAAGATGGCTTATTATGCGAAAATTTCTCTACATCTGCTAACGTAGTAGCAATACCAGTCCATAAGCAGGAGTGTACATTTTTGTCCACGTATATGGTATCTCCGCGTTGCGCAAAAGATTGTATAGCGCTCATGCAGGACAAGTAGCCCGCTGCGTGTATATGGCAGTCTTCTTTACCCAAAAAAGCCGCCAATTTCTCTTCTAATTTGCGGTGGTAACTACGGCTACCATTAGCGATTCTTGATCCGGTACTGCTACTGCCCCAATCTTTTAGAGCCTGCTGTCCAGCTTCGATAACTTTAGGATGATGACTGAAGCCTAAATAATCATTGTTACTTAGTAGCACTAATTCCTTTCCGTCTAGCCAGACATGGCTGCCTTCTTGCCGATCAAAGTGATGGTAGTAGGGTTGGTACTTAAGTCTTAGNTTGGTAATATCGTCAGAGCTGCAACGTTCGGCTAAGCTATTTTTATGGGATGTACCAAAGATATTTCCGATCATATGTAAAGAATCTGTATTACTTGTAGTTAAAACCGCAATTCAAAAGCTTGTTTTGCNGNNGCTGTGCGTAGCCATAAATCATGGGTAGTATTGCCATTTTTTAGGTTAATTTTTAGGGCGCCTGGAGTGGATTCTTCAACCGCCTCTAACATGGCTTGACTTTGGTCGTAAGCAAACAGCCATGCGATTACAACAGGTTGATCGACTTTACTTTGGTAGACTAGAGTCGGTGCTGGTTTCTTTTCATTAAAGCGCTTGCTATGCCAACCTTGTACTTCTGGGTGCATTTGTCCCTCAACAATCGCTAGATTCAGATCGCTACCAGTAGTATTACAGGTAGAAATCTGTAGTTTATTCGAACCATCTAGTAGCTGATAAGGCGGCGCGTCGATCTGCCAANTATAATTTGGCGAAGCATGCCAATAGCCTCGGATTTGNTGCGGCGAGAATGTGAGGATACGATCGATTACTAGTAGTCCGATATTCGTTAATTCGATGACTGTTCTTTGCCAACTGGCTGAATGTTCGCCCCATGAATTTTGAAAACTTTGTTCTCCCCATGCAGCAGTCCAGTTCTCACTCTCTGCATAACCAGTCCCTGGTAGCGGGCCGATACTTTCTTTGGGCATTTGCTTGGGACGTAGCCCAATCATTTCTATAATATTGTGNGCTNTNGGACCTTTAAAATAATCCCGCCAAGNTCCTGGTTGATAGGTATANCNNCCATTATCTACCAAGTAGTTACTGGAGCCATGACTGATGGATAGATGTAAAAAATCAGCATGTTGATGATCTGTGCCACGGGGCCCGATATCAAAGAATGCCCATGTTTTTCGAAAATTTTCAGAGGTATTTCCGCGTAAGATTACTTGCCCCGCATTTGGNAAATAGATCGAGGAAGTAGTTTTTTNATAATCGGTAGGAATCGTTTTTGGCAGCAGCTTAGCAATGTTTTCTAGGTCCGAATCATTATTGAGTGGCGCGCAGCCATCGGGCTTGCTGATTTGGGCAAAGTATTTCCATAAGCGGTCGACTTTTGGTCGCCACTTTTTGATTAGTTCGGCCTCGCCGGTATGCTCAAGTAGTACGAGCAAGCGCTGGTAGTTAAGAGATACAACGCGCTGATAATGACTGGACAATTCTTTATGCGCTCCTTTGGGGTAGACTTGTTTGTCGTACTGCTCTTCTAGTTTTTGAAGCGCGTAATTTCTCCAGCGCTCTGCAGGTTTTGTATCTGCTAAGAGTATGGATACTTTAAGCAGTGCAAGCATCTCTGTGATCACATGATTCCCATATATTGCATGATTTTCTAGCAGATAATCGCCATGCGACTGCAGACTTGCTTTAAATGGTTTGCGTAGTTGCTCTGGAAAATGTGGGTCATTCCAAAGGCATAAATAAACAATGTCCCAGCTTTCTAATATTCGGCGCGCAACTTCGAGCGGTCGCCATGCACTGGAAAAACTAATGCCAGATGGTGGGGATGGATGCGCCTCTAGCCAATCGCTTAGAATACTAACTATCTTTTCAGCATAGGCACTTTCATTAGTAGTTTGGTACGCGCAGTAGAGGTCTTCAAAGTAGCGGTGACGATTCAAAAACCACGCCCACTCTTTATCATTGTTAGGGCCGCGATGTTGCCAGTCGTAACCGACACTTTCATGATTGATTGTAAGNGCGCTTCCAGTAATTCCCTGAAAAGTAAACTGATCATGGAGCGCTTCCTGCGCAGTCTTGAGTGTATCTTTATCAGCTACTGCGAGCGTGCGATCAATCAACTTCGCATGTCCTAGCGTNANTCCTATGATCAGAGCTACGAAACTAACACACAGCGGATACCTTGATCGAACTGTTAAAAAAGTCATTACAAGTTAACTANTCTTCGTCAGCCACCGTGCGATTGGCCGTGCTGCTAGTCGGGTAAAGATACCACATACTATACAGACTGCCGGGGATACTACTTCCTGCTTTAAATAGTAGCCTAAATAACTGGGATTAAATGCATCGTAGGAGAGTAGTAANTTACGCAAAAGTAATCCAACTCCTAGTAGTAGTAAGAGATAGGCAATTAGGCGAAGATGATAGAGCGCAGTATTCATAGTGATTAATTTATGATGCAAAGTNGGTAGAGGTATTCAAATTTTATCTTAGTTATACTTTTAAGTAACCGTCCTCCATTGGGAAAACGACATCGCAGCGCTGCGCGAGTTCTGGGTTATGGCTAACCATAATAAAGGCATTGCCTCGTTCGTGAGAGATTGCGCTTAGTAGGTCGAAGACGCGGTCTGCATTTTTGTGGTCGAGGTTACCGGTTGGTTCATCTGCTAGTAATATGGCAGGCTCGTTAGCTAGTGCGCGGGCGATTGCGACTCTCTGCTGCTCTCCGCCAGATAATTCATTGCCGAGTCGTTTAGATTTATCCTCGAGCCCGACACTTTTGAGTAGCGACATGCCACGCTCAGTCATTTCCTCTTCGCTCCAACGCCCGAGCTTACGCATAGGGATCGTAATATTTTCAAGAGTCGTAAATTCTTTTATCAAAAAGTGAAATTGAAAGACAAAGCCTAGATATTGATTACGTAGGGCGGTGCGCGCATCGTCGCTTAGCTGGCCAGTCTTTTTTCCAGCAATTTCAATAGTGCCGGAATCTGGCTGATCCAGTAGCCCAAGCAGATAGAGTAGGGTGGACTTTCCAGATCCAGAGTGCCCCATTATTGCATAAGTCTTGCCTGCTTCTGCAGTAAGATCGACATCACGCAGAGCATGGACACGATTAGCACCTTCTCCAAGATAGCGGTTTAGCTGTTCAGTTTTTAGAACGGTACTCATTTTAGTTAGCTGCTGCTTCCTCTAATTACTGCACCTGGCTCAAGGCGTGCTGCCCGTCGAGCGGGAAAATAGGATGCAATGGACACAATGACTGCGGCGATGATTCCAGCCCAAAGATAGTGACTGATATCCCAGTTTACTATGAAGGAATCAGTAGCAAAGATACCCCTTATTCGTATGGGTAACTGGGAGAGTCCATAGGTGGCACTGGCTGCAAAGGCCCAACCAAGTGCAATGCCCGCGCCTAATACCAAAAGACCCTGGAGCATAAAGATCTGGGTGATATCACTTCTGGTATAGCCCATCGACCGAAGAATGGCGATTTCGCGAGTCTTATCAATTATGATCATTACCAAGGTATTAAACATGCCCAGTCCTGAAATAAGAATGATTGTAGATACTGTGAGTGCTGAAGATATCCTTAGGACTGCGAAGACTTGCAGCCAGGTCTTTTCACGGCGCTGCCAGCTCATCACGGAGTGCGATAAGACCGGCCCTAAACGCGCAGCAAATGCAGGCGCTTTATCTGGGTCGTCTAAATTAATTTGTATAAAGGATGCGCCGTTCGGTCGTTGTAACAAGGTACGTGATGCCGGCAGATGCATATAGACTCGCTCTTTATCGACTTGCTCAATGCCAGTTTCGAATATTCCTGCTACTCGGTAGCGGTGTGACTGTCCACGGGCTTGCAGAAGTAAGGTATCGCCCGGCAGTAGATTTATTCTTCGTGCTAAGCGTTCTCCGATTAGCACTCCGTATGGGTTATCCTGAAATGCATCAATGGATCCTTGGATAATTTGTTCTCCTAAGTCGGAGACTCTAAAATGCTGGCGCGTATCGATCCCATATGGTTTACAATCTTGCTCTTTAAAGTTAGCTATTAACATCGCACTACCACGAATGACTGGAGCAGTTGCGACGACATTAGGGAAGCGATGTATAGCATCCATTATTTGTTGGGGGAACTGTACTCCAGAGATATATTTGACGCTATCGTCTATTGTAACCCGAAATTTCGAACCCTTCTCTGCTTGCATACTACGCATAGTCGACTGGTAACGATCTTCCACTCGCGCCATCCCATTCACTCCTAAAATAGTTTTAATAAAAAATCGCTCAAANCCAGAGGTCTGCGCCTGAGTAATGATAAAAAAACCGACCCCAAAAATTATGCCGCCTAGGCTCATCAGCATCGCACGCTTACGAGAGAGTAAGAAGCGCAGTGCAATCTGAAGATTTGTTTTCATCTATTAGGTGAAAAGNGTGAACACCTTATAACTATTTATTCTTAATACGAATGAGGTCTCCGTCTTTAAGGGATCCCATATCGTCAGTAATAATGACATCGCCTTCGCTTAGTCCCTCTTTAATTTCTACATGATTGAGGCCGCGCACGCCTATTTTCACTGGTGTTAGGATTGCTTCATTACTGATAACTTTAAATACATAATCTCCCATGAGCGNGCGGCTTGGGATGACTAAGGCATNNGCTACCTTGCGGCGTATAATGCTNGCCTCCCCTGANAGTCCNGGAATTAGAAGTTTTGGATCAATNTCTAGTTCAATTAGGACTGTGTATTGCTGCTTCGCTTTATCTGCGGTCGGTAGCACTTGAGAAATAGTGCCAGTAAAGAGCTGATTGCCGTAGGTTAACAGTCGCACGTTGACAGTCTGCCCAGTGGTAATNCCAGAAAAGTTTTCTTCATTTACTTTTGCTTCGACGACGATCGCTTGACTAAAAACCTCTGCGAGAGCGGTNCCNGNNCNGACTAATTCTCCAGGATAGGCATAGATGGTNGTTACAATACCACTNGTAGGCGNATAAATCTTGGTTTTNTCTANGCGGCGCTCGATCAGCTGNAGCTTATTTTGTAAANTTTGTAATTGTTGTGCTTNATTTAGGCGGTCNAGCTCTTGGCGCTCNTNAAAGACTTTGTATGCACGCCTTTTTCGCTGGATNTCGAGCTNNGGATAGTTNCCNGCTGCNTATAATCGCTCAAAGTTTTTTAGNTCNTCTTGCTGNTTTTGNAGAGCATCTGCTTCGGCACTTTTNAGCTCTAAGCGCGCAGTCAGGTTAGTGATATCTGCCTGTAATATNGTAGCTTCAATTTCAAGGTCAGANGGGTCNATTTCAAGTACCAGNGCATCNNNTTCNATNAGNGCGCCAAGTTTTAGGCTAGAGCGCTCCACACGCCCACCTTCTTCACTACTTAAAGTAAAGGTNTAATCACTGCGNACCTGNACGATNGCGGGCACTGCATCTAGNGCGTTNGNNCGNGTTACNGTTTCGGCTTCTACTGCGNGGCTCAAACTTCGCCTTGTAGTGAGTAGAACAACGACAATGCCAGCTATAATTAGAAATAAATAAAGGAGTTTGGAAGAGCGCATAAAGATACTATTTTAGAGTTGGTTATTTATCGTATCGGGGAGACGAGGTCTAGATAATCGGATAGTCCGATGTGTAAATTAGCCCGCGCCTGATGCAGCGCTAATTTNGNTTNATTNAATTGGAGTGNTTCACTACGAAGCTGAGCTTGTGTAATTCTACCAGTTTCGAGCGCTTCTTTTTGTAGATTATAT
>PAAN01000025.1 GCA_002699365.1 Coraliomargarita sp. | reverse complement strand
CGCAGAATTACCTAGCAGCGATCTAGTCACTATCTACCGAAATTTAGAGACCTTTGAATCCATTCAAGCGCTGCAGCGTATACCGCTAGAAAATGGTACTCATGTTTTTGAGCTAACTGCTTTAGGAGAGCACTACCACCACCTCATTTGCCGAGCCTGTCATAAGGCGGAAAGGCTCAACCTTTGTATTGGTAAAGATGTGGAAGGCCAAGCGAAAGCAAAGGGCTATACAAACATAGCACATGTACTCGAAGTCTACGGTCTCTGCGAAGACTGCGAAGAAACATAACGCACGGTTACAGTTCTACTGCGCACACTGTGACTTCCGGCACAATAAAAAGTTGCGCAAGTGTCCGCTAGCTAGAAAGAGCCCACCTATCGAGTTAAGCCATGCCACTGAGCTAATTGAAAAACCGTCTTCACTTAAATTTTGCAAGCAGTGCAAGCAAGCATCCGTTGCAGCTGACTCTGGTAAGGTCCCTGGTACAACCATCCGTTCATAAAAAACGACAAATAACAGAAAACAAAGTCCTATAGCGCTTAGAGCGAACACCCACTTATCTTTATGCCTGCGGCAACCTAAAAATATTGTCAAACTTGTCGTCGGTATTACGAGGAAAAGCATCCATAAGTGAAAATCTTGATGCACAAAAAAAGACGTAGCTATAATAGGAAGCAGTAGAATGACTACAGGCATGAGCAAACAGTGCACGGCACATAACATTGCCAAACTAATGGCAAACTTGTCGATCCATCCACCGGAAGGATGACACTCTGTGTCTGTACAACTCATAATTGGGTAATAACGAAAGTCAGTTTCATTAAAAAGCAACCATGAATTAAGGGGATTTCGCGGATCTATTGTCTTTACGTAGCAAAAACGAAAGCTTTTCTAATGGATCTTATGACTGACGCATCACTTGGACCCACAGGAGAAATCTGCTTTGACCTGCCCTCCCCTTACGAGCCACACCCATGCGGCTTACTACATTTACCGCGCTTTGTCGCTAAGTGTAAAAAGCACCTAAATGAAGAGCTGCCGAAGTCGTACCAGAAAAACTTCTGCCGTGGATTTGATCGATTCTTGTGCATGCACCTGGAGATAGATCCCGCGCAAGTGGTCGATGCAGTGCGCACTGCTGGCGGGGATGCTAAAGAGTTAGACCGCTTGCTTGCGGAGTGCTTTCCAGAGGATCTTAAAGTAGCCGAATGGAACCGCGAAGTCGTGCACAAAGGCCAAACCGAAGCAGGACGCGAATTTCTAGCAGAGTCCTTAACTAATATGGGTACGCCTGAAAAGATCGGGCAGATTCAATCCGTCATGGATATGATCGACTTTGATGAAGGTCGTATCCCTGGTTTTAGTGACGAAGAAAGAAAGCGCTGGGAAGAGTCCAATCGATAGCAGGATAGTTAATTGTTGATTCGCGCTAATTGCGCTCGCACTAACTGCGCTATCGTTTGCAACCGAGCGGTTGCAGCCACATCGCTAAACCCACCAATCGCATGACTCGCTTGCGACAATTGCTCTTCAAAGCTCTCCACAACCGTCTCAAAAATTGGGAAGTCATGCAGGCGCTTACTAAAGGCTGCTGCCACACTCGTATCACCCTGCTTATAGCGAGTTAATAAAGACTCTTTCTCCGCCACTGGTAACGATTCTAAAAGTAATATTAAGGGGAGCGTAAACTTACCTTTCTTAAGATCGGTTCCTAGGGTCTTACCAATCATTGATTCCTCCGCATATAAATCCACAAGATCATCAAACATTTGATAAGCCATCCCTAGATGACGCCCAAACTGGCCGGCTGCCGCACAAAAAGCGCTCGGTTGCCCAGAGATTTGAGCTCCTAACTGGCAGGCGACCTCGAAGAGCTCTGCCGTCTTTAGTTGAATGACGCGGTAGTAAAATTCACGACTGTAATTCACTTCACCGCGCTGGTAGGTTTGCGCAATTTCGCCAGCGCAAACGCGCGCTGTCGCATGTGCCACTGATCGGCACACTGCATTGGTATCAAACTCAGCCGCCAGCTTAAGTGCATGGGAAAATAGTACATCTCCTATAAGCACTGCCGCAGCAGGACCGTATTTTTTAGAAGCAGTCTCTTGGCGGTGGCGCGTATCCGCACCGTCTAAGATATCGTCATGCACTAGTGTAGCTAAGTGGACTAATTCGATCACAGCGCCTAATTGAACCATTTCAGCATTGTTCTCTATGCCCTCGTCCGACCAGCCACTATATGCAACTAACATTGGCCTTAATCGCTTTCCACTATGCCCTAAAACATAGTGCGCATGCTCCTGCACCTCTGGCTCAAGAGTCGCTACCTGCTCCAACAAAAACGAATCTAACGCCTCTAAGTAGGGCTTCACCGGATCGTACACCTCAGCAAAGCCAGCAGATGCTACCTTTTTTGCTTCAGAATTTACAATCGTACTCATGCAAGTAATAGAACCTAGAAGAGCAAAAGGTGCAAAATAATACGTCGCTTTTTCCTGGAGCGCCTTTATTTACATCCATCCCTGCAAGGCGGCCATGAAAGCTCGGCGATCATCCACGTGAACGTTATGACCAGCCCCAGGAATCGTCACTTCTTCTAGTCGGGGGAATTTGCTTTGCATTGCTTCTGTATCGGTATCCTCAATAAAATTAGATTTTTCGCCGCGCAGCAGGAGCACAGGATTCTCAAAGCGATGCTCTTCTAGCAATGGATCTTCCCTAAGATGAGGAAGGCTGGCATGCAAGGACTGCAGATTGATTTGCCAGCGATAGCTCCCTGCTTGCTGGTCGCGCACAAGGTTTGTCAGTAAAAACTGGCGCATTGCCCATTCAGGCACCAGTGGCTCGAGTAGCTCCTCTGCTTCCTTGCGACTCGACAGCTCGCCCACGTCAATCGACAACATGGCTCGAAACTCAGCATCATTATACGCTGAGTACGCTTTCGCGGCGATATCTACAATCACTAAGCGATCCACTAGATCTGGGTATTCACAAGCGAATCGCATCGCAACTTTGCCACCCAAGCTGTGCCCAACTAAGTGCATACGATCTATATTTTCTGCGACTAAATAAGCTTTTAAGTCCGCAACTAGTTCGCTCCACCGCATAGAATCCGCATGCGGAGACTGGCCATGGTTGCGGATATCTAGAAGATGCACAGCGTAGTCTGCGTGCAGCTCCTTGGCAATCGTCATCCAATTTCGACTGGACCCAAGCAGACCGTGCAACAAAACGATAACGGGTGCGCCGGTATTTTCAAAACAAACGTGGTGTAGCTTTACAGCCATAAGTTTTCAATTGATGCACACAGTTACCGCTTATTCAATGCCCTCTTTAAAAATCTGTGCGCATCAGTATTGATCTACGTGCAGAGACTGTCTTTTATCGGTCGTTTATTCATTCAATGGCCGAAAAGAAACTCACCCCAATGATGCAGCAGTGGCACGAAATTCGTGCCCAACTCTCTGATGATACACTCCTGCTGTTTCGCTTGGGCGATTTTTATGAAATCTTTTTGCAAGACGCCGAGCGCGGCGCAAAGCTACTCGGTATTACACTGACGCATCGGCACGGTATGCCTATGGCTGGCATGCCCTTTCATGCAGCTGACAGCTATATTCAAAAGTTACTCGACCACGGAATAAAGGTCGCCATCTGCGATCAAGTAGAGACCCCCCAACCAGGCAAGCTCGTCAAGCGTCAGTTAACTCGCATTATCACGCCAGGTACACGCCTAGCGGATTCACAAATTGAGGCGCAAAAGAACCACTTCTTGCTCGCGCTCAATCTAGACAGAGGCGTCTTGCATGCAGCCTGGCTCGACCTAACTACTGGAGAATTCTACCTCGCCACGGAGTCGACTCCAGAACGTTTATTTGCAGCTTTTGAGGGCTTCAATCCCCGTGAAATACTCGTCCCAGAAAACGCTGCTAAGCAGTGGAGCCAAGCGCATCCAAGCTCCAGTTTCAATGAGCTCTATCAGCATCTTTGTGATGGACGCAGCGTAACCGAAATTGCTGATTATAATTTTGACCGCTCTACTGGCGCGCAAAGTGTCTTAGGCGCACTTGGAGTTCTCAACCTAGAAGGCTTTGGGATTGATATAAAGCACCCGGCGCTCGGCGCTGCAGGCGCGCTTGTTTATTATGCCACCGAAACGCTCTGCGCAAAACCAGAAAACTTACGCCAGATACGCGAATACCGCAGTGATCAAACACTACTACTGGACCCTGCAACTTTACGTAATTTAGAAATTTTCAAATCGGCGGCAAATACACACGAAGGATCCTTGCTTGCAGCAATGGATGGTAGTGTCACGCCAGCAGGTTCAAGGCTACTAGAGCGCTGGCTCTGCGCCCCCGAGCTAGACCTTGAGGAAATTAAACGCCGCCAAGACTGTGTCGGTGAATTTGTTAGCACGCCTGGGCTTGCCACAGAGCTGCAAGGGGTCTTACGCGGGGTTCGTGACATCGAGCGAATACTCGGGCGCCTGCAAAACCGTCTACGCAACCCTAGGGAGCTTGGCGGAGTGCGTGATACGCTCCATGCACTACCCTCAATCGCGTGTACTCTTCTCGAGTTTCCCGGCACTCCAGTTGCTGACCTAGCAAGCTGTATTCATAACTTTGATACGCTTAGTGAGAAATTATCCTCTAGCCTTGCACAAGAGCTACCTGGAAAAATTGACGATGGCGGCTCCATTCGAGATGGTTACGACGAGTCCCTTGACCACTACAGAAATTTAACCAGCGATAGCCAAAAATGGCTGACAGAATTTGAAGTAGCCGAGCAGGAGCGCACCGGAATCAAGAATTTACGCATTCGATATAATAGCGCTTTTGGATATTTTATCGAAGTAACAAAAAGCCATATTAGCTCTGTCCCAGATGATTATGTTCGCAAGCAGACGATGAAAAATGCCGAGCGCTACACGAATGATGTGCTTAAGGACCGAGAGCGGGAAATTTTACACGCTGAAGAGGAAGCCATCGCGCGCGAAATTGAGTTATTTAATGAATTAATTGTCGTCATTCTCGAACACTCTGAAGCGCTCAAGGTTACTGCCCATGCACTCGCACAAATTGATGTTTTAATTGGCTGGGGAGTCATCGCACGCGAATGGGACTACTGCAAACCATCTGTAGACTCTTCTGATTCGCTGCGAATTGACCAAGGGCGCCATCCCGTGGTCGAGCAAATGCTGCGCAATCAGCGCTTAGGGCTAGCGGGCACGCATGCTTTTGTGCCCAACGACTGTGCGCTCTGCAGCTTTAGTCAAGACGCTACAGCTCCGCAAATTGCGCTCATTACTGGTCCAAACATGGCAGGCAAGTCGACCTATATTCGACAAGTCGCTCTCCTAGTATTGATGGCACAGTCGGGGGCTTGGGTGCCTGCCAAAGAATGTCAGATCGGAGTAGTTGACCGAATTTTTTCGCGGGTCGGCGCTAGCGATGAACTCGCTCGAGGCAACTCGACCTTCATGGTCGAAATGAATGAAACAGCAAATATTTTGAATAATGCTACCGCGCGCAGCCTCGTTATTTTAGACGAAATAGGACGTGGTACGAGCACCTATGATGGTCTCTCTATCGCTTGGGCTGTCATCGAACACCTGCACCCCAAAGATAGCGCAGGACCTCGCACCTTGTTTGCAACTCACTACCATGAACTCACTCAATTAGCAAAAACCCTCGAAAGGCTGGAAAACTACTCCGTCGCAGTTAAAGAATGGAATGATGAAATTATTTTTGTGCGCCGCGTCATTAAAGGTGCTGCCGATCGCTCTTACGGCATACAAGTCGCTCGTCTAGCAGGCCTCCCAAGCACTGTTATCGAACGCGCAAAAGACATTCTCGAGCGACTCGAGGCGGATGACTCTTCTCATAATTTACTGCGCAAGCGCCTCAACAAAAGCCACTCTGAAGGTGGCGCTGGCGATGAAGATGATCCGTTAGCACTCTTTCGCTAAGCCTGTATTCGCTTCACCGGGCTTCTACAGCAGCCTGCCGTAAGATTCCTACAGTAAAATAAACTAATGGCACTGCCGCTAAAAAGCTGAGCACCAGCCAAAAGCTTAACCATCCACTTGCACCTTCCACTTCGCTTAAATAAAGCCATTCGCAGACAAAGGCCCCAATAATTCCAGCGACACTAAATACCATCAAGCTGTAGAGAGCTTGCGCTTGTCCCTGCAGCTCTTCGGGCACTCGCTTATCCAGATAAATTCTGCCCGCCACAGTCATAAATGTATAAACTGGGCCGTGCAACGCAACGCCAACAAAAAGAAGCGTCAGCGCCCCCACCTCTGCGCCTAGTGCAAATAGACCGAAGCGCAAGACAGCTAGTGACATGCCCCAGATTAGAAACCAGCGCATACGAAAACGACCGGCCACAAGACTTAGAAATACCATCGCGGCCACTTCAGTGGCTTGACCGAGAGACATATGGGCAGTCGGATATGCACTACCAAACTCGGCAAGTAAAGTTGGCGTGATCATAAAGTGAGCAACCCCTGGAATTGCCAGTAAGGCAGATGCAAGGTAGAAGCGTCGAAGTTCTGCATCGCGAAGTAAGCCGAAGGCACGTAAGCCTAAAACAGCAGCCCAACCACGGCTCGCCAAGTCTTTTGGGGGCGTGGCCGGTAAAGCGAAACACAAAAGACTCATTCCCACCCTGAAAGCGACTGCTAACTGGCCAGCTTTAGCAGAATAATCAAGCGCTAAAAAACTCACTAAAATACTCCCACACAGCCAGCCCACTGTGCCGCAAATTGAATACAGCGGAAAGCTCTTTGCCGGATTCGATAGATTCGCTAATTTAATTTTGGTTATCAGCGGAATCATTGGGGCTGAAATTAACATACTACAACTTTGGAAGAACAGAAACCATCCTGGATGCCACCCCCATTCTAAGGAACTAAAAGAAAGCCAGACAAAACCTGCTCCAGTTATTCCAAGAATTCCCAGCAAGCGCCCCGCATCGAATTTACGATCCGATAAAGCAGCAAATAACAGCGCTGAGAAGATTCCTATAAATGGAGTGAGCGCGGTAAAATAAGGCAATACCCAGCGCGCCTCATAGGTTGCCAAAATATTTGGCAGTGATGGTAACCACATGCCGGGAGGCAAGAACATCAGAAACATAACGACTCCCATCATGTAACGACGTTTAACTTTTTCACTTTGCATATTGCCGCTAGTTAAAGCGCCGATGAACAAAAGCAAGGATCGAAACATTTTACCTTTGCAATAGTGAACATATTTATACCTATATCACCCTTCTTATACCTGTTATGGCTCTGCGCTATTTATTTATTGATTTTGACAGTTTTTATGCGTCGGTGGAACAGCAACGCCAGCCGCAATTGCGCGGGCGCCCTGTCGGAGTTGTCCCCTCTATTGGTGTAGATACGACGAGCTGCATTGCTGCTAGCTACGAGGCGAAGGCGTTTGGAGTAAAAACTGGGACTGCGGTGCGCGAGGCGCGCTACTTATGCCCTGGAATTGTTTTTGTCGAAGCAAACCACGCGCGCTATATCAAGCTACACAACAAGATCAAAGCGCTCATCCATAAAATTATTTATATCGAAGCGGTCCTCTCGATTGATGAAATGTATGGAAAACTGCCGCCGCACTGGCAACCACTTGCCATCGCTACACAAAAGGCACATTCGATCAAAGCGGCCCTTGCTGCAGAGATCGGCCCTTATGTTCGCGCCTCTATTGGTCTCGCCCCCAATCGCTTTCTTGCCAAGTTAGCTAGTAAGCTAGAAAAGCCCGACGGGCTGACCACTCTCGATTTTCACGAAATACCAGAAAAGCTTTACCCCTTCGAACTGACTTCTATCACTGGCATCGGCGCGGGCATGCTTCGACGCTTACAAACTGCGCGGATTACTACAATGCAAGCGCTGTGCCAAGCAAGCAGGCGCAAGTTGCACCGCATTTGGGGCTCGGTCGAAGGCGATCGGATGTGGTTCGCCCTACGCGGAGTAGACTTTCCTGCGGTAGCTACGCAGCGCCGCACCATTGGACATTCTCATGTACTGCCTCCTCGCCTACGCACTGTGCATGGGGCGCACGCGACCCTGCACAGGATGCTACAAAAAGCCTGCCGTAGGCTGCGAGCGATGGGTTACTTTACTGGCTATTTAGAAGTGCACGTTAAGTTCGGTTTTGAAATCCGCTGGTCGACGCAAGCTGCCTGCTTTCCTACCCAAGACAGCGTTACACTAAGTGAGTTGCTCCATTCTGCATGGAGTAACCATCCTAAGAATGTCCCGAATCCTACTAAAGTCTCCATTACTCTCGCGCAGCTCGAATCACTTGCATCGCATACGCCCTCACTATTTGAAGCGCCTACGCAGCGACGTAGAGTGCAGTTACAGAAGACCATGGACCAGGTCAATCAGCGCTTCGGCGGCCGCACACTTTACTATGCAAATGCGATGGAGGCGCAGCGCTGCACTCAGGCCGCACCACTACGCATCGCATTTAATCACATTCCAGACCTAGCGCTCGAAGGCGATTAAAGCGCTGCTACATAGTATCTAAATCCACTAGTATTTCGCGTGGACTAGAGCCATTCTCTGGGCCAACAATACCGCGATCTTCAAGCTCTTCCATTAGCCGAGCCGCCCGATTATAACCAATGCGTAGACGTCGCTGCAGCATCGAAGTCGATGCGCGCTTCGTAGCGCGCAGTACATCAATTGCCTGTGGAAGTAATTCATCACCGTCCGATTCTCCTGTACCTGCGGTCGGAGCATTATCATCATCACCAGCATCAATTTGTTGTTGCACTGATTCAGCAAAGACCGGTGGCTCATTATGCTCTTTTAGGTATTCGACAATACCATTGATCTCGTCATCGGAAACGAAGGCTCCTTGTGCGCGCACTAAGGTAGATGTTCCTGGCGGGATGAAGAGCATATCTCCCTTGCCAATCAACGCCTCCGCACCACCACCATCTAAAATCGTCCGACTGTCCACCTTAGAGGCTACTTTAAAAGAAATGCGGCTCGGTAAATTCGCTTTTATAACTCCAGTAATCACATTTACCGATGGACGCTGCGTTGCGAGAATTAGGTGTATGCCCGCGGCTCGTGCTAACTGCGCTAAGCGCGCGATCCCCGTTTCAATATCAGCTGGTGCAACCATCATTAAGTCTGCTAGTTCATCAATAACGCAGACGATGTATGGGAGCTTCTTACGTGGAATTTCAAAGGCATCATCATCGCGTGGAACTTCCACTTGAGTGACTGCGGCGCGCTCCTCCGCGGTCATCTCGGCGTCCATTGCCGCGGCTTTCTCTTTCTCTTCCTTGGTTTTAGCAATCTTTGCGTTAAAGCCTGCTATATTACGTACATTTTCTGCAGCAAAAATTTGATAGCGCCGCTCCATCTCTGCAAGTAACCATTTCAATGCCCCCGGTACTTTTTTCGGTTCGGTCACTACCGGAATTAGCATGTGCGGCAGCGCATTGTACATTTGCATTTCGACAACCTTGGGGTCCACCATGATGAAACGTAAATCTTCCGGGCCAGAGTGATATAATAAAGATGCAATAATTGCGTTTATACATACCGTCTTACCGGAACCAGTAGAACCAGCAATTAGCACGTGCGGCATCTTGGTTAAGTCTGTCACCATTGGCTTACCTGTTACATCCTTACCGAGTACAATCGGAATTTCTGCCTTCGCTTCCGCCCATGATTTCGACTCTACAATATCACGCATACAGACCGCTTGAGCGATCCGGTTTGGAACCTCAATACCGACTGTCCCTTTGCCAGGCACTGGGGCAAGAATACGCACTGATTCAGCCTTCAGACCTAAAGCTATATTTTTATCAAGATTGACAATTTTTTCAACGCGCACGCCTGCCGCTGGAGTTACTTCATATCTAGTAATGACTGGGCCGGTATGAATTTCACCGGGATTTACCTTTACGCCAAATTCCTCAAGCGTACGAACCAATGCCTCCATAGTACCCGCGTGATCTTGCGGCGAGCGGTCGTCTGTATTAGGTGCTTCTGCCAGTAGATTGATTGGCGGGAAAGTATAATCACCGCGGCGCTCTGGTATAGTGGCTACAGCTTTTTCGGTCTTTTCTTCAGAGACCACCTTGATCATTGAAGGGTCAAATTTCGGCTTCTTCACTTCTGCCGGCTCACTGTGAGAAACCGTCTGCTTTAGTTCGGCTTCCGGCTTCTTCGGCTTGACCGGAGCAGATTCAATACGCTCAGCGCTCGGCTCTAAATTAACCGATAAAGGAGCATCCAATAGCGAAGTGTTTTCCTCCGCCGTAGCAGGCTTAAGCCTAGCCTCTGCAGCCTCTTTTTTTTCTACTGCAAGCGCTGCTTTAGCCTCTTCACGCAAACGATACTTTTCTAACTTCGACTCGCGCCTTAATTTGGCTTTTCCCGCCCACGCTTGCTTCAGCGACTCGAAGTACTCTCGTATCTTTACAAATAAAGCACGGTTCGCGCTATATAAATACTCCAAGAAGTGCCCGACATTGTCAGTAAAAGTAATCAATGACCCTATAATTAAGCCCATAAGTAGGACCATTACTGTACCAAAGTTTCCTATATAAGACTGCAAAAAGGGACCAGTTAAAAGATAGCCAATAAGCCCGCCAAAGCCACGGTCGTATAATTGATCTTTGAAAATACTACTCTCCGCGCTTGCGAATCCAAGAAGCTCCAACATTGCAAGCAAACCAGAGGCGCATACAATTGATAGCACCGACATTAGAGCTGTCGCGGTACGCTTTTTTAGAGCCTGCTGCAGAAGTAACCGTACACCAAACCACATCAAGTAGACCGGCAAGAGCCAGGTGGCGACTCCAATATAAAGAAAAGAAACGAAAGAAAAATTAGCACCAAAGACTCCTACCAAGTTATCACCCGGGACCGCATTAGTCGTCTTGTAGGTCGATTGACTAACGTCAAAGTCGCCGATAGCTACCAGAGCTAAAACAGCTAGGGTAAAAAGAACGAGTGCCCACACTGGGTGTGCCGGAGCAACTTGCCGGTTGGAGGTTTTTGTTCGGGTAGATTTTTTTGTGAAACGTCGCGCCATAAACTATGACTAAAATACCTCTACTACTGAGGAAAACAAGGTTTGTTTCAACGATCGCTTGCAACCACTGCTCTACCTACATAAAAAAATACTGTTTTCATGCTAACAGCATACTTGATATCTGCGAAATTATGCACACACTACCGCGCTCATTTACAATTTGATCACTAAATTTATATGACTTAGCTCTAGACGAGACATATTTACTATGAAAAAGAAAAAGGCCAGCTCATCCAAAAAATCTGCTACTCAAACAGAAGCTTCACCTGCGCCTGCTGCGGAAGAAGTACGCGCCGAAGAAAGCAACGAACCAATACTCACTGAGCTAGAAAAAGCCCAAGCTGAAGCAAGTGAAATGAAGTCCCGCTATCTGCGCTCTGTCGCTGATATGGAAAATTATCGTAAACGAATAACGCGAGAAAAGCAGGAGCTACTACGCAGCGCTGCTGCAGGTGTCGTTGAATCACTGCTTCCTGTGCTCGACAATATGAAGCTTGGCTTGCAAGCTGCCGAGCAGCACCCAGATGCAAAAGATGTGACTGTCGGATTTAAGATGGTTGAAGACCAACTTAAAAAGAGTTTAGGCGAGCAAGGCCTAAAAGAGCTTATTCCTGACGGAGACTCTTTTGATCCAAATCTACACGAGTGCGTTGCGCACCAACCCTCTGACACAGTGGATGAAGATAGCATCATTGAAACGGTACGTGCTGGCTATCAGCTCAATGAGCGCTTGCTGCGAGCAGCAAATGTTATCGTCTCTAGTGGCGCCGCAAGTACTGTAAATAAAGATAGCAACTAATTGACCGTTTTCTATGTCCAAATCGGATTACTACCAAAGTCTAGGCGTTTCACGCGACGCTAATAGCGACGAGCTTAAAAAAGCATACCGTAAGCAAGCGGTAAAATATCATCCGGACAAAAATCCAGATGATGCTGCTGCAGAAGCTAAATTTAAAGAAGTCTCTGAAGCATACGATGTACTCAAGGACGAAGAAAAGCGCGCTGCTTACGACCGTTATGGACACGATGCATTTCAAAGCGGCGGAATGGGTCGAGCTGGCGGTGGCGGTGGCGGTCATGACCCTTTCGATATGTTCCGTGAAGCCTTTGGCGGTGGCGGTGGCGGTGGCGGCATCTTTGAAGAATTTTTCGGCGGTGGACGAGGCGGACAATCGTCTGGCGGCGCACAACAAGGCTCGGACTTGCGCTATGATCTTGAAATCACCTTGGAACAAGCAGCCGAGGGCACAGAGAAAGAGATTCGCTATAAGCGTGCCGCATCTTGTAAGAAATGCGCCGGATCCGGCGCAGAACCAGGCACAAAAAAGATCACTTGCCCCACTTGCGGAGGCACCGGACAAGTTACCTCCAATCGTGGTTTTATCAGTTACCGACAAGTCTGCCCCACTTGCAACGGCACCGGCCAAAGCATAGAAAAGCCCTGTAGCGAATGTCGTGGCGAAGGCCGTGTGATGGAAAGTAGCACCGTTAAGGTACGCATTCCTGCGGGCGTACATACTGGCTCCAAGCTACGCTCTTCTGGCAAGGGTGAAGCGGGTCAACAGGGCGGCCAATCCGGTGACCTTTATATTGTTATTCATGTCAAAGAACACGAGCTTTTCGAGCGCCATGAAGATGACCTCTTTTGTGAAATACCTATAAAATTTACCCTGGCAGCTCTAGGTGGGGCGATCGACGTGCCGACTCTCGGGGGCAAGGGTAGCCTAAAAATTCCAAGTGGTACCCAAAGCGGCACGACCTTTCGCCTGCGCGGACAAGGCATGCCCCGCCTGCGCGGAAGTAGTAAAGGAGACTTGCTAGTGCGCGTTCATGTTGAAGTGCCAACAAAACTAGATAGCGATCAAAAGAAGAAGCTTGAGGATTATGCCGAAGCCTGCGGAGACCCAGCAAATCCAGTAAGTGAATCATTTGTAAAGAAAGCTAAAAAATTCTTCAAGTAATCGAACTGTCTTCCTTTCTATATGTCTTATCCGATTGTTATCTTAGGGTCTGGGGGTGGCTCAAACGCCGCAGCCTTGCTTCAAGCGCAAGCGGCAAACACTCTTGGACAAGCAACCATTAAAGCCCTCATCAGTGATGTAGAAGATGCCGGCATACTACGCCTTGGAGATTCCTTTGCCCTACCTGCGATCTATGAAGATCCGGGAGCTGTCGGCGCTCGACTGAGCACAGCTGCAAATAGCGCATACATTGAGCGCATACAGTCGTTTAAGCCCGAGCTAGTTGTTTTAGCTGGTTTTATGCGGATTTTGAGCGAATCATTTATACATGCTTTCGAAGGAAAAATTATCAACCTGCACCCTAGCCTCCTTCCAAGCTTTAAAGGGGCACAGGGCATTCGTGATGCCTATGAATATGGCGTTAAAGTAACGGGTTGCTCGGTTCATTGGGTGACGCCTGCGCTGGATGGTGGGCCAATTATTGACCAAATGTCTGTGCGTATTGACCCAACCGATACGCTTGAATCACTTGAACAAAAAATACATGCTACTGAGCATCAACTCTTGCCAGATGTTGTCGCTAGGCTAAGCAACGCAAAGCTGTAAGCGTCCTAGTTGTACGCTAAATAGGCCATGTCTTCACAAATTGAACTTCGAGCAACTGTATCCGCGCAATTAGCGGATCTTTTAGAAGGCTATTTCTATGAGACGCAGTCCGCGCACTGGGGAATTATGCAGAAAGAACGCACGGACCCCTATGAAGTCTTTGGTTTCTTCCCAGATACTGCTACGGCAGATAGCGAACTAGGCTTACTGCAAGAAGAGTTCTCCGAATTGCACGAGGACTTTGAGCTTAGTCGCATTGAAGATAGTTTTTGGCAAAATGCATACAAGGAATTTGTCACTACCTGGAGTGATCGTCGCCTACACTGGATACCGCTTTGGGAGCGTGATAGCTGCAAACCACCTGCGGGGTCCGCTATCGTTTATTTGGATGCAGGCATGGCTTTTGGCACTGGCGCGCACGAAACAACTCGCTTGTGCGCACGACGATTAATTGATTATTTGGACAGCTCCGAAGAAGCCCTTGAATCATTACATATTATAGATGCTGGCTGTGGCTCTGGTGTGCTCGCATTCTCTGCCGCTGCACTTGGATGCTCGAATATTATTGGTTTTGATTTTGATCCTGAAGCTATTCGTGTTTGCAGTGCAAACGCTAAAGAAAACCCACATATTCAGGCTCCCCTATTTGAAGTAGCCAATCTCACCGACGGTCTGCTCGATCGAAATGCAGACCTGCTACTTGCGAACATTCAAACCGATGTACTTATTCCCCACTCAGAGGCATTGGTGCATGCGGTTAGGTCTGGTGGTTGCATCGCACTTAGCGGAATTTTAACAAAAGAGATGGATGTAGTGGAGCGCTGCTATGCACAACAATTTGCAAAACTTAGACCACAAGATTCTCTCACGCTTGAATCCCGCAATGATGGAGAGTGGTCCGATTTATTAATAAAATTGAGCTAAATTATAACTGAGTAGATCCGTTGCTCTTTCGTGCTTGCGGTTCTCAGGCTAGCGCCACAATTTATACATTGTTATGCAAACAATTGGGGAACGACTCGAAGATGCGCGCAAGCGCAAAGGTATTTCGTTGCGAGAAGCAGCCGAAGCTACCAAGATACGCAGTGATTTTCTTAGCTATATCGAGCAGAACAATTTTGACTTCGATCTGCCAGAAATTTACCGCTGCGGGTTTATTAAAAACTACGCTCGCTATTTGAAACTCGATCCAGAAAAAGTAATCAACGATTATAGCGCGCAATTACTGAGTAAAACGCGCAGCAAAAAAGGCGGCGCGGAATGGTTTGGTAGCATGGATGCAAAAAGCGATGAGAATGATCCCGTTGATCTTGCCTCAATAGATAAAGCGGATGTAAGCCAAAATGCCCCGTCTTTTGGAAGTATCACTGCTACGCCAAAGGAGCCTTCACAAGGTTTGGATTCTGCCTCTGAGCAGGCAAGTGAAGACACTGGAGAGAAAATGTTTTACCTTAAAGTTGGCCTCATTCTCTTGGGTGCCTTGGCGCTCGTATTTGTACTATTTGGTTTAGTCCGTGCCTTAATAAGTAGTCCCCCGGAGGATATTACGAGCGTAGCAGCCGTACAAACATCGCCGGCAACAGAATCTTCTGCGCCAAATTTAATCACTACTCCCTCGACAAATATAAAAGAATTTAAAATCACCGCTAGTAGTGAGGTCTATGTAGCCGCTCGTGATTTAACTGACCGTAACTATCTTTTTCAGGGGACGCTCAGCGCAGGGGAAGAAATAGTGTTAGAAAAAGCCGGTCCGGTTGAAGTCGTCTTTACAAGAGCCGATCAAGTTATCATTAGTGCAAATGGACAGACATTTCATTCGCCAGAATCTGGAGTTACTGGCACGAGTAAAATTCGGCTACCCTGATTATAGAACGCAAAATACTTCTCTCCCACTCATACAGTAGCGCCAACTTGGGTAATTGGTTGGCAGGCTTAATTAGGTAGGGAAGAACTTTTTTTTAAGGCTATCGGCGCACCGAGCACCTCGCTGTAAATAAACGCTTCACGTGCGGCGCTAGGAGATCTTAAGCGGGTTCGTATCGACCCTGCGTATTGCCCTTTAGTTTGTAAAGAACGGCTACTATCCTGGCGCATTGCTTGCTTGATAGTATAAGCGCCCTGTTTAGACTTCTTGCGCAGAGCTTTAGCTTTTCGCTGTGTATCTTCTAGCTTTTTACGGCGATTTTCCATCTCTTGCGCATAGTTATTTTCGGCTTCAGTAAGTCGCCATGCATATTCTTTGCTTTGCTCTTTGAAGCTTTGTGCAGGCGCGGCAGTGTCACGAGGTTGGGCTACTTGCCTTCTAGCTCTACTATTATCACGCCTTTCTTTCAATTGTTCGCGGACAAGATCTTCAGGGCTATGAGAATTATCCTGTTCTGTCTTCGTAAGAAGTTCACTTTCTGAACTATCGTAGCTTGCTCGCCGCGCTTCTATCTTGCGCTTAATCTGCTCCTGCACTTCACGCTCGGCAGGCGATACCTCTTCTTGATTGAACGGAGAGGGCGCGGCACTTTTGTCCTTCTTTTTGGAAAGTATATTCCCAAAAAAATAGACCCCAGCTACAATTAGCGGGAATAGCACTTCGAGTAAGCTTTCCATCATAGTAAGCAGTTATCGCCAAAAAGATCGGCTATTTCTTTACGATGACTCCTCGCCCTTCGAAATAGAGTCGCGCATGTCGGTATCTGCTTTAATATTATTTAAGCGATAGTAGTCCATGACGCCCAAATTTCCAGAGCGAAACGCTTCTGCTAATGCAAGTGGGATTTGTGCTTCGGCTTCCACTACTTTTGCCTGCATTTCTTCTACTTTCGCTTTGTTTTCCTGCTCCGCAGCAACTGCCGCTGCGCGGCGCATTTCCGCCTTCGCCTGAGCGACATTTTTATCTGCTTCGGCTTGGGATTCCTGGAGCTTCGCTCCGATGTTTTCTCCAACATCCACGTCCGCAATATCGATTGAAAGAATTTCAAATGCAGTACCGACATCAAGACCACGGTCGAGCACCACCTTAGAAATTGTATCTGGAGACTCTAGTACTGTCTTATACGTTTCTGCTGAACCAATAGTTGTGACAATGCCTTCTCCCACCCGAGCAATCACAGTTTCCTCCAAAGCGCTTCCCACATAATTATCTAAATTAGAGCGTACTGTGACCCGAGCGCGTGCTTTGACTTGTATCCCGTCCTTGGATACGCCGTCGATTGTTGCACGCCCACTCTCTGGGTTAGGGCACTCAATAACTTTAGGATTTATTGATGTTCGCACCGCTTCGACTACTGACTTACCAGTACCCTTTGTTGCTAAATCGATTGCACAGGCACGCTGCCAATCAAGGCTTATATTCGCTTTATCTGCGGCTATTAAAGCTTGCACGGTCTGAATAACATTACCTTCTGCGAGATAGTGTGCCTCCAGCTCATTCGAGCCAATTTCGATGCCGGCTTTGACTGCAGTAATTCTTGCGTCGACAATTAAAGAGGCCGGTACTCCTCGTAAGCGCATCGCAATAAGGGTTGAAAAGCCAACCGTTGCATTGGACAGGTAGGACTTCACAAAAAGTCCAATATAAGCAAAAAAGATTAGTGCGAAAACTAGCAGTATAATGCCAAGAGTAAATACGATCGCGACCTGCCAGCCGCTCGACAAGGCTAAGATCTGTGTGAGTGGTGCAATATTCATAATTTTTGTATGGTTAATTTAAAACTGTCTTGAGAGATTACTTTAACGGGCGTGTTGACTTCCATGTACCCATCCAAAGAGGCTGCATCGAATATCTTTCCGTTGATGGTCACTCTTCCACTAGGAACCATAGGAGTCAATGTAGATCCAGTCTCGCCGATAATCGATGCCTTTGCCTGGCATTTATTGGAGCGCCCTTTAATTTGGCTACTAAGAAAAAAATGCTTTCCGTACTTGGTGCCCGCAAAAATCTTTAACTCTAGGATAATCATCCCTAGCGCAATAATGGTCGTCGCAAAAAAGAGAATCGCGGCAATAAAGAAACCATAGTCCTGCATTGTTATAGCCGTCGCAGCAACTAGACATACTGCTGCCAGTATTCCGATAATCCCACCCGGAAGCAGTACCTCCAAAAAGGTCAGCACCAATGCTGCTACTATTAAGACCGCTATCAGCATAATTTAGCGACTTCCTCAACAATTAGGCCAAAATCATTTTTGCCAGTAACTCGAATTTTCACACCTAGATCAATCGATCCATTTACGCAACTGCCCTCATAGCGAACGCCATTGATCTCGATTTTCCCAATTGGATGCAGTGGAGTTATTACAAGTCCTTCGCTACCGACTAATGATAACGCACTGGCTGGTTGTGCAGAGGTAGCTGTACTTGCCGATGCATCACGCAGAACCATGCGGCGCTCGAACCAAGAACCCTTCAACATTTTTGATACTAAAAGCGCACCAAAAATAGCTATTATCGCACCAAAAATTAAATTCATCATTGGACCTAAAAACAGTTCTGCGTTGATTACTGTCTTTCCAGCAGGCCAATAGTCGATCATTGCCCACAACAAAGCACCAAACATTAGCAAGATTCCAGATGCGGCAAATACGAGGACTCCCGCAAAAAATAATAGCTCCAATAACACTAGGATAACGCCTACAATAAAAAATAAGACGACTTCATTACCTGCAAGTCCGGCGATATTCTGGCTTATAAAGAAGGTCGAAATCGCAACAATGCCACCGATGCCGAAGAATCCAAAGCCAGGTGTCTTAAATTCGACAAAAAGCAGAAGCATTCCCAGCCCTAAAAGAGCTGGCGCAAATGTGTTGAGCCATTTAGCCCATTTCTCCGAATAGGTGACTTTAAAATCTCTTATTTGATAGGCCCCAGGCCCAAGCTTTGCATCCAGTAGTTCATTCAAGTCTGCGTAAACTCCTGAGCCTAATAATGGCGCTGCTGGATCTCCATAAGGCTGCATTGCTTCCTTTGCAGTTAGTGTTAGCAGTTCACCGCTCGGCTTAATAACTTCTTCACCAATTTTAAGTTCGAAATTAGCATCCAACATAGCCCGTATAACATCTGCTCGCTGTGGCTTATCCTCGGCCATAACACGTATATTTGCACGCAAATAGCTCTCCATCTTCAATCGAGCAGTCTCGGGAACATCCTCGCCTGTACCCTGAATGACCGCAGATGCTCCGATTTTTCCTCGAGGAGCAAAATAAATTTCCTCGGTCGACGCAGCGATAAATGAACCAGCTGAAATAGCGTCTTCATTTACATAGGTCGCGGTAACTCCATCGAATCGGTCCAGCGCTTCCATCATTTCTAGGCATATATCCACTCGCCCGCCCGGAGTGTCCATGTCTAAGACTACCATCTCTATATTATTGCGAATCGCTTCTTTAAGTCCCCTGCGTAGGATATAAAGGTTGGGCTTATCGATCATCCCTTGAATTGGGATGACATAAACATCGACGCTGCTGCGTTGCTCAACGGGCTCTGAACGATCAAGGGCCGGTTCACCTGCAAGTACACTTACTATACAAACCAACAGTACAGTTAATCGAGCCCACACTCCTTGCATGAAATACATTTTTCTAACAATGATAGGACATTTGAATAACGCAAGCTCTGCAGAATTGATTTCTGCGGCAGGCTGAGTTGAGGCTTCTCAGTCACAGATTTTCTATTAGTGTTATCGATTAAATGGAAATGATCGATTACAACGGCATGCAATTAATGCGCTGGAAAAGCGGACCTTCCACGTTCTTTGCTGACCCTGAAAAAGGTGCGAGGCTAATTAGTTGGAATATACGTATGTCTGATGGCACATATCGTGACGTCATACATTGGCCAGAAAATGTCGAATCGACACCGTTCTCTAAAATTCGAGGAGGCAATCCTATCCTCTTCCCGTTTGCTGGGCGTAGCTTTCATAAAGGACAGGTAGGCTCCTGGCGTGATGGTCAAGGCATTGTACGCCCGATGCCAAAAAATGGCTTTGCTCGCGATAGCCACTTTGAGTTAATTAGTGCATCGGAGCGGAGCTTTATTGCGCAGTTGCGCCCAGACGCAGCAGCCATCGAGGCTTACCCTTTTGATTATACTTTTAGAGTATGTTACGAATTTACGGATGTCGCTTTTAGGGTTTACCTAACCTTAGAAAACCTCGGAGAGGAGGTGTTGCTATGGTCCGCAGGACACCACTTTTATTTTACACTGCCCTGGCATGAAGGCCTCGCTCGCAAGGACTATCGCTATCAAGTACCCGCCAAAAAATGCTATACGCATGCACCGGATGGTTCATTACAAAATATAATAAAGGGCTGGGAAAAAGACCTGAGCTTTGGGAATGCGGATAATTCAGATCGTATTTATACAAGACTTACAGGGGATACCTTGCGATTTGGACCTAATGGTGGCGAAGAGGATATCGGGGTTCGTTTCTTGAATGACGAATCTACACTTTCTGCGTGGAACTCCTTTTTAGTTTGGACAGAGTCCGCTGACAGTGCCTTCTACTGCGTTGAGCCTTGGATGGGGCCGCCTAACAGTCCCGAACACGGCAAAGGCCTACATGCTGTTAATGCCCGCTCAAGCGCAACCTTTGGTGTAGAAGTTTCCTTGATTTAAAGCAGTATATAACAATAATACAGGTGATTTCTATAAAACGAATCTCCATAATTATAACAGCTTTAAAGCTCTAGAAAGATAAATCTATTGTCCGTTTTGCCGGAATAAAAACTTCTCGAAATTAACGAGCAGGACGTCAGGCTGTACATTTTAAATTAAAGCTTCCCATATGAAGATCATCATCATTGGCGCTGGCGAAGTCGGCCATAATCTAACCTCCATGCTAGCTGCAAGCGGGCATGATGTTACACTTATCGAACGATCTGCTTCGCTGTGTAAGCGATTAGATGAAGAACAAAATGCTCGTATCGTGACTGGCAACGGCAGCTCTGCCAGACAGCTTGTCGAAGTCGATGTGGGTGACTGTGATGCATTCTTAGCGATGACTAGCGATGACCGCACAAATATTATTTCTAGTTCACTTGCAAAAGGATTGGGAGCTAGAAATACGATCGCCCGTATCCACGATGATACGTACAGTGATAATTCATTAATAAATTATCAGCTACACTTTGGCATCGACCTACTCGTTAACCCTGAAGCGATCTGTGCGGTTGAGCTAGCAAAGTCGATACGTAATGCTGGTCGAGTAGCTGTTGAAAATTTCGCCCGCGGCGAAGTAGAAGTGCAACAACTTCGCGTGGATGAGAGTTCTCGACTAATTGGAAAACAACTTCGTGAGCTAAAGCTTAGTGAAAATGTTAGAGTTGGTTATATTCAACGCGAAGAGCAAGGTGAGGTCGCCAGCGCCGAATCACATTTGCAAGCTGGCGATAGCGTAACTTTGTTTGGTAAGCCAGAGGAGCTATTTGATTTACGCGAGCGCTTCAACCCAAAGCAGAAGTTTGATTTGGCTCGTGTTGTTTTATTTGGAGGTAGCGAAACTGCAATTAGCCTAATTCGTTTGCTACGCAGTCCTCGTTTTAAATTGCGTGTCATAGAAAAAGATCCTGATAAATGCCGTGATCTTGCTGAACGTTTTCCACATATTTCTGTCATTCATGGTGACGCTACATCACTTCGCCTACTTGAGGAGGAGCAGATTGGTGAAGCGGATTATTTCGTAGCCTGCACAAAAGACGATGAAGAGAACATATTGACTTGCCTACAGGCTGCCAAGCTAGGCGCAGATCACGTGCAGCTAGTAATCAATAAGGGAGACTATGATCAGCTTTTGGGGATTCTCAAAACCATGTTGGGAATTGAACTAGTTGTATCTCCGCGGAGCGCGACTGCAGATTTTATGCGTCGTACTCTGTCGAGCGAATCGGTAGTAGAATTAGCTAACTTGCCTAAAGGAGGACGAATCTTAGAAGTGAAAATTAGCCACTCTAGCCCGATCGTTGGATCATTAGTACAAGATATAGCTCTTCCACCAAATAGTTTATTTGTAGCATTACAGCATAAATTTAAAGCTAAGGTACCGACCGCAGAGGATACCATCTTGGCTGGTGATCGCGTGATTGTTCTGGTACACAAGGACCAAGAAAAAGCACTCTTAAAACGGCTTATCTAGATTGTGAATACTGCAATTATTTTTCGGCTGCTGAGCATGGTATTGCTCGCGCTGTCAGGCGCATTTGGCCTGTGTCTGCTTGTCGGGCTAATGAATGGAGAGAGTCTTGCGGACCGCTCCATCCACGCTTTCAGCATGACGATTATAATCAGCCTACTACTAGCTGCAATTTTACACTGGAGGGGTCGCAAAAAAAACAGCAAACTGTATCGACGAGAAGCCCTGTGTGCAATTGGGCTTTCTTGGTTTGTTGCTACCTTAGTCGGAGCGCTCCCCTATGCTCTAACTGTTGATAATTGCCACTTAAGCGATGCGATTTTTGAGTCCTCGTCAGGGTTGACAACCACAGGGGCTACTGCATTTGAAAACTTTGATCAGTTCCCGAAAAGCTTATTGTTTTGGCGATCCCTTAGCCAGTGGTTTGGAGGACTTGGTGTTGTTGTGTTTTTTGTCGCCTTGCTTTCTTCATTAGGAGCGGGCGCAAAAATACTTTCCAGTAATGAGTCTTCCGGTGCGGCTACAAGTTTTGACCAAGGGCGCGCGCAAAAAGGTGCCTTAAACCTACTGCTTTATTATCTGGGCATCTCCGCCGCCTGCTCTTTCGCTTACAAGCTTGGTGGCATGGATTGGTTTCAGGCGATTAACCATGCGATGACTACTGTGGCTACTGGTGGCTTTAGTACTGAGTCTGGTAGCTTCCAGGACTTTAATAGCTCCACATTGGAGTGGATTGCCATTGTTTTTATGGCTCTTAGTGCGACCACATTTATTTTCGTTATACGCCTTATTGGTGGGGGGCGCAGACGTACGGTTTTACGACAAACTAACGAGGTTTATTGGTTCTATGGCACCCTACTTAGTGCAACTGCCCTGCTTACCCTCTACTTAATGGACCTCTATGGGCAACTGCCTAATCATGAGATCGTACGCACAGCCACATTTCAGGCAGTATCGATTATGACCACAACTGGCTATGCATCGACAGATTTTGATACCTGGCTACCGCCGGCAAAAATGCTCCTAATTATACTCATGTTTATTGGAGGATGTTCTGGCTCGACTGCTGGAAGGGTCAAAGTTGTACGGGTGGTCATCGCACTGCGTGCGGTAAGCAGCAGTATTATTCATGCATTTAGACCGCATATAACTGTGCCTATGCGAATGGGTGGACGAATTTTAAGTGAACGGGCCATACAAAGTGTTATCGTCTTCATTTTACTCATGGTCTCTATACAAATAATAGCGATGTTGCTGGTATCTGCTAACGAACCCGAAGTTAGTTTTTTAACTGCCTTTTCGTGCGTACAATCTACGCTGTTTAATATAGGTCCAGGCTTTGACGCTATAGGCCCAACTAAGGATTTCCATTTCTTAAGTGGTTCAACCAAGTTATTTCTTACATTACTCATGACTTTGGGGCGCCTAGAGTTATATGCGGTACTTGTACTCTTCGCTCCATCTGTTTGGAAACGATATTCTTAAATGCTGCTGTGCAAGTCCGACAGGACACACGTCGTAGTTAAACGCTTTTTATAGCAACTTGTGGAACAGGCTAAGAATCGCCGTCTTCACCTATCGCTTCAACAGGGCAGCCTTCCATAGCCTCGTTACATAATTCAATTTCTTCATCGGTCTCTGCTTGCTTGTACACAAATGAGTATCCGCCATCTTCGTCGCGGGTAAAATTATTCGGGGCAGTCTCGCGACATAGATCACAATCGATGCACTGCTCATCGACATAGTATTTTCCATTCACATTTTCAGGCCACTTTTCATCTTTATCTGCCATACTTAAATAGCTTATTGAACTGTTGATAGAGTCAAGCGGTAAGGGATTAAAACAATCGCCGCATTAATTTGTCTCGAAACTTGGCAAAGCTCTTCAAAATGGTACTATAGTAATTAATGTTATACGATCGTCCCTATATGCGCGAACCACAAAAGCCAACTAGCGCGCAGCACAAGTCCGCCGTTACAGTATTAATGGCTCTAACCATTGGTGTATTTGCTCTACAGCAACTATTTAATGTCCTCTTTCCAAGTCCCTATTTACCAGGCACAGAGAATGCATTTATGGCCCAATGGTTCGCGCTTAGTGGCGAAAATTTTCGTTCCTTTAAAGTATGGACGCTGTTTACTTACTGCTTCTTGCACAGCACACAGGGTTTTATGCATATTATTGGCAACATGCTCGGCCTCTACTTCATTGGGCGCATTTTAGAACCGCAGCTTGGCCGAGAGAAATTCCTGATTTTATACTTTGCAGGTGCACTATTTGGAGGCCTGTTATATCTAATTATACATTTTAGCAGCATGACAGTAGTTGTCGGTGCATCGGCTGCGGTATTTGCACTAATGACGGTGTTTTGTAAAATTCATCCGGATCGTCCGATAACGCTCCTACTGTTTTTTGTTTTACCTGTAACAATAAAGCCGCGCTACCTGCTGCTTGGAAGTAGCGTAATTTCTGTGCTAGGCTTGCTCTTTTATGAGCTGCCGAATCGCTCGAATATGGCCCACTCGGCGCATCTTGGAGGTATCCTTTTGGGCGTACTTTTTTATCGTACAATGATTCAAGCAAAATCTCCTTTTTCCATGTTTGGAATAGATACAGTAAAGATCAGTCCACCTGACTGGATGAAGCGCCGAAAAAAAGATCACTCCAATAATCTCAGCTACTCGGTCAATAGAGCATCGCGCAATGAACTTCAGAAGGAAATCGATCGAATTCTTGATAAAATCAACACCTCTGGATTTGGCTCGCTTAACGATATGGAGAAAGCAACTCTTGAGCGTGCTAAGGATTTATTAAGTAAGTAATATACGAGACGAAAATTAAAATCTGGCAGCGAATTCTTCTCATCCATGACTGACTACAAAATATTTCTTCGGTTATTTGCGCTCTTGCTAGTACTTGCATCGCCAATTCAGAGGGTGCTTAGCAATCTGGAGCCAACTGTAGAGATGGGGAATCAAACTCGCTGGGTCGTCAATACGATCAATGACCGCCATTATTTAAAAGACAGTATAGGCATTCTCGATGGCCGTGCGATAGTCGAAGCTTATATTGAATCGTTCGATTACAGTCGGATGTATTTTTTAGAGCCGCAGATCGATGTTTTTAGCTTTCGCTTTAGTGAATCCATGGAAGCTTTCCTAGAAAAAGGGAATCTCTATGCTGCATTTGAGATATACAAGGCATATTCTAAAGAAGCCCAAGTTCGTACTGACTGGATAAACAAGCGCTTAAATAAAACTTTTGATTTTACTATTGATGCACTGTTCACGCCCGACCGCCGCGAAGCAGATTGGCCGATAAATAAATCTGCAGCTGATAAACTTTGGGAAGACCGCTTAAAATATGAGTTATTAAACGAGCTACTCTCTATCGCTTCTGAATCCGAGAAGGATCCACTAGATGTAGACGATACACCAGAACCCTCAAACGAGGATGAAGATAGGTTTGATCCTAATAAATTACTGCGCTTACAGAACGATTCAAATTTTTATGAAGCTACCTTAGTTGAAGCTAAGAAAAAAATTAGCCGCCGCTACGAGCGCAATCTAAACTATATTTTAGAGAAAGAAGATACCGAGATTCAAGAAGCTTACATCAATGCGATGACGCAACTATTTGATCCGCATTCGACTTTTCTCTCTGCAGATACATTAGAAAGTTTCAACTCTTCAGTACAAAACTCATTTGTTGGAATTGGAGCACTCCTTCAAGACGATGACGGCATCTGTGTAATAAAAGAAATTCTGCCCGGCGGACCTGCAGAAGCTAGTGGTAAGTTAGCCCCGGAAGATAAAATTCTTGGCGTTGCACAAGGCCGTAATGGTGAATTTGAAGATGTTATCGATATGCGCCTGCGCTATATCGTGCGTAAAATTAAAGGAAAGAAAGGCACGATGGTACGTTTGCTGATTCGTCCAGGCGATGCCCTCGACCCATCCGCCCGTAAAGAGGTCTCTATTATACGTAACGAGGTTAAGCTCACCGCTAATTTGGCAACCGCTCAGCTCATAACTGTTCCGCATGAAGAGGATGGCTCTATTGCCGTAGGGGTTATTAAACTTCCCTCATTTTACGGAAATATTGGTGCTGGCGATACCCTGACGACAACTTCTGACGATATCACTGAATTACTAGGTAAATTAAAGCAAGCGGGCGCGAAAGGAATTATTCTCGATCTACGCATGAATGGAGGAGGATTGTTAAGTGAGGCGGTGCGCGTAGCAGGGCTATTCATTACGACTGGACCAGTCGTTCAAGTTCGAGATAAAGCTGGCCGCATTGATGTCATACCCGATCGTGACCCGAGAGTGGCTTGGGGTGGACCACTTATTGTCCTAACTTCTCGCTTCAGTGCCTCCGCCTCAGAGATTGTGGCAGGAGCCCTGCAAGATCACGGCCGCGCACTGGTCATTGGTAATAGTTCGACGCACGGAAAAGGTACCGTTCAAGAGGTTTATCATATGGCGAATCGGCCGCTTTTTTCTTTCTTTCCACAAAAAACTGCTGCGACTCGTCCAGTTGCAACTAAGATTACTATAAAGCAGTTTTTTTTGCCAGGCGGAAGTTCTACACAAGTTAAAGGGGTAGCCTCTGATATTGTTCTTCCATCGGTAAACGAATTCTTACGGATCGGCGAATCGGACCTCGACCACGCCCTTGCTTGGGATCAAATTCCAGCCACACAATTAGGCTCGACCTGGAATAACAAGATTATCGACGATTTAACTAATTCCGAATTATTTGATTCACTCAAACAAGCAAGTATAGCTCGGCAAGCAGAGCTGAAGGAATTTAACTTTTTAGTGCGTCAGATCAATTGGCGACAAGAGCGTTACGAAGAAAAAGCTATTTCTCTGCACCTTCAGCAACGTATCGATAAAAAAATCCTAGAGCAAAAGCACGTGGAAGCGCTCGATGAAGAATACAAAAAACTGAATGAAATCAACTATGAGACAGTCGACTTCCTTACAAAAATATCCGCCGAGCAAGAAGCGCTATCGCTTAAAAATCAAGCGACATCCGAGACTACTGAAACAATACATCCATCGCTAGAATCAGCAACCCTAGAAGACAAGGAATCTAGCGAGGAAGATGACGATACCCCGCCCTTTGATATTCCACTAAGAGAAAGCGCGCGCATTATGGCTGATTGGATTACTTTGTCGTCTAAATAAGTGGCCCGCTTGGGGTAGATTAATTCTTTTAATGTAAGCTTCGTTGATTAGCATTTAGTGGCCAAGAAAAAGCGCGGTCGTCCACTAAGGTCCTCAATGTATGTACCTTCCAGTTGTGCGGTTTTTGCCATTTGCATAAGGGCTTCATTATGAGCAATGCCTGCCTCAAGAGCTAATAAGCCGCCAGTTGCTAAACGATCGTGCGCTCCTGCTATAATGATTCGTAAATCATCTAGGCCGTCTTCGCCAGATTGAAGGGCTATATGCGGTTCATACTTAATGACTTCGGGCTCTGCTGTAGCCATCTCACCCTTAGTTAAATAAGGGGGGTTGGATATGATTAAGTCATATTTCTCAATCACGGGCAGTGAATCATACCAATTGCTTCTTATAAACTGTACTGTTTTTTCTGATACATTAGCAGAGAAGTTTTCTTGTGCTAATGACAGTGCATCCGGTGAGGCATCGATAGCGGTAACTTGTGCCTGCGGATATTTTTTTGCCAGAGCAATGGCAAGCGCTCCGCTTCCCGTGCCCAGATCAAGAATTGTTTGTGGGTGCTCACCAGCATGCTCGCATGCATACATGAAAAGCTCTTCGGTTTCTTGCCGTGGTATTAATGCCCGCTTATCAACGGCAAGTGTAACGCCAGCAAATTCTACAGAGCCGATGATGTGCTGTAGCGGCTCTCGCAATGCGCGGCGCTTCACTAGCGGACGTAGCACATTTAATTGTAAGTCTGTCAAGGGGCGCTCTAAATCTAAATATAGGTCCAAACGTTTCACTCCTAAGCAATGAGCCATTAGTAAATCTGTATCTAGTTTAGCATTTGGTACACTGCGTTGCTCAAAATAAGCAATGGTGCGCTGCTGAATTTCACGAATGCTTCGCATTTAATTCACTGCTCCTGGGCCTTTAGTAGATTCTCAATCCTCGCCTCATAGTCGACATTATACAGTGCTTCAATTAAGCTATCTAAATCTCCGTCAATGACCGACTGCAAAGATAAGTTCATGCCTATGCGGTGATCGGTGAGTCGACCCTGCGGGTAATTATACGTGCGTATACGCTCCGAGCGATCGCCTGTGCCTATTTGGCCTTTTCTCTCCGCCGCATATTTTGCATTTTCTTCATCCACTTTAGCTTGAAGTAATCGAGAGCGCATAACTGTAAGCGCTTTTGCTCGGTTCTTAATTTGTGAGCGCTCGTCTGCGCAGTAAACCGTCACACCTGTGAGCTTGTGGACCATCATAACAGCTGAGTCGGTCGTATTGACATGCTGCCCTCCAGCTCCGGAAGCGCGCATCGTAGAAATCTCTAAATCTTGTGGATTAATTTGTATATCTACTTCTTCTGCTTCAGGCAGTACCGCTACTGTAGCGGTCGAAGTGTGAATGCGTCCTTGCGTCTCAGTTACTGGGACTCGCTGCACACGATGAACCCCGCTCTCAAATTTTAAATGTTTGTAGGAGTTTTCTCCACTAATATTGAAAATGATTTCCCGGTAGCCTCCCGTTTCTGCGGGGCTTGTACTCATAACCTCTACTCGCCAACCCTTCGTCTCGGCATAGCGCGCATACATACGGTATAAATCACCGGCAAAAATATTAGCCTCGTCACCCCCCGCTCCACCGCGAATTTCCATTACGGAATTACGACTGTCGGTCGGATCTGGCGGAATCATTGCACGAAGAACAGCAGTTTCTAGTTCTTGTAATTGCGCTTGTAATGACTCCACTTCTTCGGTTGCCATTTCACGGAGCTCTTCCTCTAGTTCCGGATCATCTAAAAGTGATTGATTTTCTGTAATTTGACCCTGGGCGGCATGAAAAGCTTCAAATTTTTCAATTAGTCCACTCACGTGTTGGTGCTCCCGAGAAACTTCCGCAGCATGGCGCTGATCTGAATAAAAGTTCGGATCGGACATCTGCGTATCTAGCTCTACTAACTTCTCACGAAAGGGCGCAATGTCAGGAATTTTTGCCATAATCATTAACTCATAACAGCAAGCTTAAGAGTATAGCAATTCTTTACATGTTTGTGGAGGGCATATTCCAAACACCGCAGAACTGAATACCTAAAAATAAATAGTAAAGTTCGTTCTAAGACAGCTGTTCTGTACGTCTACGCATATATAAATTATTTATATTTGTTTTTTGTGTGCACCAAATTACTAGTGTCTATTTAAGGCTAATTGTATCAAATAAAGAACCCAACTTTTTAGACATTAATTTTAAGCGCTATCACTACACTCTTGCTTCGAGCATACGGGTAAATTTACAATTCAAATTATTATGAGTGATTCAATATCTGAAATCGGCCTAATTGGTCTTGCTGTTATGGGACAAAACCTGGCTCTCAACATAGCCGACCATGGTTTTAAAATATCTGTTTTTAATAGGACGACCTCTAAAACGCAGGATTTTGTTAACCAAAACCCAGACACTCCTGGTGGCTTAGTTGGTTGTGAAACATTAGAAGCTTTTGTAGGATCGCTCAAAAGGCCCCGTAAGATAATTATCTTAGTCCAAGCTGGGTGGGCGACTGATAAGGTTATAGAAAGCCTTGTGCCGCTCCTTGAAGAAGGTGACATTATTATTGATGGTGGTAACGCTAAGTGGGATGATACAATACGTCGCGAAAAAGAACTAACGGATTTGAATTTACGTTTTATCGGCTCGGGTGTGTCTGGCGGAGAAGAGGGGGCTCGTTTTGGTCCATCGCTAATGCCAGGTGGCAACCCCGAAGCCTGGTCGGAATTAAAGCCGATATGGGAAGCAATAGCAGCTAAAGTAGACCCAGAAACCGGAAAGCCGCTAGAGGGAGCAGCGCCAGGCAAACCAGTTGTGGGTGGGTTTAGTTGCACGGCCTATATTGGCCCTAATGGCGCGGGGCATTATGTTAAAATGGTACATAATGGTATCGAGTACGGTGATATGCAGATGATTTGCGAAGCGTACGATTTACTGCAAAATATACTTGGTTTATCACCCAATGAAATGGGCGACATTTTTAGCGAATGGAACTCGGGGGAGCTGGACTCGTTCTTAATCGAAATCACAGCTGACATTCTAAAACAAACCGATCCAACAACAGGTCTACCCTTTGTCGATATCGTTTTAGATACTGCCGGGCAAAAAGGGACCGGCAAGTGGACCTCTGTCAACGCCCTCGATATGGGTACACCCGCACCAACTGTAGCTGAAGCTGTTTTTGCCCGCTGCCTGTCTGCGGTAAAAGAAGAAAGAGTCGCGGCATCCTCTATCCTAAACGGACCGAACGCACCTAAATTTTGCGGTAATTCAGATGATTTAATTGAGGCGATTCGACAAGCGCTTTACGCCTCAAAAATTTGTTCTTATGCACAGGGTTTTCAACTCATGCGCGAAGCCCAAAAAGAATATGGCTGGTCTTTAGATTTTGGTTCTATAGCGCAAATATTTCGCGGGGGTTGCATTATACGGGCAGCCTTCCTGCAAAAAATAACCGAGGCTTATGCACGAGAACCAGAACTAGCCAACCTTCTACTCGACCCATATTTTAAAAGTGCAATTGATGTGTGCCAAAAGAGTTGGAGAAAGGTGATATCGCTCGCTTCCGAGCACGGCGTCTCCGTACCAACATTTAGTTCTGCCCTGTCTTACTATGATGGTTACCGTACTGCACGCTTACCACAAAACTTACTGCAAGCGCAGCGTGACTATTTTGGCGCGCACTCTTACGAAAGGATAGACCAAGCGCGTGGTGATTTTTATCATATCGATTGGCCCATGCCAGATCGTCCACAAATTAAAGTATGATTCCTGTTTTTTTTAAGCTTAGGTCTTTTCTTGGTTTATAAAAGTGGCCTTCCAAGGTATGCCAAGCGCCACATTTCTTTCCAAAGACGGTAGCGTCCCTCTTGGGTTATTTTTCCTTTATCGTTTTGTTCTCTGCGGGGAAACAAAAAGCCTTTTTTAATGTTCAGTTCTTCTAGGGTGCGCTGTTGCTCTAATAAATCCTCTAAGGGATCGTCGCCTAAGGGAACGATTTCGGTTGTGTTATTGTTTAAGCGCTGGTCGTGGAGTTGTTTTAATTTCCCTAGAGAGCCCTTTAGTGGGTTTCGTACATGATTCCATGTATCGGGGTAAAATCCTCCATAAGGCATACTATAGTTATCTGTTATGATAGAAACCCCTTCCTTGTTTACATTTGTTAAGATATAGCTTGGCTCGGTTTCGCCCCTTGCTTTGGGAACAAAGAGTATTTGTAAGCGTGTTTTTGTTTCAGAGTTCTGGTAGATGGAGGTTCTTAGGTAAACGCCCGCATACAGTTCTGCTTTAAACGACTCTAAGTGCACGAAGCTTTTATCGCGTATCCATTCTTTTATTTTAATTGTCTGGGGATTTGCGGGCCACCCGTCACCGTCTTTATTGGCTGTATACCTAGGAAAAAGGGGTAGATCGCTGCCACTTAGCGCTTTAATTGCTACCCAATTATACCCTGTTTCAATAATGAAATAAACCCCCAAGCCTGTAACAAAATGTACAAAAAAGGGTCGTGTTGATAATAGAAATATCTCGAGAATATTAGCTATAAGAGCCGCGCAAAAAACCCAACGAAACCAACGGTAAATGATATTTAGACCAGGCAAATTAAACCGTTTGGATACATGGGGTGTCGCTATTAAAAGCAGCGCTACGAAAACATAAATCATGTTAAAAATAAGCGCATTAACGCGCTTGTATCTATAGTACTCAACACAGAAAGCAGTAACAAGCCAGGCAACCGCAAAGAAATAGTCTGTTTTTCTAATTAAGGCGCAGTGGCATAATTACGCAGATAAAATTATCTAATGTTTTAAATAGGCCTGGACTAAGCTCGTCTTTAAATTCAAAAAACACCTCATCTTTACTTAATGCCTTTAATGGCTCCATGAGAAATTGTGGATTAAATGCAACCTGTACTTCAGGGCCATCGTATGCAATTGCCATGGATTCATGGGATTCGCCATATTCACTGGAAGAGCCTGATATTTCTAGTAAATTTTTACTAACCTTTAATTTTACCGAATGGCTCTTGTCTGAAGTAACTAGTGCTGCCCGATTCACACATTCTAGCATAAGTTCTCTTTCGATTTTCACGCGGTGTTCTGTTTCTTTCGGTATAACTTGTCGATAATTTGGATAATTACCCTCCACTATTTTAGAGACTAAATATAACTGGTCAACTAACCCGCTGGCTTCTTCGTCTATTGTAATTTCAAAAGCAACTTGTCGGTCATTAAAAGCTATTTTTACTTTCTCGCCTTTGCCTAAAAGTCTTTCTAGCTCTGCTACCGTCTTTGCTGGTAAAATTAAACTACCGGTATTGTCTTCTGAAATTTCTGTATCCAATGCAGTAAGTGCTAATCGACGTCCATCTGTTGCGACTAAAGTCAACTTTTCATCAGCGAAATTAAAATAAACACCGTTTAAGATGTAACGGTTTTCATCAGTAGATTGTCCGTAAGATACGCTTTTTAACATGCTAACAATCTCATCCTGACTAAGTTCAAAAACATGCCTGTTTTCAAAGCTCGGGAGTGGTGGAAACTCTTCGGTGTTTATGCCCATTATTTTAAACAGCGAACCTCCTGACGTTATTTTTGCTTGGTTGTTATCTCCTGCGTCTACAAACACGTCGTTTTGTGGTAATTCACGAACAATTGTTGCTAATTTACGTACCGGTAAAGTAATACCGCCTGGTGTTTCAACATCGGCTTTAATACGGCAGCGTATACCTAGATCCAAGTTGGTGGTGGTCAACGAGATATATCCTTCTTGTGCCTCTATCAATACGTTGCTCAATATCGGCATGGTTGAGCGAGTCGCGACTACATTGAGAACTTGTTGCAAGCCATTGCTAAAGTGGTCTTGGTTGATCTTAAATTTCATAATGGTGTTTTTGCTTTTTTAACTAGAAGAGGCAATGCTTATATAAGAGTACTCTTTAGATCTATTTATCTCTTAATAACAGTATATGTGGTTAGTAACTACAATAAATTAGTATGTATCAGACTCGCTTAGGTTTACAAAATAAATATTCAAGAAAAAGTATGTTAATTAAAATCTATTGCCGTGGGTAATGTGGAAAAGTTTTTTATTATTATCACAAAAAAACGAACCATTCACACAACAATCACAAGTTCTTAACACCCATTCGTAGGGTGCGCTTCCTGGCTCGATAGACCCGATACGAATACCTTATGGGGCCATAGATAATATACACAAAAAAACTTAGCGCAAAGAAGAGCTCTCGAAAAACAAAAGCAACACCAAGAGCAATAATAAGATAAATAAAAGTGCGGAAACGTGTACTTGTTTGCCAACCAATTTCCTTAAAGCTTGGATAGGGTATATTACTGATCATTAGAATGGCAATTGCTAGCATGAGTGGTGGCATTAACAAGGCCCAACTACGAAGATCGAGACTGTTGAGTACTAAAACTAAAGATGCTATCATACCTGCAGCTGCGGGTACCGGTAACCCCATAAAGTCTTTATTCGCTCGATTAAGCTTTGAGGGTGGCAAAAGTGGATTTGTTAAGACATTAAACCGGGCCAAACGAACACTAGCACAAAGAAGATAAACAAAACCTATTAACCAACCAATTTGTAAGAAATAAGGATATTGTTCCGTTGGTGATAAAATCAAAAATATCATCATTAATGTAGGGGCTACCCCAAACGAGACAATATCTGCAATAGAATCAAATTCTTTGCCGAACAAAGATTCGCGGCCCCCTAAACGAGCTACTCGACCATCGAGGGCGTCACAGACTACAGAAAACAGTATAAACCAAACTGCTTGTGAAAAATACTGCGAAACTAGAGCAGGGTCACTTGCATAATTTGCCTGTATACATCGAAGAATTGCGAGGAATCCAAAAAATAAATTCCCCGCCGTTAAACTATTTGGAAGTAAGTAAATATGACTAGCTTCATCGGCATCGGCATAATAAGTTTTTCTATTATTTGGTTCTTCCATCACACATCGTTACCCTCTTTATGCCGAATTGAATCGAGGTATTTCCAAAAGGAATCATCTTGTTCAATTAAAAAATCTTTAGTGACAGGTAGTTTACTACGAAACGCAAAATCAGCAAAAGTATTTCGGTGTAGGATGTAATGCGCGTAGAGAGCGTCATTTTGCTGTTCGAAATAAACCCTAAACTCGCCAGCACGAACCCTGTAATAAGTTTTATTGCCACGGTTGAATCTCCCAATTACCTCATTTGGATTATCGAGCTGTTCTTGTTTTAGTGTACTTATAACTTCAACTAAGATCATTTGTGAGCGCGTATCTAGCTTGTTGAGCTCAAACATGCTTTGTTCGCTGAAATTAACTTGAAACATAATAGATAGTGTAAGTGGCTAAAAAAATAATTAGTTAACCATGAGCGAGCTTTTATGGTGGCGCAACCAAGAATCCATTTCAAGGTTAGCCATGATTGACTGGATACTACATCTAGCATTGTATCAATTGACACAACCGAAACATAACCGAAACATAACCGATGCGGTGGATACTTCTAAGTTTTGATAAACAAAATCGTTTGTTGTTAAGCCAAGACAACAAGGGCCATTACATGCCCTCCTTTCTAGATAATTGTAATAAAAAATGTAGTATTACAGAGTTTTTGAGTACTACTTTTGGAGATAGCGTGCAGTTACATAAGCTAAGTGAAGTGACCTACAAGCAGGAGAAAGTATCGGTTTACTGCATTTGTGTTAAGGAGCACCATGCCGACAGTTGTTATAAGTGTTTGGATGAATTGTTGATAGATTCAAAGAAAGGAGACTGTGTAATTGCGCCACTTCTAAAAAAAGTTTTAGCGAGCATTGAGCCTGAACTCGTCGGAATTCCCTATTTAGGACAAGGAGACAATGAATATATCTACAGCTTTCGAACCCCAAAACAACGCAACCGATCTGTTTATATCGATACTCAATCAAAAGCACTGTATCAAAGTGAGTTGTGTTCTCTAATCAAAGATCTTCGCAGAATTAAAGAAAAAAAACCTGGAGAACCAGAAGTTTTAGATTTCGGGCCAATCCGCTACATAATACCCAGCCATTTTGGTTTTTGTTTAGGGGTTCAAAATGCAATTGAGCGCGGTTACGAAGCAATTGCTTCCAATCCAGGACGACGTGTTTTTATGCTAAGTGAGTTGATTCACAACCCCTTTGTTAATGAGGACTTATTGGCTAGAGGTTTACGTTACTTACAAACAGATAAGGGCATTCCTTTGTGTGGTAATGGCCAGCAAGCATGTGGACCAGAAGATCCAAGTGCACTTTGGAATCAATTAACAACAGAGGACATAGTGGTTATTCCTGCGTTTGGTGCGACGAACGAAGATAAAGAACGTCTGATACGTCGAGGCATCTCTATTCGTGAACATGACGCAACTTGTATGTTGGTGGAAAAGGTTTGGAAGGCTTCTAAGCGCTACGCAAGAGAAGGCTTTACGGTACTCATTCACGGGAAATCCGAGCACGAAGAAACAAAAGCAACTTTTTCTAATAGTTCCCGTTATGGTCCTGCATTAATATTGCGAAACCATGCTCACGCAGAGGCTTTAGCAGCAGTTATACAAGCAGATGGAAAAGCTAAAACAGAGCTTTTTAGTGCTTCGTTTGAGGGTCTCTATTCCAAGGGGTTTGACCCACATTTTGATCTAGAAAAGATTGCGGTTGTCAACCAAACCACCTTACTAAGAAACGAAACACTTACTATAATTGAGTATTTGCGTAAAATTATTGGCGAGAAATACGGTAACGATAATATACCGCAACATATATGGTCGACGGGAAAAGGGGATACTTTATGTTATGCAACTCAAGTAAACCAAGACGCTTTGCAGTTGGCTTGCGCTGAAAAAATAGATACTGCAGTGATAGTTGGTGGACGCAATAGCTCCAACACATACCAACTGTATAGGGTATGCGCAGAACGCTTTGGAAAAAATGCACACTACATACAATCGGAGAGAAATATACACTCTATGGATACAATCTGCCATTATATTTTCCCAGATGTTAGTCGGAATCGACCAATAGAACAGGATGTCTTGCGCCCCTTTTTATCCAATACAAGCGAGCCAATCAATTTGCTACTCTCTGGAGGCGCTTCTTGCCCGGATGGACTTATTCAACAAGTAATTGAGCGCGTAAACAGCTTCTTTCCGGTTTCAAAATTACGGCCCTTAGAGGCACTACTTGATGATTTAAAAAGTAGAGTGTGATAATTTCACCGGAAACACTTTGTGTCTTTTTCGTATAGTTTTATCTAATAAGTGAAGAGTTTAAATTTTATACACTTCTTACATGGCTGTTTCTTTTCACTAAAGTTTTCTTCATCGGCTCTACTCCCTCCAGTACTAATTCACCCATCAGCGTGCTAGCGGTAACATTTGTAATTCTTACANGAGCTAATTGCCCAACCAGCCGTGGTGTAGCTTGGACGAATACTTTTCGATGTCCACGCGTACGACCTGTGAACATATTGTCTCCTTTTTTTGCGGGTCCTTCGAATAATACCTCTTCGACTGTCCCAATCAAGGCCTCGTTACGAAGTAGCGACTGCTTGCGGAGTAGTTCGAGCAGAATTTGATTTCGCTTCTCTTTGATATCTTTGGATATAGGATCTCCTAAACCTTCAGCGGAGGTATCTGGGCGCATACTATATTTAAACAAGTAAGCCATATCAAAACCGATCGCTTCAAAAGCCTGACGAGTCATCTCAAAGTCTGCATCTGTTTCACCAGGAAAGCCAACAATTACATCTGTAGATATATAAACATTAGGTTGAACCGCACGAATTTTACTAATAATTTCAGTAAACTTTTCGATANTATAGGGTCGGCGCATAGCCCTTAGAATCCGATTGCTTCCGCTTTGCATGGGAAAGTGTAAGTATTCACATAACTTGGGTAGGCGCGCATAGGAGTTTATTAAATCATCTCTAAAACCTACTGGGTGCGGGCTAGTAAAGCGAATTCGCTCAATGCCATCAATTTCATGGACACGCTCTAATAGCTGCACAAAAGGACTTTTTTTATGGATGAATGGGAATTCTCGTACGGCGTATTGNTTTACAATTTGCCCAAGCAAAGTCACTTCACGCGTCCCATTATCGGCGAGCTTTTTAATTTCATTAATTATGTCCTCCATCGGACGTGCGCGCTCGACTCCACGGGTTTTTGGCACAATACAGTAGGAGCACTTCATGTTGCAGCCTTGCATGATACTAACAAATGCAGCGACCTGAACATTACTTTCATCGTGTGACTTAATGGTATTTTGCGAACCCGCTTCCTCTTCTAAGTCTACAATGCTTTCAGGTCTCGGACCTTGCCCATTCAGTGTAGCAATCATGTGATCTAAATGATCTGGAATACGATGAAACTTTTGCGTACCGACGATTAAATCAAGATCTGGTAAACTATCTAGCAGGGCGCTCCCCCGGTTTTGTGCCATGCAACCCATAACACCCAAAATTAAATTGGGGTTCTTTCTTTTGCGCTTGGTTAGGTGTCCTGCTTTACCAATTGCCTTTTGTTCCGCTTGATCTCGAACGCTACAAGTATTTAAAAGAACTACGTCTGCATCTAGCTCACTTTCTACAATGCTGTAACCCTTTCCACGCAACATTGCCGCAACTGCTGCAGAGTCACGCTCATTCATTTGGCACCCGTAGGTCTTAATATAAACCCGGTTCATTAGGGGGGCGCATAGTGTCGATTCGTCTTACTATGTAAACCCAGAAAAAGTTGCCCCTACCCTACTTCTTTTTTTGGACCACCACTTTATTCTGACGAGAGTCCAAAGCTGCAGACACAAGACATACTGCCATACTAGTCTGGATAGTCTATACGCACTTGCTTGAGGCGCACAGTATAGTAAATGTAATCTACAATGTTACTCGAAAAAAATCATCCCTTCAAATTACTATTTGTTGGTGATTCGATTACCGATTGTGGGAGAGATCGTGGTCTTCGTGGCGTTGATTTAGGAAGTGGTTTTGTTAAATTGGTGGATGCACACTTGCGCTACCAACGGACGCAGATAAATTGTAAAGTAGTAAATGTTGGGATTTCTGGAAATCGAATTATAGACCTTGAATCCCGGTGGAAAAACGATGTGCTAGCACATAACCCAGATTATGTCGTTCTTTGCATTGGCATNAATGACGTATGGCGACAGTTTGATTCCCCTCATTTAAAGCAAGTAACGCTTGAAGCGTATTCGGAGAAGCTGTCGTCCCTTATTCGTCAGACTCAACCACACATTAAGGAAATGTGCATTTTATCGCCATTCTTATTAGAGTCGAACCGGGAGGATCCAATGCGCGCGATGATGGATCGATATGGCGCAGCAGCTCGAACAATTTCGAAAGCACAGTCTACTAGTTTTGTGGACNTGCAAAGTAACTTTGATGCATGGCTCGATGCTAATGCGAATAGCAGATTAAGCGATGACAGGGTACATCCAAATAGGAAGGGACATGAAATTATTACTCGTGCCTTTCTTTGTTCTGTTGGAATAGATTTAGATTAAGCGGAATGGATTTGCGTGTTCTGGTGGCTTGACTCGTCGATCTATTTGGCACGGGGCTGGCTAATTTTCTTCCGAGGATTAGCTGTACCCTTTTTGTTTACAACTTGCTTAGTGGGAATGCTTTTTTTAGCGGCCTTCTTTTTGGCTAACTTGCGAGGAGAGGACTTCTTTCGTGCGGGATTAATGCTCTTTTCAGAACTCTTTTGGGCGGGCTTTATAGCTACAGATCTAGCGGCTTTAAGGGGCAGCTTTTTATTCGGCACTTCTTTTTTATTTATTTCTTTGTTGCCGCCTTTTTCGGATAGGCCTCGAGTGTGCTTTTTGTTCTTTCTGTTATGATTTGCGCGCAGATCCTGGCTGTGTTCTCCCTGTTTCTCTACGGTGTTTTTTTGTTGGCGATTAACCTTTTGGGAGCTCTTTTTTTTCCTGCCACGAGACGACATATTTTTTGCTTTGTGCCGCTCCGACTGGGCATCAAAATCTTCAATGGCTGCTGTTATTCGCTCTTCTATTTCTTCATCGCTATAGGGAATAACTCGTTGAATCTTTTCTATGGGTTGAGTGGGAATTGATTCAGGTTCAGGCGGGTAATATTCTTTTGGTGGTAATGTAACGCGCTTGTAGGGATCTATTGGAAGCGGAGCTTCTGCTAACTCTTTGGCAGCTTGTGGACTTAGTTGCGGGTAAATTGTTATTTCACTAGGTATGTTTGTAGCGTGGGGCTTCAGTAGGTCCTCTATGCTGCGTAGCACACCAGTGGGGTTGATTTGAGACTGTTGTAATTGCTCAGCGCTTGCCTTGGCAGATTCTGGAGGGCTTTCATTGGTATGAATAATTATATTAGTGACACGTAGACCCTGGTCGCGACATGGATCTAACAATGCAAGATTCATTGCTCTTAAGCCGCCAAGAATCAGTGCGTTAATCGCGCTTTGGGTGTGCCCGCTTTTGTTGGTGGGAATAACATGTATGAGTTGACCGCGGTAACGCAGTAGGTTCGGCAAAAAAGTTCTCGTTAGTAACACAGGACCAAGTAAGCCTACCTTTAAAATAGCCTCCAGGTTACCTATCGGGAGATTTTCAAAAGNCGCGCCGGGCGTTACATCCAAAGCGTGTATTAATAAATCTGCTCGATTCTCTTTCTCTAGTATATCTTTTGCAGTTTTACCAACGCTATCCATATTGGTTAGATCAATTGCGTGAGCAGTAAACGCGTCGTCATCCCAGTGAAGATTGGAAAAATTATTGCCGATGCCATGAACACGGAAACCTTGTAAAACCAGGTGCTTGGCGATTTCTAGGCCTAGAGGTGTATCCGCGCCTGTGACTATAGCAGCATCCATACAGGTTATTGGTCTATCATGGTGAGTTTCTCGTAAAAGTCGAACTAGTAGAGGCGCTCTTGAAGTTCAGTTAAGCGACTAACTGTAGTCGCCCTTGAGGAGGCCAACAGTGAGGAGCAATGGTGTCCATGGGTTAGCAAAATACAGTCCGTTCCAAGCGCTTGCGCGACTTCAAAGTCATGCAGTGTATCGCCTATTAGGACAATATCATTCGGGGACCATTTGCCCTGTTGCAGCCATTGCTGCCCTTGCGCAATCTTGCCGTGGGCATAAATGTCATCACATCCAACGAGTTCTGTAAAATGAGCATAAATCCCGAAGTGGCGTATCCCAAATTCTAGAGCCTCTTGCTTTGCAGCAGATAAAATAGATTGGCTGTACCCGTGTGAACATAGGTTGCTTAGAACTAGTTTAGCGTCGGCATGAAGTTTAGATTCTAATAACCATCTAGCTTCGTAGGTGTGGATAAACTCATGGCTGATCGATTCAAAACTATCTGCAGAAGTATCAAATCCTAAATATTTGTAGAAATTGATTACAGGAAAATTAAAATTTTGGCGATAATCGGCTTGTGTAATGGCAGATTTGCCGCGACGCAGGAGCAATTCGTTGAGGACTTCTACGCACAGTCGCGTATCGTCCAGCAGTGTGCCGTTCCAGTCCCAAATGATATGTTTGTATCGCATCCCCGAAGTTTTAATCTAGCAAGTCAGGGTTTTGGCGAAACAAGACTACTGGTGGCTGTAGCAGTGAGAGAAAAATTAAGGTGCCTTCTAAGCCCGGAACCCCTAGTCGCTCTCCGCGCTCTGCGGACGCCATATAGTCAAACATGACAGAAATAATCATAATAAAAACAAAGCCTGCGGCTAGAACAGATAGTGCGATAAATGATGCCTTCCACATTTTTGTGCGCAGTATCCTGAAGGGGACTTGGAGAATAATCCCAAAAAGAAGGCAGTAAGTAGCTTTAAAATTACTAAAACCTGCTAAGTTTGCGTTCGAAAATAGAGAAATAGCCCAGANGATAAGTCCAAGTCCAAGAATTCTGCCCGCCAAGCGAGCGTAGCAAAGACTTTTTTGTATCGTTTGTGCCCGAGATGTCGCTTCAGATTCTGTAGATTCCATAAAAATTGGTGGTATTAAATTCTAAATAATGGGATCTAGGGCAGTGTTTAAGCGTAGTAAAGCAATATAGTGAACAAATTAGCATTTATTCTTGCCTCCGCTCCTTATTAACATAATAGTATTTATAATTATTACCACATTTAATATTTAAAAGCATGGCCGCAAAAGCACAAATTAAAAAGAACGAACGCAGCCCAGAGGGAGACCGCAAAAATCTCGATCTGGCTATTTCTGGCATAAATAAGCAATTCGGACCCGGCGCGTTGATGCGTTTGGGCGAAGCGACAAAGATGGAGGTCGATGTGATTTCTACCGGTTCGATTGCAATTGATTTAACGCTCGGCATCGGTGGCTTGCCTCGAGGAAGAGTTTGTGAGATTTATGGTCCCGAAAGTTCGGGAAAGACTACCTTTTGTCTAAGTGTGATCGCTGAAGCCCAAAAACAAGGCGGCAATGCGGTATTTATCGACGTTGAACATGCTTTAGACCCGCGTTACGCGAAGGTTGTCGGGGTAGACTTGGATAATCTTATGGTCTCCCAGCCAGAAAGTGGTGAAGATGCACTCAATATAACAGAAACATTGATACGCTCTGGCGCAGTAGACGTTATTGTAGTCGATTCTGTGGCGGCACTTGTTTCTAAAAATGAATTAGATGGTCAAATGGGTGATACGACTGTGGGGCTGCAGGCGCGGATGATGAGTCAAGCGATGCGTCGTTTGGCTGGAGCCATAAACAAAACAAATTGCGTCGTGCTTTTTACCAATCAAATCCGCGAGAAAATAGGTGTTATGTTTGGAAGCCCAGAAACCCAACCAGGTGGACGGGCGCTTAAATTCTTTTCCTCTGTCCGAATGGATATTCGCCGGATTGGGCAAATTAAGGAGTCCTCAGGCAAAGTAATCGGGAATCGTACACGCCTTAAAGTAGTTAAAAATAAAGTCGCCCCACCCTTCACGGACTGTGAATTTGACATAATGTATAGCGAGGGAATCTCCCATTCTGGATCTCTTGTAGACTTAGGTGTAGAACATAAATTACTAGAAAAGAAGGGTTCTTGGGTTGCCTACAACGGAGAAATGATCGGCCAAGGGCGTGAGGCAGCAAAGCAGCACTTCATTGATAATCCTGAAATTGCGGATGAGCTAACGCGCTTAATCATGGAGAAAGTCCACCCCAAGGCGGGAGAATCGCTAACGGGTGAAGCAGAAGCCACTGAAAGTGTGGAAACAAATTAAATGGTATCTGCGTAGAAGAAGCCAATAATGTCCCTAAAAACGACTTCTTGTAGCTNGACGTTTAGCCTTAGAGAACAGGGTGCTCTCGGATAGGGTCGCGCAATAGATAAATTATTTCTGCGCACGCTTACCATAGATTGTTGCAACGTACTTGACGCCTGCCGCGTTTCTTGGATCGTAGCGGGTTATGTCTACGCTTGATACTATTGTAGCGCTTTCTACGCCGGTAGGTGAATCCGCCCTCGCGGTAATTCGCTTATCCGGCCCGCAGTGTCCCATGCTTTTCAAGTCATTGACAGGCGACAAGAAAGAGGTAATGCCTCGCCATGCAAAGCTTATCAAGTACATGAGCATCAATGGATTACACTTAGATGACTGTGTAGTAACTTTCTATCAGAAGGAGCGTTCATTCACTGGAAATGCCACATTGGAGATCACCCCCCACGGTAACCCTCTAATTATTCAGAACATACTAGAGGACCTCTATGCGCGCGGCTGCCGCGCAGCAGAACCAGGTGAATTTACTCGCACTGCTTTTTTAAATGGTAAGCTGGATTTAAGCCAGGCCGAAGCAATAGCAGATTTGATCCGTGCACGCTCCGACCGCGCGATCGAAATTGCCCAGCGCCAACTGCATGGTTCCGTCGGGAGGAAAATGAGCGAATTAACCGACAACGTATTATCGATAATGGCGCAGGTAGAGGCGTATATTGATTTCCCCGAGGAGGATTTACCTGGGGAAAATGTAGTTGGACCGACNAAGGAGCTAGGAATTGTTCTGAAGCAACTAAATCAATTAATACAGACGCAGCAATATTCTGCTATCTTACATGAGGGCATCAAAACACTAATAGTAGGAGAGCCGAATGTCGGCAAAAGTAGCTTAATAAATGCTTTAACCGGTTCTCAGCGAGCGATTGTTAGTGATACGCCTGGGACAACCAGAGATTTCATAGCTTCGTTTATGATGCTTGGGTCTTTCCGCATAGAGATACTGGATACTGCTGGCTTACATAAAGCAAGTGATGAGATTGAGCAGCTTGGGATACAAAACACTCTGGAGCAGGCAGAAACAGCAGACTTTTTCTTATTGGTACTCGACGCAGCAGAGCGGTGCCCCACTCTTCCAGAAGAATTACTCGAACACATNAGTTCCTCGAATACCTTGGTTTTAGAAAATAAAATGGATTTACACAAGGCACAGTCACAAGCAGCGTTTCTTCCAGATTTGACCCATTGTGCAATATCTTTAAAGACGCAGGAGGGGTTAGAAGCCTTTAAAGATCAATGGCTTACATTAATTGATTCTGGGCTTAGCTCGCCCTCCTCCGTCGAGGGCCTAGTTGTAAACGCACGACATGCTGCAGCGTTATCAGAATCGGTAGAAGCTCTTGAGTTGGCAGCAAACAAGCTTAAGATGGGTGAATTGCCAGAATTAATAGCTGCAGACTTGCGCTGCGCGGTGGAATCGATCGGTGCAGTTGTAGGGCGAGTGGATAATGAACGCATGTTAGACAGTCTTTTTAAGCAATTTTGCATAGGAAAATGAGTGGAGGTTTACGACATGGGCCAAATCAGCCGTACGATGTAATTGTATGTGGCGGCGGTCACGCTGGCGCAGAGGCAGCGTTGGCTGCTTCTCGCTTGGGTGCAGCGACCTTGCTACTAACAGGAAATTTAGATACAATCGCTCAGATGAGCTGCAATCCAGCTATAGGCGGACAAGCGAAGGGCCATATGGTGCGAGAAATTGATGCTTTGGGTGGAGAAATGGCAATGAACGCGGATACAACCGCGATACAGTTTCGTTTGCTGAATGCNAGCAAGGGCCCNGCCGTACAAGCCCCTCGAGCACAGTGCGATAAAAAAGCCTATCAATATCGCATGAAGCATGTCNTAGAGCTCCAAGAACATTTAGATTTGTTTCAAGCAACAGTGGATTCCTTAATCTATGAGGGCGGCGCAGTCGTGGGTGTGCGAACGAATCTTGAAGTCGACTTTTACGCGCATTCCGTCGTTGTTACTACAGGCACATTCTTGCGCGGCCTTATGCATGTAGGGCAAAATAAGAATGAAGGTGGCCGAATGGGCGATTTTTCTTCCAAGGGCTTATCGGCTTCATTCTTAGAGGCTGGTATCGAGCTGAAGCGCTTAAAAACTGGTACTCCTGCCCGAATTCTTGGCAGCAGTATAGACTTTAGTCAGCTAGAAGAGCAGTTGGGGGACACAAGTCCTACGCTATTTAGCTTCTATGATACCCGTGGTATTAGCGATATGTTCCACGTGGAACAGTCGTCGGAATCGGCTAGAGCAATCGAAGCCCTGTTCCACGTGGAACAGGCGGGGGAGCGCAAGCTTGGATGGTTGCCTGGGCACGAGCAAGTGTCTTGCTGGGTTACTTACACGAGCGCTAGCACGCAGGAAGTAGTGCACAAAAACCTACACCTTTCTCCTATGTATTCTGGAGAAATTGAGGGTACGGGTCCACGATACTGCCCAAGCATAGAAGATAAATTTGTGCGATTTAAGGATAAAGACCGGCACATGCTTTTTCTTGAGCCAGAAGGGCGCAATACAAATGAGTGGTACATAAATGGCCTTTCTACCAGCTTGCCTTTTGCGGTACAGCTGGAGATGCTTCAAAGTATTCCTGGTTTAGAAAAAGTTCAGATGCTTCGCCCTGCATATGCTGTCGAGTACGACTTTGCCCCTCCTACACAACTTTATCCGTCCTTGGAATCTAAGCATGTAAATAATTTGTTTTTTGCGGGTCAAATAAATGGGACTTCTGGGTACGAAGAGGCAGCTGCCCAAGGTTTAGTGGCTGGAGTGAATGCAACCTTAAAGCTTCGTGGAGAGGAACCTCTGGTACTTGGCAGAGATGAAGCATATATCGGAGTTTTAATAGATGACCTTGTTACTAAAGGTACTTTAGAGCCTTACAGAATGTTTACAAGCCGCGCAGAGCACCGCCTGTTATTCAATCACGGTAGCGCGGAATCACGCCTGCTGGCGCATACCAAACGCTTAGGACTGGTTGGTTCGGATCGCATTGCTCGCATGGAAATTAAGCAAGCGACTGTCAATCAATGGGTTGAAAAATTAGAAAAAGAGCGTAGTGGGGGACAGTTGTACGCGGATATTTTAAGACGGTCGCGCAAGCAGGTAGATTTCCCAGAAGGCCTCAAGCAAGAATCCGCGAGTATACAAAACGAAGTGTTTTACCGAGTTGTATTTCGTGGATATTTGGAACGAGAGGAAAAATTAATTCAAAAAATGCGACACATTGACCGCATAAAAGTCCCAGAAGGCATTAACTATGATGCAGTTAAAGGACTTCGGGGAGAAAGCGCCGAAAAGCTAAAGCGAATAGAACCGAGGACTCTTGGGCAAGCGAGTCGTATAAGTGGCGTGAACCCAGCAGATATTAGTATTCTGATGGTTTATTTAGAGGCGCGCAAAGTAAAAGAAGAACCCGCATCGANAAAGTAATTATTTCTAGGCTTTAATACTTACATTATTGTTACGACACTGTGCCGATGTNGTTACTACGAACCAAAAAATGAATAATTTACTAAACATGTTGCCANACAATAGCTTGTGACAAAAATGATACAGTTGTTTTGGAACGTTTTTAATTGTAACCTGCATTAATTCTTTCCNCATTTAGATGAGCATTGATGCAGCTGTACGGCGGGCAGGTTTCTGTGTAGAGTGAAACAGGCAAGGGAACACAGATTCACTTTAAGCTGCCTTATTTGCTCAAATGAACCTAGACTTCTACTGTACCAACGAACCTAGCGCTTGACCAGCGCATAGAGTAGAGTCCATAACGCCTCATTATGGAGATTTCCGAAAAATACGCTAAAGAGCTGGCTAAGCAGGAGCGTCGCAAAGCAGATCTGCTAGATATCTGCGAATCGATTTTATTGCATTCGAAACGTATTTTATTTGAGCCTGGTTGCGGCCACGGTCACTGGCTAACTAATTATGCACAAGCCAATCCCAAGCAAGTTTGTGTGGGTATTGATTTAATCTCTCATCGCATTCGCAAGGGCAAAGAAAAAGCCACGAAGCGCAAGTTAGATAATATCTATTTTCTTAAGGCAGATTTAGGTGAATTTTTAGAGGTGCTACCCGCCCATATACGCTTTGACCAAACGATACTCCTCTTTCCTGACCCATGGCCAAAGGCACGCCATCACCGTCGCCGAATGGTGCAAACTACATTATTAGACAGTATCGCAGTTCGGACGGATCCCGGGGGGACTTTTTGTTTTCGTTCGGATGACAGAGCCTACTATGACTGGACAATCGAGCACTTGGAGAGTCATCCCTTATGGAAAATAGACGCAGGTGCTAAGTGGCCATACGAGTCGGATACGTACTTTCAAAATTTAATGACGGAGTTTTCGTCAGTCATAGCTCGTCGCACCCACTAGAGCATATTTAAAGAGACAATGAGTATAAGTTGAGCAGTTATAGCGATAAAGAATATACTATAACAAAATAGCATAAACAGGTCAGGAGCTAATTTCCTCTCCTTCAGAGAGGCCTTTGCCGGTTCAATTGCTGCGCTCATATCTGCGCTAAAGCCACCTTCGCGTGCGCGTAATTTCGTTATTTGATCGGTTAAATTTCTAGGACTTGCCATTAGCTCCATGATCGATGCCAGCAAATAAATTGCAAGCATGAGCTATATTAAAAGGCATGAGTGCTATTAGTTTTTCTAATCCTGTATAACATAGAGTAAATCAGTTATTGACGTGTAAAGACAGTCACTCCATCAATTTTCAGCTTTCGTTTTAGTCGCGGTTAACTATTTCTTATAAAGCGTTTCTGTGTACAAATTATTCGCCACAATATTTTTTTCTTTAGGGTTTAGCTCCGCTCTCTGCGCAGCAGAAGGTGGAGGTGTCAGCCCATCGCCTTATGTGCTTACAGAAGTCTTTGGTTTGCCGCTGACCAATTCTATTGTCACGACCTGGGTAATATCATTGCTTTTGATTGTATGTATACGATTACTTGTTGGTTCCCCGAAATTAATACCAGGTAAGTGGCAGGCAGTTTTGGAAAGTTTAATTGAGGGCCTTAAAGGTTTGTTAGAGCCTATTGTAGGAAAAAAAGCTTTTGCGATGACATTCCCGCTGCTCATAGGATTATTCGTTTTTATTTTAATTCATAACTGGAGTGGACTATTACCTGGCGTTGGCGTTTTTGGGTTTTATGATGCTACGGGTCATCTCAAATACTGGATGCGTCCAGCCAATGCAGATTTTAATGCTACTTTAGGCATGGCGCTCGTAGCAATGCTAGCTTGGCTCATTATTAGTTTACGAGTTGCGGGGCCTAAATTTTTTGTTTGGGAGCTTTTTGGAAATAAGGCCGACAAGAAAGAAACGCCTGCGCTTATTTATGTAATGCTAGCGCCTATTTTTATGATGGTTGGCGTCATCGAAATAATTTCCATTTGTTTTCGTCCAGTTTCATTATCATTTCGCCTTTTTGGTAATGTCTTTGGTGGAGAGAATTTGTTAACAAGCATGACGGGCATGGTACCATACCTAGTGCCAATCCCATTTTACTTCTACGAAGTTCTCGTTGGCGTCATACAGGCGCTTATTTTCACCTTACTAGTAGCAATATATATCGGTCTAATGACCAATCATGACGAGGAAGCACATTAAGTTTTACATTCTATCTGTGTACGTGACCATGAAGTAAACCGTGGGCGTTGCACAACTAAACAAAAACATCCAATAAATATATACTATGTTCGATCTAACTCTAGCCGCCATTGAGGGCAATATACACGTAGCAGCAGCAGCCATAGGCATTCCTCTCGGGATCGGCCTGATTGGCGCAAAAGCATGTGAAAGTGTTGGCCGCAACCCAGAAGCAGCAACAAAAGTACTGGTTCAATCCATTATCGCGATGGCCTTTGCCGAAGCGATTGTTTTCTTCGCTATATTCCTCGGTAAAGTAGCTTAAATAGTATTGCTGGTGACTGTATTACCAGTCACCAGCATTCGATAATTTATCTGTTAATGTAAACATCATGAAGATTCGCACTGCCGCCCTATTAATTACGCTACTATCTCCAGCTTTGTTATTTGCAGCCGCACCGCAAGAAGCTGCTGCTACCGAAGGTGTGATTGCTGATATAGCAGGGAAGTTTGGCGTTACTTGGCCCACACTGATCGCCCAGATAGTTAATTTTATACTAGTCGCAGCAGTTTTATATAAATTTGCAGTGAAGCCAATTGCAGCAACGCTTGAAGAGCGCCAACAAAAAATTGCTGAAGGTTTACAGTATGCNGAGGAGATGAAGGCGCAACTAGCTCAAGCAGAGCGTGAGCGAGCTGAAAAGGTTAAAGAAGCGGCCGCTCAGGCGCAACGCATTCTTAGCGAGTCACGGGAACAGTCGAAAGAAATGATCGAGCAGAAGACCCAAGAGGCAGCCGCTCAGGCGGAATCAATTATTCGTAAGGCAAGTGAAGCGACCGAGCTCGAGCGACAAAAGATGTTGTCTGAAGTGCGCCAAGAGGTTGCTCGTTTGGTTGTCGCTACTACAGGTAAGGTCTTAAGCCGCGATTTATCGGATAGTGAAAAAGCAACTTTTTCAGAGGCAGCAGCAAAAGAATTGGCAAGCAGCCAAAATTAAGTGACTGAGTTTTAGTAACATGAAACGTGACAAGCAAATTTCTCAACTAGCTAAAAAGTTAGTCGNACTGTCTAAAGACAGCGAAGGAATTATTAGCGGCAGTACAGTTGACCAAGTTTTGTCAGGCTTAAAGCAAGTGCAGCCACGCCGCTATCTTACATTATTAAAATGCTACTTAGAGCACGTTCGCCGCGAGATTGCTTTACAAACAGCCGAAGTCTCGGCTCCTTCTGCCCTAAGCGAGGAGGCCCTAAAAGCTATAGAGCAGCATTACAGTACTATTTATGGGCGCTCCATTCGTGCGCGCTCCATTACAGAAGAATCTTTAATCGCAGGCGTGCGTGTGCGCATCGGCGATGATCTTTATGATGCATCCATCGCTGGGCAGTTAAGCCGTTTAGCCCATCAAGTTAACTAGAAATTTTTCCTTCGTATTCTTATAATTTTAAAATCTACCTAAATTTTCTCATGAGCTCAATAGTCGAACAAATCGAAAATGAAATCGCCTCTTTTGAAGCAGGCGCCGTACAAACCAACACAGGTAAAATTGTGACCATAGCCGACGGAGTCGCTAAGCTAGAAGGCTTGTCCGGGGTCATGTATAATGAAATGATTGATTTTGGCTCTGGGGTTTTTGGCCTAGCCTTAAATCTTGAGGAGGATGAAGTCGGCTGCGTTATCTTGGGCGACTATTCCAAGCTTAAAGAGGGCGACGAGGCGTCGACCACCGGAAAATTACTTTCTGTGCCAGTAGGCATGGGTCTTCTTGGTCGAGTCGTTGATGCGATTGGAAACCCGATTGACGGGAAGGGCGAAATAAGTTCTGAGCAGACCTATCCAGTGGACCAAATTGCCCCAGGCATTATNCCGCGTAAATCGGTCGACCAGCCCCTGCAAACTGGAATTATGGCAATTGACTCGATGATTCCAATTGGTCGAGGCCAACGTGAACTAATTATTGGTGACCGCGCCACTGGAAAGACCACCATTGCTATCGATACGATTATTAATCAGGCAAAAATNAATAATCAGCACCGCAACGAAGATGGCTCCTATCAAGAAGGGTTTCGCCCGGTGTATTCAATTTATGTAGCGATTGGTCAAAAAAATTCAAATATTGCTCGCACGATTAATGTATTAGAAAAATCTGGCGCACTGGAGTTCACGATTATTGTTGCAGCGCCAGCTGCCGACAATGCAGCCAATCAATACATAGCCCCTTTCTCAGGAGCATCTATGGGTGAGTACTTTATGAATAACGGCATGGATGCATTGATTGTATATGATGATCTGTCCAAGCAGGCGGTAGCCTATCGTCAAATTTCCCTTGTACTAAAGCGACCCTCAGGGCGTGAGGCATATCCGGGCGACGTCTTTTACTTGCACTCACGTTTGCTAGAGCGCTCTGCTCGCGTGAATGAAGACAATGGCAATGGATCGCTTACTGCGCTGCCAATTATTGAGACGCAGGCAGGTGATGTTTCTGCATATATTCCTACGAATGTTATTTCGATTACCGATGGGCAGGTCTTCCTCGAAACGGATTTATTCAACCAAGGTATTCGCCCTGCCGTTTCCGTTGGTCTTTCCGTGTCACGGGTGGGTTCAGCTGCGCAAATAAAGGCGATTAAGAAGGTTGCTGGTAAGGTTAAATTGCAACTCGCCCAATTCCGTGAGTTAGCGGCATTCGCGCAGTTTGGCTCTGACTTAGACGCAAAGACAAAGGCGCAGCTTGAGCGTGGTGCACGCGTGGTGGAATTGTTTAAACAAAACGCATTTAATCCAATACCTGTTGAAGTACAAACCTCCCTAATTTGGGCAGTACAAAATGGTTTCTACGATTCGGTTGACACGGCTAAGGTTGTCGAAGCTACCATTAGCTTACGCGAGTTTCTCGAAACCCGTGGAGCTAAGTTAATGGATGAGATTCGCGAAAAGAAAGTCCTTTCCGAAGATGTTGAGGCTAGCTTGAAAAGTTCCTTGGAAGAATGGAAGGCTGGGCAATCTGCCTAAAGTAGGCTGAAGGGGGCAATTAGGTCTTTAAGATAACATGGCAAATCTACGCGACATACGCCGCCGAATAAAATCGGTCAAAAATACCCGGCAAATTACACGCGCCATGCAGCTAGTGTCATCCTCTAAGATGAAGCGCGCCCAAGATGCTGCAGTAGCTGGGCGTCCGTATGCTTTATTACTTGCAGATTTACTCGATACAGTCGGTGAAAAGTTAGAGCTTAGCGGACAAACACTATCGCACCCGTTCTTTGAGAATAGGGAGGTTAAAACTCGCGGCATCATTCTTCTTTCTACGGACAAGGGACTTTGTGGACCGCTCAACACCAATCTTTTTCGTGAAGTAATCGATCAAGTTAAAGGGGATGCTAAATTTATTACTGTCGGGCGTAAGGGTACCCAGTTCATCTCTCGTACGCAGCGAAATCTTGTCGCCGACTTTACTGTATCTGATAAGGTTAGTTATAGCGAAATACGCGCCATGCTTAAGCTAGTGATCGACGCATATAACAAAGGGGAAATTGATACAGTAGAGATTGCTTATCCGAGTTTTGTTAATGTTTTGATACAAGAACCAGTCTTGCAAAAATTGTTGCCTATCGTGGATTTGCAAGAAGTCCTTGAGCAGCTGAGTAAACGAACTGGCCAAGAGGGTGCATTAATCGAGGCGCGCAGCGATAAAAGAGAAATGAGCTTCGAGCCGAGCCCAGAAGAAGTACTCCAAGAGCTCCCTAGCCATTATGTTAAAGTNATCATTCATCAATTACTGNTGGAAAGCCGCGCCGCTGAGCACAGCGCGCGNATGGTCGCCATGAAGGCAGCCACGGACAATGCATCTACATTGGTAGATGACCTAACTTTGGACTACAATAAGGCGCGCCAAGCAGCGATTACTCAAGAAATTCTCGAAATTGCCGCAGCTTCTGCGGCAAATTAATATAAATTTAACTAACGACCAAATTTAACGCATACTTCTCTTATTATGAGCACTAATGGTAAAATTGTACAAGTCATCGGCGCTGTTGTTGACGCCGCCTTCCCGGAGGACAACATCCCAGATATCCTCGATGCAATCACTATCGACTATACAGTCGGCAGTGAGCAGAAAACTCTCACGCTTGAGGTGCAGCAGCACCTTGGTAACGGCCTAGTACGAGCTGTAGCTATGACTTCAACCGATGGTCTGGTTCGAGGCATTGAAGTAAAGGGCACCGGGGCAGCTATTTCAGTGCCTGTTGGCGAGGCTGTCTTGGGTCGCATCTTTAATGTAACCGGTGATACGGTCGACGAGAAAGGTCCGGTAGCTACAGACGAGCGTCGCCCGATCCACCGCATGCCTCCTGAATTGGTAGACCAAGCGACTGAAGCAGAGATTCTGGAAACCGGGATCAAGGTTATTGATTTAATTTGTCCCTTCACAAAGGGCGGTAAAGTTGGAGCATTTGGCGGAGCCGGTGTGGGTAAAACGGTCGTTATTATGGAACTTATCAACAACATCGCAAAAGGCCATGGCGGTTATTCGGTTTTTGCTGGTGTTGGGGAGCGTTCACGCGAGGGCAATGATTTGTATCATGAGATGTCTGATGCGGGGGTTATTGACCAAGAAAACATTCCAAACTCTAAAGTGGCATTAGTCTATGGACAGATGAATGAACCGCCGGGTGCGCGGATGCGTGTTGCGCTATCAGGCCTAACAATGGCGGAGTATTTTCGGGATGAAAAAAACCAAGATGTTCTTTTATTTGTGGACAATATTTTCCGCTTTTCACAGGCAGGCGCTGAGGTATCCGCATTGCTTGGTCGCTCTCCGTCTGCGGTGGGTTATCAGCCGACGCTTTCCAGCGAAATGGGCAATCTTCAAGAGCGCATTACATCGACGAAGAAGGGGTCCATCACCTCTTTCCAGGCGGTGTATGTACCGGCAGATGACTTGACCGACCCTGCTCCCGCAAATACCTTTGCTCACCTAGATTCGACAATTGTATTAGAGCGCTCCATCGCAGAGCTTGGCATTTACCCTGCGGTAGATCCGCTAGCTTCCATTTCGAATGCACTCGACCCAGCAATTGTGGGAGAGGAGCATTACAAGGTCGCTCGCGGCGTACAAAACGTCTTACAGCGCTACAAGGACTTGCAGGACATTATCGCTATTTTAGGCCTCGATGAGCTTTCTGCTGAAGACAAGCAGATTGTGTATCGCGCTCGAAAGGTACAGAAGTTCCTTTCTCAGCCATTCCACGTTGCGGAGGTCTTCACAGGCATTTCTGGGCAGTATGTATCGATTGCCGATACCATAAAGGGATTCAAAATGATTCTGGATGGTGACTGTGATGATTTAGCCGAAAACGACCTTTATATGAAGGGCTCCATGGATACGGTTGAAGAAAGTGCGAACGCATGATTGCGACTTTTTGTAAAGCACTACGTAACGAAGAACGACTTCTCATTGTATGTTAACACTCGAAATTATAACCCCCGACGCGAAGGTTTATTCGTCGCAGGCGGATGGNGTAGAGATACCCACTGAATCTGGCGAAATTGGTGTGCGTACTACCCACATTCCCCTTGTAACAAAACTAGTTGCCGGAGAACTAAAGGTGTCAAAAGATGGTAGTGTTGAATCGATCGCGGTGGATCATGGATTTGTAAAAGTATTAGGGGACACTTTATCAGTTCTTACCGAAGCGGCTATAACTGTAAGCGAGATTGATCTTGGCGAGGTAGAGTCCGCACAGGCGCGCGCTGAGGAAGCCCTTAAAAAGGCTGAGCTTGAAGGAACGGATCCTGCCGAAGTGGAGCGCTTAAATTCAAGCGTACGCTACCTTATTGCGCAGAAGTTGGCCAAAGGACGCAGTCGCCGCGCTTAAAGCGTGGCAGCAGTCTTTGCTGCGTGTGAATTATTGTTCTCTATACGCATGGTTGAATCCAACGGCAAGCCCTTGTAAGGTCAGAGTTTCTACAAATTGACTTTTGCTCGACCATTCTTTGTGTAGATTGGCGACACTTCCGCCGGTCGATAGTATTATTGGATCCATATTTTCTTGTGCCTTCAATTCTTCCGTAACCCGCACTGTTAATGCGTCAATCATGCCGGAAAAGCCTACGGTAACTCCTAACTGCATTGCGTGCACAGTAGATTTCCCGATTGCCCCACCTGCACTAATTAAATCTTCCGGCAGAAGCTTTGGCAGAAGTGCGGTTTGCTCGTGCAAGTAGTTTGTCATCACTTGAAGTCCAGGCGCTATGATACCGCCTTCATATCCGCGCCGACTAATGATGTCGAAAGTCACAGCAGTGCCCATATCGATAACAATTACAGGGGCTCCATAAAATGCCTGTGCAGCGAGCGCATTAGCGAGCCTATCTTGCCCAATTTCTGCAGGATTTGGGTACACTAAAGTAAGGCCTTTACAGTTTTGGTGGGTTAGATGAAACAGCGTTTGATCACTCTGTTGTAATTGCCCTAGAATTAGCGTGTTAACCGAAGGGACAACCGAACAAAAAGCCACACCACTTGCGAGGGGCAGTAACTGAGCGAAATGCTGCTGAAAGGACGAAGTAAATTGTTCGCTTAAAAGAGTGGTGCTTATCTCACCAAGACGCTCGACTGATTGGCCTTCGACTAGGCCATAATGGGTGGAGGAATTACCGATATCGATACACAGAATTTTCATAAATTAAGCGAAATTTTATAAAGAATACATGCGAAGCTACGGCACAATATACGGTTAGTAAAACCTTCATTGCGCCGACTTTTTTAAGTGTACNTCTCCTGCGAGCACTCGCTCTATATGGCCAGCGCAGTCAATTAGCAGAGCGCCTTGCTCATCAATTCCACGGGCAATACCAGATATCTCGCGATCTCCGACTTCGGCACACACAAATTTATCGTGCAGTGAATCAAGACAGCCCCATGCCTTTTTTAAGTTCGTTGCCGAATGGCCAGCAAGGCAACTGTCGTAAGCATTATAAATCGCTTCAATCACTTTTGTCGTGAGGAGGTTAATAGGCAACTCGCGGCCCTTTATGGCATACAGACTAGTGGCNNTTTGTCGCAGCTCTTTTGGTAACTCCATGGGGTTACTGTTAATATTGATACCAATGCCAAAGATTAATGCCTTTAACCCATCTGCGTCCATTTTTGCTTCCGTTAACATACCTGCGAACTTACGACCCTCACAATGTAAATCATTGGGCCACTTGATTTTTAGTGGAGCACTAGGAACGAATTTTTGTAGGGCTTTACAGAGGAAAATCGCGGCGTTTAGAGTAAAGTGCTGCAGAATTTGAGGTGGCGAGTTGGGCTCAAAAACAACCGATAAATATAAATTGTCTGCGGAAGCGCTATACCAGTCTCGGCGCATGCGTCCACGCCCATTAGTTTGACAGCTAGAGGTGACTACAAAAGGGCATTTCTGCCCGTATGAGAGGAGCCGTTCGGCTTCGCTGTTAGTGCTGTCGACGACCGGAAAGTAGAGAATGTCGATGGGGGTAGAGAGGTGATGCTGCAGCAAGCCTGGATGTAAAACACTCGTTATTTTTGTGAGCCGGTATCCGCGATTTCGCACAGCCTCAAAGTCAAAACCTACTGTGCGTAATTTTTCTAATTTCCCCTTAATTGCGGGGCGTGATACCCCGAGCCTTTCTGCTAGTCGAGTGCCGGAAACAAAAGTATCTCCAGCTAGCAGCAACGCATCTAGTATAATTTGCTCATCACTATCGATTTTTACTTGTCGATACGTTGTTTGTGTTCGCTCCATGTAAGTGTATTAATTTGTCTGCCAATCCAATCCGATATCTTTCCACCTGCTTTGATGCACCGGGGCACCTGTGGAAATGAAGTCGAGTCCTAGGGGGCTGAGTTGCTGTAAGCTCGCCTGCGTAATGCCCCCACTTGCCTCCGTTCGAGCTCGTCCATCAATTAAATCGATGGCCTCTTTAAGGGCCTCAATAGTAAAGTTATCCAGCAGTATAATATCTGCGCCGGCATCAAGCGCCGGAGTAATTTGTTCAATTTNGTCAACTTCTACTTCGACCGGTAATTCNCCGCANGTTGCGAGTGCAAGCGACACAGTTTCATACAGCCTAGCCCCGCCTGCTGCGCCGGCCACGGCGAGGTGGTTATCTTTTAGCAGGACTCTATCAAAAAGACCGATGCGGTGATTGTAGCCACCCCCACAAGCAAACGCGTATTTTTGTAAAGTGCGGTAGCCCGGTAGTGTTTTTCGCGTGTCTAAAAGAGCGGTATCACCTCCACTTAAAGTAGCTACATAGCCTGCCGTCTCGCTTGCTATGCCGCACAGGTGTTGGAGAAAGTTGAGTAAAATACGTTCTGCTTGCAGCAAGGTTTTGGAAGGACCATGAATTGTGCCAAGTAAGTCGCCCGCCCGCAGGACTGCTTGGTCTTGGCTTGTTGCAGAAAAATTACAGCCTTCGCCGTATGCATTGAGAACTGCTTGTACCATACCTAAGCCACAAACAACCATGGGCTCGCGCGCGGTAATTTGAGCTTCACCGATCGCGCCCTCTGGCATCAAGGCAGTAGTTACGTCGCCTAAGCGAGCGGGTCGCTTCGCAAGTCCTGCCCCAGCTAAGTCTTCAATCTTAGCGAGGCCGATAAGCTGGCGTAGGTATTCAGCGTCTAGGTCTTCCCAGCAAAGTTTAAAGAGTAGGGACTCTTGACTAAATCGTGCAGTCGTTGGCATGGTGCGGCTAAATTATCGAAGACAGAACTATTAGCTGACTGCTCGCATCGTGCAACTCATTATGCTCAAGGCTTTTTTCATGCTCGCCAGAGATGATTTACAGATGCATGAAAACTCTATGATTGTAACAGGTCTAACAATTGTAGGACTAGTGGTAGCTTTAATGGCTTTGTTTTGGTGCTTGGTTAAGGGCGCCTCAACTAAAATTACTGCGCAGTATTATAAATTAGCCGAGCACCTCACGCTGGAGGTAACCGAAGCGCCGCCACAACTAGCAGGATTTATACGCCCAGAACCATTTGTGCACGGAGAATACCGAGGACGAGAGCTTTCTATATCCGTGCCAAGTAAAGGCATACAAAATACACGTCAGACCGAGACCGTAATTAAATTAGCACTTAAGAATCTCGATGACTTTACTTTGCAGATGACAACAAGTGGTATGCTAGGAAATTTGCGCCAACGGGGCAGTAAACAAAAAAAGAGGTGGCTTAGTGGTGATACAAATTTTGATCAACTAGTAGATGTGCGCACCAGTGATGGCGTTCGACTCGCGATGCATCTCGATAAGACCGGCCAACAAGCAATTGCATCATTATTGCAGGGAACTAGGGCGACAATCTACCTTGGGCAAGGCACGCTCGCTTATACAGAGCTTGGATTGATTGCCAAAGAGCAGCAGCGCGAGCGCTTTGAGCGCGCAGTCGAAATACTCTGTGACTTTGCGGAGATCTTTGAGGGGGGCTTAGTTTAGCCGTAGCTTTTCGCGTGCATAAATTGTGCGCAGTTGTTCAAAATCAGCTTCTTTATCGGTACTCTCTAATACCGATTCGTAGTGGACAGATTGTTCGATTTCTATTTCGGCAACTTGCATTCTACGCTCAATTTCGAGTGCACTGTCTGTGCCGCGCCCGCGCAGTCTTTTTTCGAGCTCTTTAAGCGTAGGAGGCATAATAAAGACGGTCGTGACACGGCCACTAAGCACAGAATCAGTCCTGGCGGTTTCGCGCAATTGGGCGGCGCCTTGTACATCAATGTTGAGTAACAAATCGGTGCCCCCTAACAGCTTTTCTTGAACTACGCTCTTTAGCGTGCCGTAGAGTTGATTGTGCACACGCGCGTACTCATAAAACTCGTTACCGGCAATTTTTGCTTCGAAGTCAGTGCGGCTTAAGAAGTGGTAATCCACACCATCTTTTTCGTTTCCACGCGCGCTCCGAGTCGTCGCGGTAATGATGCGCTGCAAGTTAGAAGTCGCTTCTAACAAACGCTCACAGACCGTTGTTTTACCACTCCCTGCGGGCCCAGATACAATAAGCAATATGCCAGATGGATTCATTCCTTTATGGCTTAGTAGAGAAAGGCGATAGCTGTTAACAGTAGCCCATATGCAGTAAACACAATACCCAACATGCGTGGGCGCTTGGGATGGCGGTACAGCCAATCAAAAAAATCACGTAGCCGGTACGGACTTCCGCCTAATACGATGGCGACAATTATTGCGAGATAAACGAAGCTGACTAAAAAGAGTCTAGCTTGTGGTTCTTGCATATAGGCGGCATCTAGGAGCGCACTAGCGCTGAGCAGTACAAGGCCGGCTAGCCCGCGAACTGCNAGNAAGTCTGGAACAAAATAAAAAGATCCTATTGCGGCGAATAAAAAGAGAGCAAAAATTATTTTTTTATACTGCCCAAAATCAGCGGGCCCAAGTTGCCAGATGTGGTACAAAAACCATGCAGATGCGAGCCCCATAAGTACATAAGCAGCATTTTTTGAGCGCGGAAAGCCTTTACAGGTAGCCTCAGAGGCCATTCCATGCCAAAAAAAGTGTGTCCCGAAGGCCACTAAAAATAGTCCAGTAAGAAGGGTGGCTTGAAAGAGTGTCATTAACAATCTTTAGATACAGTGAAGGATGCTAGCGTGAAAGCAAAAAAGCTTGTGACTTATGTAACAGCTTCAAAAGACCGTATGCACTTAATAGCCCTTGTTCGGCGCAAGCCACTTTTCACACTCTGCCAAGCTTAAGCTCTTGCGCTTCGCATAGTCTTCGAACTGGTCTTTGGCCATTGGGCCAACCTGGAAGTACTTCGCTTCTGGATGCCCAAAGTATAGCCCACTTACGGCGCTTCCTGGGCTCATCGCAAAGTTTTCTGTCAGGCTAGCGCCAGTTTGGTTTTCTGCATCTAGAACCTCCCAAATGATGGCTTTCTCGGTATGGTCTGGCTGGCTTGGGTAACCAGCAGCNGGGCGTATGCCCCGATATTTTTCATAAATTAACGCTTCATTGCTGAGGGCTTCCTCCGGGGCATAGCCCCAGAGTTCTTTGCGTACACGAGCATGCGTGTACTCCGCGAGCGCTTCGGCAAAGCGGTCACCAATCGCTTTGACCATAATAGCGCCATAATCGTCATGCGCTTCTTCTAGTTCTTGNGCAAAAGTATCCACTCCTTCGATACAGCAGGCGAATGCACCACAGGTATCGACTTGGCCACTTTCTTTGGGAGCCACAAAATCGGCGAGCGCGTAGTAGGTATCACCCTTTGGTTTTTTTTGCTGCTGACGCACGCTATGCAGCACGTGCAACACCTCCTGGTCACTACGAGATTTATACAGTTCAATGTCATCGCCACAAGAATTCGCAGCAAATAATCCAACTGCGCTGCGCGCGCGAAAACGTTGCTCCGAAATAATTTGATCGAGCAATTTTTGCGCATCGCTGNAGATGCTCCGTGCTTGTTCCCCGTATTTTACATGCTGTAAAATTTTAGGATAAATCCCTTTTAAGCCCCAGGTCCAAAATAGCGGCGAATAGTCAAAGTAGTCTGCTAGTTTCTCTAGCGAAATGTCATCATCCACAGTAAGACCAGGTGCGTTGGGAGCTTTTAATTTTGCATTCGACCAGTCACAGGTGAAGCGCTTCGCGCGGGCTTGTTGTAGTGGTAAAAACTCAGCCGACTGGTTGCTTGCTTCAAAGCGCTCGCGCTGCTTGATTTGATCTTGGTCTAGTTTTTCAACGTATGCTCCACGCTTTTCTGGATTGAGTAAGTGGTTGCATACTTCCGTGACCAAGGAGGCATCGCCGACGCGTACGACCGGTTGGTCGTAGTGGGGCGCGATTTTGATCGCTGTGTGCGCATTACTAGTTGTCGCTCCACCAATAAGCAGGGGCTGCTTAAAGCCGCGTTTTTGCATGGTCTGCGCATTAAAGATCATTTCATCGAGCGATGGAGTGATCAGTCCAGAAAGCCCGACAATGTCAGCGCCCCATTCTTCAGCAGCCTCTAAAATAGCATCGCACGATACCATGACGCCCAGGTCTTTCACTTCATAATTATTACAAGCAAGGACCACGCCTACGATATTTTTCCCGATGTCGTGAACATCCCCCTTTACTGTAGCAATGAGAAATTTTCCTTGTGCACGCGTATTCGGATTTTCGGCCTTTTCTGCTTCCATAAATGGCTGCAAGTAGGCGACGGCTCGCTTCATAACGCGGGCACTTTTGACGACTTGTGGAAGAAACATTTTACCAGCGCCAAATAGGTCGCCGACTACCTTCATCCCATCCATCAGGGGCCCTTCAATGACTTCTAGCGGACGCCCTAGTTGCTGACGAGCAAGCTCGGTGTCGTCCTCAATATAATCCACGATGCCTTTCACCAGGGCGTGTGCTAGGCGCTCTTCGACAGTACCATCGCGCCAAGCGAGTTTATTCGTGTCGCCTTCTTTCTTGTCTTTTGCTTTTACATTTTCAGCAAAGCTAATCAGCGCTTCGGTGGCTTCGGCATTACGATTCAGTAGAACATCTTCCACTTTCTCAAGNAGGGCAGGCTCAATTTCCTCATATACTTCAAGCATCCCAGCATTGACGATTCCCATATCAAGGCCCGCCCCGATTGCATGATAAAGGAAGGCGCTGTGCATCGCCTCACGCACAGTGTTATTGCCACGAAACGAGAAAGAAATATTGCTGACGCCACCACTGGTGAGTGCTCNTGGGCAAGCGACTTTTATTTCGCGCACCGCTTCAATAAAGTCAGCGGCGTAATTATTGTGCTCCTCCATACCAGTCGCAACTGTTAGGATATTGGGATCAAAAATAATGTCATTTGGATCGAAGCTAAGTTTTTCAGTAAGAAGCGAATAGGCGCGCTTACAAATTCGAACTTTATCGCTGCGTGTGGCAGCTTGGCCTTTTTCATCAAAAGCCATGACTANAACGGCTGCGCCGTAGCGCTGACAAAGCTGCGCTTGCTCCAGGAAGCTAGCCTCGCCCTCTTTCATGCTGATCGAGTTGACGATGCATTTTCCTTGTGCGCATCGTAGTCCTGCCTCGATTACTGACCACTTCGAACTGTCCACCATTATGGGGATNCGCGCGATGGCAGGTTCGGAGGCGACAAGGTTCATGAATTTTGTCATGCAGGCCTCTGAGTCGAGCAGGCCTTCATCGAAATTAATGTCGATAATGTTAGCGCCATTTTCGACCTGCTGGGCGGCCACTTGCAGNGCGCCATCCCAGTCCTGTTCTGTGATCATNTTTTTAAAGCGCGGGGAGCCAGTTACGTTGGTGCGCTCTCCGACAAGCACGAAAGATTGGGGCGATTGTATGGTCGAGGCCTCCAGTCCGCTAAGGCGCATAGCCGGCGCACTTTCTGGTAGCACCCTTGGCGGGTTCGGACTGACCGCATCTACNACTGCGCGAATGTGCTCTGGCGTAGTGCCGCAGCAACCGCCAACCATATTGACGAGTCCGTCTTCGGCGAATCCGCACACTGCAGCTCCAGTATGCTCGGGGGTTTCATCATAACCGGTAGGCGCTAAGGGGTTGGGNAGCCCCGCATTTGGGTACACGTGCACATTGGTATCGGCGACGCGGGANAGCTCAGTTAAAAAGGGGCGCATTAGATCGGCGCCGAGCGCGCAGTTAAGCCCCACGCACAACGGGTTTGCATGGCGAATTGAGTTCCACGAGGCCTCCACTGTTTGGCCAGAAAGTGTGCGCCCGGATTGATCGGTTATAGTGACAGAAATAATGACGGGCAGGCGCTCGGTTTGCGTCTCAAAAAAGTCTTCAATTGCATGTAAGCAGGCCTTTAAATTTAAGGTATCAAAGACGGTTTCTGGGAGCAGTAGGTCGACCCCGCCCGCTACCAGCGCTTCGACTTGCTCATAGTACGCAGCGTATAGCTCTTCGTAACTGGTCGCGCGATACTCTGGGCGGTTCACGTCCGGTGACATAGATGCAGTTCGATTGGTCGGACCAATCGCGCCCGCTACAAAAGTAGGCCGCCCTTCTTTTTTCGAGACTTCATCGGCGACTTCGCGTGCGATTTTTGCGGACGCTATGTTGATATCNCGCACACGGTGCTCGAGGCCATAGTCCGCCTGTGCAATGCTGGTACTCGAAAAGGTATTGGTTTCTACAATGTCTGAACCCGCCGCAAAAAAGGAGCGGTGTATGTCTGCAATTAACTGCGGACGCGATAAGCTAAGTAGATCATTGTTGCCCTTTAAGTCACCAGGAGCGTCCGCCAAGCTGGCATCTCTAAAATCCTCTTCACGTAAATCATGCTGCTGAATCATGGTGCCCATCGCGCCGTCTAAAAAGACGATGCGCTCCTTAAAGAGGGCAGCTAGTTGCTGTCCTTTCTTAGAGAGTGGAATACTGGAAGTAGATGTAGGCATTATATTATCAAGATATCATTATATCTTGATATGTATTTGCAAGCGAAGACTGCAGTTTATTCTAGTTAAATTATATTGTGAGAAATAGCGAAGAGCCTAGAATAATTAAAAAATGAGATTGGCAGTTTCAAGTATTTGATGCACCGCTAGTGGTATGAATGTCGAGGCTCGTATTTCTAAACAGTGGCGCCGCCGTATGCTTTTTATGCTCTTTATGCTTGCCGGCATTGGCGCGTGGTTTCTTACCGACGGTTATTACTACTGGCCTAAAGAGGCAGAGCGCCATNNNGCCTACACGCAAATTGTGGATACTTTAGTGGCTTCCGGGGACGCTAAAGATGCGGACAGTTCCTCGGTGCAGNTNGCTTGGCAAAGATATGCCAAAGAGGCTGGCTACAAGGGCAGTAAGGTGCCTAAAGAGCGCACNGAGGCTGCAATTGCTGAGCAGCGCAATATCGCNTGGGTGCTNCTCACANTTAGCGCCCTTTTTGCTCTNTGGGTCGCGTGGAATCATCGCTTGAGCGTACGCGCATCGGGAGATACAATCACCGGAACTAAAGGCCAACAGGTCCAATTTGATACGATTGTAGAAATAGACCGAAAAAAGTGGAAGTCGAAAGGCATTGCTTATGCCGTGTACAAGGTAGGCGATAAAAAGCGCCGCCTCACCCTAGACGCACACAAGTTTGCTGGTTGNGAGGCGATTATTACGGAAGCGGACAGGCGCGTTAGCCAGCGCGCTGCTCTAGCTAGCCCGCAGTCAGGGGCGAAATCGGGTGAGGAGGTCTANTTAATATGTTAAAAAAGGAGCCATGGGCATCCTTACAGGCTCAGTTTCCCAGTGTNGCTGNATCTCAATGGTCGCTCCTANAGCAGTGGGCGCAGCTAATACGTGAGTGGAATGCGAAGATTAACCTTATTTCGCGTAAGGACATTGATTTTTTAGAGCTTCGGCATTTAGCGCATTGTCTCGCTATAACGAATCATTTCAAGCTAATGCAGGGCGCTCGAGTCCTTGATGTGGGTACTGGAGGTGGCTTTCCTGGGCTTATCATGGCGATTACTTACCCGCAGGCGAAGTTTACCCTGGTCGACTCTATTGGTAAAAAAATCATGGTTGTGGAGACGATAGCCAGTGAATTAGGCCTACAGAACGTGGAAGCGCGGCAGTGCCGAGCGCAGAGTGTAAACAAGCAATATGACTTTGTGACTGGCAGGGCGGTCAAAAACTTACCGGAGTT
>PAAN01000024.1 GCA_002699365.1 Coraliomargarita sp. | reverse complement strand
CGGAGCTTACAATCTGGGCAAAGCTTTGACTTTAATCCGTACCAGGAAAATACTTTCGAATATAAGGCTTTTGAAGAGAGTTTGTTTGATAACGAGCAATTATACAATCAAGCCTTCCAAAGATATTCATTTGCTGGATCCAATGATAATTCAACTTTAGTTGGGTCGTCTTACATTAGATTGGTGGAAAACGATTATTTTTTTGTATTCCCAAGAAGAAAAGATAACGAACTAGTTTATACTTTATATGAAAGTGAAAATCTTAGTGAAGATTCTTGGAGCGCTATTGCTTTAACTAATCTTGAGCAGGATATTTCTTTAAGTGAATTATTTTGGGAAAGTAGATATGCTATAGATACCGATAAAAACTTCTATAGAGTTTCTGCTAGGGTACCTGATGATGATCTTGGGGACATACCGGCATCTCGCTATGTTCCGTCAGGATATTCTCTTATTTGGGCTGACCATTTTTCAGGGACTGAGTTAAATACTAATAACTGGTTTATTGGCATGAAAAATCCTGATTCAGGAGATGTAATCCCAGGAGCAGATAATCCAAATAATGGTGGTGGAGATTTCCTACTCAATAACAAGTATGATGGTTATGTTACTCAAGAAGATAGTTTTGTTCAAGATGGAAGCCTTATCTTAAGAAATCAAAAAAGAAGTTATTCAGGTCTAAGCCCTGCGCGCGATTTTGATTACACTTCAGGNTGGGTTACCTCCATGCAAAAAGTTTTCTTCAACAAAGGTTACATTGAAGTACGTGCAAAGTTTCCNAAAGGNTCAAAAGTNTGGCCAGCAATATGGCTTGTTTCAGANGATCTTGTTTGGGGGCCAGAATGGGATTTGTGGGAATATTTTGGTTATGTAGATCCGACAATTGGTTATGATGCAATGGGTACTCATTTATTTACAGGAAGTTGGGAAACCCCATTTTGGGATTACAATTATATTAGAAATTATGATCAAAATTATGATGCTGATAATTGGCATACTTATGGATGGGANTGGACAGATGAATATGCAAAATGGTGGGTCAATGGTAAGCTAGTAAATACATTGTATAAAAACCAATCAAGAAGACCGGAACTTTGGCCTGACGAAAGCATGTATATTATACTAAATAACGGCGTTAGAGCAGCAGCACCGACATCGAGCACAACAATCTGGCCTAATCAATTAGAAATTGATTACATAGAACTCTATCAAAAAAATTAATATCCGAAGAATAGAATCATTATTTTTTGACTATCCTNCCGATTTTGGCCGCAGTTGAAAGTTATCAGGATCCAAATAAATTAACCCTAACCGAGAGGACGATTTAGATGAAACTGTTAATTCATTTCGTAAGTAAACTCCCCAAACGGTCGCCCAATAGCTCGCGCATATTTGCGCAAATGTGATCGCATATCTTCCATTACTTTTTTATAATTTGGATTTTTAGCGAGGTTTTTGGTTTCATCGGGATCTTTTTGAAGATCAAATAATTGGTCTGGGTCAACAATACCTCCAATATTATCACGAGGCTGTCCGTATGGATTTTTTTCCCACAACAGTTCGAAAGATCCTAGTTCCAAATGCTCTTTAATTCCACCACTTTGCGGCGGCAAAAAACCACGATTTAGTGCGTCCTGGTTATAACGAATCGCGATATATTTATAATCTTTGGTAATAATACCTTTTGAAAATCCACTCTCTGTTAAAATAGCAGCTTTCAAAATATCGGTCTCTCCACGCCAAACAGGCAAAATACTCCTCCCATCCAGATCCATGCCATCAAGCACATTGGCTTTAGAGACCTCTAAGAAAGTGGCTGCCATGTCTGTCACATCAATTAAGGTCTCACACTTTGTTCCAGCCTCTATCGCTTCAGGCCACCGAGCTATAAAAGGAATATTGGCGCCACGCTCGTATGGTGAAGCCTTACCAGCATTCTGCTGATCAGAAAGAAAGACAATCAAGGTAGTATCCAATTCTCCCTTTTCCTCCAACTTATCTAGGATAACACCTATGCCACCGTCCATCCAAAGTACTGTCTCCTTTANGNTGTTACGCCATTGCTTGCTCTTATCTATGTACTCGGACCGATCCGGCATAAGTCCCAAGTGATCTTCCGANTAGCCTTCTGGAGTATTACGCGCATCTCCTGAATCAATCGGCTCATGTGGTCCGTGCGTTGNAGTAAATGCCGCCCATAGAAAGAAGGGCTTATTTTNAGGNGCAAGATCTAAGAAATCCACTGCTCCTTTAATCGTNTATTCAATATTATGATGCTCTAACGCTGCAGGAAAGTACTCTANATTNCCTTCGCTTATATGTTCTGCATAATCAAAACCATATCTATTTAGGCGCACTCGCAACTCGTCTTGGATNGCTTTTAAGTCAGCGATAACCAGCGGATCTTTTGGATCTGCATCTTTAGGNATCTTTTGCCAGTATTGCTTCAGATCTAAATCATTATGCCACTTACCNGTAACNCCGGTATAATACCCTGCTTGNCGNAGNGATTGAATNATNGTTCGCTCGTCNGGGCNNAAAGCTGCGCCATTNCGAATAGAGGGCTGCTTAGAGAGTGGGCCAAAAATAGNGTTCGTACTTCGACTAGGATACAGCCCTGTAAGACAACTGTAGCGTGTTGGCACGCAAAGAGTAGCAGTCGTATAAGCTCGCGTNTGAATCACCCCTTCTTTTGCCAAACGATCCATATTAGGNGTNGCAAAATTAGNGCCATATNCACCTATAGTATCCATGTTTTGATCGTCACTGATCAAAACTAAAATATTGGGTCGACTGTCCTTGGCAAATGAGCCGCAAANAAGACAAACAAATGCAGTCATATTTAAAAAATGTATTCTTAATCGATTCATCTTTTATTTTTATTACTNAGTAGTCGGGTCAATAATAGTGTAAAATTTGAAGCTATGGCTATGTACCGTTTTCTACCAAACTTGTGTTAAGCTTACACTAAAGACCCTTCAAGCAAGCATCGACTGTCTCACTCAAAGAACCTGTAGCTAGGCAAATAGCATAGTCACAAGCACCATAATACAGTCTAATCTGGTCTTTATCATAATCTGCAATCGCGCCACAGGGGAAAATTGTATTATCACAATTACCGTGTCGCTCCCACGGCTCTTCTGGCATCATCAAATAGCTGTTCGTCTTCCCGATTACTTTCCATGGCTCTTTCAGATCAAGTAGAATAGCGCCAATATAATAATAAGTGCCACCAGCAGGCGTAAATACGCCATGAATAATATCGAGCCATCCATGTTTGGTTTTAATCGGAGGAGTTGGGCCTATTTTCTGGACGTTCCAAAAACGATATCCTGCGGCGAGGACTGGCTTGAACTCACCCCAATGCACCAGGTCGGGCGACGAGCTAATCCAAATATCACCATCTCCACCGTCACCGCCACCTGGACGATCCAACTTATAATATTTGCCGTTGATCTTTTCAGGGAACAACGAAGCTCCACGGTTCTTTGGTTGAGTAACCGTTTCCATTCGTTCGTAGGTCTTGAAATCCTTAGTGCGCCCTAACATACCTATCGGCGAATCGAAGCCCTGCACCATCACTGGAGTAATAATATAAAACCAATCGCCAATTTTAGTCACTCTATTATCGATGAAATGATGGTAGCGATCCCACGGCTCACCAAGAGCTTGAGTATCGATAAAGTTCTCCTCAGAAAGCTCGAAGTTTACTCCGTCCGATGAACGAGCCACTCGAGTCTGCCCAACATCACGACCGTATCCCTTAGTAGCCGCATGCTCTACGACTGAAACTAGCAAAATAGTTTCTTCACCATATTGAACTGGCGCGGGATTATAGATCTGCGCTTTACCAGGAAAGTCCTTAACGTGTAGAAGCGGCCCACCTTCGTGGCGTTTAAATATCTGTGTAGCATCTTTCATATATACTTTAATTAATTTTTCTAAAACTAAGACTGTATAAGCCCATTTTTTCAATCTTATCAAGATCCGCAGTTTCTAATAGTGTTAGTGCAAAAGTCTGCTTGCCTGCCTCTAAGTGTGCGCGACCAATGGAGTGAAACTTTTTGCCGCTAGTAAGGGTGACTTCATTACGTGAAGCGCCCGCCTCGAAGCGTAAGCGCGTAGCAGCTGGCACGCCAAGCGCCCGTAGGGTCACTGCATATTCGCCCGACTCAGAAACATCTACCTTAAGCTCCTGCGTGGCATTTATCTCATGAAAATATGTATTCGCCCAGGTCACCGAAACCCTACCCTTTGCCCGATAGATGCCCTCTATCTCTAAGTAGCCCTCGCGTCCATTACTCACATTAAGCTCCTGTATAGGATCAGAAAATGCATGAGGATCACTTAAAATTTCATCAAAATTAGAGTAATATTTTTTCTGCATTATCGAAAATTCTTCAGGCATTTTCTGTTGCAAGTCNACCTGCTGCTNCGGGTCATTCACTATATCGTAAAGCGACCAAACCCCCTCATCGTTTACAATCACATAGTCCCCTGAATAAAAGCAACTGCTGCGCTTCTCTAGCGGCAGGGTGTGCTCGCTAAATCGATAAGACCAGCCGTCTTTATTAGCGCGCATCTGGGGCTTACCTGCTTCAGANGTNAAATAATCCTGCGCTTGCCAATTTTTCTTTCCCTGCAGTAAAGAAACGAAGCTCTTTCCATCGAGTTTGGGAGCAAAACTAGGACGTGAACCGCCAGCAAGTTCCACTAGTGTAGGGTAAATATCCATAACCAAAGTCCTTTCGTCCTCAACNACTTGGGATTCATACTTTGAGGGGCAATAAACTAAGAGTCGGTTTCTTACTGCGCACTCCCAGCCAGTTGCTTTAATCCCTCGTAATCCACTAGGATTACGACGTGCCCACTCTTCTTTATTCAGGGAGTAGTATTTGCCAGTCTGGCGAAACCAACCATNCGACTGCTGCTCTAAAATACGTGTTGTAGGCGTGGGACCATTGTCACCTAAGAAAAGCACAATGGTATTTTCTNCGATGTTATTTGCCGAAAGCGAATCCATAATGCGCCCAATTTGGTCATCGAGCTGTTCCATCATACCCATAAACATCGCATACTCCTGACCGAAACCAAGAGCGATGTACTTCTGCTGGTAGTCTTCGGGGCACAGCCAGGGCTCATGCGGCTGCGCATAAGCTAAGTAGAGAAAAAAGGGCTTCTTCTGATTTGTCTTAATAAAATCGATAGCCTTGTCGGTTACACGCTCGACTTGCCAACCTTCTTCGACTCCAGCGTACAATCCGTTATGAAAAAAAGGCGCGTTAAAATGAGTATAACGCCCATAACTGCGCACTTCTTTTTGCACAATTGGCCAAGCTTCGTCAAAGCCGCGACGAGACGGGAGTTCTGCATCCGACAAGCCGAGATTCCACTTACCCACCATGCCTGTCTGNTAACCAGCATCTTGCATGGCCTCACCAAGCAAATATTCATCCGGGTGCGGACCTTCCGCACCAAAGCCGACTGCAGATGTCCCAGTCTTTAAATAATTTCTACCAGTCATTAAAGCTGAACGTGTAGGCGCACAGGCTGGCGCAGTGTAAAAACGATCAAAACGCACGCCTTCCATCGCCATCTTGTCCATATTAGGGGTTTCCANTGGTGCCTGGCGAAAACCGTAATCATCAAAGCCCTGATCATCGGTCATTATCAAAATGATATTCGGCTTTGAATGTTGCGAATATAGATCAGCACCTAGTAATAAAGACAGACAATTAATCGTCATTAAGNCNGGTAAAATAGATCTCTTTAGAAGTTGCATTTAGTTAATCCAGTGGAGGCAGNAGCCCAGCTTTCTTATACCTTTTTACGTAGCGCTGGTAGCTCTTTATCATTTTTTCTGGCTGATCTGCGTCGGATACGTTGTACAATTCACGTCCAGAGGTGACTTGAGCGGCTTCCTGTTTTGGTAGCCAAGTANATGCAAGTTTTTGCATCATATCTTTATATTCAGGACGACTGGCTAAATTATTCCATTCGTGTGGATCTTGATGATGATCATACAGCTCTTCTGTACCATCAAAGTAACGGGTGTAGCGCCACTGATTCAGGCGTAAGGAATAGTTTCCGCGTCCCCAAGTAATTAACGCAGGTCGCTCCTTTGGAAGCTTGGGCTCATCGAGCCAAGGTACTAAGCTGATACCATCTACATAGTCCGGAGTCTTTAGCCCTGATAACTCGCATAAGGTTCGATATATATTGATTAAGCCTATTGGCTGCGAACAGCTTTGACCATTACCAGATTTATTGCGCGGATCGTAAATAATCAGCGGAGTACGAGTAGCCTCTTCCCATAAGGAGAACTTACTGAAAGTCCGCTTTTCTCCGAGATGATAGCCATGGTCGGACCATAGCACAACGACGGTATTATCGCTGTAGGAACTTCGCCCTAATGCATCTAAAACACGCCCCACATTGTCATCAGTGAAATTGACTGAAGCGAGATAGCCGCGGCGAATTTCTTCCCATGCTTGATCCTGACGAACGGGGATTTCGACATAGATTTGTGCGTTTGATTGTCCAACTAGCGGTACGTCATTTAAATCATCTGCTTTTATTGCTGGCTCGGCAATCGGATCTAAAAAACGATCCCAATTTGCCTCCGGCATAATAAAAGAGGTGTGTGGAAGAATAAAGCCAACTGCCAAAAAGAACGGTTCAGAGTGGTCCTTCTCTAAAAACCGTACCGCATGTTGTGCAGCTTTATAATCACCAAAATCACTTAGAGGATTTTTAGCTGGGCATGCTATAGTTCGCTTNTTGAANGGCTCGGGGTGATAGCCTTTCTCTTTAATCAGCGCCTTATCCTTTTTCCCCGTGCCATACATTACATACTCATCCCACTGCTCTTTTTGTCGATATTTGTTATCCGGGTTGTGCCAAACTTTAGAAATCCCGACGGTCTCATAACCATTTTCACGAAACAGCAGAGGCATTGGCATGTAGCGGTCTAAAGACTCAGCGCTGACATTATTAAGATTGTAAAATGGATAGAGCCCCGACTTATGCGGCTCTACTCCNAATAAAAGTGCGTTTCTGCTCGGTGAACAACCAGGAGCTGTGCAGTGTGCATTAGTAAAATTAACACCCTTACTAGCGAGTTTATCCATATTGGGCGTTTTCGCTTGCGGATGCCCCCCTAAAAAACCGACCCAATCGTTCAAATCATCCACGCAAATCATAAGAATATTAGGTTGATCGGCAGATGCTGTGACCGCATGGCTACCCATGAAGGTGAGTAGGACCGCCTTAAAAAATAATAGTACTTGTTTTATTTGAACACGTATCATCTTAGTTCCCCCATCCTTCTTCTAGTACTTTACGGTTAATATGAACGGGCTGTTTCTCAATTAAATATTCACCTGCTTGCGCTTCAAAGCTGATCGTGCCTTCAAGCTTTTCGACTAACTGCCACCGCCAGTTATCCCTGCGGTAGATCCAACTAGCACCTTCAAAATCTGGCAGCAGTAAATCAAAGCGATGCTTGGAGGCATCGTCGATTTTTACCACCATTTCTCCGGTATGAAGCTCCTTCCAATGCGGACGGATAAACTCTACGTCTGGCATTATTGTGAGGCGCAGCGCATCATTTTCGCATGGCTGAACAGAATATAAACCACTGCCCGCGTAGCGCACAAAAGGCGAATTTCCGACGCCAATTATCGATTGAACTGCTTCGCTCTCACTGCCAAGTACTGCATGTGACCATTCTTCGCTTTCAGGCCACCCAGAGTAAATCAAACAACCATCATATAAAACAGCGCTTGAGCGCGAATCATAAGAGTAGGTCGTGGAAACATCTTTAAACTGCTGCTTGGCCACCATGAATGAGGCCGCTTTGCGTGGCGTAGTCTTTATATTAAAGACATGGGAGCCACCCAAATATTCAGCATAAGAGCTCAGGCCATAGGTCCACTGTGTGGCAATCTGCGCACCAACGGAGCGATAAAATGCTGCCATTGCGGGATAAAGATACGCGCTTTGATTACAAAAAGTTTCATATTCGTATACTAACTTGGCCTTACTTTTGAAAGCATCGGATCGTAACCAGCCCAGCCAGTCCGAGTTGTCCGAGCACTGTTTTAAATATGGCAAATAATTTCGCTCACTTAAATCTTTGGTGTTTTCCCAAAATGGTACCTTTAGATCGCCTTGCCCTGGATAAAGGCAGAAGGAAACTGCATCAATATGCGATGCAGCGATCCCGCGAAATGACGACCGATTCTTAGTTATTAAACGAGCCCAGCCACAATTCCATACGACCGGTTGCGTCATTCCTTCGGCACGCAGTAATGCTACCATATCGTTAATGTAGCTCTTGGTATTGTTATAGCTCCAGAGATCAAACTGCTCACGAGTACCGCCTTTATTGGTTAGTTGCCATTTCTCAAACCGCACATATGCGGGTTCATTAATTGGTTCTAAAACTGCAAGCGCAGCATGGGCCTTGTACATTTGCCCATTATATGGATTTTTTCGGTTCAGTAATTGACCGATGTAGCGTTTGGTAGCGGAAATCGCTTCGCGCTGCGTCATCCATTCCTCACGAGAATATTTTGCAGCAAAGGATTCACGATTATAGGGGAACTCGGTTCCTTGATGATCTAGATGATTCAATAAAGTTAAGTAGATATAAAGGCCGCGGTTCTGCGCCTGCGACAGAGTATAGTCCAGCATATCCAACCATATCGTCTCTATTAGATTGCCTGCTGCATCCGTAAAATCTGCCGGGTGAAGATGCATCCGAATGATTTCCGCTCCTAGTTGCTGTATCTGATCAAAACTTGCATCCGCTACTTGTTTCAAATCCTTCGCTTTTAATGGCATTAGCACGCCTTGGTTATGCATACGAGCGGCGTGTTCCCAACTAAGCATAGGCTGAAAATTTACACCAAATAAATTTACCTCGCTACCATCTGCATAAACCAAACGTCCCTCATTAGCAGTGATTGATTGAAAGGAACTAGCTGCAAATACATGATTAACTAGCAACAATACAATCACCCAAGATTTGATTATCTTTTTCATTCGTTTAAGAATCGTTTCCTACTATACCTCACCGCGCCGAGCTTCGAGCTCTTTACGGATACTATAAGCACTATCTTCGGTAATACCATAAAGTTTTAAAGAGAATATTGCGAGGAGAGGTGCTAAAACAGAGGCACCGACAAAGAATAGACGTAGCGTCGTGATCGTACCATCTGGCTGGTCTGCGCCAAGTGATTCATCAAAACCACTAAAGTATAAAGCGACGCCCGAGACAAGAAATGTGAAGGATGTACCGAATTTGGTAATCCATGTAAATACCGAGCTTATAACTCCTTCGCGTCGTTCACCGAATCGATGTTCGTCCCAATCGCACAAATCGGCAATCATAGAAGGAACAATTACTCCAAGAGAAACCCAAACAGGTCCATTTAATACAGCATCCAATAAAAGCAGATGAGGATATTCTGGAGTGAAAATAAACCATTTGGAAACTCCTCCAACTGCGGTCAGTAGAAGCACACAGCACATCGCTTGACGTTTGCCATATCTAAGCGCCAACCAGCGCAACGCAAAAATACCTAAAAAACCAACGATAGCAAAGCCTGTTCCATTCATCGCATTTAAGACCAACCCGCCTGTCACATCGCCTGCCTTTACGTAATAGATGACAATGTACATCGCGATACTTCCAGCTATGGTCCCACAAAAATTCAGCGCAAATACGATGCCAACCAAGCCCAACATTGGCTTTGAAGAAGCGGCTTGCCCGATCGCTTTGATAAACCCGATTTCTTTTTTCTCTTTTTGAGCGACCTTGTAAAATCGCTCTTTCCCAAAAATTGCTGGCAAAATACCTAAGCCTAGAAATACAGTTAACGATAAGCCCAGCGCTATCCAACGAGCGCCTGCTAGCGGACTTTCAAAACCACTCCAATTTGTCGCTGGTACGTACCAGTTAACGCATAAATTTCCTATGTTATAGAAAAGCGCTAAATAAAACATTAAGCGCGTGCGTTCATGATAATCTGGTGTTTGCTCATAAACTAGCGCGTTGAAAGGTACCGAATAGATGGTAAAGGCCGTGAAAAATAGTATACTTCCGATCGTTAACCATAAGAAAGTACCCATATCGTTCATGTTTTCCGGCACCATCCATATAGTAATAAAGCTAATAGCCATAAGAAACGCACCAATGAACACGTATGGGCGGCGGCGGCCGTAACGTGACTGACTACGATCGGAAATGCGTCCCATCAGAGGATCTGTAAAAGCATCCCAAATGCGAGGAATGGTCATCGCCAAACCAAATAAGGCTGGGTTAAGCCCAAGAAAAATTTGGAAAATTGGCTGCGCC
>PAAN01000023.1 GCA_002699365.1 Coraliomargarita sp. | reverse complement strand
GAATACTCTTTTGAATCATGCGTAGAATTGTTATCATTTAAAATGGCGATAAGGCGTTTTTCGATAAGGATCATTTCCTCAACTGACGCATCATTAATTAGATCGTGAATAGACTCAGGAACATATCCTGCCTCATCATTCATAGTATAGTTTGCAAGATCGCTCCATACACCTGCACAAACACTAAGTAGGTAACTAAAATTCAATACTATTAAAAATGCGTATTTCATGGAGTACTGAAAATTAAATTTGCCATGGCCCTCGGCGAGCACGATTCACTAGTGTGCTCGCTTCTGCATCATTGATAAAATCCTCCTTGTAAGGATTCCATTTTAAAGACCTGTTTAGTTTAAGCGCAATATTGCCTAAATGACATAAAGATGCAGTTCTATGCGCCCACTCTACATCACGAAATGGTCTCTGCCTAGTTTTGACGCAGTGAATAAAATCCTCAACTAGTGTCCTAGTTCCAGACGCGTACCAACGTAAATCATGTGGTACTTTAACGCTTTCTCTTTTTGCAGATCGAATCTCACCACCTTCACANCGATAGTTAAAATTATCGCGTACATTTATTGCCTGACCTGTCGAGAACCGAAATTGCATTGCTTCGTCCTCGCTGGGCGGGATGATTTCACAAGGTCCAGTATGATCCAGTTTCATACCATGAAGCAAACCTCCAAATTTATGACCACCCCAATCAGTCATTCTACCGCCAGAGTAATCCTCCCAACTCCTCCAGCCTTTTTTTCCAAGAATATCATAATCCCCGGAGATACGGCGTTCGTGGTACGGTGCCCAAGGTGCGGGCCCTAACCAAAAGTCCCAATTTAAACCTTTCGGTATTGGTTGACTGCCTAGGTGGCATTGAAACGGAGGTGTGCCAGGATCAGCATTTCCTTCGAGGATCTTNCCATATTCTCCGCTATTAGCTTTACAAGCCATCGAGCCGTAGTCTTCCAATACTCTTTGACTACCACCTGCTGCTATGCGCTGATATTTCCTAGCTGCGTCTACAATTTTTCGACCCTCTCCTATTGTTAAAGTGAGAGGTTTCTCGCACATAACATCNTTACCTGCCTTACAAGCATCAATGATCATTTGCGCATGCCAGTGATCTGGAGGTGCGCAAAATACCATATCAATATCACTTCGCCCAAGTATTTCACGGTAATCCTCAAAAGCCGAACAGTCTGAATTTCCATAATGAGCATTTACTCTACTTTGGACGAAATTCATTTGTTGCCTCTGTACATCATTAACTGCAACGACTTGTATTGCTTTGTGCGCAAGAAATTGAGTGAGCACAGAATTTCCACGTCCGCCCATACCTAATCCAGCCATGACTATGCGATTACTAGCAGCAGGCACACCGTTAGCGCCAAGTGCGCTCGATGTAATAATTTGTGGAAATGTTACGGCTGATAGTGAAGCGGATCTTAAAAAGTTCCTACGAGTAATCGCTATCTTTTTCATTTAGAATTAGTGTACTATAGGATCTAAAATTGCTCTGGCAATTGCCGTGCTCTTGGATTGCCTGCTACTGCACTAGGCCTGCAGTCAGCATCTAAATCTCCAAGTGCAAATTGAATGCCGTTTAAAAAATGCTGTAAGGCCATTTTGTTATAAAATGTCTCCCTATTATGCCCCAAGTTGGAGTAAAATACTCGTGATGCACCATATTTCCGAATCCAGGATACGGCATAGTCATTGTCTGAGCGCTTCATACCGTCTCTTTTCATCTTAGGTCCGCTTAAGTCTAAACTTAGCAAGATGCGAAGCTTATCACGCGTAAAATGCTCATCATCTTTATATTGATATATTTCATCTTTAATCTGATCACCTGTATTAATATGGCTGCATATGGGGTGACTAGGTTCCTCGTTATATAATGTAACTAGTGAGTCACGATTCCACGGATGACCATCAAAGATTCCACCCATTGCCTCTAAATAATTGGGCCAATTAGCATGACAGTCAGTCGCTGCATGTATACCTATTAGACCCTTATCTCCTTTTAAATAGGCCTCAAATGCCTCACGTGCTGAGCCCTCTGGTATTACATCGTCGCCTGTAGTGCTCAACATGAGTATAGCATCGAACTTACTTAATTGATCTGGTGAAAATACTGCAGGATCCTCTGTAGCTACTACGTTATAAGCACCAGTCTTTTCACCTAATAAGGTCAAAGCACTAACACCAAATGGAATAGACTGATGCCTAAACCCAAGTGTCCGAGAATAAATAAGTACTGTACGCTGGTCTTTTGGTGGACTAACTGTTAGCTCTTGGATTACTTGGTGTAGAACGGGATTATGAATAGAGGCTTCTAGATAGGTATTGCACAAAGTGAAACAAGCTAAATTGAAAAATAATACTAAACGTAACATAATGCANTGATTTATAGCTATTAGGCACATGCAGGAACAGTAAAAAACGTTTATTGTTTTTCTTCTAGTAGGCGCTTTCTTCTGTAAGCTTCGTCTAATCTATTCTCGATGCGATCTGAGTCAGAATTAGATAGATATTGAGCGCCACCAAATGCCTGATTAGCGATTAATATCTTAGACCACTTATTTAGCATCATCATAGTATTGATGACATCTATATCGGACTGACCTAATATAAATGGTCCATGGTTTTCTAGAAGTATTACCTTCGGTGACTTATTATGTAGATTTTTAAATCTGCGAATGGAGTCACGTACTGCATGTGCTAATTTAAAGCCAGGGTCCACATATGGAACTAATGCAAAAGAACGCCCACAAACTACTATTGCATCAGGAAAAATGTGCTTAGAGTACGCTTTTGCGCCTAATTTACTACATAGAATAGAGAGTACTGATTCAGGATGTCCATGACCCACCCATTGNCAGTCACCCTCACTTAGGCAAACTGCATGTACAAAAGTTTCCACGGATGGAAGCTTTGATTCTTTCTTCACCTTGATTGATTCTAATGCTGCTAAAATTTCCTCGTCTGTTAGTGATATACGATTGATATATTCTAGTGCTAAACCTAAATTTACTTCAGTAAAGTCTTCTCTTTTNGCAGTCCCTAAGCAACTACCAGATGCCTTAACATAATAGCTGTCTTCGCTCGCTAGAGTGCTAGTATTACCCTCCCCTAATATGGCCCAATTTCGATCCTCACGACCAAATTCACGAGAAAGAGCAACTAATTTTTCTAATGTGTCCATTTACTGCTTCGATTTAGATACTATCTTAAAAATGCTTCGTGTAGACCGCCATCAACGTTAAAAACCTGACCAGTTGTCTTCGAGGCAAGATCGCTTGATAAGAAGTAAATAGCCTCTGCTTGATCCTCTGGAGTAATTGGTTCATTCGTAAGAGTTCGACTTGCGTAAAATTTTGCTAACTTTGCACGAAGGCTTTCCGTGTCTTCTTTTTCAGAGTAATCAATTGAGTATTTACTAAGTGATGCCATTACTCGCTCTCTAGGAAACATTTGAGAGCCTTTAACTACAGTAGCAGGNGCAACGGCATTAACGCGAGCATAAGGAGCTAATTGTATAGCTAACTCACGCACTATGTGATTAGTTGCAGCCTTTGACGAATCATAGGCTACGGAACCCTTCTTAGACACAACAGCATTAACAGAGGACGTTATNACGATTGAGCTTTTTAAAGTACTACCTTGCGATTGAAAGATATGTTTTGCCGAATCTGCTACCAAGTAAGGACCTATAGAATTGATTCTAAAAACTGATTCCCATTGAGATTTTGAGAATTGACCCTTTACATCGGGAGCGAGAAAAATCCCAGCAGTTAATGCAACTACATCGATACCCCCATAAGCATAAATAGCTAAATTATAGCACTCTTGAATGCTAGCTTCATCGGTTATATCAATNGTACAAGCGATGGCGTTACCACAACTAGATATGCCCGTTCCGCTAACGCCAATACCTACTCCCACTTCTGCACAAACTTCGTCAGCAGTTTTCTGAGCCGATTCACTGTTTAAGTCAGCACAAATTACGTGCGCTCCATCTTTAGCAAAACGTAGCGCTGACTCCTTGCCTATTCCTGAACCNGCACCAATTACAACTACCACCTTACGCGCAAACTCCTTCTCTTTAGGCATGCGCTGAAGTTTCGCTTCTTCTAAAAGCCAATACTCGATATCGAAAGCCTCTTGGCGTGGNAAACCAATGTATTGATCGATAGCTTCTGCACCTCGCATTACTCCAATTGCGCAATTGTAGAACTCAGCAGTAACACGTGANTCCGATTTATTTTTACCGAATGAAATTAAGCCTAACCCAGGAATTAAAATGACGGTAGGATTCGCGTCACGCATTTTTGGAGAGTCCTCCCTCTTACAGGTTTCATAATAGTTAATATAGTCTTTTCGGTATTTATTAAGGCCGGAAACAATCAGTTCCTTTAGTAAGTCTATAGTATCATTATTGGGATCCCAATCGAGGAACATGGGCTTTATTTTAGTCCGCAGGAAGTGGTCAGGGCAAGAGGTACCTATTTCCGCTAGACGTTTTGCATCATTGGAATTAACAAATTCTAATACCGAAGTGTCTCTATGCACAGTAGCTATACAACGATTATACTGTGAAACATTACCTCGCAAGAAAGGCAGTATATCTATTGTCAATTTCTGCGCCAAATCAGTACTTATCGCAGAATANTTCTGCCCACCGAAAGAATTTTTTCCACGGTCTTTAGAATCGATATATTTTCCAGCCTGATCTATTAGGTCGAGCGTCAATGTGTAGCATTCCTTGTCATCATCGGACCAATTGATTAAGCCGTGTTGTCCCATATTTATACCAACGCACTTTTTATTATTATTATAAATTTCCTGCATTTTTAAGCCAAGATCGAATCCTGGTCTTTGCCATGGTAAATAAGCTATTTTTTCGCCGTATATTTCATTTGTAATAGCTTTAGAATTTTTACAGGCAGCTATAGCAATAAATGATATCGGATGCATATGGTCTACATGAGTAGCACCAATAAAACTATGCAGTGGTGTATCAATAGATGATGGGCGAGGATTTAAGTTAAAAATAGTATGTGGATACATATCTACCATTTTATCCTCAACTGCAGTTTTAACACCGTTCGGCGTGACCTCAAAGTACAATTTTTGTAAATCAATGAGCTTACTCAAATACAGTGAAGAAAAATTTTCTATTGTAGCAGTACGTAAATCTCCGCCAGATCCCTTAACCCATAAGACTGTAACCGTATCACCTGTTAATGGATCTTTATGGTCTAATTTTGACGAGGTGTTACCTCCCCCTGTATTAGTAATTTTTTGATCCTTACCTAGAATATTAGAGCGGTATACAAGACGCTCAACTGGCGAAAGCTGACTAGCTTTTTTATCGTCCCACTCATACTTTAAAATGTTGTAACTATTAGACATGAAAAAGTCTTATCCAAAAAAATCCAAATAAGTCAACATTTTACAACATATTAACTTGCTATTTATTCGAATAAAATTGAAAAATAAGAGTTATGTTAGCGATTGAACGACATAATAAAATTCTTAATCTATTGGATCAATTTGGCACAGTGCGTACCATAGATTTAGCAAACAACTTCTCCGTCACAGATGAAACAATTCGACGTGACTTACAAATACTAGCAGATGAAGAAAAATTAATGCGAATTCACGGTGGAGCTAGTAGCACCTCCGGCAGGCCTTCGCTCAGTTCATTTGAAGAGAGAAGTTTTATCAATACACCGCATAAAAAATCTATAGCTGAAATGGCACTTAATTTCGTACAACCAGGTAAGACCTACGCCTTCGATAGTAGTACAACTGCAATGGCTTTGGTTTATATGTTACCTAATCTACCCTTTCGAGTTATTACAAATGCACTAGCAGTTATCCAAGGACTTATAAATAATAATAATATAGATGTCATATCTACTGGAGGGAGATATCACTCTAAAACCAACACCTTTATTGGCGGNGATAGTATTAATGCAATGCGCCGCCATCATATAGACAATGCGTTTATTTCATGTCTAGGTTTAGATATAGAGCGTGGAGCAAGTGAAGGTTTCGAGCAACAAGCAATCTACAAGGAACAGTTAATACAAATATCAGATAAAGTAACATTACTAGTGGATTCTAGTAAGATAAATAGTCATTCGGAGTATTACTTTTCCGCTATGGAGAATATTACGTGTATAATAACTGATTGCGGCATACAATCTTCAGTAGTCTCTCAAATAGTTGATCTCGGTATAGATATAAAAGTTGCTGCTATTTAGTACATGTATACCCAAACTTTTTATTTAATCTAAATTACTTATTGTGAAGCACAAGAGTGTATATCTAGNAGTAGACCTAGGGGCAGGAAGTGGTCGAGTGATTGCAGGAGAGTTTGACGGGGTTTCGATATNTTTAAATGAAATAGTACGATTTAAAAATACACCTATCGAATTGTCCACTGGTTGGCACTGGGACATTAACTGTCTGTATAAAAATATATTAGAAGGAATATCTTCTGCTGCAGATCGTTACGGTGACTCAATAATAAGTATAGGAATTGATACGTGGGGAGTTGACTATGGCCTACTTAACAAAGATGGGGAGCTTCTCGATCAACCTTATCAATATAGAGATAAGCGAACTGAAGGCATGATGAAGTGTGCTTTTGAAAAAGTAGATAAACGCGAAATTTATAATAGAACGGGTATTCAGTTTATGTTTTTTAACACAATATACCAACTACTAGCAGAAGTCGCTACAGGAAAATTGATCAAGCAAGCTGAGGATCTATTGTTTACACCAGATTTAATCGGATACCTTTTAACGGGGCAAAAATGCCAAGAAAGGACTATAGCAAGTACTACACAGCTCTACAATCCACTTATAAAAAATTGGGATTATAATTTGATCGATGAACTTGGATTACCAAGACGCTTATTTAAAGATATTCACGAACCAGGAACAATACTTGGAAAATTAAAGCGTTCGATAGCCTCCAAAAATGGCCTAAATAGCGTTAAGGTAGTTACTGTAGCCGGACATGATACTGCTTGTGCCGTCGCAGCTGTTCCTAGCAAGTCTAATGCTACTGTTTTTCTGAGTAGCGGAACGTGGTCTTTAATGGGTATTGAACTACAAGATCCAGTTATAAATACAACTTCATTTGAAGATGGCTTTACGAATGAAGTAGGCATTGATGGCACTATACGATTTTTAAAAAATATAAGCGGATTATGGTTAATCCAAGAATGCAGGCGTGAATGGTCAGAGTGTGGAACAGAAATAGCCTACAATGACATGGCTAAAGTTGCCTCTTCAGCAGCAGAATTTAGCAGTTTGATTGATCCTGACGATGAACGCTTTGCTACCGCTGGAAATATGGAAATAAAAATTCAGAATTTCTGTCGTGAAACAAATCAATTAATTCCTAAAGAAAAAGGTGAAATAATACGCTGTATATACGAAAGCTTGGCTCTGCGGTACGCCGAGGTTTGGAAGAAATTAATTCGAAATACAGCACAATCTCCAACACAGTTACACATAGTAGGTGGTGGTTGCCAAGACCACTTACTTAATCAGTTTACAGCAAATGCTATTGGGGAAAAGGTGATAGTTGGTCCGGTAGAGGCCACTGGAATGGGTAACATTCTTTGTCAGTTAATCAGTGATAAAAAAATTAGTAATATTACAGAGGCTAGATATATTTCACAAAACTCAAATACAGTACAAATAATCGAACCTCTGGATAAAAAGAAATGGACGAAGGCAAAGACAAAATTTAGCAAACTTATTAAATTATATACACAATAAATTTTATATGAGCGAGGAGAAGCAGATAAAAGATCCAGATGTTATACTAATTGGGAGTGGTATAATGTCTGCAACCTTAGGAGTCGCACTCAAGCAATTGGATCCATCCATTACTATTCAATTATATGAAGCGAGCGAGAATTTATCGAGCGAAGCTTCCAACGCATGGCACAACGCAGGCACTGGACATGCAGGCCTGTGCGAGTTAAGCTATACGCCGAACTACGGCGAAGATGGAGAAGTGGATATTACAAAAGCTATTGAAATATTTCATCAGTTTGAACATTCACTACAATTTTGGGCATATGCAGCTAGCAAGGGGATAATAAATGATACCAAAGATTGTATAAATAGAGTGCCTCACTTAAGCTTCGCATACGGCCAAGATCAGGTAGATTTTTTATGTTCACGTTATCGTAAAATGTCCCAGCATCATTTTTTCAAGGACATGGAATTTACCGAAGATCGTGAAACGATTCGTCAGTGGGCTCCGTTGATTTTAGAAGGTCGTAGTCAAGATCCCATTGCAATGACTCGAATGACTCATGGTACCGATGTCAATTTCGGCGCGATCGCTTCACAGATGATTGAATGGCTAGGCGTACAGGAAGGGTGCGGATTTGTTACNCAACACCGAGTCACTAACTTAACGGAAACTGAAAGCGGATGGAACGTAGAAATTTCGAATCTTAATGATGGTACAAAAATTAGAAATAATACAGCCTTTGTGTTTATAGGTGCCGGAGGCGGCAGCTTACCTCTTTTACAAAACTCTAAAATTGATGAGGCTAAAGGCTTAGGTGGATTTCCCATTGGTGGTCAATGGCTAGTCAGCAAGAGCCCTAAACTAGTCAATCAACACACTGCCAAAATTTATGGAATGTCACCAGGAGCAGCCCCAACCATGGCAGTGCCACATCTGGATACTCGCATCATTGATGGAGAAAAAGCTTTACTATTTGGTCCTTACGCAGCTTGGACGTCTAAGTTTTTACACCAACAAGGTAGTTATTTAGATCTTCCTACCTCCATACGAGCTGACAANATACTATCATTAATAAAAATAGGCGTGCAGAATTTACCATTGGTACGATACTTAATTCAACAGGGCTCACAAAGTATGAATACTAGGCTTAAAGAGTTAAAGAATTTTTACCCAGATGCATGTCATAAGGATTGGCAACTTATAGATGCTGGTATACGCGTCCAGGCTATTAAAAAAGAAGACGGCGATGCTGGAATTGTACATTTTGGCACCGAGGTAATCACAAATTCCAACAAGAACTTATCTGCCCTACTCGGCGCCTCTCCCGGAGCTTCAGTGTCAACCAATATAATTATCGATATATTAAAAAAGTGTTTTGCAAAAAAGCTCGAAACTAAACAATGCCAAGAGAACTTACTAAAAATGATTCCCACGTGTAATGAGGATTTGAGTCTGCCTCATATGGCAGAGCGACAGTTACAAATTAATAAGCAATCGATGCAGTCACTAAATCTACTATAGTAGTTATCTAGTAAATTATACAAAACTTACCTATATTACCTACTCTAAATTTACCTTATTGTTTACAAATACTCTATGAACACATCACCTTTCACATTCCCTAAAATTGGTATACGCCCGACTATTGATGGTCGCCTAGGCGGTGTACGTGAATCACTTGAAACGAGCACTATGGCAATGGCTCAATCTCTTGCTGATTTTTACACAAAGAATCTACGCTATTTGAATGGAAGTCCGGTAGAGTGTGTAATTTCTGACTCGAATATAGGCGGCGTGAAAGAAGCTGCTGCATGTGAAGAAAAATTTCAACGTGAGGGCGTAGGATTAAGCATAACTGTTACTCCATGCTGGTGCTACGGTTCAGAAACCATGGATATGGATCCTCACCGCCCAAAAGCAATTTGGGGCTTCAATGGTACAGAGCGACCTGGGGCAGTTTATCTTGCCGCCGCTCTGGCAGGTCATACTCAAAAGGGTTTACCAGCTTTTGGCATTTACGGCAAAAATGTACTTGAATCAGGTGATCTTACTATTCCAGAAGATGTCACTGAAAAGCTTCTAAGCTTCGCTAAAGCTGGCATAGCCGTAGCTTACATGAAAAGTAAGGCTTACCTTTCAATGGGTGGCACATCGATGGGTATAGCAGGATCTGTAGTCGACAATCTATTTTGGCAGAAGTATTTAGGCATGCGAGTTGAGGCCATCGATATGACCGAGTTTATCGGTCGCATGGATAACGATATATATGATCCACTTGAGTTTAAAAAAGCGTTTGAATGGGTGCAGAAAAATTGTGACGAAGGAAAGGATTACAATGACCAAGCGCATATAAGAACTCGTGATCAACACGACAAAGAATGGATTGATTCGATAAAAATGGCATTAATAGGTCGCGATTTGATGGTGGGGAATCCAAAATTAAGTGAATTGGGTTTTGGCGAACAGTCGGAAGGCCATTTCTCCATCGCAGCTGGATTCCAGGGACAACGACAGTGGACTGATTATTTCCCTAATGGGGACTTTATGGAGGCAATTCTCAACTCATCATTTGATTGGAATGGCAAGCGAGCACCCTATATATTAGCCACTGAAAATGATGCACTTAACGCGGCTGGCATGCTTTTTGGTCAACTATTGACCAATAGCGCACAGATATTCGCAGATTTACGTACCTACTGGAGTCCGGAAGCTGTATCGCGTGTTTCTGGAGGTTATCAATTAGAAGGTCTAGCTAGTGATGGCATATTGCACCTAATTAATTCAGGTTCGGCTGCATTAGACGGTACAGGAGAACAATCTGATTTAGACGGCAAACCATCCATGAAATCCCACTGGGATATTACAGATGATGAAGTGCAAAAATGTCTAAAACAAACAAGTTGGCANCCTTCAATGGGAGAGTACTTTCCAGGAGGTGGCATGAGTTCACGCTTCCGAACCAAAGGTGGGATGGATGCAACAATGATACGTATTAATTTAGCCGATGGCTTAGGACCTTGCTTACAAATTGCAGAAGGATGCACAATAGATTTGCCAGACGAAGTACACAATACTCTCGATTCAAGAACGAATCCAACTTGGCCAACTACATGGTTTGCCCCAAGGCTAAATGGGAAAGGAGTCTTTTGTTCCACTTACGAAGTTATGAATAATTGGGGAGCCAATCATTGCGTCATGACCGCTGGGCATGTAGGAAATTTATATATAACACTTGCTTCCATGCTCCGCATACCTGTTTACATGCATAATGTGGAGCGTAATCGAATATTTCGACCAAGTGCGTGGCGATCGTTCGGAACAGATGATCTTGAATCAGCAGATTTTCGTGCATGCCAGTCCTATGGACCACTTTACAGTTAACTATTTGCTAACTTGTAGTATTTAATAGNAACTATGAAGAGGGTATTTATATCAGGCTGTTATGATATTATACATGCTGGTCATGTACAATTTTTTACTGAAGCNCGGGCTTTAGGTGATCATCTCACTGTCTGCTTTGCATCTGATCAGGTTCTTTTGGCGCATAAAAATAGGCGTTCTTCTATACCTCAAGAGCATAAGCGTGGATTATTAAAAGCTCTAGAAGTAGTCGACGATGCTGTTATGGGAGAAAACTCTACGATAGGACTAGATTTTCAAGATGAATTTCGACGAATTAAACCAGATGTTTTAGCTGTTACTGAGGATGATCAGTACGAGTCCATAAAACGTGCCTTGTGTAAGGAGCTAAATGCAACCTATATAAAATTGCCCAAGACTCCGCCATTATTTGAGCCAGTTTCAAGTTCTGGGATAGTAAATTGGATAAAAGCCCCAGATACTGCACCGGTTCGTGTGGACTTTGCAGGAGGCTGGTTAGACGTACCAAGATATGCACGCAAAGGTGCATTTATTGTTAATTGTGCTGTGTCACCCACCGTATCTCTAAACACATGGAGCTATGAGAAACGCTCNGGTTTAGGTGGTAGTGGTGCGTGGGCACTTCTAAATGGAAAATCCGGCGTAGAAAGTGAGTTAAAACTCGGTGTTGGGTGGCAAGATCCGGCAGTGATAACTGAAACAGGTCTCTGCGTCTGGAAAAGTGGCGATAGACCAAGACTCAAGCTCAAGCGCGATGGAGCTATACTTAATGGGAAAATGGCGCTCTACTACACTGGAATGGAGCACGACACGCCGGGAGCAGTCGATAAGGAGAGAGATTACGACATGATTGAGCGCGCTGGCGCATTAGCCGCAAAGGCTGTAGAAGAAAATAATTTAAACTTACTGGGTGACTCAGTAGCTATTAGTTATCAAATGCAGCTAAAAGAAGGCATGCTTCCTTTGCCTGAAATCACCACAGCTATCGCTTGCAAATACAGCGGTGGCGGATTTGGCGGTTACGCATTGTACTTATTTAAAACGGAGAAAACCCGTGATTCCTTTGTAGCAAATTACGAGTTAGCAATTCCGATAGAACCATATTTATCTAACTAAGGTTAATTATGCTGTTATTTTATTTAATACAGCATTTAAAAGTATAGTATCTAGAAAAAATTCATATTATATTTGCGAGTAAGTGTGAGCGGCATTTATCTACATTATTCTACTTAGTTTTATCGACTACTATTTATCTGTTCAAATGCCATTTCGCACTATTAGAGCTAGTTTATATTATCTAATACTATCAGTGAATTGTGCGTTAGCCCTAGTTCCAGGAGAAATGGGTTTCACTGACTTGCAGGTAAGGGCAAACAGCCTCACTGAATCAGGGAATCTAATTGAGGCTGCTCCTTACTTAAAAGAAATAATTAATCGTGTAGAAAAGTCTGANAACAAAGAATATGATNTAGCTTATCCAATATTTTTNATNGGTACGTCATCCATTCAAGAATATCTTCGATCCAATAATAAATCAGCACTTAANATAGCATTAGACTGGTATGATCGCTTAGANAAAGAGTACCCCAAGTCTCCTCATCTAAAGCCAGCACTTTTAAAACGCATAGATGTACTTCGTGCGTTAGAGAAATCAGACGCAGCTATCGAATTAATGCAGTCAATCTTAGATCGCAAGTACTCCTTTTCATTGAAAGCTAATGAAAGAGAAAAATTAATGAAGGATATCACCCAGATTTACTACGGATCTAAACGACTTATAGAGGGTATTCCCTACTTTAATAAGCTAATGAGTACTGCGGCAAGTGACAATACTCGTGTTTTAGGTGCGGCCGCAAAGTTTGAGGCACTTATGGAAGTTGAAGACTATGACGCGACTATCGAGCTGCTGCCATGGTTAACTCAAGAAGCAGAAGTACGGTACAAACCAAGGCTAAATGTAGCTTTACTTAAGGCAAGTGATGCAATGGTAAAAAAAGCACGTTTTAATGATGCCACCCTTATACTTAATTTAATCAAGACTACCGATTCGATGATTGAATATCATCAAACACAGATTAAAATTAAACAGGATCAGATATTTCAAAGAAAAGCAATTGGTAGTGAAGCAAGCGTAATTGAGCGCTTACATCAAGAGAAGTTATCCCTTGAAAGGAATCTTAATGATTTAAAGAATTTACCAGCACTGAAAAATGAGCTTTTGGTTCGAAGGGCTCGTAACTACACAATGACTTCCCGACTCTATGAGGCATTTTGGATGTTCTATGATTTATTAGAGTCAAACCCGAATGATTCGAAGCAAGGTGAATACTTCTACTATGCAACATTTTCTAATGCTCGAAAGATTGGTAAATTTAAAACGATGCTTTCGATTGGTGAGCGCTATCGTAAATTATATCCAGATGGCAATTATTATTCAGATATTACTGCAGCAATGGCAAATCGTTTACTCGAAGAGCAGCGCATTGATGATTTTGACTTTCTAGTAGTCCGCTTCTTGGATTCCCACCCTACTGATCGATACAGCCCGAACTTACTAGCAGTATGGGCTATGCATTGGATACATAATGAAGAGTTAAGTCGAATTGTTCAGCAGACTGACAAATGGCTATCAATGCATTCGAATTCTATTTTTGAGGATGGACTCTACTATTGGAGAGGTATGGCTAAATTACAGATTCAAGATTTTGAAGCGGCAAAAAAATCTTTCGCAAAATTATTATCAATGCATCCAACTAGCGCTTATGCAGAAGATGCACTTTTAAGAAAAGGAGTTTCTGAATTTTATTTACAAGATATAGCAACCGCTAGAAAAACCCTATCTAGTTATACTAAAAAGTATCCCTCAGGTACAGGATGTGACCAAGCTTATTATTTTTTAGGAGAGGTAGAAAGACAAGATGGCTTAGTGGACACTGCTATTTCTCATTTTAACAAGGCTAGAAGTTTAACAAAATCGGATCAAATTTTTGATAGTAGCTCCTTTAGAATAGGTGAACTACTGGAGTTAACAAATAATTACGAGGCAATGAGAGATCATTTTACGGCTTATTTGGAAGATCGCCCAAATTCCAAGAGTAGAACGAAAGCTATTATACAGCTAGGTCGTTCAATGCAGTTGCTACATCGCCCAAATGATATGCTTGAATTATACAGGGATGTAATAATAGAAAAAAATAGCACTCTTAATGACACAGGTATCGATGAATTGATCGAGAGTTATGCGGAAAAATACAGCTCCATATATACAACTCTTAAAGAAACTGTTATTTTCTTAGATAAGTTGAAAACAGATGCTGCTTTTAGGGAAAATATTATAACGGATCCCGGTTTTTTATTTGAGCAATTTTATTATAATCCACTACTCGACCAGACTCTGTATAATCGTCTTCGAAATCATCCCAGCTTTGGCGAACAATTACTCAACTCCTTAGTTTTAATAGAGGACATAACTAATCCTATCCAGGAACAACTAGAAAAGTACCCACCTGAGAGGCCAGAGGATCTTTTTGATCAATTGAGGCTTACCAGTATTAAGGAAGGTAATCGCATTGGTGAAATTCGTATGCTTATGGGCTTATATAGTTGTAATATAAAGCAAGGGCCCGATGAGCCATTCAACTTAAATGACTTAGGTATGGCTACTCCACGCACACTATTATTTATTGCTGATCACGAAAAAGAGAACAACTTAGAGTTCGCTATTATGGCCTGGGAGACAGTACTTGATCTGCACCCAACTGACGATGCTTCCATTGTAGCTCTGACTAGACTTAGTGTTGTAAATCAAGAGAAAGGTAATACCCAAATCGCAATTTCATACTTAGATCTAATATTAGAGCAGTTTTCCGGAAGTCCAAAAATACCTAGCGTTATGCTGCATAAGGGAGAATTATTGAGTAACTTAGGAGATACTGATTCTGCGCGAAGTACCTATCAATATATTCTTAAGGTTCCAGCGTGGCGTGGAAAAATTCACGCAATGGCATTACTGCAGATCGCCGATACTTATATGTTAGATAAAGCGTACGCGAAGGCTCATGGATTTTATGAACGAACGTTCTTAGGATATTCACAATTCATACTACTTTCCGCAAAAGCTTATTTAGGCGACGCTCAATCACTATTAAAGATGGGCAATAAGTCCGATGCAATTTCTACATTAACAGAAGCTATTAATACTCTTAGCGCTATTAAAGACACCAAAGAATATAGAAGCATAAACAATCAATTAAAGGATTTGTTATGATTTATATTTATACATTCACTCGCCTTTGCTTGTTCATTGCTCTTACTTTATTATCAAGTGCCGCAGTATATGGCAATTCCTATTGGTATCAGTACGGTGAATCTCCAGTATTAATGGAGTATAGTAACAACGGCGCAATGCAGACTTTAAATTTTTTGTATTATAAAGAGGGCATGTTGGTTGCTGAAATCGACGGTGGATTTGGTGAAGTTTCAATGCCTGTGGGTGAACAAATGGCTCGCCAATTAAAAGTAAGCATACCTGGAATCACCAAGGCGAAATCTTTAGTCAATAAAGGCAATCTAATAGGTGCTCTTAAAATTCTCAGAAAAAGTGTCTACCCCCTTATTAAATTTAGTCGATTGCCAGAGGAGTTTACACAACTGCACTCTGCTAATAAAATACTTCTTCGTTCATTGATTCAATCCGACAAGTTAGACGAAGCAAAGTATTTGCTAGCAAAAATACCTTTAGAGTATGCAAGTCTACAGTATTCTGAATTGGCTATAGAATTACTAAATAAGTATACGCTGATTAAGGACTGGGATAGCGTCATCGAGATAACACGATCCCTACCCCACAAAAATGATCATGCTGCAAACATTAAAGTCATTATGGATTCTGCTGATAAATTACGCAGCGCAGGTAGATATGATGCAGTCATTTTACTATACCAATCCATTCAAAAAGACATGGATACTTCTTTGCAGAAAAATCTTCAAATATGGCTAGCATATAGCCTTGTTTTAGCAGACCGGCAAAAAGAGGCCTCTAGTATAATTGATGGTATTGAAAAACCTAACATTGAGGATGATATTTTTTCTCTTTATCAACTATTAATTGGTGCACGTGCGCACAGAAGCGGTGATTATACAAAAGCATTAGATTTACTAACACGCGGGTTCGTACGCACACAAACTTCCTATTCCTGGGTGCCAGAGCACTTATACCTAATCGGCGATAGCTATCTTCAATCTGGTGACAGTATTGCTGCAAAGAATGTCTGGAAGGAACTAACCATACTCTATCCTAAATCACCTTGGGCTGGAAAAGTAACGGAATACTAATTTTTAGAAGTAAAAAACATTTTAACTACAATATTTAACAACATTAAATAACGATTATGAATACAGTAAACAAACAATCATCTAGTGCATCGACTGCATTTTTAGTATTAATTATTCTGTTATTAGGTACTGTTTCTGTTGCCGCTCAAGATACAGTAGCAGTAATTGATACTGACCAAGTAAGTACAATTCCTAATAAATCACTTATAGATATGTATAAAACAGGGGGTTGGGCGATGTACCCATTGACTTTCTTTTCTATAGCAGGGTTTGGATTAATTATTTACAATTTTATGGCAGTGCAACCTAAAGTGATGTTAAATACAGAAGCTCTGATACAGGTAGATAAAGCACTGGAACAATTAGATATTGATTCTGCGCTAAATATATGTGCTGAAAATCAAGCACCTACCACTAATATCATTGCCGCTGGACTGAAGCGTGCAGATTTAAACAATTATCAACAGACTCCTATTAAGGAGGCAATTGAAGAGGCTTCTTCTGAAGAATTAGCAGGACCATATGTTTTAATCAACTATCTCTCCGTAGTCGGATCACTTTCTCCAATGGTTGGACTATTGGGAACTGTTTCAGGCATGGTGAAAGCATTCAATGCGATTGAAGCTGAAGGTGCTGGATCTGCACAATTACTAGCTGGTAATATATCTGAGGCACTAATCACTACTGCATCAGGTATGATAGTAGGCATTCCAGCTATGTTCTTTTTCTTCTTCTTTAAAAATAGATATGGAAAAATAACCTCTCGAGTAGCTAGAGTTGTTGGAGATTTGGAATTTACGCTCAGCAAAGCTGCTATGAGAAAATAAACGATTCGCTTTTCCAATATTATGAAGATTTGGTCGCCAGATGATGTAGATCCTGAGTTTGAAATGACTCCTATGATCGACGTAGTCTTTTTACTAATAGCATTCTTTATGACTTTAATGAGTTTTATTACTGCTGAATTAATTGAGTTAGAGTTGCCCATTGCAGAAGAATCTAGTATCCCTGAAGATTCAGGAGAAAGGCAGTATATCTCAGTAGACCCAAATGGCGCAGTTTACTTCGGCTCCAATCCTACCACTTATGACTCACTGCCAAATCAATTACGTACTATGCGTGAAATAATGCCACAAGTAAAATTATACTTACGAGCGGATGCGACTACACATCACAGACATGTAAACGAGGTTATGAGCGCCTGCGCACAAGCCGGCATTTACGACCTCATTTTTGCTTCTAGCCAAGATTGATCGTGCCGAAAATTAATTCAGTTTTACAATCAACAGATAAAGTAGATATCACGCCGATGATAGATGTAGTGTTTTTGCTACTTATATACTTCATGCTTCTGCCCTTACAGCAGGAAGCAGACATTGCAATTAAGTTACCAAGTAAAACTCCTCCCGCTGAAAGCTTGGAATTACCTAGCGAGCACATTATTGACGTATTTCCTAATGGAATGGTGTTACTAAATGGAGCCCCAATGGATGGCAATGAGGATAGAATTATGCAACGGTTAACAACTACCCTAACGCGACTCAGGATGTCTTCTGATCGAGCCAAAATTAGCACAATAGTCAAAATACAGGCGGATCCAGATTCTCCGCATCAACGTTCAATAGACGTACTAAATGCATGCGCTAAAGCTGATGTCAAAAAGGTGTCGTTCGCTGCTTTCTAATCACTAAATAACAACTTATACACCAACAGATAATAAAGTGATTAGCAAATACAGCAAACGTAGTATCAATCCTATGCTGTTTAAAGTTATCAGCATAAGTGTGCTAATTCATGTAATTGCAGCTTTTGTTGCAGGCATAGTCACAGTAGCTACTCATGTAATGAAGGAGGAAGCACAATTTGAAGAACCACCTGTTGTTACTGAAGAAGAACCTCCACCAGAGGTGAAAATTAAAATTATTGAACAAATTCCCCAGCAACCGCTTCAGCAATTACAATTAAGACCAGTCGCTAATATCGCCGTTGCTGACGTTGATTTGGATCTACCGAGCATAAATGAAGGCTTCTCTGTGAGTGCGGGCCTTGGTGCTGGTGGAGGTGGAAACTTAATGTCTGGTACACGTGGTAGTGTAGGAATAGGCATGTCAGATGTTAAGGTTTTTGGATTAAGAGCTAAAGCGGAACGCATTCTTTTTTTAATCGATGTGAATCGCAGTATGGTAGTCGATGGAAAAGGTGGACTCAGTAGCTTTAAATCCATCAAGGATGAGGTTATTAACAAAGTCAGCATTCTCTCTGCAGGCACACTTTTTAATGTAATATTAATTGATCAAAGGAAGGCACTTAAATTTAAGCGTAAGCTAATGCCAGCAGGCAGTGAAATTGCGAACGAATTTGCTCGATGGATCGCTCCAATTAACACGAACGCAGCGTCGCCAGGACTCGAAGGAATCGGTTATGCAGAAATAATTCCTGATACACTAGATGGTGATGCAGGTCCTGAATTCATACGTGCTATAAAACATTACAAATGGCGCAATGAAAATATTAATCTAATGCACACACAGTTTGCACTCATGCAAGAAGCTGATGCAATATTTCATATCACTGCTTACCACGAGGGCTTTAGGAAAATTAAACGATTCATGACTCAAAAAGAAGAATTAGCATGGAGTAAAATTGAGTCCGATCCGAAGTGGATCGAAGAAGAGGCAGCATATCGGAAAGAGGAACCCATTATGGAGCAACGGGTAAAATCTAAACTAGCTAAAATTAACGCTGAGCGTCGTTCAAAGGGTATGTCGGAACGTGTACTAAATGATGAATATGGCTTACCTTCCAAGGTTAATGAATTAGGATTAAAATGGAATAATCCTCATCCCGGATGGAAACCAGAGTATGATTATACGGACAAGGAAGTCGAAAACTATGTCGATAGACTTATCGAAATTAAATACAGTCAGTTAAATCGTCCTAAGCCGTCTATAAACGTTATACTCGTGTTGGCGAAAGATGAAGTATACTCTAAAGACAAAGAAAGGTCTCTTAAAAGTTTTGTAAGAAAATTTGCAGGTAGGAGTGAAATCTTACGAGGTAGTAATGAAATACGTTCTGCATCTTCCAAGCGTTAGTTATAAGACCAAAAAGCTAGCAATTCACTTAATTGGAAGACGAATCCTTGGTCTTTTCGAATGCTGCATCGAAGGCCACAGAACTAGGAGCAAAATCTAAACTACGAGTAAATTCGCTTGCCTCAGTAGCGCCTTGTATACGATCCATACGAACATCTTCCCACTCTACGGATAAAGGCCCCATGTAGCCTATATCATTGAGTGCTACTATAATGGATTCAAAATCTATATCTCCTCTACCAGGGGAACGAAAATCCCAATGGCGCCTGAAATCTCCAAATTCTGTGTGCCCACCAAATACCCCTACATCGCCATTACCTCGATTCCACCAGACGTCTTTTATATGTACGTGAAAAATTCGCTCTGAGAATTTTCGTAAAAATTTAGTGTAATTTACCCCCTGATATGCCAAGTGACTTGGATCATAATTAAAACCAAATCTTTTATGGTAATGTACTGCATTAAGTGCTCGCTCAGCGCTCGCTATGTCAAAAGCAATTTCTGTTGGATGAACCTCGAGTGCGAAATCAACATCGACTGCTTCAAATGCATCCAAAATAGGAATCCAGCGACTAGAAAATTCGTCAAATCCAGCCACAATCTGTTCGTCTGTAACAGGTGGAAATGAATATAATAAGTGCCAAATCGGTGAACCAGTGAAACCATTTACGACTACATGATTAGGTGTACCTTCCGGACAAGCGTCAAAGAATATTCTAGCAGCATTTGCAGTATCTTTCATTTCAGCAGTAGCACGTTCACGAACTCCTTGTGTAGTGCCATCGCCATATATAGACTGTTCTAGAATCGTAGCGTGACGTACATCTATATTGTCACATACAGCTTGTCCAACTAGATGATTGGACAGTGCAAAACAATCTAGACCATTCGAACGCAGCAACTCCCATTTTTTGAGAACATAATTCGGATCTGTTAAAGCTTTTTGAACATTAAAATGATCCCCCCAACAGGCAAGTTCTAAGCCATCGTAGCCCATCTCTTTTGCTTTTGGAGCTAGTACCTCGAGTGGTAAATCAGCCCACTGACCAGTGAATAGTGTTACAGATCTTGGCATTATAAAAATACAAACTAAATTTTAGATATCATCGATCCAATTATTTGTAACGATAATAGAGTGGACCCTTTCAAGTACAGGGCAACTGGTTGGAAGTATCGAATGTTTATTTAAGTATTTCAAAGCATTATATAAACTAATTATTTTAACTTTTTGTACAACGGCTTGCTCACTGTCGATTCGTAGTAAGTAATCTAAAAATTCTGACGCATATTTATTAGCACTCGCTTTTGCGCTTAGGTTAAATTCGTAGATAAGTGATTCATACAAAAGGAGCGATTTTTCTAATCCCTCTAATTTTTCTGCTTTATTACGTATTTCATATGCTGTCTGCTTACGCTTCAATTGCGTCCTGTTTGCCTCAATATAGCCATCTAGACTGCCATCAATAGGCCGAGCTCTTAATGGCCTAACCCAAATATTACGAAATTGAACACTGTCACCATGGTCTTGTAACTTAATGCTACCTCTATTAGGAAATTTTTTTTGTAAGAAAGAACGAATTTTATGTGTGCTTTTACCCTCAATCGGAACACCAGCTTGTACGACCACTCCATTACACAGCACAGTCAACGATCCTGATTCCAGTAGCATGCCATTTTTGAAGATAGGTCGCCTATAAATAATATCATAGCTCTGCCAATTGCCGGGCGCCTTAAGGGCATTCACTGCAGGCGGCATAACTCCATATATAGATCCTGCACTACCATCAGCATAGGTTGGATTTTGAAAATTGTCTAATATCTGTACTTCAATTAACTCCATTAAAAAAATGCCACTATTTCCGCGGGATTGACCACTTTTATTTTCATGTGACTGTGACCGCCATTCAAGGTGAACTTGGCAATCACTGAAAGTAGCACGACTAGATAGGCTTCCTGTACCCGGCAGGCAGAATAATGAGCCATTTTGAATCATCCAGTCCGACTTACGAGAATCCTTATCTTTATTATGTCTCCAATTTCTTAAGCAATCAGGCGTTCCATCGAAAAGAACTAAGGCATCAGATGGTGGGGCCGAATTAGTTGTCCCCGCAACTACATGTATCGGTTGTGGGCGATTACGATCATGGACTGCCCAAGGATGATTGTCATCTGGTGGATCTCCAAAAAAAGCACTTGCTGAAAAAAGCGATACTGTGTGAAGACCAATAATAAGATACGTAAAATAAAAAACTTTAATAAACATAACTATAGATAAAATCCTCTATTTAAAAAGTTACTAAGAATCTAAAGTAGACCAAGCGCCATCATTTTTACTTGAGCTAACCGCTGCTTCTAAAAATGCCATAGCGATACGACCATCTTGTACAGTTGCATAACGTGTCCCATCACTAGTGAATTTATCGGTTGATTTATAAGCACGCACATCTTTTTCAAAATCACGATGTAGCCTAGCTAAGGCATCGTGAAATCCCTCAGTATGTCCGGATGGTAAGGTTGGTTCAACCAGCAGTTCATTCGGCAATTCAGATAAAAAACCATCATTCCCCATTACCTGCCCACGCCAGTAAATTAGATCTGGTTTACCGGGACGCATTATCTTTACGCACTCCGATTCTTCCTGCATCCATACAAGGCTCGCTTTGCTTCCATTTACCTCAATGCACAAGTCATTTTTATGACCAATCGCAATTTGCGATGCTCGCACAAGTGCCTTTGCACCATTACTTAGTTCACAGTATGTCGTAAAGTGATCGTCAAGTATGCGTCCTGCTACTAGCGCCTCAAGTCTAGCAGATAGTTTTTTAATTTCTAGACCAGTAACATAGCGAAGTTGCATAAGTGCATGCGTACCTATATCACCACCACAGTTGGAAATCCCTGTTAGGCTTGGATCCATTCTCCATGAAGCCTGCTGCGAACCGTCCTCCTCAGGAGACTCGGCCAGCCAACCTTGGATATATGCTGCATCAACCCACCGCACATCCCCAAGAAGTCCCTCATGGACAATATGACGCGCGAGGCGAGTGCTCCAATGGCCTAGATAGGTATGCGCGACTGCAAAAGGCACATTATTGCGTTGAACTGCTTTTTCCAGTAGCTTCGCTTGATCTAGGTTTATTGTTAGAGGCTTTTCACAAAATACCGGTATTCCTGCTTCAACTGCCTTTAGAGATGGTTCGAAGTGGGCGTGATTGGGAGTTACTACTACAATATAATCAAGCCGCTCAGTAGGCTTTAAATGACGCTGATCATCGATTAATGAATCATAGCTATCATAGCCTTTAATTGGATAAATCCAATTCTGAGCGTCTATTAGTGACTGCTCCGGATTGGTCCGCAATGCTGCAGATACAACTCTTCGCGTGCCATCTAAGTGAATAGCACGTTGATGAGGATGCGCAAAAAATGCACCACCTCCTCCGCCTATTAAACCTACTTTTAAAACATCTGGTGAAGGCATACTATATGAATTTATAATTGATTATTAGCTAAGATAATTTTCACGATTTCTCTTGTAAAAGTTTAGCTCGGTATCCGCCTTTGCTCTTAAAATATAAGATAAGAAATAGATAGCAGACTAACATAAAAGCAGGAAAAATAATCATTTTTGCGAGAGCTCCTTGGGTTTCTCTAACTCGTATAACCTCAACATTTGTTCTTATTGCTTTCGGCAAAGTCTCAACTGATGTAGAATTAAGAGAAGAGTACGCACCCAACAAGTAGTCATTATGATCAATCACATCAGCATAAATACTTGGCATTTCTAATTCTATTGCATCGGTGACTGAGCGTTCCTGTAAAAAGCCAATAAAGGGACCACCAAGAATACCAACCGATAGCATACCAATACCAGCTATAGCATTTAATGTAAGCGCTCCACCTTTAGGCGTTTGTTCGGCTACTAAGCCTAACATTGTAGGCCAAAAATAAGTCTTTGCGACTCCGTAAATTGTAGCTGCTATAAAAATAAAAATAACGGCAGTAGCAAATGATAGTAAATAAAGACCGAGTATGGCTAAAGCGGAGCATAATGCCAGTAATCCCAATGGTCCAATGATACGAATGACTGGTCCCGCATTAAAGCGGAGCACCATCATAATCAATGAAGTATATACTAATACCCAAGTTGGATCCCACCCTGCTGCATGCATTGGCTTTTCCATAAGCGCGGATATCCATCCATCAGTCCCTAGTTCAGTCGTTGCCAAGGGCATCATTATAATTACTAAAATAAGAAGTATTGGATTTCCTAACGATCGGCAGTACATTGTGTAAGCTAGTACCGATAGAGCAATTAGTCCCCATGTTAGCACACCACTCCAAACAAAAACACTACCAAGCTGCGCGTAGATTAGATAAAATGTTATAAATGCGCCTGCTGCTCCCAATTCTGCTAACATCTCCTTATAACTAGACCCAGCAGCAACTCTCTCATTTATAGGAAATTTAACTGTAGCGAGCATGATAAGGTACACAAGAGCTGGAAAAAACATCAAGCCTACCAGTATCCTCCAATCGCTAGCTACAACATCTGTAAGACCAATAGCGAGTACTCCGCCGAGGACTAACCCACCTGGCCATCCTGCATGTAGTATATTTAGCCACTTCGACTTTTCTTCTTTAAATAAGGTAGCCACAACTGGGTTGATAAACGCTTCTACCGTCCCATTACCTAATCCTAAGAGCACCGAACCCCAGTATAGATAGTCCCATGCCTTTAATTGAGCACTGGAGAGATCTTCAACTATTCCATCCACCGAAGCATATGCCATGAGTGCCAATAATCCAAATGCTGCATAGCAGATAAAACTAAAAACCATTGCAAACTTATAGCCGACTCGATCGATAATTAGGCTAAATATAATTATACTAATCGCAAATGGCCAAATTCCTGCACCAAAGAGTACCCCACTCTGCACTTTATCGAGTCCAAATTGGTCTGGCCAGATACCACTATTAATTAGAATAGCGCGTATTATAAATGCCATGGACGTAGTAATTAGGGCAATAAAAGAACCCCAAAATATTTTTTTATCGTTAGTACTGTGTTTCACGTATATATGGGAAATTGTATGGAGGTTGTAATGAAGAATTGCTAAGTAATAAGATGTATTCAATTTATATGTTTTACTAGCCTATTCTCCTAAACAAGATTCTTAAGATTATGTATAAATATGACCCCCTAGGATTAACCCTTGGAATGATTTTATTGAGAGTTTGGCTGGCTTTGCGTGCTATTTTAACTGGAGTCGAAAAATATGCTGCCTCAAGCGTCAATTCCTCTGAGATTATTATAGATGGTACGGTAAATGCCTACGGCCTTAGCGAATCTACTTATATAAAATCTTACTCTTTAGACAATTATAACGGAGTGCCGTCTTCACTATATGATAAGTTCTTAAATGAGCCATTAATTCCAAACTCATTACTCTATCTATTTAATACTATTTTAGGGCCTTCTTTTATCATACTTGGCATAGCTTTGCTGATTGGATTTGCGACTAGGTCCACGCTTTTTTTAATGGGAATATTATATGCCAGTCTTACTTTTGGCTTAATTTTAATAAAGCAAGATTCTGGCGTAGCATGGCTTGGCATTCACATTCTATTGATTGTCGCTGCGCTTACGCTTGTTAATTATAACCGATTTGAAGTTCTAAAAAAGTGGTAAATTAGACTATAGTAGAACCAGTTATGATGCCAAACTTAAGCTCTTTATCACGACGCGACTTTATCGCGAAGTCAGCTATCGGAACAGGACTAGCTATTGGAGTCCCCTCTATTTTAAGGGCTGAGGACCTCCCAAAGACTAAGGATTTGATTCGCGTTGGATTCATCGGTTGCGGCAAGCAGCACGAAGTACTCTTCAATGCAATGGTTAATATCCCGGGCATACAATATGTGGCTGCTTGTGATATTATGAAAGAGCGACTTGGTCGTACTTATGGATCTATTTATAAGCGTTTTGATACTAAAATTAAGCGCTACTATGAAGTAGCAGATATGCTAGAGAAAGAATCACTTGATGCTGTATTTATATCCACACCAGACTTTTGGCACTCCCCTCACACAATCATGGCACTAGAGGCAGGTTGCCATGTTTATTGTGAGAAGATGATGTCTAATACATTGGAAGGTGCTCGCGCTATGGTGACTGCGATGGATCGAACTGGTAAGCTCTGCCAAATAGGTCATCAGCGAAGAAGTAATCCACGTTACCAATATGTTCTTAATGAACTACTCAATCATCATAAAGTGTGTGGCCAAATTATCAACGTAAATGGACAGTGGAATAGAGCTTTAAGCTCCTCTCAGGATATTGTATCCAAACCATCTATATTGCCCAGAGCTGAAATATTAAAACGCTACGGTTTTAACAGCGGCGCAGAAAATAAACTCAATGAAGAACAGTTACGCCACCGCTTTTTGAATTGGCGCTTTTATACGAGCTTATCCGGAGGTCCTATATCGGATTTAGGGGCACACCAAATAGATATTTTTAATTGGTATTTAGGTGCTAGACCTACATCTGTTATGGCATCTGGTGGACGTAGTTTCTTTAAAGACCGTGAACATTTCGACAATGTTATGTGTGTTTTTGATTATGATACTCCTCAAGGAAACGCGCGAGCGTTTTATCAAGTACTGACGACTACTAGCGCTGGAGGTGGATACTACGAATCATTTATGGGTACAGATGGCACAATAGAAATATCTGAACGAGAAGCATACACCAACATCTACAAAGAATCTGGAGCTGATTCGAGTAAATGGGATGATTTAGTTAATCGTGGATATCTAAATAAAGAGGCGAATAGTGTGACGAGAACTAGTTCCGATGTGGTTGCTTCATACGAGTCTGCTCCACCTGATAAATATACTCTTCCAGGAGGTTTTAATAAACCACCACACCAGCCGCATGTTGAAAATTTTTTAGAATCGATTCGTGGCAACACTAAACTTACCTGTGATGCTCGTCACGCACTTCAATCAGAAGCACCTATTTATTGGGTCAATGCGGCAGCAGAATCGAAGGAAACCATTCGTTTCACTGATGAACACTTACATACTTAGAACATGAGAGCTATAGCTAATATTACTTCAACTATCTGCCTCTTAGCATTTTTTGGATGCAGTGACTCTAATAATCAAATTGTTCCTACGAATGAAGGGACTACTTCGAAAGTAACCATTTCTAAGGATAGTGTACCTTTAACGACTCAACTACCACCAGAACTAATCGAAGGAACTCCTCAACCAATTAAGGTTCCAAATTTAGAACTAGCGCCGCAAAAAGCTCCGACTGTACTGGTGTCAAAAGATACAGTTCTATTATCGAACGGTATGACGGTAACAGCTAGTGATGATTTCCCTATCATCGGCGAACTAGAGTATATTACTGATGGCGATAAAGATGCTGGCGAAGGATACTTTGTAGAGCTAATGGATGGTCTACAGTGGATACAAATTGACCTACAAAAAACNTCTGTTTTAAGCGCTATATGGATTTGGCATTATCACTCGCAAAAGCGCGCGTATCACGACGTAATTGTCCAAGTTTCGAATGATAGAACTTTTTCAAATGAAGTGACGACTCTGTTTAACAATGACTACGACAACACGTCTGAATTGGGAAAAGGCAGCGACTACCCGTACGTTGAGTCGCGCTTTGGAAAACTAATTAACGCTGAGGGTGCAGAAGCTCGGTATATTCGCCTCTATAGTTACGGAAACACATCTAACGATATGAATCACTACATTGAGGTAGAAGTTTACGGAATAATTGACCCCTAATTCGTTAAAGCAATGGCATCGACCTTAAATGCTATATCATTTCCGCGTAAATTTGATGATCCNAGCATTAGNGCCTGGTCAGATTTTACGAAACTACCATCGTCATCTTTGAGTACTTGAGTAANTGTTTCTATATCAGATCCCGTGGTAATNTTTTTTAGAGATAATACTTGTACCCATTGAGCACCATCGTGTTTTAAAGAAAAATCGAANCTTAATTGATCGGTTTCTGTATCNAGCCAATTACCACCCTCATCAATAGATAAGCCNATNAGTGCGCCGTCGAATGAATTGCTGAAACGATTTTCGTTTTTACCATTTAACTTAGCTATGATGCAAAAGTTAAATCGATTGGGCTTTATCTGCCTTATGCACGCACCTATAAATTCAGGATTTTTATCCTTATTGCAAAAGGCTATAATTCCCAATGCTAAAGCGCCGTTAGTTACTACAGCAGATGAGCCTTTTTTAAAGGATATAGAAAATGTTTCGGAGCATGTATAGTCATTAGAGTTAAGGTTAAAATTTGGCAAATTATAGATAGCCCTAGCCCACTTGTTGTTATTAGATACAGTTAGTATACCAGTTGATGCATCCACAGACCAGACATCGCGATCTGGTGCTTGCCAGTTTGTATTAGTATGTAGNGGACCTGTAGAGTAGCCCTCACTAGCTGTAAAATCTATCCTTGAGGTAGAGTTTTCTGAAAACAAGAAACTTGCTACCGTTAAATAAGATACGGAAATAATGAGTGATTTTATATGCATGGTATTAGTAGTTTTTATTAATATATCAAATGACTAGTTTCTAGGTGCTTCTTGCTGACGCACGAGTGGAATATGTTTTTTTAGTCGTTCCAAAGTTTGTGCATATTCTGGCATTCGAATCAGGTTATTCCATTCCATAGGGTCAACTTTGTGATCATATAATTCTTCAGTACCTGCCTTTTCGAATACAATATAACTGTAGCGTCCATCGTATACTCGGTGTCCTCCATAATTATAATCAGAGAGTATCGGTTTGTTCCAATCCATTAGTGGATCGCGTAGTAATTGCGCAAAGCTACGTCCATCGTTATCAGGGTTTTTTGGAATNCCACAAAGATCGATAAGTGTTGGATACATATCTATCAAATTTACTATACCCTTGCAATCTATATTATCACGCGTAACTCCTGGAACCTTAACCATGAAAGGTACGCGACATGTTTCCTGCCAAAGCTGAGTTTTCCCATAACGCTGTTTTTCTCCTAAGTGCCACCCGTGATCGCTCCACAGCATAACAATAGTGTTTTCTGAATATGGACTCTGTTCGAGGCCTTCCAGTAGTGCGCCGATGCAATCATCAACGAATGTAATTGTTGCTAGATAAGCTTGCACTGCCTCTTTGTGTCGCTGCCCAAATGTTTCCACTCTCTGCCATGTGGAATGTACATCGATTGGTTTTCCCCACTTGTTTAAGATATCATCCAGATCATTTGGAATGACTTCTGGTAAAATAATTTCATCGAGTGGATACATATCAAAATACTTCTGCGGAACATGCCATGGAAGGTGTGGCTTGCTCATACCAACAGCCATGAAGAAAGGCTTCTCAAATTGACGATTCTGAAACTGGTCGGATGCCCACAATGCAGTGCAGTAATCCTTCATTTTAGTTTCATCATTGCCTGCAGTCGGTCCCCAATCAAAACCGATTGAATGGTAATTTTTCTTATCATTGGGTAGATTCGGTAATCCATTGGTAGGTCGTTGATCGCCTAGAGGCGGTACCCATCCTTTTGCTTCGGACCATTCATCAAATGCCCACTGGCCCTGATCGCCACGAGGNCCTTCATCGGATGGATGCACATGAAAGATTTTTCCTCGAGTTAATGTGTGGTATCCATGTTTACTAAAGTATTGTGGGATAGTTAGTAGATCTTTTGCCAAGGGCGCTTTTCGGAGGTTGTTTTTATTTCCATATACCCCCGTGTTGTGAGGAAACTTGCCGGTAAGGATTGCAGAGCGCGAAGGACCACAAACAGTTGATGGAACATGCGCGTCAGACATCACCATACCACCATTGGCATTAAAGCGATCTAGATTTGGTGTTTTTACTTGAGAGTTACCGCCAAATACCCCGACCCAATCGTTGAGATCATCAATCGCAACAAATAGTACATTAAATCGCTCTTTTGCGGATAAGCATCCCGAGATGAGTAGGCAAACTAGAATAGTTATTTTGACGTTATTTAATTTCATAATTTTCATTGTATGGATGCACCACTAAGGATTGTAAAATTAGCGATATTTTCACCGTATTTAAGAGTATGCTCATCATAAGAATATACAGGGGCTGAAAAAGAGTTTCCTCGTATACGATAGCAGTAAATGAGTTCTCCAGTAACATCATTTGTTAGTTCAACTACACTGTCTTCTTTAGGCAAGTACACCTTTTTTAAATATCCAACTGGCTTACGACCATCATTGTCAAATGCGTTAAAAATAATTGGCCATCCTGTATATTGACTTGCGTCGCCAATTGAAACATCAACAAATCGCGGCCAACATTCAAATGTTGTTTGACCACTTGGCTTATGAAAACGGATCAACCCGTAGCCATCTCCACGTTGTTCACGCACTTTTCGATTTATTGGGTTAGCGTATGCATGCATGGTTATTTTATTACCTAAACCATCGATATAATCGCCTACCCAGGGATGTGGACTGACTATTGGCTGACCACCACCCTGTCGTTCGTCCTTAGGATGCCACCAACGACCATAGATAGTATTTACGATTGCAGGAGCGGTAAATGCGTATGGACCATCTCTATAGTTGTCTATGCCATGTTGAACTGTAACAGCGAGGTGTTGATCACCACATAGATGCGAAGCATGAGCGCGGCGCAATGCTCTCAAAGCCTCGTTGCGCGCCGTTTGCGGCCAACCGTTACAATCAAGGTCTGCCAATAGACGGGAAGCATCTTCGTTACCGTGAATGTGTACTGCGCCGCAAAAAGCTGTTTGCGATAACGCTACCTTCATTTTGACATCAGTCCAATCCCTAGCCCAAACATCAAGAAAATTAAGTTGGCGCTTACCCAGTAATCTTAATCCAGGTATATCTATAGCACTGCGATCGTATTTAGGGTCAGTTATATGGTCTGGGCGTGGACCCATTTGAGGAATGTTACCAATAGGAGCTGATTTAAATTTACGGTCTTCTAGTATAGCTATGCTGAGACCCCCGACATTTAAATCAGTGTAATAGACCCCTATTCCTTGTTTTATAGGAGTCGGATCAAAAGGGTCTGGAAGATGCCATGTCTGCTGTCGTTCAACCATTCGTACAAAATCAGCTGGGAACATATAACCACCATCTGCTGCTCCCTTTGTGCCAATAGATATTTTTCCGCTTTCACCCCAAATATTAGGATGACCTACGTCATGGTCATCGAGTATACAGATTGTCGGACGATCCTTCATGACCGCTGCAAATTGCACACCAAATTGCAACCATCCGTAGGTAGCTTCATCATGTGTATAGTTTTGATCCCCAGCAAAGAATAAGAGGTCAGGATCATGGTGTCTTAAATTTTGTACTGTAAGATGACGCGTATCGAACTCTTTATCTACTGGCGAATTACAATTTAAGGATGCTATTAATATGCTATCCTTATCTCTGGGGTCGCGTCGTATTAAGCCTCCAAAACTAGATAATTCACCTAGAGACAGCCGGTAGGCTACATTTTTGGAGGAATCCCAGTCTTCAATACGAAAATGAGCAGACCATCCTGGGTAAACGACCGGCTGACTTTGTACCGCAACCCATTGATTGTTTATTTTTAATTCTAGGGAAATAACCTTTGGCTCATCTGGTAATAGCGGAAAACACTGAGCGCTAAGCTTTAGCACCTTATGATCATGCGTATAAAGCGCAAATGCTAGTACATTGTTTCGATCTATAGACTGAAACCACTCTGCTGCTCTTCGGTCATATCCAGTCATTCCTCGATCCAGTTTGGCATCCCACCACCGACCGACTGCAGCATTATCTGACTCTAAGGCATAGTCTGTATTATCACCAAATGGCGTAGGCTCGTTGTAGCTAAAAGAAAAAGCCACCGAACGTAGTAAAAATAATACAAATAAGATAAATGAAAATATGTAATTAATCATTACTCACATACACGATAAACCGATGTTCTAATTAGTACTTACAAACTATGATAAATTATACGGCAAATGCAGCATAAATCATGATGACTAAGATAAAGAGTACTAGACTTGCTGACTTAGCCCCTTGCCATGGAGTTAGATCAACTTCCTTGGTGTATACCATTTTCCATGGCTCCGAACGAGGCGCCACAATACTGGTTAACAACATGAGTGAAACAAGAAGTGCAAAGACTATGCCTAAAAAGTGAAACTCATGAATACCTGCAGAGCTTAAAGTACGCGCAAATGGTGGATAAAAATAGCCAGAAGCTATGATAACTATGCCCACTACTAGTCCCATTTGTCCAGCAAACGAGGGAACCTTTCGATTCAATAAACCAACAACAACAACCGCAAAAATAGGTATAAAATAAATACCATTCATTTTTTGCAAGTAGCCGAATATACTAGCTTGCCCAGCAAGCATGGGGGCAATGAACATCGCTAGACCTGCTGTGCAAACGACAAATACTTTTGCGACTCGAACCATTTGTTTTTCGTCGCTATTGTTGATAATGTTTTTGTAAAGACCCAAACTAAAAAGCGCAGAAGTACTATTTAAGCCTGCATTAAAAGAGCTCAAAATCGCCCCAACCATCACTGCTGCGAAGAAGCCAGTAAGTGGAGTGGGTAAAACATCAAATACTAATTTCCCATAGGCTAAATCAGCACCAATACCTGTGTCCTTATATAAATGATAAGCGATAATCCCGGGTATAACCAAGTAAATCGGCCCAAGCAGCTTTAACGCGCCAGTGAGGAGTACTCCCTTTTGACCTTCCGCCAGATTGCGAGCGCCTAATGTTCTCTGAATAATCTGCTGATTGGTGCACCAGTAAAATAAATTGAGAAGTGCTACACCTGTAAATAATGTTGAGAATGGTACACTTTGATCATTTTTTCCAATCGATGATAAGCGATCTGGAGCGGCATCTCTAAGAATACTCCATCCTTCTAGTATGCCTTCACCAGCACTGACTTTGTTGAGTGCAAAATAAGCGATTGTCATCCCTCCAATAAGTAAGCCCACGCCGTTAATTGTATCTAATACTGCCAATGTGCGTAGTCCTCCAAAGCGTGAATACAGTAATCCTAACACTCCAATCACTATAACAGTGAGACAAAGAATGAGAAATTCTGGTTCGTAAATTTTGCCTAAAATAACTACTGGTTCATTAATTCCCGTAAGAGTCTGCAAATCCATCATGTGAGATAGGCCAACAGCGCCACTGTAGAGAATAATGGGTAGAAGTAAGAATGTGTACGCAAACAAGAAAATACAATTAGCTATAGTCTGCGTACCTCGATCATAGCGTAACTCAAGGAATTGAGGTACCGTCGTAATTCCTCCTTTTAGGAATTTAGGCAGGAAGTATAAAGCCATAATAATTAAAGCAATAACCGCTACTACCTCCCAAGCCATAACGCTCAAGCCATCATTAAAAGCTGCACCATTTAAGCCCACCATTTGCTCCGTCGATAGGTTTGTCAGCAGCAAGGAGCCAGCGATAATCGGAAATGTTAGTGAGCGCCCACCAAGAAAAAATCCATCCGAACTTGATTTTTCATCAAGCCTTGTAATCAACCAGGTAAGTAGAGCAGCAAAAATTGTGAAACTGATAAAAGAAATGAAAATCCAAGTAGTCATAATTAATTTTAGAGAAGTAGAGAACAATCAAACAGACGTTCTCAGGCGGTAATAAGGTAATCGCTCTAGAGGAACATCGATCTTGATAGTGACTGGTCCTTTTACAACAGAGCCATCGTCGCCATCCCAAGTTCCTTCTGGAATTATGACTCTACGAGTGCGTGCAGCTTTGTGTATGATAGGGGCAACTAAAATATTCTCTCCTAAAATAAACTGGTCTTGTATAGTTTCATATCCAGCATCTGGCCAAAACCAAGTCATCGGCTTTACTATGGGATCACCAGTTAAGGAAGACTGTTTTGCGTAGCTTAAAATTTCTTCACCAAACTTTGCATGTAAAATCGCCATGTCTTTACATATATCATTGTTAGCTGGACTTAAGACGCGCCAAGGAGCGACAGAGAACTGCATCATTGGCATAAGTGCGTGAACTTGAGCGGAACGAACGACTAGCTCCTGATCAATAGTATCCAGCTTTAAAAAAGATTGATACTCCCCCCCTCCAATCATGTCAGGGCAAGTATAAGCATACCCCATTAAACCCTGAGCAACCATACCAGGAATCAACTGGGTAAGATCTTCCCAATCATGGGTTTTGTCACGTAAACGCTGCGCTAAAGGTAAACCTGCCAATTTCCATGATGCCCTGTATTCATTGAGTGGATACTTTAGGCCTAACCTACCAAAATATTCAGTATGATCATTTGCTATAGCATTTTCATTATAAGAGATAATGCCTGATTTATAAAAATGAGAATCTCCAGCATCTAATTTAAAACCATCAACTCCATACTCTTCAACTAAATGATCTAGCTCACCCTCAATCCATGCGACTGCCGATGGATTACTGAGATCTAACATAGCACTTGCGCCATTCCACCATCGTATAATCGCTGCTTTATTTTTAGTATTCGCCCATAGTATTTCTTGAGTTCGCTGCGGATCTAGATGAAGCATACCCTTTGCTGCTAAATAACGAAAAGTCTCTGTATCAGCAGTAACGAATGGGCAAATCCACATCATCACCTTGAAACCACTATTATGTAGATGTTTTATCATACCCTTAGGATCTTCAAATCGATCTGCTCTAAATCTCCAATCTCCGTAGCTTTTTTGCCAATTATCATCAATCATCATCACTCCGGAAGGATAACCATTATCGATAATAGCATCTGCATAAGCACGAATATCCTCTTCATTTTGGTTATAAATTAATTCAATCCATGTATTGTATTGTGGAGCTGTGAACAAAAGAGGNTCAGGTATTTTCCCGTTAGATGGAAAATAATTTCTTGATGCAGATTTAAAGGCTTGAACAAGATTATTTCCAGCATCTACAAGCCGTACTTCTCCAATAGCATTACTGATACGAAGTGTTCCTAAGTCGTAAGAATACTCGTAAGGCCCTTCAGACCATATGTAGCGACCTTTAGAAGAAATTAAAATGGGACTTGCTTGGTTACCTCTATTGTCGCCAAGAAGGTTTCTAGTTAATTGAGTCTTACTGCTGTAGGGCATCCTATACCCATCAACGCTTAAACCACCCCACCAAAATTCATTCTCTTCTAAAACAATTTCAAATGACTCAGATGGCTGAAAAAGGATTACATTATCGGATGTAAAAAGAGTTGATCCATGGATTAACGATAGCAATAAAAATGAAGAGATCAGAGATAAGACTCGAAGCAGTTGGTGATAGTTTGCAGAGATCATATAAGGGTAAGTAGGTATCAATATATAGACAAAAAATGAAATATTTATATAAAAAATAGAGATAATAAAAATCAACTAAATACTAAGAGCTAAATATATTATGCTCAAGAGCGCTGTAATGCTAAACGTGAACGCATAATACTTAACGCTGCTTCTACTTGGGTTTATAAGATGATAATATATTCAATATTTAGATCAATCGTATGTCGGTAAAGCTTGCTTCCATCCACTTTTGAGCATGCTCGCTAATTGTGTTTGCAGAGATGCATAGTCCGGTTTATCCGCTAAGTTATTTTGCTCTAAATTATCTATATNTAAATTATATAGCTCGGTAAAGTGAACCTTGGCATCGGTATGTTTCTTCTCTTTATAACTTACCCATTCAGTATATCGATGCGATTTTGTTCGTATAGAGCGCCCCATGTAAGTCCCTTGACGACAACTCGAGAAAGCTGCCTTTTTCCAACTTTTTTCCGGGTCTTCAATGAGGGGTAAAAAAGATATTCCTTCTAATTTGTCGTGCGGTAAGTCCATTCCTAATATTTCACAAAAGGATGGATATAAATCCACCAACTCAACAATTTCTTCGCAGATAGAACCATTTGTTACTCCTGGAATTTTAATCATTAATGGGACGCGAGTGGATTGTTCAAATAGACTAATTTTACTCCACATCCCGTGCTCTCCTAGATGAAAGCCATGATCGGAAGTAAATATCACGATAGTATTATCAGCTAGACCCGATTGTTCTAAAGTGGATANTATTAAGCCAATTTGATCATCGATAAAGCTGGCACAAGCATAGTAAGCGTGAATAGCTGCTTGCGCAGTTTCTGTAGTTTCATCGCGTAATTTAAATATGTCCCAATTTCTCCCAAAGCGCTTCGCGACTGGAGGTATGTTGATATCCTTATCCTTAGATGCGGGTGAAACTTTTAGCTTACTTGGATCATAGAGATCAAAGTACTCACGTGGTGCTATGAGCGGAGTGTGGGGACGACTACTTCCGTAGGTTATGAAGAACTGTTCGCCCGATTGACTACACTCTTGGATTAATTCAGNGACAACACGGGCTTTTTTTCCATCNGGGTTGCGTTCTGCAATATCTCCGCTATCACCTATTACTTCTGCTTGTAGACTTTGAAAAACTTCGCGGCCCCTATTCCACTGCTTGGATCCTTTTTCCGCAGTCGCCCACAGTTCTTTACGAATTTNCATCGCCTCAATCATTTTTGCATCCCACTCCAAATNCGAAGTATACGTCCATTCTTTTGGNGGATTCTGAGGAGTTCCCTTTGGCACCGAGTACTTCAATACTCGTCCTTGATACCCCTTTGGTGGACTGTTATAAATGCCATCATACGCTCCAGATTGACGAACTGCTTCCCAATTATGGTGAAATAACTTACCCACCATATAAGTCTTTATTGGATGGTATNTTAAGGTCTCCCCGATAGTACTAGCCCATGGAGGTATCACCCTTTCAAAGTTATATGGGTTACCATACACACCCGTTGTTTCTGGTCTTAATCCAGTATTAAACGAGCTGCGCGAAGGATTGCATACTGGATTTTGACAATAAGCTTTCGTAAATACAGTACTACTTTTAGATAGCTCATCTACATTGGGCGTTAGTACCACATCATTACCATACGCACCAATCGCAGCAGCTGACCAATCCTCTGGGCACAAGAATAGGATATTCATCTTTGAAAGATCAGGCAACTTTGCATGAAGCGTACCCACAAGAAGAAGCGATACAATGGATGCCGTGAGTAAAAGAGATAGTTTATTATGCATAATACTTTTTAATATGTAGGCACAGTTTAAGAATATTTAGTATAACCATAAATTAGTAAGAACCTACACTTTATCGAAATTTATCGTATTCGGGATTAATTGCAGCATTCAGAAATATTTCGCGATCTTTCCAGAGATCATAAGTAGCTTTAAGCTGTACGTCATCCTCTGGATAATGGCCTCTATCTCTGGTATTTTCTATCCAATGTTGCAAGATATTACGATGATCCATCAACACTTTTGTAAATTTATCGCATTGGGATAAATTTACAATCTGATGGGGATCTGAATGCATATCATAGAGCTCTTCTGTAGGCCGTAAACCGAACCAGTGATCTGCTTGGTACTTGGTAAGCTTACCTTGCTTATAAAGTCTGTGCATATCAACAGATGCGGGTCTTCCGTCACGGTAACCAGGTTGCATCAGTGGTCGATCAGGGAAGTAATTACGAATATACCGATAACGCTTAGTTCGAACAGTGCGTATGCAATCGATAGTATAATCACAACGATCACGAGCACCGACCACATACTTAACCGGAAGATAATTTTTCCCAAGTAAATCTTGCCCGTNTAAATAATCAGGAAGTTTAATCTTTGCTAGTGATAGCGTCGTAGCAGAAACATCTAGTAGACTTACTANGTCACTNACAACAAGCCCAGAATNGATGGAAGGATGAGTGCCTTTAATAATAAGCGGAACAAGTAGTCCACCTTCGTAGCAAAACTGCTTATGCCGCAAAGAAGTATTATGCCCATGATCTGAAAAAAAGAATATTATAGTAGCATCCATTTCACCGTCGGCCTCTAGTTGACGGAGAATTTCAGAAATCCTCACATCCGAACCGCGAGCGTTATCGTAATGTATTGCCCACGCATGTCGAAGCGCTGGCGTTTCTGGAAAATATGGCGGCAAGTCAACTGAATCCTGCGCAACAATATCTGCTTGCTCAAGATAACGACTGTCTCCCTTGCCGCCATCTATTTGAATCTGCCCAAACCAGGGTTGATTCTTATCTTTGCGTTCATTCCAAACTCCCTTAGTATAGGATTTCCAGTGTTCTGCTCGATTGCCCTGCCAACCATTCATTCCAGCTTGATAACTTGCAGAGGTCCCAACTGTGTAGAGNNCTCTTCGATCATAGTGAAAATTGTAATCATCTTTACCNCTATTAAAAGTATAGTACCCCGCCCNACGNAACAATTCAGGTANCGTTTTGATNCCATCTGGCAATTCAATCCTCTGTTTCAAAGGCACNATNTGACCCTCTTTGGCACGACTGGACCGATGCTGATGTGTACCAGTGCTCGTTTGCAGAACTCCTGTAATTAAAGCAGATCGACTAGCTGAACATACNGGAGACGTTGCATATGCATTCGTATATAATATACCTTCAGACGCCAATCGATCGACGGTAGGNGTGTGCTGATCGTTAATTTTGTCCCCGTAACAACCAAAAAAAGGAGAAAGATCTTCGGCAATTATCCATAATATGTTCGGCAAACGTTCCGCCGAAATAGCTAGGGGTAGTGCATTGATTGTTAAAACAACTGCGTATAATAGAAACCTCATCTTCTACCTGCGTAGTGGGAAATTAAAATTTGGATGCTCATGACTCGTACGCGCATGCGATAGTATTTCATTAAGGTCGTCAGCAATTGCGGGAAACTGATCCGCTATATTAGTGCTTTCACCAGGGTCGGTGGAAAGATTGTACAGCTCGATTGGAGAGTCGGGGTAAATGGATACATTATAACGGACACCTTTCCAGTATCCTTTACGTACCGCATGTCGCCCCTTTAATTCATGAAATTCCCAATATAGGTAGTCATGATTAGCTTGTTTGTTACTACCAAGTAGAGTCGGTAAGAATGAAATACCGTCGAGATTATCAGGGACAGCCTGACTTGTCATCTCTGCTAATGTTGGAAGTACATCCCAGAAAGCAGACACATGATTAGTGCGACTCCCAGCAGCTACTGTCGACGGCCATTTTACGATCATCGGTACACGTATTCCACCCTCATAAAGATCGCGCTTCTTTCCTCGATAAAGTCCGTTAGAATTAAAATATTCTGGATTGTGACCAGCTTCCGCGTGAGGACCATTATCCGAAGTAAATACAATCACGGTATCCTCTTGTATGCCTAAGGCTTCGAGCTTGTTAACAATGTCGCCAACATAATCATCAATGCAGTGTACCATGGCCGCAAAAGCAGCATGCGCTTCGGGTTGTGACCCATAGGCGAACTTACGATAATTAGGCCCACTGTCGGTTCCATTAAAGGAGCTCTCGGGTAGAAACTTTCCTCGGTATTTTCGCATGTATTTTTCTTGGGCGAACATTTCTGCATGTGGTTGAATGATCGCATATAAACAGAAGAAGGGTTGCTGGCTATTAGTATCAATAAAATCAAGCATTTGAGCGTGAATTAAATCTGGAGCATAACTACCAGNTTCCATACCGAAATTGTCCCAAAGTACTTCGATAGCAGTATCATTCCAGAGAAAATANGGGTAGTAATGGTGTGCAATGCGCTGNCAATTGTACCCATAAAAACGATCAAATCCGNTCTTCAAAGGCTCACTNGTNGAACCTGGNGCCCCGAGGCCCCATTTACCAAAAATTCCGGTTGTGTAGCCTGCAGCCTTGAGCATCTTNNGTATANCAAAGGTGTCTTCCNGCATAGGATATTGTCCTTCAGGTAAAACCTCTTGATTGCCCCTAATTGGAGCATTTCCTGTGTGCAATCCCGTCAATAAAGAGGCACGAGATGGCGCGCAAACTGGGCTGCCTGAGTAATGATCTGTAAAAATCATACCCTCACTAGCTAATTGATCAATATGAGGAGTTTTAAAATGTTTTTGGCCTAAAAAACTTAGATCTCCATAACCTAAGTCATCGGCTAAAATATAGATGATGTTTGGCTTCGATTCTGCGTGAAGCCAANATGCAGCAAATAATAAAATAAGAAACTTTAATGTAATTGTAGGCATATTGGTCAGTGACATTATAATGTAATTATAAAGAACTGTTAAATTCCGCAAAAATGACTCCATTTGGCTCTATTTCTAGCCGATCATTAATCAAAATAGTTGTATCATTCCATATATCTTTAAAAATATATTTACTTATACTAGTCTTACCTAGAACGGCAGCACTAAAAGTTANACTCTTTACTGTATCGCTACGATTAAAAATGCCAAACCAGCCNGTATCCTCGGTGTCTTTTTTGTATACTATCCAAGTCTCTATTTGCTCCCCTTCAAAAACAAGTGAACCCATAGCACCATTTTGATTACACGCGAGCATGTCTGGATCTGTAATGAGCCTTAGAGAGAAATCATCCAAAGTCGGCAAATCACCTCCCATCATCAAAGGTGATGCTGCTAGCGCACGCATCGAAATAAATGTTTTCATCTGAGAGTGAGAAAGCTGCGACCATCGGTTAACGCCCTTTCCGGCAAGAGCAACGTCACCCTTTGAAAATACGGAGCGATTTGCATCTGTTGCTGGTGGCGACATTAATTGAAGTTGCCCAAATGGTATCATATCCATGTCTATCCAAAAGCCCGTTTGTTCCATCCCGCCCCACTTGCGCCAAGCCAAGAAACAATCGTCTATGTAAGTTTGCTCATCCCAAACATCTTTAGTGACACGTAGCATATTACTAAGCTTAAAAAAATTGATCGCACTTGGGTCTACCTTTCCACCCGGAGATAGGCTCAGTAGAATCGGTTTGCCAGTCTTTTGAATCGCACTGGCTACTGCTTTAACCTCATCAGGGTGTGGTACTATATCGTCGTATTTGATCATTTCTACACCCATATCAGCTATAGACTGAATTAGGCCATCATACCACTCTTGAGCTCCCGGCTTGCTCATATCCACGGCATAATTGTACGTGCACCAAGTGCAGTTTTCTTTAGGGTCAGTATTAGCAATATCACGCGCTGTGTATGGCGTGCCCTTAATCGGAAGATCTAAATCGTAAGCCTTGCGTGGAATCCCACGCATCAAATGCAGTCCAAACTTCAGCCCTAACTCTTTACAGCGTTGCGCTATGCCTGCTAGACCATTTGGGAAATACACTTTAGAGGGCAAAAAATGACCATACTTGTTTATTCGTANATCGTGCGCGTGTTTCTCAGCNGGGAAAAGANTGCCTGCTTGAAGNGCGTATTCGCCGAACCAACCGTTATCGATAACAAAGTACTCATAGCCATGTGGCTTTAATTTAGCAGCCATTGCATCCAAGTTCGCGTATGCGGCATCTTCGTGGAGATACACTCCATAACTATCAAAACTATTCCAACCAAGTGGTGGATTCTGTGCTAACGGAGAAGTTACCTGTGAAGTATACCCCAGACCACTCGCGTAAGTGCATAAAAAAAATACTATTAGTAAATGTTTAATAGCTATAAGATTAATTACTTTAATAGTACCAAAAAAACCCCAATTGTTGGAATGTTTATCACGTTTTACTTGAGGAAATCATTTGAAGGTCAATTAACCAATATAACAACCTGTATGTATAAAAGCAGTAAGACAATATGCTGATAATCGTAAGCTAAAGTGATGGTTCATAGTACGTATTTCCTATTTATCAGAAACATCTTTGGATCTTTGATTATGTCCAGCAACCTGAGAATCCGATTTCATCCAGCTACCTAATACAGTCATTTTATCGGGAACAAGTGCAGCCAATCTATTAAGGTCTGCTAAATACGATGGGCTATTCGCACAATTATTCCACTCATTTGGATCTTTGTGGTGATCATAGAGTTCTTCNTCACCAGTTTTTAGATATTTAATATATCGAAAACGATCTGTTCGCACCGATTGCCACCCACCTTTGCCACTNTCGTCCAAGTGNGCTGTAATTACTGGATACTCCCAAACTAGAGACGGATTTTTAATCANCGGTAAAAGAGATCGTCCATCGAGGTCGTCCTTCATTGGTAGACCGGCTAAATCAGTTAAAGTCGGCCATATGCTTAATAATTCAACAGGGTTGTTGATTGCGCAGGTTGGTAAACCAGGAGCTTTAATGATCAGATTCGACTGTATAGATTGCTCCCATGGTCGGTATTTACGCCATGCTTCTTTTTGGCCTAACATCCATCCATGGTCACTCCATAATACAATAATGGTGTTATTGGCGTGCGCACTTTCTTCTAGTGCATCGAGGACGCGACCCAGTTGTAAATCCATAAAATAAATACTGGCTAGATAGGCTTGCACAGCTTCCTGCCATTTATTCTCTGCAGTTATTGCCTCGTGCCAATTACGATATGACCTTTCATAATTAACCGATCGTGGCTTCAATCCCCCATGAGCTATTTTTTGCCCTATTTTTGGTAGGTCATCGATGTCATACCCATCATTACTGTTAGGCAGTTGTGGCAAGAGGACATCCTCTACATTNCGTATGTGCGACAAGGCTGGATCGTCCAAAACTCTCTTAGGGTAATACCATGGAAGATGCGGTAAGTAAAAGCCAAGTGCTGCGAAAAATGGTCGGTCATGAGCTCGATTCATTTCTTTTACTATGATAGAAGCCCGACTATACTCACCAAATCGCTCATAGGGTGCATCGATTGCGCCCCAGTCCATGTAGGAAAGGACACCTTCTTGGGTAAAAGACCAAGAGAAATCAATACCACTTAAATATTTATCTGGCTTGATAGGCTTACCTCCTCCGTATGTATGCACATCAAAAGATAGGTCTCGCTTTTTGACTTTCATGTTCTCCCAGTCGCCCCAGTAATGGAAAATTTTCCCTACACGAAAAGTACTATAACCATTCTGACTGAAATACTGTGGTAGTGTAAGCTTGTCTGGGTAAAACCGGCGCAAATCAATCGACTTATTACCTTTTTTAGGAGCCAATTCTTTAGGAAGCGGATTACTGTAAAATCCTGTCGAGTTTGGATGCTTACCCAGCATGACTGATGCCCTAGAGGGGTTACAACTCGGTGCATTACAGTATGCACGAGTAAAATGTACCCCCTGCTCAGCTAAACGATCTAAGTTAGGAGTACGTGCCTGGGGATGCCCNGACAAATACCCTGCCCAATCATTCATATCATCAATAGCTATAAATAATACATTCGGAGTAGACGCAAATAGGCCAATAACCAATGAAGATGAAAACGCTATGTAAGAAACAAACTGAAAATAATAGTTCATAAAAAATCGACCTAAATAATACCAACTCTAATTCAATGATCTGTAATAAACTTAGAGAGAAACTTGTATTTACGGACTACCATATTGTAAATAACCTAGATGGTGATGTCCCTCATAAAAGTCATTTTTTATAGCTAATCGAATAGCATTCGCTTCAGACGTAGGTTCAATAATAGATAGTGATACAATATATTTTCCTGCACTTAATTTGTCGTGTTTCGGTAATGGCACACTCATATTTACTGTGTTGCTAATAGCAGGAATTAAGTACTCGTTTTTATCCTCATCCCAGTCATCCCCTGGCAACCAATTACGAATATCTTCAGTATCAATTTCTTGGGAGAAAACGATTTTCTTGGTTTTAGTTTCTAGTAAATTAATACAAACTGGCCAGTCATATAAAAAAGGTGCAGATCCAGTATTTTTTATCTGAAATGAGACACTTAATTCTCCCGATGTTGCCACAATTGGAACATAAGAAAATGTTTCTAAAACATAGCGATACCCGAATGCACGCTGTACCATTTCTGCTCCATTGGCGGAGGTTAAATCAAGTGGGTCATAATCAGCAATCCAACCCAAGGCACTACAATGTAGATTTCGTATTGTATCGATTAAAAACTCACGGTGAATTGGGTCTGAAAGTGTGTCATCAGGATTGTCACCAGGTTGAATTGTAAAGCTCCCCCAATCGTAAGCAACCTCACCTGCNATTGGGCGAGTTTTCCATCGATCAGTATCANTATTAAGTTTTTCAATGCCAGCACCATGCATCAACTGAGTGGTCTGCCGATTATGCGCCCAAGAATCCCAGTAAATCCCAAAATCATAGCCATTAAATTCACCAGGGTGACGTATCAAGATATGTTTATTTGAAAACGCTTTACTAAACGCATCGCCCATAATTTTCTGCATTTCTAAATCAGGGCTTGGATGATGATGTTCGCCCCAATACCCAATTATACCCATTTGTACCCAAGCAACAATTGGGTCATTATCCCAGCATTCTCCTAAAGCATGTATCATTCGAACTACCCTCTTTTTAAACTCCGCGCTACTATAATCACCGGACGTCATATCCTCGGGCCAAAATTCATTACCGATAGCNTTATCCCAATCTAAGTATACTCGCGGAATTATTTTGACCCCNGATCCCCTNTATTTNTCCCAATTTTTTAATTTGTAGGCNTCAATATTTCGGACTANNTTATCTGTACTACGTGTTTCTAAATCATTCCATTCTACATAGTCTCTAAGTAAGGTTACATAAGGATATTTGGCGATCTTGCGCTTACTACAAACATGCAGCCTAAATCCTTTTAGAGGATTTTTTAATGCCTTTGTATACTCTTGGGGATAAATAGTAATTAATTGACCTCTTGTTACTGTCGTGGCTTGCGCAGATAGTCCACCGATAGAAAAAACTGTAACTAAAACACATACAACTGGTAGCATTAGTTTGGTGCTATTATTAATTATAGATATCATCCTATGAAATATATAATGCCCCTAAATAAGTAACAATAGTGAAGGTTGTGTAAAAAGTGATTAACCCAATTCTCATAAGCAATCTAATGGAAGTGTTAGTAGAGTTTAGTAAATGCCATTTTTTATGCGTTTTCGAATTCTATACAATCCACAGATCATACCAAAACTATCATAGATTAAATTTACTTTACCACCTGGAATTTCTTCCCATGAAATCGGAACTGATCGTATCTTACAACCACTACTAGTAAGATTAATGAGTAACTCTACATCAAATATAAAACCACTCTCTCTTAATTTATGTCGGATCTTATGGTATTGTATTGCGGGAATAATTTTTGCGCCACATTGAGTGTCCGCTAGACATAACCCTGTGAACATACGCACAAGTAGCCTGAAAATGCGCAAAGAAATCCTGCGCTTAAACTGCCGGATTACTGGCGTAAGGTAAGAACTTTTTCGTATAGAGATGCTACAAGTATCTAGTTTATTAGAAATTGAATTGTTAATAAAATTGATTAAATCCTGCGCCTTAATTGCGCCATCACCATCGACAAACGCTAACCAATCCATACTGCTCACCTGATTCCATCCCTTATAAATTGCAGCACCTTTTCGTAATCGATTTCTAGATAAAACTAAATGCACTTCTGGATAAATAATACTTAAGTCCTCAACAATTTTTTTTAATCTTTCCTGCTCAATCAGCGAAGAACCATCATCAGATACGATCCATTTAATTGGCAAATTAGAAGCAGCTATAGCCCGTGCAAGCTTCGGACCATATACGCCAAAGCGATTACTATCTTCCCATATTGGAGTTACCAGAGCAATACGAGGCATTGGTTTTGATGGACTTCCAAGCACGGTGTAAACTATTTTATCAGTATTATTTTAATCAACTGCAAAACACTTAATTTAATTCTTCATGCTTTCAAATAGAGCAATCTACAATCGAAGACTATTCCTAGTATTAGGATGGATTATTGTATGCTTGGTGGGTGCCTATTTAAGAATAGGCAATTTAGAGTTAAATCCTATTCATGCCGATGAGGCAACTGGAGCACATATATTAGGAAAATCTTTAGAGAAAGATCCTTACGACTTTAATCCTAAACACTTCCATGGACCGATGCTTCGAATTGTGACCGCTCCAATAGCTCGGATGCGTGGTGAAAATAGCTGGGAAGAATTAACTAAAATCTCTTTACGAATCAGTCCGGTAATTGCCGGCATATTGTTAATAATAACACCATTATTTTTTACTCATCAATTAGGTCGATTTGGGTCACTAATTTCTGCTTCGTTTATTTCTAGCTCACCACTGCTTGTTTACTACAATCGAATATATATTCACGAAAGCCTACTTACTTTATTTGGCTTACTAGCACTCGCATCGATAATAAAACTACATAGAAAATATTCCGCAATTAACGCAGTTATTACTGGCATTTTGATAGGATTGATGCTCGCGACTAAAGTAACAGTTTCAATATCCATTTTTGCATGGGCACTCTCGTTTATATGTTTCTTTTTTGTTCCTCAATTAAGCTATAAAAAATCACTAAGGAACTATCTAAAGCCGCTTAGCTTTGTAATAATGAGCAGTATTTTTATCAGTATTATTATCTATACTAATGGTCTTCAGTATTTCAGCGGATTTCTCGATGCATGCATTACTTTTTTTTTATATGAACCTACAGCAGGACATGAAAAAGTTTGGTATTACTATATTTATAATCTAATATGGCCGAAACAGGCACTCGGAATTTGGTGGACTGAAGCAAGCATAGTAATCGTAGTCATTACGACCTTGGTGCTATCAAGCTTATATAAATGCGTTAACAAGCATACAATTTTTATAATAATTGCTGCAGCTATACACATAGTTATGTACAGCCTAATTGCTTACAAAACACCATGGCTCATGATGCTGCCTTGGGCGCATCTATGCCTTGTAACAGGAAGTATCTATCAAGTTTTTGCTAACTCTAAGACTCTGATTCGAGTAGGTATCTATTTATTAATTATGGCATCATTTTGTTATCAAACAAAACAAAGCCTACATGCTGTTAGCCAGTTATCCAATCACTCTAGTAATCCTTATGCTTATGTGCCAACTACACGAGACGGTCAAAACATAAGTAATTGGCTCGAGCAAATAACTGCTACATCTAATAGTTCAAGTAACCACTTAGTAGCAGTTATCGGAAGTGATTACTGGCCACTGCCATGGTATCTTCGCAATTTAGACTCCGTCAGCTATTGGACTGAAATCACAGCTACTACAGAAAATTATCCAATAATATTTTCTATGCCAAGCAGCATTAATAAATGCGATTCTCTACTTCTGAATACTCATATAAAACTTCCTAGAAGCTTACGTAGTAATGTTCCCATTATTTTATACTTAAGAAATGATTATTGGGAGCATTGGATATCCTCTCAGCCAAAATGAATAACTTTCATACCTTTGAGCATGTAGCAATGAAGACTACGTTTGCCTTACGTTTGGATCAGGACGATAGAGCTTTATGTGAAAAAGTAGCACATGCATCAATGGAAAGGATTAACAATATTGAACAACAATTAAGTCGATATATCCAAGGTAGCGACATTTGGCAAATTAACCATATGGCGAGTGGGCAGAGTTTATTTATTGGAGAAGATTGTTATAAATGCCTCCAATTAAGCCTACAAGCTTCCATCGATACATTCGGTTTATTTGACGCAACTATTGGCAAACGAATCGAGCATGTAAAAAATAATGGCAAGAAACAGCTTCCTTTACTGGTTGGACAGTTACTGATTGATCCTAAGCGACCTATAGTACACTGCAGTAATGCCGGGCGAGAAGTTGACCTTGGTGGAATCGCAAAAGGCTATGCCCTAGACCAAGTGAAGCAATTATGTATCGATTGGGATATTCAATCAGGACTACTTAGCGCAGGATCAAGTACGCACTTAGCAATCGGTAAACGACCATGGCCAATTACTATAAAAAAGCACGAGCGTAATAAAATTATTANGATAAAAGATGAGGCTCTAAGTGTATCTGGAAAAACAATACAAAATAGTCACATAGTTTCACCGATAAGTGCCGGTAACACAAACTACAATTATGACCAAATCAGAGTGGCTCATAAGAGCGCTGCCACTGCAGATGCTTATTCCACCGCTGCTTTACTCATGAATGATGAGCAATTATTGAAACTAAATAAAAATGCTACAATTATAACAGAGTAAACTAAGCTGTTACTTTAACCTAAAATATTTATACATCTAATTAGTTTTAAAAACTTAATATAAGAATATTAAATCGCTTATGCACTACATAAAGTTTATACCAATATACCAAGAACGCGTATGGGGCGGTCGCAACCTAGAGTCGCTTCTTGGGCGCAAGCTTCCTAAAAATCAAGTTATTGGAGAGAGCTGGGAAATTGTTGATCGACCAGAGGCTCAATCAAAGACCAGTAACGCTCGATCGCTACGTGATTTAATACAGGCAGACCCCCAAGGTATCATGGGAGATAGTTGGTCACCAGATCGCCCTTTTCCTATCTTAGTTAAATGGCTAGATTGTCAAGATAGACTAAGCCTGCAGGTACACCCTCCTAGTACAATAGCGCCTAGCCTAGGCGGTGAACCTAAGACTGAAAACTGGTATATCGCCTCCGCCGAACCCCATGCGACTCTAATGGCGGGTCTAAAAAAAGGAATTACAAAAAGTGATTTTGAATCCAACCTACAATCCAACACACTTGAACCACTCATTCATACAATTCGTGTCAAAAAAGGGGAATCGATTTTTATCCCAAGTGGCCGAATTCATGCAATAGGAGCTGGAAACCTAATACTAGAAATTCAACAAAATTCAGACACAACATATCGAGTGTATGATTGGGATAGAGTTGGTCTCGATGGGAAACCTAGGCAGCTTCACACACAAGAATCTTTGGAAAGTACAAATTTTAGCGATTTTGAGCCAGCAACTCTGCAACCGACAGAGCAGGACCAATTACTAGTAAAAAGCGATGTCTTTAACTTAAATAAACGTGTTCTAGCAGCCGGTTCTACTTTAAAATTTGAGGCAGGTGAACCACGNATACTAAGTGTTGTCGATGGATGCTTGCAGTCGCCTTACGAGGACGTGCCTATTACTAAAGGCGATAACATCCTCATTCCTGCCCGAAACTCATTTGAGTCTACAGCAAAGGTAGACTCAATAGTTCTAATTACTGATACGTTTAACCACTGNATGTAATTTGCAGTGAAAGTATGCAGCTTTAATTACCATACTTAAGTTTTCTTGGATCGCTGAAGGACAATTCTGCTTCGTCTTGGGTGTATAGTTTCACACTACCGTCAAAGAGAACGAACATACCCTTACCATCATGGCGTGATGTGTTGAGTAGAGAAGTATTATAGATTCGTGTAGGCCCATTTGAGTCTCCAATTAAAAATCGGTAGCTAGGAAATTCTACGGCTGCAAGTTTGGTCCTAGTCACAGTATCTTGTGTATCATTAGGGTCAGGCACTTGATTGTTTTTACTTTCATCTGGAAGCAATATTCGGTCATTCATTCCTAGTCCTGTATCCCATTCCACGTCCTCATCATACTCCGCAAAAAATGGATCGATATACATTACATCAATCCTATTTTTCCATATATTTTTATCTTCTTGTACTAAGTACGGCTGTAAGAAAAGACGCCAGTCTTCATGCTCAACATTATTTTTCTTAGTTGGGCATGTATATCCTTTATTATCTGCAGCATACATAGTGTTAGCGATAGCATACTGACGATACATAGATAGCTTTTTAGTTTCTAATGCACGTGAACGNATACCGCCAATAGCTGGTAATAAAATCGCAGCTAGTATCCCTACAATTGCTATAACAGTAAGAAGCTCTATCAATGTAAAAGCGCGTTGCCCTGAAATAGGATTAATTGTGAATATTCTAATTTTCATAATAATGATTATTTGGTGGTGCCTAAGCTAATGTTATAGGNAATTACCTCTGTAATTACTCATAGTTGATTGATATGCGATTTGATCATCATATAAGCGCTGAAAAACCTTATATTTGGCATCGTGATAACTTTTAGTGTTTTTTTGTGGCTCAATAATTATTCCCGGCTTAGACATAGCAGGCATAGCTTGCTCGATACTATTATATCGTCCTGCGGCTACTGCACCTAACATCGCCGAACCGAGTAGCACTGATTCAGGTTCTTTGGGTATCCATAGGCGGCAGCCCGTAGCGTTTGCATGTTGCTGCATAAACACGGGATTCTTAGTGCCTCCGCCACAACAAACGAGGGTATCAATCGCATAACCGCTGGCNTTCATGCTTTCAATAATATGCTGCGTGCCATACGCGATGGACTGTACGGTAGCCAAATAAAGAAGAGCTAAATCCTCAATTGAAGCAGTCAGCTTGAGTCCTGAAATCATACCAGTCAAATTAGGATCCGCACGAGGCGAACGGTTTCCGTGGAAGTACGGGCACACGTGCAATGCCTGAGTTAGAACGTCTATACTACCCTCAACTGACATCGCTTCAAGTGTTTGGTTCAGATAAGTATATAAGCTAATGCCTATTGCGTCCGCAGCCTTTTGTGCAGCTTCGCTTGCACCATGATTAAAAATTGTGTGATCTACCAAAGCGCCAGTAGCAGACTGGCCGCCCTCATTGAGCCACATGCCCGGCACCATGGCGGAGTAGTACGGTCCCCAAACTCCAGGTATTGCTCTTCGTTCTGAAGCTACTGCCATATGACACGATGAAGTCCCGCCAAT
>PAAN01000022.1 GCA_002699365.1 Coraliomargarita sp. | reverse complement strand
TTAGTTGGTGAGCGTGTATCAACCACTCCAACCCAATTAGGGTTCTGTACGGTGGCATCAGCGGTTGATAATGCATCAGCAGTAAAGGTGACGCGCTGATCGGGCCCCGCCTGCCGCTGCAAACTGCCCAATGCAATCATGAGGCCAAGCCGGGCATTTTCTTTTGCGAGTAGTTTCTTCTGGTGAATCTGTGCTGCCTGCGTTTCGACTCTGGCGAGCGCAGTTAATGTTACCAGCATCAAAAGCACGACGCTCATTAGGGATAAAGCGATAACTATCGCAAAGCCTTCATTTCTGGATACAGAACGTTCCTTCGCCTTAAACCTAGCGACTAAATTGGGCGTTCGGTCTAATTGTATCTTGCTAGTTGGCATGGAGGCGCGAAGTTTTGTACGCCCAAAAATTTTAGAGCGGGCAATTGTGTACATATTAGCAATTTCATTACCAATTGTGCACGCAAAAAAAATACTGCCTAGCTTATTTAAATCAGTCCNAGTACCATTTTCCCCTCTTCGGTAATCATCTCTTGATTCCAGGGCGGGTCCCAGACGATATCAACCTGCGCTTCNGCGACTCCTGGTACTCCTNGCAAGCGCATTTGCGCATCTTCAGCAATCACNGGACCCATGCCNCATCCGGGCGCTGTGAGTGTCATGTGCATCTCCACTTTGTGACCTCCTTCAACCCTTTCATTATATTCAAGCGAATAAACGAGTCCGAGATCCACGATATTAACTGGGATTTCTGGATCAAAGACAGTCTTGAGGGCTTCCCAGAGCTGCTCTTTAGCGACAGGGCTATTAATGCCGTTCGCATCTTTTTGCTTATTTTCTTCAGTGACGCTCTCACCAAGTGCATCGGCATTAGCCCCACTGACACGAAACATTCCATTAGCGGTCATAATAGTAAAATTACCGCCAAGGCGGTGCGTTATAGTCACTTGCTCACCTTTAGGCAGGCTCATCGGAGTGCCCTGGGGAATGAGAGTGACTTCTACTTCGCGAGATAGAGTGCGTTGATCATCCATAAGTACTAGTGGTGTTAGCTGATTTTAGTTTCAAATTTATTGCGAATTAGGGAGCGTAAGTTTTCGGCGAGTTCGTCACTCTCTACTTTTTCGATGACTTCTTCAAAAAACCCAAAGACCATTAGCTGCATAGCAACACGTTTTGGAATGCCGCGGCTCATCATATAAAACAACTCTGTTTCGTCGACATTTCCAGTGGTCGCGCCGTGTGAGCATTTAACATCGTTTGCTAAAATTTCGAGCCCGGGTAGGGCATTGGCCTCGGCAGTAGGGTCGAGGAGCAAATTACGGTTGGTTTGGTAGGCGTCGGTTTGCTGGGCGCCTTCGGCAACCTTGATAAGTCCCGAAAAAATACTGCGACTTTTATCAAGAAGTGCATTTTTATATAATAAATCAGAGACTGCATTTGGTGCGTTGTGAATTTGAATCGTGCGCTGATCGAATTCTTGGCTTTCTTCGGCCACAGTTAACGAGTACATTTTAACATCTGCCCCAGGACCTTCTATGCGAGTTTGTGCTTCGTAGCGTGCGCGCTGCGCGCCAATATTAACCGCGACATTTTTGACCATTGCATCGCGAGCTGCCACAGTAGTGTCGAGCTGAAAAGAGATAGTTTTCTCATTCCAGTCTTGGACAACTTTACGAAAAACATGTGCCCCAGGACCTGCATGAATGTTCGCTGCTGCTATGCAGAGCGCAGAATTAGCTGCAGTTTCAGAAAAGAAGATATCGACAACAGAAGCATGAGCATTGTCTTCGGCGATGACTAGAGTGTGAGGGAAAACAGATGCCTGCTCACCGCTAGTCCAATAATAGTTTACGAAGGGTTGCTGTATAACCACTCCTTTAGGAATATATAAGACAGATCCCGCGCGTACTTGTTGGGCATGTAATCCGAAGAATTTCTCTGAACCGAGCGTGGTAGATTCCTGCAGAAAGTACTTTTCCATAATTTGCGGGTGCTGATTNATCGCATCGGCAATTGGCAAGTAGAGCACNCCNTGTTTAGAAAGCTCNTCACTAATNCCTTCAAATGTTGCAGGAGTATCGTCGACAAAAACTAGTTGCCCTGCTGTTTCCGTGATTAAACCAGAGCGTTCTTGGAGCGATTGTAACACTTCCTTAGATGGAGTATTTGCCGTAGTAAAACCGTCCGTTTGTAAGGTTTTAACGCGCGCAAATCGCCAGAGCTCATCTGCCGCAGTAGGAGCCGGTAAGCTCGAGAACTGTTGCTTGCCACTGACGCGCCGCTCAACTAGCCACGCGGGCTCTTGTGTGGTCGCAGTAGGAGTGTCTACAATGGATGTCGTCATGATTAAATTCTATGGCGGTACTCTCTAGCTTATAAAATTANCTGATAATTAGCCCACGGACCCTTCCATCTCCATGTCTATTAGTCGTTTTAATTCGACGGAGTACTCCATGGGGAATGCTTTCATCAGTTCGTTTACGAAACCATTCACCGCGAGGCTCATTGCTTCGCCTTCGGATAGTCCGCGCTGCATCATGTAAAAGATTTGTTCNGCACTAACTTTGGAGACGCTTGCTTCGTGCTGAACAGTGTTATTTTCTCCACGTGTNGTGATTGCAGGNTANGTATCTGTACGNCTATTGGTGTTAATTAANAGCGCGTCACATTCGGTGTTGTTCCTACAGTTTTTCAAATGCTTTGGCATGTGCACCTGCCCGCGATAAGTCGAGCGACCATCTCCAATCGAGATAGACTTNGAAATAATATTACTCGTGGTTTCATCTGCAAGGTGGATCATTTTAGCGCCAGTGTCCTGATGCTGACCGTCATTGGCCAATGCAATGGATAAAACTTCACCGCGCGCGCCCTTACCCTTAAGTACAACTCCAGGATATTTCATTGTAAGGCGTGAGCCAATATTGCAATCGATCCATTTTACTTCGGCGCCCTCGTCGGCCATGCCACGCTTCGTGACCAAATTGAAAACATTGTTCGACCAGTTTTGTACGGTGATATACTGAATCTTAGCATTCTTAAGCGCGACAAGCTCGACTACTGCGCTGTGCAGTGTAGCAGTCTCAAATTTCGGTGCAGTGCAGCCTTCCATGTAGGTGATTTCTGCGCCTTCATCTGCGATTATTAGAGTGCGCTCGAACTGGCCAAAGTTTTCAGCGTTGATTCGGAAGTATGCCTGTAGAGGTTGCTTCAANTTAACACCCTTGGGCACATAGATGAAACTGCCCCCGGAGAAAGTGGCGCTATTTAGCGCNGAGAATTTATTATCCGTAGTTGGAATAACTTTACCAAAGTAAGGGCGAAAAATATCTGGATATTTCGCTAGTCCCTCTGTTGATCCAACAAAAATAACACCTTCTTTTTCTAAATCTTCCTTCATCCGTGAGTAGGCGGCTTCGGAATCGAATTGAGCNTCGACNCCAGCAAGGAATTTGCGCTCCTGCTCNGGAATGCCCAGGCGCTCAAAAGTTTCTTTTACGTCGTCAGGAACTTCGTCCCAAGTTCGCGAGGGTTGTTGGCCCTTCGATAGGTAATATCGGATTCGATCAAAGTCGATATTTTCAAGGTCCTTGTCTGCCCATTTAGTTGGCATTGGCTTTTTCTTGAAAATTTCTAAAGCCTTCAAGCGAAAGTCGCGAACCCAGTCATCCTCTTTCTTTACATCAGATATGTATTTAATGGTATCCTCATTGAGGCCGACTCCAGCATCGTACTTGTAGTCCTCCGGNTATTGAAAATTGCCCTTTTCTGTATCGAANTTGAGGGCCTNTTCNTGCTCTTGTAAATTAATNTNANTCATAATTAGTTNTCGGATAAATGAATTAAGCTGTCGCAGTTACAAATTCCTCTTGNACCCAATCGTATCCTTTTGTCTCCAGCTCTTTTGCGAGCTCAGCGTCACCACTGTGAACGATTCGACCATNAAACATAACGTGCACAACATCGGGGACTATGTAGTCGAGTAAGCGCTGGTAGTGAGTGATTACAAGAAAGCCCCTGTCTTTGGCTCGCATGTGATTGACTCCCTCGGAGACAACCTTAAGCGCATCGATGTCTAGACCTGAATCGGTCTCATCCATCACGCAATACTTCGGTTCTAGCATGGACATCTGCAATATCTCACAACGCTTTTTCTCCCCGCCAGAAAAACCTTCATTTAAAGAGCGAGCAGTGAATTTACGATCCATTTTTAAGGCATCCATTTTTGCGTAAAGCTCTTTGTAAAATTCTACAGCATTNAGCTCCTTGTCATCCTCTAAGCGAGCAGCGCGCGCAGCACGGATAAAATTAGCAATGGATACACCTGGNATCTCCATCGGATATTGAAACGCTAAAAATAGACCGGCATGCGAAATTTCATCGGGCTCTTTGCCAAGAATGCTTTCGCCGTCGAGTACTATATCACCACTATCAACGGTGTAGTCCTCATGGCCAGCCATGACTTTAGCCAGCGTGCTCTTGCCGGTACCATTAGGGCCCATAAGTGCATGTACTTCGCCTTTTGGAATTATTAAATTAAAGTCTTTCAGGATGGCTTGGCCATGAATCGAGACATTGAGTTGAGTAATTTCTAGTGTATTCATTTCTGTAACTGTAAAGATGTAGAGTTTTATTAACCAGTCTTAGGCATGGTCGTCGCAGTCGCTGCATTTGCCGTCATAGGCGATTTCAATATGTTCGGTAACAAAGCCAGCAGGGAGAACTGCTTTGAGTTCTGTGATCAGTCGATCCGACAGCTCGATATCTACTATTTCTCCACTTTCTTTACAATAAAAGTGGGCGTGTTGCGTTAAGTTAGGGCAGTAGCGAGTGGGCTCTCGGTCAAAATTTACCGAGCGAATAAGTCCACTTTCTACCAGGGTCTCTAAGCAGTTGTATACAGTTGCAAGCGAGATCGTTGGCATCTGCGTGCGAGATCGAGCATATATTTCATCTGCAGTTGGATGATCACGTTTGTCTAATAGAACGGAAAATACGTGCTCTCGCTGTTTCGTGGGGCGTTGCCCACTGTGCCCCAAGGCATTNTTTAGGAGATTTTTGTACTCAGATGAAAGCTTCATAATTTTAACGGATTCTATAATTAGAATAATTCTAATTATTACTATAAATTGGCATTTTTGCATATGACAAGCACGAATTAAAAATAGTAGAAAAATTTTAACTCGATTCCTCTTATCAGAAGATCGATGCTTGTAGCTTAATTATTTAGATTCTAGTTTACCTACCATGGCAGCTTACCGTTCATTTCTTTTCCCGCAAGCGGAGTTACGTGAAGGATATTTGGTTCTAGATCCCCGTGAAAGTCATCACTTAGTGCGTGTCTTCCGTGCTCGGGAAAGTGCTAATGTTGAGGTTTTAGACGGAATGGGAACTTGCTTTAAAGGACGATTGGTTACCGCAGATGCAAAGGCTGCACGAATTGAAATAGATTCGCTTGAACGGGTCGAGAAAGCGCGAATTGCTGTAACTTTAGTTCAGGCTGTGCCCAAGGGNAAAGCAATGGATTTGATTCTTCGTACGGCAACGCAAATAGGTGTTTCTGTAGTTCAGCCGGTGTTCGCTTCTCATGGAGAAGTCTTCATAACAGGAGCGCGCTTGGAGTCGAAATTAGACAAGTGGCGCCTTGCTATGATAGAGGCTTGTAAGCAGTGCGGGGTCAAGTGGTTACCAGAGCTTGCACCACCGCTCACGTTCGAAGATTGGTTAGACCTGCCTGCAAAGGAAGATTCGCTGCGTTTAGTTGCCAGCTTGGAAACTAGCCGAATTTCACTGCATAAAGCACTTAGTGATGCGTCACCTGCTTCCACTATTCAGGTCGCTGTTGGACCAGAGGGAGATTTTTCGGCTAACGAATATGCGCAGATGCGATCGGCTAAATTTAAATCTGTACGCCTTGGTGCTAATGTTTTGCGTGCGGAAACNGCCGCCGCTTACCTTCTAAGTGTTGTGGATCAAATTTCCCAAAAGTAAGTACTTTAAATAAGCAATTTAAGTGAGTAAAATCTCGCGAATAGTATTCAATATGTCACGAGTTATTAGTAGAGCATTCTTTGATCGAGCGACTGTAACGGTGGCAAAAGAGTTACTGGGAAAGACAATTTGTCGGCGTTTAAAATCAGGGAAGATCCTACGCGCGCGAATCACTGAAACGGAAGCCTATGACGGATTTGAAGATCAAGCATCACATGCTTACAAAGGTNCTACGACGCGCAACGTAGTTATGTTTGGCCCCCCGGGGCGTAGTTATGTTACCCTTTGTTATGGCGTGCATTGCTTGTTCAATATTACTACTCGCGAGAAAGGATATCCTGCTGCAGTTTTAATTCGTGGCTTGCATGGCGTTGAAGGGCCTGGCCGCACGACTAATTTTTTACAGATTGATCGTTCGCAAAACGACCAGCTACTCAACCGGGTTAATGGTCTATGGTTGGAAGATGATGGAATTGGTCCGGGGCAAGGCGCTATTAAAGCACTCCCTAGAATTGGAGTCGAATATGCTGGTATAAAGTGGTCGAAAAAGCCTTGGCGTTTCAATTGGTCCGCTAACTGAAGATTATCTTTCGTTATGTAGTCTCTTGATCACTACAAGTATTAGTTCCTCATTAAGTCTACTTGTACAAGTAGAAGCGGCGTGAGCTTTTTTGAAAGGCTTTTGACTGAGACTCCCAATGTTCTACAAATTGGTTCACCCTTGCTCTTGATCCACGTTGACTGATTTCAGTCCACCAGGAACTGCTTCCTGTATGCTTATTAAATAAATTTACGTTTTTTGCATTTGCGAATGGGTTAGGCTTCTCCCACTTGGCGGATAGTTGCATCATATGAAAACTTATCTCGGTCGGGCGTACAGCTTTCCAATTTGTAACTCTAACATAGACGCCCTCAACTAGCGTACCATTAGCTGCTTTGGTTTGCATAATAGTATACGCTAAACCTGGTATATTTTTTAATTTAAGTGCACGTTTTATTTCTGTAGCAGACTTTTTATTGTGCCGTAGTAAGCGAAATGGATAGGGCGTGCCTATGCCGTGGCTAAACCCACCCTCCTGTGAACCAAGTCCTGTCATCGAATACCCAAGAACTGCTGACAAGTCAGGGATGTATGGCGAAGTGGGAATCCAGGGCAGTCCGGTATCCGGCCATTGCATAGATCTTGTCCACCCGCGCATGGGTAGTACTTTTAGCTTAGCTGCTTTTAATTGCTGAGGACTCACTCGATCCGAGCGAATCCATCCCGAACAATAGCGCGCCATTCTAGCAATTTCACCAATTGTTAAGCCGTGTACATAAGGAGTAAAAATATCACCAACATAACTGCGCCATTCTTTGTCAAGTAGGGGACCATCAACTTTAAGTCCACCTAGTGGATTGGGACGATCTAAAACGATGACCTCGACCCCGTTTCTAAAGCAAGACTCCATTGCTCGTAACATGCAACTTACATAGGTGTAGGAGCGTACGCCAACATCTTGCAGGTCGATTACTAAAGCATCTAAGCCACGNAGCATTTTATCGCTGGGCCAGCGAAATTCGCCGTATAATGAGTAGACCGGTAAGCCGGTGCGGCGATCGATCCTATCGTCGACTGGTACATTCGCTTTTTCATTACCATAAATGCCATGCTCCGGGCCGAAAAGTGCTACAAGTTGTGTATTGCGCGCACGGCGAAGAATATCAATAGAGCTTACGCCATGTCGATTGACGCCGGCAGGGTGCGTGAGTAGCCCGATGCGTTTACCTGCGACCTCCCTAAATCCAGATTGTTCTAATCGATCAATGCCCAGGTGGATTACCTGCGCATTTAATTGAAGCACAAGGAAGCTAAGCGAGAGTAATAGCAGATATATTTTTTGAAACATGAAAGAAAAAATAGCGCTGAATTTGTGAGTTGATTGGATTTCTTTATGGAGGAAAACAAGCCCGATTTTATAGAGCTTATTACATTCGCTAAGGGAGCGACCAGTCAACGGTCACGATCGAGTAATGCGCGCATTGTAGCATTGTAGAGATTTTCAGGGGCTTGTGCGAGTGCTTTGGGCAGGGGACAATCTTCTGGCGTAATGCTGTAAGAGCGGCACAGTGGAAATCGATCGCTCAATTGCTGCGCTGCGCTTGCAACTACTTTTCCCGCGAGCAAGATACAGGGTTTGTTCGCGGCATGTGCGGCAGAAGCGAGCGCATAGGGGCCCTTGCCCGAGAGNGAACTAGAGTCGAACTTACCTTCTCCAGTGAGGATTAGATCTGCCTTTGCGACCTTTTCGCCAAGGTCTAACCATGTGTATACAAGTTCAAAGCCGGCGATGAATTTTGCATTCAAGGCGGCTTTTAACCCAAATCCGATACCCCCAGCTGCACCGCTTCCAGGGCAATCTTTGAGCGCCTGTGCTTGATTAAAATAATTACAAATCATGGAGGCTAGCCGAGCGGCTTGTAAATCAAACGTCGCTAATTCTTGGTCTGGTAATCCTTTCTGTGGCCCATATACGTAAGCAGCTCCTTTTTTGCCTAACAGTGGATTATCCACATCGCAAGCGATGAGAATCGGAGGGTACTCCAGCTCTATTTTGCCGGTAATAGATTGAATTTCTGCCCATTGTGCGGGAGTGCTTCGGCTCCCCTTGCCGAATCGCAAGCCGAGCGCCTCGAGTGCTCCCATGCCTAAATCACTCGTGGCACTTCCTCCGATGCCTAGGAGTATGGCGCTTGCGCCTTCGCAGCTTGCTATTTTTATGAGCTCTCCAACGCCATAACTGCTACAATTTTTGGGATTGCGCTTTGCTTTTGGGACTTGCTCAAGCCCAGCAACGGAGGCCATTTCAATAATGGCAAGACGTCCGCGTGATTTACCTAAAAGTGCTTGTGCTGCGCTGGAGAGATCTTCCAGGCGGATCCAGCCTATTGGCGCTTCGACCGTTTCGCCGAGTGGGCCACTGACAGTATGAGCCTCCATCTTGCCTGCTGCGGCGCGTGACAAAATATTACAAAACCCTTCACCGCCATCCGTCAGTGGTGCGTGGCTGAGCTCAATTGGTTCGCTTAGAGCCTTTGCCGCTGCAGAAAGAGCCACTTCGCAAGCGGTTTGCGCGGACATGGAATCCTTAAACTTATCAAATGCGGCGAGTACATGCATATTTNTTTAATAAATTGTCTCTACCCATCAGCCAATAGCGAACTGAGCAATATGCACAGTTAATTTTTAAAAACTAGAGTTATATTTCTTTAGCTGACTGCTATTAGTGAGATTGTCTTTAGTTCTAATCGCCAGAGGCGTAGTAGCAAAGTTATTTGCTGCTCGCTTAAGTAACACTAGCGCTGCTCTTGGCCTGATTCAACATCGATAATTTTGAAATTCTCGACATGATATATTGGGTCCGCTCGGAACGATAATTTAGCTCCGTAAGAGCGCTCAATACCAATTAACAAATCTTCATCCTCTTTGCGTAGACGTTCCAAATTAGTTGGATGTAGTAATACACGCAGTTGGATCTCTTTATCGATGCCATCGCGGGCACGAATGTGGCGGATCACACTTATGATTCGACGCTGTATCTCGACACTCATCGTACGAGCCGATTTAACCATACTACGACCATGGCAGTAGGGGCAAGATGTGTAGATCCCGCTAGAATGACTCTCCGAGTGACGTTGGCGCGTCATTTGCATAATTCCAAGAGTTGATATTGGGAGTATATGGCTCTTTGCTTTATCCCCAGACATTTCCCTGCGCATGCGAGAGAGTACAGCATTTCGATCTTTCTTAGCCTTCATGTCTATAAAGTCCATGATGACAAGTCCACCTATGTTACGCAAACGCACTTGGCGGCAGATCTCGGTGGCGGCTTCTAGGTTCACTTGTAAAATAAAGTCTTTGCCGTCCTTAGTTTTATTTTTGTGCGAGCCAGTATTTACATCGATAGAAATTAGAGCTTCCGTTTCCTCGATGACAATTTCACCTCCTGAGGGAAGCGGAACGCAGCGCAGGTATGTTTGCTCAATCTGCCGCTCAATATTAAATCGTTCAAATACAGGTATATCTTCTCCAAAGATCTGCACTTTTGATTTTGAGCGAGGCGAGATCTTAATAACTTCATTAAGAACTGCGTCATAGTCCTCTCGTCGGTCCAACATAACTCGATCAATGTCTTCAGTTAAAAAGTCGCGTACCGTCCGACCGATTATGTCAGGTTCGACATACAGACAGGTCGGTTTTTTAGATTCTTGCATACGTTGGGTTATAATATCCCATCGCTTTAGCAAAATATGCAGGTCGCGGACGAAATATCGGTCTTTCTTGCCTTCGCCAGCAGTGCGAATGATAACCCCCATTTCCTCGGGCAGCGTGAGGCCTCTTAAAATCTTCTTTAAGCGACTGCGCTCTTTTTTGTCTTCAATTTTGCGTGAGATACCCATGGTGCCTGAATAAGGCATCAGGACAAGGAAGCGTCCAGGCAGGGCAACGTTAGTGGTGGTTCGCGGACCTTTAGTTCCAATCTGCCCTTTAGTGATCTGAACGACAATTTCGCTTCCGATTGGATATAGTTTTGGAATATCTTTAATGGTCACCTTCTCGCTCTCGCGCTTGCGCTGCTTAGCGGATTTATTATCGCGTACCACTTCGATGGTATTGTCATTAGCTGCGGGGAGAATATCCCAATAGTGAAGGAATGCATTCTTTGGTTCCCCAATGTCCACAAATGCAGCTTTAAGCCCAGGCTCTAAGTTTTGTATTTTACCCTTAAAGATCGCACCGACTTCACGAGCTTCTCCAGCGCGTTCTACCTCGAATTTTTCGAGTACGCCATCTTTTAACTGCGCAACTCTTTTCTCGAGCGGCTCTGAATTGATGATAAGCTCAGAATATGCTTTCTTCTCTTTTTTGATCGCACGCATGATACGGGTGACCAAAGGCTGTGTCTTAGCTCGCTTGGCAGCGTCATCTTTGAGCTCTTTTGGATTGATCCGCTCGCCTTTGGCTTCCTGCGGTGCTTCGATTAACTCATCGGTGAATTGTTCATCGGTGAGTTCTTCACTTGAGTCTAATGGTTCGGTATTTGAATCTTTCATAGGTCTTGGTATGTCCCGGGTTTAGTGGGGACCCCAAGTCTCGGCTGCGGTTGCAAGTCGACGTGCGTTTTATTGAAATATTGGTGATCATGTGTAATCTTTCCTATATCGATAAACACTTTGCACAAGTCCTTGCAAAATAAAGCAGCTCAAAACAAAGGAGCCTCCGTAACTTAAAAACGGAAGCGGNAGTCCNGTAATCGGNGTNATNCCGATNGTCATACCAATATTGATAAAGAAATGAACAAGGAAAAGCACACTCACACCAATGGCGAGTTGCATTCCAAATCGATCTTTAGCGAGTCCAGCAATACGTATGCTGTTGGCGACCACCAGGCAAAATAGCCCGACGACGAACACGCTTCCAAAAAAGCCTGTTTCCTCCGCAATAACGGAGAAAATAAAGTCATTATGTGCCACTGCTTGAGGTAAATAACCGAGTTGTGCTTGTGTGCCCGCGAACAGGCCCTTACCGGTTACTCCGCCAGTGGCAGCGGATATTTTTGCTTGTTTGGCATTCCAGCTTGCGCCAGTGCCTTGGGGATCAACTACGTCTGGTGCGACGAATGTTAATATGCGGTTTCGTTGATAATTGTGAAAAGGTAATATCGATTCATAGCTCTCAACGACAGCTATTGAATTATTTATACGACCCGCTTCACGATTTCGCTCTAGGTGTTGGCTGTAGCCATAAATATCTATACCAATTGCAGTCACTGCGACGGCAAAAAGGGCAAATGCACTTAAAAAAAACTTTGCCGATAAACGGGAAATGTAAAGTAGAGCAAAAATCATTGGCGGAAAGACAAGCGAAGACCCTAGGTCTGGTTGCATGAAAATCAACAACATAGGAAATAAAAATACACAAGCGACTTTAATGAGCACTATCAAAGAGTCACGTATCGTTCCAATTTCTGATCGTGCTAATATACTTGCTGCCATAATAAGTGTTCCAATTTTAGCGCCTTCGGTAGGCTGTACAGTTGTTAAACCAATATCAACCCAGCGCCTAGCGCCCATCATTTCTACACTTATAGGACTTAATTTTGTCGCACATAGCAGTCCTATAATTCCGGCTGCGTAAATTAGGTGCGCATATTCGAGAAAAATCTTATAGTTTATGGATGCTATTATAATGTACACGCCAGAGCCAAGAGTGATCCAGACTAATTGCTTTTTCCAATCGTCACCGCCGTTGGAGAATTGTGCGGAATAAATAAAGAGAACCCCAATCGCACCAAGTAATAGTATGCACAATGGATTCAGCAGGTCGACACGTCGAAGCCCAGAAGACTCCATTAAGCCTTGGTATTGTTTGTTGAAAATTCGACTGTAAGCGCTCACGTTTGTTGTTGATTTACTGTTTCGCTAAAGAGTGCAGGTGGAGTACAGTCAACTAAGTAGGATATTTTTTAGTATAGTTAGTTGGTATCGCCCAAATAAAGGGTGGGGCAGTTAAAGCCATGCTGACTAAAGAAGGATTTAATAATTTTTGGAAGTAATCTGTATTCTTGCAATCTTTCCAAGGGTAACCATTCGACACCGATTTGTTTTTTGTCCAATTCGCTCCCATCGCCTATTTCTTCTGAACTAGGTAGGTCGCAACGAAAAACACTTTCGACTTGATGAAAGGCGCTGTGACTTTTACGAAATTCATGGTTTCTACCTACATATTCACGAATATAGAGTAATTCTCCTACAGTAACCAATGCTCCAATCTCCTCTTTGCACTCTCTTAGGAGGCTCTCTTTTAAGGTTTCTCCATGCTGCTGTCCTCCTCCTGGCAGAATATAAAAAATTCCGGATGAATCGCGCATCTGAATCGTAAGCAATTTACAGTCTTTTATTATCAGAGCTCTTGAAGCGGTTCTAATTGATTGCATAATAGTAAATAAGCCAAAGATAGATGAGGTTAGTAGCAAGTCTCAAGAGCCGTAATTAATTGCGATTCAACAAATGCGACGTGATTTACCGGCTTTACTCTTTTGAGTGTAACTCTATTTCTATTTGTGTAATGCGTAATGAAAATATAGATGGGGAAATAAAATTGCAGCAACTCATTGCGTCGAATCAACTAAAGGCCGTAGCGGAGACTTTACAAAGTTGGGCGGTCCCAGAGATTGCAGACTTACTCATTGATCTGGATAAGCCGCATCAAATACTAGTGTATAGGGCGCTTCCCCGACAGCGCGCAGCTGACATGTTTGCGTACTTAGAGAGTGATTCTCAGGATAGTCTACTCGAGGCACTTACAGATGCCGATACACGTACTCTCCTCGCAGACATCAGCCCCGATGATCGAACAGAGATGCTTGAAGAATTACCGGCTACCGTGACTCGGCGCCTCATGCAGTTGCTGAGTCCAGAAGATTTACATGAGGCCCGGCAATTACTTGGCTATCCGGATGAAAGTGTTGGTCGCTTAATGACGCCCGACTATATTCGTTTGCGCGCTGAGTGGACTGTAGAGGTCGCGCTTGCGCACATTCGAAAGTATGGAAGTGACTCAGAAATATTTAATATCCTCTACGTTACAGATGAAATAGGTAAGCTAATTGATATCGTGCGCTTGCGTCGTATTATTATTGCGGAACCAGGTTCTGTTATTCGCAACCTACTCAATTATAACTTTGTTAGCATATCCGCTTTTGAGGATCGAGAAGTAGCCGTCGAATTAATCCAGCGTTATGATATAAGTGCGTTGCCAGTCGTTGATTCTGACGGCGTCCTCGTAGGCATTGTCACAGTCGATGACATCATGGATGTTGCCGAAGAAGAGACTACAGAAGACATTCAAAAGGGTGTAGCGGTTGCTCCACTTGAAACCAAATATAGCCTAACTGGTGCGACGGAGCTATTTCGAAAGCGTATTGTTTGGCTACTAGTCTTAATATTTGTAAATCTTGTATCCGCAGGTGTCATTGCTCACTATGAGGAGGTGGCACTAGCCAAGGACTTTATCGCTTTGGCATTATTTATGCCACTGGTTATTGCTAGTGGCGGTAACTGTGGTGCACAGTCTGCAACTCTGATGGTTCGGGCGATTGCTACAGGTGATCTACAGCTAAGTGATTGGTTACGTGCTGTCGGTAAAGAGATAGTAGTGGGCGGCTTACTCGGCGTAGTGATGGCTCTTATTGCGGCAGGTGTTGGACATCTTTATGGAGGAAACCCTCAAATAGCTCTCATTGTTGGCTTGAGTATGGTTTCGATCGTTTTTGTCGCGAATGCATTTGGTGCTTTTCTGCCCTTTGCTCTGAGCCGAGCACGTGTCGATCCGGCAGCAGCTAGTACGCCTTTAATTACAAGCGTTATGGATGTATTAGGACTTATTATTTATTTTGGTATAGCGATGGCTGTACTTTCATAGCTGCGATGAAGGATGCTGAAACAAATCTACAGGAAATCAAAGATAAAGTCTTAGCTTTTGCTAAAGAGCGAGACTGGGAACAGTTCCATTCTCCAAAAAATTTATCTATGGCAGTATCCGCCGAGGCTGCCGAATTGATGGAGCATTTTTTATGGCAATCAGCAGATCAGTCGCGTTTGGATGTTCAGCAAGTTGCGATTCGCGATAAAGTAGCTGAAGAACTTGCTGATATTTTAATCTTTTCAATCCAATTTGCAAATGTCACGGGTTTGAGCTTGAGCACTATTATTGATGATAAGATGCAACAAAATGCTAAAAAGTATCCTATCGAAAAGGCTAGAGGCCGAAGTGATAAGTATACTGATCTGTAATGGTTTGTGTAATCATTGTCGTTTTAATAATAAAAAACAGTATAAAAGAGTAATATTTTTTGAACGTTAGGGGCACACTAGCGTCTATGTATTTACTCATTAATAAGTAGTATACGCAAAGTTTGTTGTTTAAAGCGCCGTTTCCTCAGGGGAGCGGCGCTTCTTTTTTCTACAGGAGTTGATTCAATACTTAAATATTTCTGTAAGGTACAAAAGAGCACCCTTTAGTTATTATTGAAAAGCGGGGATTCTGTTTTCTTGCAATATCAAATAGAAGTGATTTGTTATACAATCTAATGACGACGATAAGTACTACTGCAGCACAAGAGCTCTCACCTGTGGAGAATGTGCCCTTGTCGGAACGCGACAAGGACTGGATTGTTGTGCAAGAAGTCCAAGCTGGTAAGGTAGCTGCGTTCGATCTGTTGGTGCAAAAGTATCGTGAGCACATTTTTTCGGTTATTTATAACATGACCGGCAACCGCGCAGACGCATCTGATTTAGCTCAGGAGACTTTTATCAAGGCCTTTCAGGCGATTGAACGATTTCAAGGAAAGTCAGCATTTTTCACATGGCTGTATCGTATTGGTATTAATACGACCATGTCCTTCCTGAAGAAAAACAGTCGGCGACGTTTCATTAATTATGAAACAATCAATGAAGAAGTGCAGACCAATGTGATTATTGAGCGTTTAACTGCTAAGAATCGTACAGAAAAGGGCTTATTGGTAAAAGAATTACAGGAAAAATTGAACGAATCGTTACAAAAATTGTCTGTTAAGCATCGCACAGTTGTAATATTACATGAAATTGAAGGTCTTGAGCATGCCGAAATTGCAGAAATTACAAAGGCTTCTATTGGTACGGTTCGTTCTCGCCTGCATTATGCAAAGCAGCAATTAAGGGCATATCTTCAGGAATACCTAGTTCAGTAAAATAAGAATGACCGACTAATTTTATAGAATTTGTTAACATAACTAACTCTTTTAATGCAAAAGCCCATATCACATAATTCAGATGAAGTAAGCATCGATGATCTACTTCGCCTGAAGCGTTCAGAAAAGCCGAATCGTCAATTCTGGGATCAATTTGATCATGAATTGCACCAGCGCATGCTGCAAACATTAGTCAAGAAAGAGTCGTGGTATTTGCAGGTATGGAATCGCTTAACCAGCATCAATAGCCTTACGCAGATTGCAGGGTTAACTGCTGCGGCGGTAGTGGTCAGTCTGTTTTTGATTGGGCCTTCAAAGGAGCCTACTTTAGTGACCAGTAGCCCTTTGGAAGATACTTTAATGTCACCGGATTTTTCATCAGAAGTTATGGTTGAAGCTGATTATGACACCGATGCAATTTTTGTTCGCGATGCGTTAAAAATTGAGCAAGGAGTCGATTTTGACCAGGATTACACCACGGATATTATTCAGCTTGCACAAAATCAATCCTCTGATTACTCAGCCGATTCTATTCCTGTGCGTGCTGCTTTTGGGCAGACAGGAATTGCCAGTTTGGTATTCTAGTGTTACCGCTTAATGATGAGATGTACGTGTTGGATTTTCTTCCTAACTGCGCTAACAGTACTTAATCTAGGTGCTAACTCATATGATGCGCTCGCTTTGCAGCAGCGTTTAGTCGATGTTTTTGAGCAGAATAAAGATGCTATTGTACGAGTAAAAGCGGCATTTCGCTCCACGGAGAGTGAGACAGGCAAATCGCAGGTAATGCTACGTATTGGTTCTGGGTTTTTCGTTAGTCATGAGGGCCACGTATTAGTTAGCGCAAGTCGTGCAGCTGGGGCAGATCGCGTTTGGATTGAGTACAAGGATAAACGCTATGCGGCCGAAGCTATCGGGCATGATCGACTAACAAATGTATCCATACTGCGTGTGATTGAATTGCCGGATAAGTTTTCAATCATTCCAATTGATACATCTAGTTCAGATCCTCAATTAGGCTCTATCGCTGTGGCGATTTCCTGCCCTCTAGATTTCGAGGCGTCTCCTTCGATGGGGATAATTACTGGCAGGGATAAAAAACTAGGCAATAAAGTGTTTCCTACTGCTTATCTACGTACATCAATAGCTGCTAACGCAGGGCGAAATGGGTGCCCGGTATTAGATATTAATGGGCGCTTCATTGGTATGACAGTTGCCTCAATTCCAGATCTAGGCGGGTCGTACTGCTTGCCCCCAGAAGCTCTAGTCAGGGTTCGTGATGATCTGCTTTTCTCTGGGCGAATTATTCATAGCTGGATAGGCTTTGAGGTTGCTGCAAAGTTAAATGCAGATAACACTAATAGTGTATATCTAACGAAGTTAGTAGAGGGATCACCAGCTCGACAAGCAGGCCTAATTGAAGGAGACCGCTTACTTTCAATCGATAATCGCCTTATCAACTCTGTTACAGATGTACCGACCGCAGTATTCTTCACGCGCGCTAATCAATTTACGACTATTAAGGTAATGCGGGCAGCTTCAGAGTTGGAATTTTCAGTGAAAACACGTCCTCGCCCCGATAAGGTTCCAGTTATTGAGGTTAGTGATAGCACTATTTCGACTTCAGTGAATAGTGCGACAGAAAGTGCTATTACGAAAACTGCAGTAGGCGATAACGAGTGATTTGTTACAGCTTTTGCATGGGAGGTATTACTCGCTCTAGAGAGATGATATGACCACGTAAATCTACTGCTAGACTATCTGCAAGTGCATGGCTATCGATTAGTGCACTGCCTATCGGGCAGTCTAGACCTGGTGATTTCGTTCCGGAGAGCACTACTCCGACACGAACGCCTGCATCATTGATGACAGCGGTACCTTCTCGGGCAATACGACGTCCGTCTAGCTTGAAGTGAATTACCTGCCTTTTAAGACCTTCTTGAAGTTGTTCGCTCAAAGCATTTTTGCCTATAAAGTCTACTTTTTCAAATTTAACAGTCCACTCTAGACCTGCTTGCAAGGGACTAATTTGATCACTCAGTTCATGTCCGTATAAAGGCAAGCCAGCCTCAAGGCGTAAGCTGTCGCGAGCCCCGAGACCGCATAGTTTAAGTCCATGACTGCCGCCTGCTTGCATTAGCTGTTCGGCGAGTTCTAATACTGCATTAATTGGTGTATATATTTCAAATCCATCTTCTCCGGTGTATCCAGTGCGAGCAACGAGACATTTTACACCCATAAAAGTCACGAAGATATGCGAAAATCGAGCGAGTTTACTGACAGAATCAAAACCAGCATCTTGTAGAATTAAGACTGCTTTAGGCCCTTGAAGAGCAAGTAATGCAAAGTCTTCGGATTGGTCATGAATTTCAACATCTAGCCCCCAGCGCTCTGCCTGTTGATGAAACCAGCCGTAATCTTTTTCCACGTTACTCGCATTCACGCAGATTAGGAAAGCTTCAGAGCTCAAACGATAGACGATTAAGTCATCAACGACGCCACCACTCCTTGAGCACATAGGTGAGTAGGCCGCTCTACCAGATGGTAATGCGGCGATAGCATTGACTAAGAGCTTATCTAAAAATTCTACTGCTTGTGATCCGCTGACGTGAAATTCACCCATATGACTAACGTCAAATAGTCCGGCTGCCTCACGAACAGCTTTGTGTTCTTCTAAAATGCTCGTGTATTGAACTGGCATTTTCCAGTCCCCAAAAGCCACGAAGCGTGCGCCATGGGAGTCATGAAAATTATGTAGTGGTAATAAATGGGTATCCGGCATTTTGACTGATGATATAGATAGTCGTATGATTTAATACAATCTTGCTTGCGATGCACTAAGACTCTCGTTGAGTATTATGTTGTTATTTGCTAAAACTCCTTTGTTACAGTATGCATAACTTTTAGAACAGCCTTTCTGTAGAATATGCAAAATAATTCTGTCGTACTTCGAGAAGACGCCCGCCACTACATAGCAGCAAGTGACAGCGATCTTACTGCCATGCTCAAAGCTGTCGGCAAAGATTCTTTGGAGGAGCTTTTTGAACATATTCCAAATGCAGTAAAATTTACTGAATCTTTAAATTTACCGGATGAGTTGGAGTACGTAGACTTAAAGGAAAGGCTAGCAGAGCTTTCCAAAAGAAATCGTATAGGCACCAGTTTTCTAGGTGATGGAGTCCTTGATTTAGAGCCCTCCTCTGTAGTTGGTCCTATTTGTGATATTCGTAATTTAACCACCGCTTACACGCCTTACCAGCCAGAGCTAAGCCAAGGGACTTTACTTGCGCACTGGATTTATCAGTGCGCGATGGCGCGCCTTACCGGCTTTGAGGCAGTGAATGCGTCGCTGTACGATCGATCCACTTCGATTTATGAGGGAATTTCTGCGGCTATCCGAATGCTGCGTGGTAAGAGCGTAGCCATGATTCCGGAGACCCTCTATCCAGGCGATTTGGAGGTTCTTGAAACCTTAGTCTTAGATACAGAGGTGGAGCTAATTCGTGTTCCTGCCAACCAGCAAACAGGCTGCATTGACCTTAAGGCTTTATCCGATAAAGTAGCTAAGGTAGGAGAACGGGTTGCTGCTATTGTTTTCCCCCAAGTAAACACATTTGGGCTAATTGAAGACTTTGACTCCTTAACCGATCTATGCGCTCAAATTGGAGCAAAGAGCATAGCGGTTATTGATCCACTGCTAATGACTGAAGGTGGGCTTAAACCACCAAGCGAATGGGGTGTTAAGGGAGTTGATATTATTGTAGGCGAAGCGCAGCACTTAGCCTTAGGACCAAATTTTGGAGGTCCTGGCCTCGGGCTTTTTGGCGTGCGCTTTTCTGCGAAGGATCGTGGCGGAGTGCGCGCAGCGCCAGGTCGGTTTATCGGCAAGGCTAAAGACGTCGCAGGTCGCGAATGTAGGGTAGGGGTCTTGTCAACGCGCGAGCAGCATATTCGCAAAGATAAAGCCACTTCTAACATTTGCTCTAACCAAGCGTTTATCGCGACCTTAGTGGGGGCTTCTTTGTTAGAGCGCGGTGATGCTGGCATGTCCTCTATTTTGTCGACGATGCGTAGTCGTTTAGAGAAAGCAACGGAACGGTTGCTCGTTCTAGAGGGCGTTGAGCTTGCTTTCCCAAAGAGTGCTAGTTTTCACGAGATCACTTTATCTATTAGCCAGCCTGTTGGAGAGTTTTTAAAAGCAGCACGCCTCAAAGGTGTATTAGCAGGTGCAGATGTCTCCTCACGCATTGCAGGTGGTCGAAACTTAATCAAATTATCATTTAGTAATCGCGCTCAAGATGTAGATGCTTTGGTTGCAGTGTTTTGTCAGCACTTTGGCACAGTCAATGGCGACACTCCTACTAAGCTTACTGATATTTCCGTACATTTGCGTAAGCAAGCTCCAGGATTGCCAAGTCATTCAGCAAAAGAAGTGATTAGTTATTATAAAGAGCTAGGAAGCTTGAATGTTAGCCCTGATGATGGTTGCTATCCATTGGGCTCTTGTACCATGAAATACAACCCGCGGGTTAATGATTGGGCGGCAAGTCTTCCTGGATTTACTGATATTCATCCGCAGGCTCCTATTGAGGATGCGCAGGGGTGCCTCTATCTGCTTCATGAAATACAGGAATGGTTCAAAGCAATTACTGGACTTGCGGCAGTTACGACTCAGCCACTTGCTGGAGCACAAGGTGAATTAGTAGGGCTTAAATTATTTCAAGCGTATCACAGGGATCGTGGCGAATTACGTGATATTATGCTTATACCTAGCTCTGCGCATGGCACAAATTTTGCGACTGCTACGATGGCTGGCTTTGCTGGAAAAAGGGGTAAAATTGTTTATCTGGAAGCGGATATTGCTGGGAGAGTACTTAATGAAGACTTAGATCTTCGGATCAAAGAATATGGTTCACGAATTGCTGGTGTTATGATCACCAATCCTAATACGTCTGGAATTTTTGAAACAGACTTTAAGCAGATCGCAGCAAAAATTCATGAAGTCGGAGGACTGGTCTATATGGACGGCGCCAATATGAATGCAATCGCTGGTTGGGTAGATCTTGGTGCTTTAGGTGTCGATGCCGTGCACAATAATTTACATAAAACGTGGACAATTCCACATGGAGGTGGAGGTCCCGGTGATGCTATAGTAGCAGTTAGCGCTCGCTTAGAACCGTATCTTCCAGGTTATCAGATTATTCACGATAGTGGTTTGTATCAGCCGATTGCTTCACCAAAATCAATTGGTTCTTTTCACCGTCATTGGGGCAACTTTGCTCACAAAGTTCGCTGTTATAGTTATTTGCTACGATTAGGCAAAGAAGGGGTACGGCGAATGTCCGCGACAGCAGTGCTCTCCGCGCGTTATTTACAAATGCAGCTTACTAATGACTACGCATTGTTGCCCAATGGTGCGGATTCGGAACCTCGTATGCATGAATTTATTGTGACTCCGCTGCCCAAGCATTATGCGCAACTTGAAGCAGTTGGTTTGCGTAAAGCAGATTCAGCTCAGCGCATAGGTAAGCTTTTTCTTGATTTCGGCTTTCATGCTCCAACCGTTGCCTGGCCTGAGCCGCTCGGCTTGATGATAGAACCGACCGAGAGCTATACAAAGTTAGAACTCGATCGGTTTGCGCAAGCCGTTCAAGCGATCAGCAAGCTTATTTTAGAACATCCCGAAGCATTGCTGACAGCTCCGCATTTTACCCCAATTGATAGGGTTGAGGAGGTTGAAGCCAATCGTGATGTATGCTTATCTGAACCGATGGATACTCTGCCGCCAATCAATGCGCCGCGTATACCATCGGCTGAATTAGCACAGATGCCAGTTGACAAAATTTATACAAAAATAGTCGAAACGATCGCAGTGGCACACTAAAAATAGTGTAGCTAAAGTTTTAAGCGAGCAGCGTTGGGTATTCGCCAGCAGCCACTAGTTGTTTGATACAAGCCTGTACTAATGGCTTATCTTCTGGATACGTGACGCCAAACCAGGTACCAGATGTTTTTATCACAGTGCATTCGGTTTGGTCGCTACGAATTAGGGTGTCTATAATACTTGGAATATAGCATTCCGCTTGTGAGGACTGGATCTGGCGCTCTAAAAATTCGCAGAAGAGAGCTTCGATGCTGGCAAATATTGCTGGAGTGAATCCCCAAAAGTTCATGGATACGGTAACGTCGGGTTCGATTGTGATTGGAACTTTTTTTAGATTAGTTCCTAAGATCGTTGAAGAGGCCCCGGTTGCAATTTCTGTGTGCTCTTCTACTGTTTGCAAAATACCATTGTAGACCGTACACAAACCACGATTAACGCTACCGTGATGCGACAAGGTGTTGGCTAGTTGGTACCCGATCATACAGGTGCGTAATTCCGGGGCATCTTGCGATTGGTTAAAGTATTCAGCGATTTTAATAAATGCATCACGCCCATAGAAATCATCTGCATTGATCACAGCAAATGGTGTGTGAATTAATTTGCGTGCGGCTCGCACTGCGTGCGCAGTGCCCCAAGGATTTTTTCTATTTTTTGGCAGTGAGAAACCTGCAGGTAGGTCACTTAGCTCCTGAAATGCATAATCTACCTCAATGTGTTCTTCAAACTTGTTTCCAATGGTCGCCTGAAATGTGGATGCAAAGTCTTTGCGAATTACAAAGACTACTTTAGCAAATCCTGCTTTGATGGCATCGTAGACAGAGTAATCGAGTACGGTTTCGCCATTTGGCCCCATAGCGTCAAGTTGTTTCAAGCTGCCGTAGCGGTTTCCCATGCCGGCTGCAAGGATCAGGAGAGTTGGATGCATCAATTATCGTATTAGGTAGTCATTGATAGGATGGCAATCTACAATCTTATTTATGGCTGATTGATAAGAAGTAATACTGTCTATGATTCTTTAACAAGCTTGACCATAACTATTCGCTGAGGGATCAGTTAGAACGTGTCAAAAATTACCATATGGATTGAAGCAACCCGGCCCAAGACCTTACCTGCAGCTGTGACTCCTGTTTTACTTGGTTCGAGTTTAGCTCATGCTGCTGAGCAGTTTGCTTGGCAGCCTGCTTTTATTTGCTTAATCTTTGCTTTACTCGTTCAAATCGGAACTAATTTTGCTAATGATTATTTAGATGCAGCAAGGGGAGCTGATACTGCCGCGCGTATAGGTCCTCGGCGCGCAGTAGCTACAGGTTTAATTAGGCCAAGCCAAATGCGGTTTTACGCAATAACGGTATTGGTTGTAGCCTTTGGTTGTGGCCTAGCTCTTATCCCTTACGGTGGATGGTGGTTATTAGCTGTTGGAATAGCAAGTGTACTGAGTGCGTGGCTTTACACAGGCGGACCGTACCCTCTCGCTTACAATGGATTAGGCGATATTTTTGTAGTTTTCTTTTTTGGCTTAATTGCGGTTGGTTGTACCTATTATGTGCAAACAGGGATAGTTACTTCAGAGGTTTTATTGATAGGCCTGACGATTGGCTTATTGATAAATAATCTCTTAATCGTTAATAACTACCGTGACATGGAAGAAGACCGTAGCACCCAGAAGCGCACCTCGGTTGTACGATTTGGTCGCGTTTTCGCCCTTAGAGTTTACCGTTTTGCTGGCTTGACTGCCTGCGTGACGCCTTGCGTGTTGGTGGTGCAGGGGTACAATTACTCATTACTGTTTGCCTTGATTCCTGCGGTCGCAGCAATTTTTCAGGTAAAGCGTTTAGGTGCCGCAAGAAGTGCAGTCGATTTTCTAAATGTTCTTAAGGTGTCGGGATGGATCGTTGCTAGCTATGGCATATTTGTATCCGCAGGACTAGTTCTTGGTTAGAATAGGATCTTGCTATTTTGCTACGACTACCTTTGTTTTTGCGGTTTTTTCAACACTACACGAATCATGTCACCAATCGAGCTCATCATTTCTTTTCCAATTGCACAAGCCGCAGCACCATCTGGCGGCGGTTTGACTCAGTTTCTTCCGATTATATTACTTTTTGTCGGAATGTGGTTTTTAATCATTGCCCCGCAGCGAAAGAAACAGAAAGCGCATGATAAAATGATTACAGAATTGAAAACAGGTGACGCTATAATTACAAGCGGTGGTATTTATGGTTCCATTACTAATGTGAAGGATGATCGTTTCGTTGTACGCGTCGCTGATAACGTGAAAATTGAATTAACCAAGCAATCGATAGGTAACAAAATCGACATTTAGTAAGTTACTGCTGCGTCGATAGTATTCACCCGTTTAGATACCCAATTATGTCCGGCAATATTCTTTGGAAGTTTGTACTTACAGCACTAATTATATGGTGGTGCATCATTAGCATTACGCCAATTCAGGATCGTCCTTTTGAGCAGTATATTAGCGAACAAGCCACTTCTGAGGTAGATGCCTTTGAAGAGATACTGGTTCGAGCTCAGACGCTTGTTACAAGCAAAGAATCTAAAACATTGTTTACTGCTTTGCGCGACCTTGGAGTTGAAGAATCAATTGATTATGCAGTATTTTTTCCTCAAATACAGGTTAAGGATATAGCAAATCGCAATAAGCGTAATAATATACTTCTAAAATATTTGCTCAGTCAGGCGCAGAGCCAACTACGGCTAGGGCTTGATCTTAAAGGAGGTGTAGGCGTAACGATGAAGATGGATACATCGGCGCAGCCAGATTTAAGCTCCTACGAACAAGCGGAGCAATTAGAAGATGCTATATCAATTATGGCTGAACGCTTAGATGGTTCTGGTGTTGCAGAGCCTATTATTCGTCCGCGCGGTGAAAATGCTATTGAGATACAGATGCCGGGAGCATCAACAAAAGAGAATCCTGAGATTATAGACATTATTAAAAAACCAGCACGGTTGGAATTTCGCACAGTGCATGCATCATTGGAGCCTGATACGACGCCAACCAACGAGTATCCAGTTGGATACGAAGTGCTTGCTGAAGAGATTGAAGATCGCAAAAATGGGGAAGTCTATGAGCGTCGCATGTTTGTTAAGCGCATACCCGAAGCGACCGGCGAAATAGTTGAGGACGCATTTGCCTCCCAGACTCCAACTGGGGGATTTCAGGTCAATTTAGTTATGACTTCAGATGGCGCTAAGATTTTCCGAGCAGTTACCGAAAAGTTACTGGGGCAACCATTAGCGATCGTACTGGATGGTAAACTTTATTCCGCGCCTACTGTGCAAGGCGTGTTATCTAAAAATGCTCAAATTACTGGGAGTTATTCGCAGCGTGAGGCATTTGATTTGGCTAATGTTTTGAACAATCCACTAGCAGTTGAATTAACGGTTGATGAGATGTATGAAGTGGGACCCTCTATGGCGGCTGGGGCTCGTGATAGCTCGCTTAACGCGGTTAAGTGGGGAGCGATCTTTGTGGTCTCATTTATGATTTTATATTACTTTATTGGTGGTTTCGTTGCGGTGACCTCTGCAATAGTAAATATCATTATTGTTTTAGGAGTTTTAGCTAGTTTGGGTGCTACTTTAACGCTCCCTGGTGTTGCGGCTTTAGTGCTTACGCTGGGAATGGGTGTGGATGCTAATATACTCATATTTGAGCGTTTACGTGAAGAACTTAAGCTCGGAAAATCCTTGCAGACTGCAGCAGCGAACGCTTTTCAGAAAGTTACTTCCACAATTGTTGATGCTAATGTGACAACCCTTATTACTGCCTGTATTCTTATCTGGTTAGGTACAGGTCCGGTTAAAGGATTTGGCTACACCCTTGCAATTGGTATCTGCGCATCAATTTTTTGTGCGCTTGTAGTGACTCGTTTCATGGTCGATTTTATGGTGCATCGGGCTGGCTTAAAGCAGGTCTTAGGTCTGAGCCTATTTGGTGAAATGAAGATTGATTTCTTTAAGCACCGCAAACCAGCCTTTCTCGCTTCATGGTCGCTGGTGGTTGCTGGAGTGGTTAGTATCTTCATGCACCATGACAATATTATGGGCATCGACTTTACCGGAGGCGACGAAATGACGGTAGCTTTTGAGCAAAAACTAGAGGCAGGAGAATTGGGGGCGGCGGCAACAGAGCTTGGTTTAGGTGAAGTGAATCCAGTTTATCAGAAACTAATCGGCGAAGATCGTGAGGTATTAAAATTACAAACACGTTTTGACCAAAGCAGGGAAGTTCTCGCCGGCTTACAGCAAGTTTTCCCAGATGCAGGACTCGATGAGATTGCTGTTACCCAAATTGGTGCTGCAGTATCGAGTAATATTCAGTGGAATGCACTCTGGTCGGTGCTGGCAGCGCTTGGTGGCATTTTGCTATACGTCGCTGTACGCTTTGAAGTTGGCTATGGAGTCGGTGCAGTCGTTGCGACAATACACGATGTATTTATGACTGTCGGCGTGTTCGTTATCTGTGGTGCACTAGATATTTTTGTTAGTGGTCAATTTACTGCACCTATGCTGGCGGCAATCCTAATGATTGTGGGGTATTCAATTAATGATACTATTGTCGTGTTTGATCGGATTCGTGAGGAGCTCGAGCTCAACCCTGGTGCTGGCTTACGTTCGATCATTAATCTTGCGATTAACCGTGTCTTCTCTCGTTCCTTATTGACTAGTATTACGACTTTGCTGGCAGCTTGTTCCTTATACATTTTCGGTTCGGGTGTAATTACCGATTTCTCCTTCGTGTTTATTATTGGTATTTTAACGGGAACTTTTTCTTCGATCTTTATTGCTAGTCCAGTATTCTACTGGTGGCACAAAGGAAACCGTAAGCATGTCGATGAGGGTGAATTAACTCCTAAGAAGTATGAGTGGGAAGGCGTTCAGGGTGACGCTTAGCGCTTTGAAAAATAAATAGACTTTAATGCTCTGGACAATAACCGCTACCAATGAATCACTTGTTCATCAGCTGAGTGATTCGCTGGAGGTGCCTGAAGTGTTGGGGCGTTTATTGGTGCATGCTGGAATTGAAGATGCTGTGAGTGCCGATGCGTTTTTACGGCCACGTCTAGCTAATTTAGACGACCCATTTGCTCTGACTAATTTACGCGCTGCTGTTACTCGAATTGAGCAGGCAGTTGAGGCAAAAGAGTCAGTAGTGGTGTTTGGTGATTATGATGTGGATGGAGTGACGAGTACTGTACAGCTAGTTAGTCTCCTTCGAAAATTGGAATTAGACCCTAGATATTGTGTACCGCTTCGCTTAGAGGAAGGCTACGGTCTTAGTAAACAAGCTATAGATCGAGTCTTTGCTGGGAATATCCCTAAGCTTTTTATTGCTCTAGATTGCGGTACAAATGCCCATGAAGCTATCCACTATTTGCGAGAGCAGGGGGTAGATGTAATTATTGTCGATCATCACCAGTCAAAGACGCAACCTCCGAACGATTGTATTTTCATAAATCCTCATGTAAATGATTCAGCTTCTGCTCCTTGGCGCGAACTATGTACAGCTGGACTAGTGTTCAAACTACTGCATGGGATTCTTAAAAGTAGGCGCGCAGCCAATGACCCTCGTGTAGATAATATACAACTAAAAGATTATTTAGATTTGGTCGCTATGGGCACAATTGCTGATCTAGTTCCCTTACATAAAGAAAACAGAATACTTTCTTGGTTTGGCTTGCATCATTTACGCGGCAATATTCGAAAAGGAGTGCGCGCTCTTGCCGAAGTAAGCGGTATAAGTACTGGTCAAGAAATGGTTAGCTCGGATATATCATTTAAGATGGCGCCACGTATTAACGCTAGTGGTCGATTGGCGGATGCATCACTACCGATTGAATTATTACTGGATGAAGATTATCAGGCTTGCCGTACTCGGGCAGAACAACTCGATACTATTAATCGTGAGCGCCAAGCTATTGAGCGCAGAATTGCTCAAGAGGCTGAGGAGCGTGTAATGAGAGAGTTTAATGACGAGCCAGGTGTTGTGCTATATGGCGCAGACTGGCATCCAGGCGTAGTTGGTATAGTCGCTTCAAGAGTGAGTCGCCGCTTTAATAAGCCATGCGTAATACTAGGCGCTGAAGGCGAGCTAGCAAAAGGTTCTGGGCGCAGCGTTGAGGGAGTCAACTTAGTCGAAGTATTTAAGGACTGCTCGGACCTTTTAGGGCACTGGGGCGGGCATCCAATGGCAGCAGGAGTTTCTCTAAAAGTGGTGGATGTAGAGGTCTTTACCCAGCGATTTGTCGAGAGTATACATGCGGTACATCCGAATGGACTGCCGGAGCCTTCGTTACGCTTATCCGGATGGCTAAAGCTGGAGCAAGTCTCGGAAAGTCTCCTAGAGCAGTTAGATCGGTTACATCCCTACGGGCAGGGAAATAGCGAGCCAGTTTTTGGAGTTAGGGGCGTTGTTTTAGAGGAGCCGCCCAAATTATTCGGAGAAAATAATTATCGTTTGCGATTGCCTGATCCCACAGGCCAATCTCGAGGTATGGCCGGAGTCGCATGGCGACTTAGTGGCGCGCCTACTATTTTGCAGCCGATCGATATAGCAATACGTGTATCTTGGAATTTTTGGCGCAACCAACGCACCGCACAATTTACTTTAGTGGATTGGAAGAACAGTGAGGTAATCGCCTAATCGATTGATTTAATCGTATTATTACATCAAATACTATTATTCTAGTATCGCGTATGAATAATCTGCCCAAAAATATATTACTTGGATTAAATGTGGATCACTGTGCTACAGTGCGTCAAGCGAGGTACCGACATCATGTCCTAGATTATGGCTCAGAAGTAGAGCCTGACTGTGTTGAAATCGCCTTGCTTGCTGAAAGGGTCGGCGTGGACAGCATTACCATGCATTTACGTGAGGATCGCCGCCATGTGCAGGACTCAGACGTTGAGCGTGCCTGCGAGAAGATTAGCACTCGTCTGAATCTAGAGATGGCCTGTACTTCTGAGATGATTGAATATGCTCTTCAGCTAATGCCTCACTCGGTTTGCTTAGTTCCTGAGAGCCGCGAAGAAGTCACCACTGAGGGCGGCTTAGATGTTGCTGGTCAGCAAGAGCGCGTTCGTAAAGTAACTGAAGCGATGCGCGAAGTAGGTATTTTGACTAGTTTGTTTATTGATCCTGATGTTACGCAAATTGAGGCTGCCGCAGAGCTTAAAAGCCCCTGGGTTGAGTTGCATACCGGTGCGTATGCGAATGCTTACTACCACGACGGCCGGCAACGCGAGCTAGAGTCTCTTGTGAATGCTGCAGAATATGCGCATAGCTTAGGGCTTGTTGTGAACGCAGGCCATGGCATTAACTATCAGAATATTACCGAGATTGTGCAGATTCCACATTTGCAGGAGCTTAATATCGGACATTCAATCATAAGCCGTGCACTCTTTGTTGGCATCGAGCAGGCGGTTCGTGAGATGCTTGTACATCTTAGCTAAGGCCTTGAATGGTTAGTGTAAATATGCCCGCTACAATTGTGCGGCAATATTTCAATCGGATCTGGATTGACAGTGGAGTCATTTATGATGCACTCCGCTATTCTTTTGGGACGGGGTGTAGCGCAGCCTGGTAGCGCATCTGGTTTGGGACCAGAGGGTCGCAGGTTCGAATCCTGTCACCCCGACCAAAAAAATTTCTGGCTAATAAGCCACTATCTGTGGCTCTTTTTCCCTGCGGAATAGATCGCCCTAGTGATAAAAGATCCATCATTGCTTTGTGACTTGGCGTGATATTAGCTAACTATTAACAGATGAATATTGTAAATATTTCGACTTGTTCGGATTTCCTTGCGGAGGATTTATCGGTAGCTAAAGAGTTTTTAGGGCCGCGAAATAGCCCTTTGAAGAATCTTAGTATTGCGCATATTACAATTCCCCCAGGCGTTAGGGTGGAAAAGCATTACCATCTAGAAAGTGAAGAGACCTATCATATTATTGATGGCTCAGGAATTATGCACCTCGATGGCGAGGACGCTCGGATTTCAAAAGGTCAGGCAGTTGCGATTACGCCAGGTCAATGGCATTCAATCTACAACCCAAATGAAACTGATTTAGTCATGTGTGTAACTTGCTCGCCGCCCTGGAGGATGGAGGATCAGATCTTTGAGTAGCTCTATGAGTTCTGGTAAAGGGGTTGCTCTCGTTGCCATTAGTGGGATCTGCTGGGGCTTCCACGGCGTAATGATCAAGTATGCAATTGGTCTTGGTGCTTCGTTTATGCAGGTTCTATTTGTTGAAGTCTCATTTGCTTTTGTCTTTTTTGCTTTTTGTGGTGGTACGTTTTTAAAAAAAGTACGACCACAAAGTTTTTTGCAGTGGTTTAGGCTTATTTTAATCGGCTTGGCTACAATTGGAGTCGGTTATTTTCTTTTTCTTTCATATAGCCTGGGCCCTGTTGCTATCCCCGCCACATTAATGTTTCTTTATTTGCCAATTGTATACGGATTTTCGATTTTCACGAAAAATCAACGCCTTTCCCTAATTAAATCCTCCGCAATTGCATCCGTGCTTTTGGGTGCTATTTTAACGACGCAGATTTTTTCTACTTTTCATCAAGGAAGTGTTTTAGCATCCGCTATTGCCGCATCATGTGCATCCATGTGTTATGCCCTGGTATTTATATTAACGCCAGGCGTCGGCGCTTACACATCGGCGGAGTTTCGATCTTTCACAGTCTCGGGAGTTGGACTATTAGGTTGTCTTCTTATTTTACAAAGTGCGCCTTCTTTGTGGTATGATCTTGGTGACAACGCTGTAAAATTTTATATTTTCGCTCTATTGCTTGGAGTGGTTGGTCAAACGCTTCCGGTCATTTCTTTAATGAAAGGCTTGCCACTTACTGGCAGCAGCCTTGGCGGAGTGGTCGCATCTATCGAGCTGCCAATAGCGGTCCTAAGCGCATTTATCATTCTTGGCGAGTCGCTCACAGCGGTCAAAATCTTTGGAGTTTTGCTCGTTTTATTGGGCATAGTAACTTATAATTTTGCTGAGAAATTAAGATTGGGGCGTCAATCGCTGCTTAACTAAAAGAAATGATTAAAATTAGCCTAGTTGAATTAAATGCATTGGATACTGCCTCCTTTGCTAAAGTTCTTTTTGGAGTGTATGAGCATTCTCCCTGGGTGATCACTGAAGCGGAGCGTTGCCGACCGTTTGGTACGCTTAAGGAATTACAGGCCTCTTGTGAGGCTGCAATAGATCGTGCGTCTCCTGAAGCGCAAGTATTGCTTATAAAAGCCCATCCGGATTTAGCAGTGAAGTTAGATCAACTGCCACATTTAACCGAGTTCTCACAGTCAGAGCAGTCTAAGGCTGGTTTTGCTATGCTCGCACCCGCTGAGATTGATGAATTAAGAGCGGAGTTAATTCGTTATCGTGTGCGCTTTGGACACCCCTTCATTCTTTGCGTTTCAGAGTATTCTGCAGTGGATGTTCTTCCTATTTTAAAAACGCGTATGCAATCTGAGCCAAATACAGAAAAATGTAATTGTCTCTCCCAGATTACTCGAATCGGATGGCACCGTCTTTGCTCTATTATTGAAAACCCTCACGAAACATCTCCATTATGACTGCAAAACTGACCACCCATGTCTTAGATACGTATCATGGCAAACCCGCTTCAGGAGTTTGTTGGACATTAGAATTAAAAAGTCCTGCGGGCGAATGGAGTCAAATCTCTGCAGGGTCTACAAATGAGGATGGTCGAGCAGGTGGATCACTAATTTCAAGCGAAGCTCTAATAACTGGCAGCTACCGTCTCAGATTCGACGTAGCTAAGTACTTCTCGAGTCATGGCGTGCAACTCTCCGAGCCTCCTTTTTTGGGGGAAGTCGTGCTGGAAGTAAACTTAGTTGCAGGCGAGAGTTATCATGTGCCTTTGCTCTGTTCGCCCTGGAGTTATTCAACGTATCGTGGGAGCTGATTGAATGGATATGCTTGAAAGTGCCATACAATCAGCGGGTTCACGTTTGATTGAACGACTCGGTATCATGCGCCGAATTTCCCAGAGAAATGATTGGATCGAGCGTATTTTATTTTCTCCGGCTGCAGAAGAGGCCGCTTATAAATTAAAAGGCTGGATGAATGCGACGGGCATGGACACGACTTACGATCCACTTACCAATGTTTACGGGCAAATTGCATTCTCAGCAGAGGGACCAGATGCGCCACGAATTCATTTAGGCTCACACTACGATACAGTCGTTAATGCTGGAGCTTTTGATGGTATTTTAGGTGTGTTGATTGGTATCGCAGTTGTGGAAGCAATTGTTGAATCAAAAGAGCCCTTCAACCACAACCTATCGGTGTTAGCATTCTGTGATGAGGAGGGCGTGCGCTTCAACACAACATTTTTAGGAAGTGCATATTTGAGCGGCCAGTTTGATGAAGTTTGGCTGCATAAGGAGGATGAATTTGGTAAGACTCTCGGCGAGTGGCTAGTGGATCGTGCAGAATCAATTGATACAATTCTTAGCGCGCATCAGACTCCTTACGTACGTCCACAAGATCTCTACTTGGAAACTCATATCGAACAGGGGCCTATCTTGGAATCATCGAATAAAGGATTAGGCGTCTTTACCCGTATCGCTGCACAACTACGCTCTGAAACTATTTTGACGGGCTGTGCCGGACATGCAGGGACTATTCCTGCACGCTTACGCAAAGACCCTTTGCCAGTAGCAAGTGAGATGGTTTTAGCGGTAAACGAACTATGTCGAAGTGATGAACGTATTCGAGCAACGGTCGGGCAGCTTGAAGTATTGCCAAATGCTAGTAACGTCATTCCCGGTCAGGTAAAGTTCTCAATCGATATGCGTCACCCGGATGAAAAAGGTTTGATGCTGGCACATGGTAGGCTAGCTAAGGAAATCGAATGGATTGCGAAACGATCAAACCTTGAATTTGAATACAAGCTAGTTCACCAGGCTTGCGATGCTCGATTAGATGATGCACTAACAGACGCTTTGGCTGAGAGCTGTGAGGCGCTCCAAGGATCCTCTATGCGTATGTTTAGTGGGGCTGGTCATGATAGTATGAAGCTAGCGCAAGTGTGTCCTACTGGAATGCTAGCAGTGCGCTGCAAAGATGGACTCAGCCACCATCCGGATGAGTTTGCTTCAGATGCGGATTGTGTACTCGCTTTCGAAGCGATGCTACGCGCTGTACTTATGATAGATAAAAACTGCTAGCGCGATGTTTGATACGATTATTAGAGACGTACAAATCATTATGAATGATGCATGGCTTCAAGTGGATCTTGGAGTGATCGATGGGTGTTTCGCTGAGATAGCGCCTAACATTTCTGGTGGCTCAAATAAGGAAGTGGATGGCAAAGGTGCTTTTTGTTTGGCAGGTGCGGTCGATCTACATGTTCACTTCAATGACCCCGGGCGAGCAGATTGGGAAGGCTTTAAAACGGGAAGTGCCGCCGCCGCTTCGGCGGGCATTTCATACTTAGCTGAAATGCCTCTTAATAGCATTCCTTCAACAACGAGCGTGGATGCCTTGAAGACTAAATTAGCTGCTGTTCATAATAAATCCTATGTTGATTTCGGCCTCTGGGGCGGAGTTGTCCCTGGAAATATCGCTGATTTGGAACCGCTCGCCCAAGCTGGTGTTGTTGGTTTCAAGGCCTTTATGACCCCAAGTGGTAATGATGATTTTGAGAAGTCAGGGCGATCAACGCTTCGTGAAGCCATGTTGCGAATCGCTCCGACGGGTCTGCGTTTGGCCTTGCATGCGGAAGACCCGATAGTACTAGAACGTGCTTCAAATCGATTAAAAAGAAAAGTCAGCGCATTTGACTGGGAGGCCTCCAGACCAGTTGAAGCTGAAATTAGTGCGACTAAAGTAGCCATCGAATTGTCCTTAGAAACAGGCTGCCCAATTACAATCGTGCATGTTAGCTCTGCAGAAGTTTTGACTACTATACAAAATGCAAAGCGTCAGGGTGTTGATATTGTTTGTGAGACGTGCCCGCATTATTTGTTACTCTCAAGAGCAGATGCAGATCGCATTGGTCCAGATGCAAAGTGTGCGCCACCGCTGCGATCAAAGGCTCGAAGGAGAGCGCTTGAGCAGGCAGTCATTGATAATTTAATCGACACAGTTGGTTCCGATCATTCTCCCAGTCCGCCTGCTATGAAATCGGAGCAGTCTTTTTTTGATGCTTGGGGTGGTATAGCTGGAATCCAACATGGCTACCCCCTCTTATTGAGTCATTATGGAATGGATGCACTCTCACGAGTACAAACAATACAGAAGCTCTGTTGTAAAACTCCGGCAGAAGTCATAGCTTTGAAATCAAAGGGGTCATTAGATCTGACTAAAGATGCTGATTTTACTCTGATTGAACCCTTAGAATCGACTGTAAAGATTGAGGCAGGTGCGTTGCTAACAAGGCATCAACGTTCAGCTTATCTTGGAAGTAGGATTAACATAGAAGTAGCCTCAACTTGGTTGCGAGGTCAGCCAGTTACTTTGAATGGTCAGCTTCTCCAAGTGGCGCCTCGTGGCAAATTTATNCCACGCTCTTATAAATGAATAAAAACTCCATAGAGCATACGCAGAAAAGCTTTATTACAGATTCGAAGCAATGGGCGCGTATGATTGATAAATCTCTCAATGAGTGTGTCGATAAAACCNGTAGTTCTGTCGTTAGCCAATTGATATTGGATGCAAAAAATTCGACAGATGGGCCCTTAAAGGGAGTGCCGTTTGCTGTTAAAGATTTGTTCGATGTAGCGGGGTTCCCAAGCCAAAATTCTTCTGTGCTGCCANATTTTAAAGCATGCGCCACTCAAGATTCTGCAATAGTTAGGCGCATGAAAGAATTGGGAGCCTCTTGCGTCGCTAAAACCCAGATGAATGAGTTTGCTTACGGTCTCTCTGGAGAGAACCCGCACTTTGGTAATTGCCAACATCCCGTTTTGAAAAATTGTTTGAGTGGCGGGTCAAGCAGTGGATCAGCGCATTTAGTCGGAGCGGGTTATTTGCCTATGAGTTTTGGCACCGATACAGGTGGTTCCATCCGACTACCAGCCGCATGGTGTGGTCTTTATGGCATTCGTTGGGCACCAGGCTACTTCTTAGAAGGTGCTTTCCCCTTAGCCCCAAGTTTTGATACGATGGGTTGGTTTACTGCCTGCTCTGAGGATATGGTTCGCACTACTAAAGCTTGGTTTAGTTGTGCTACAGAGAACCCTACTTTAGCGCTAGAAGGTTGCTCGATTTTACCGAAACATTTGCTTGAACTAGANTCTTTTGATCGATTAAGCGCAGTAGTTGCTGAGTTAAAAATCGAGCAACTTGTAAATGCGGATGTTTTTGAAGCGCTCTTACCAAAGTGCCAATTTGCCTTCGATGTGCTACAAAGTCGTGAAGCATATTCGATACATGAGACGCTCATTGAACAGCATGGTAAATCTTATGACCCACAAGTAAGGGATCGTATCTTGCGTGCTAAAGAATGGACGCAGGAGGATATTTCTATGGCTCATCTGTACAGAGATCAGATCACCAATTGGTTTAATAATTTTTTTGAATCATATGATTTTCTAGTTATGCCTATTTGCCCAAGTCCATCTGTTCCAATTGTGGATGTTCGACCTGAATTGCGTGAGAGGACCCTACAATTGACAACACCTGCTAGTTTATCAGGCCTGCCAGCTTTGGCGGTACCTATCTGGCTAGATGACAAGCGCTCGATTGGTTTACAGTTTATCTTTAAAAATGTAGAACCTGCAGTACCATTGGCATTACTTAAGTTATGCAAAAATATTTAAAAAAACATACCTTTACTTTGTGGCTACTATTAGCGGTCATCTTAGCTGTGCTGTTCCCTGCATTTGGCAGTAAGGGAGGACTCTTATATCCGGAACTCAGTACAAGTATAGGTGTTTGGTTAATTTTTTTCCTTCAAGGAATTGCTTTGCCGACGAGTGAATTAACTTCAGGGTACAGTCCTAAACGTCTCCATGCGTTTGTTCTGTCATGGAACTATATAATTTTTCCGATTGTGGTAGGAGTTCTCCTGCTACCTCTATCACTTGCTGTTCCTAACGAATTAAGGCTCGGCTTTTGGTTGCTCGCAATTTTGCCAACAACTGTTTCTTCAGCAGTTGTTTTTTCAACGGTTTCTAAAGGCAATACGTCCAATGCGATTTTTTCGACGGTTTTTTCCAATTTACTTTCAGTCCTGTTAGTGCCCGCGGTTGCGGTTGCTTACTTATCTGTTGAATCTGGTGTCAGTCTTTCACTAAGCCCATTGTTTTCAAAACTGTTTCTTCTGATTGTTGCCCCCCTAATACTGGGTCAGCTTGTTAGAAAATGGCTGCCCAATATTTCNGCATCCATTGCTAACAGAACTAAAGGCTTTGGGAATTGGATTATTGTTTTTATCGTACATTGTGCATTTGCGCAGAGCGTTAGCTCTGGCTTCTTAATCCAGTTAGGTCTTTTCTCGATATTTAAAGTTATATCGATAACGATTTTGATTTTGCTCGTTGTAAGTCAGCTTGTTTGGTGGTCCTCAAGTCTTATAAATCTATCCAAGGAGCAGCGCATTTCCGCATTTTTTTGCTCCAGTCAGAAGTCTTTAGCTACAGGTCTGCCTCTAACTACATCTATTTTAGCCTTAGCCCCAGGTTTAGTAGATGCTGCTTCTGTTCTAATTCCCCTTATGTGCTACCATCCCGCACAACTTATTTTAGCAGGGATTCTATCAGGCCGTTGGGAGTCCAGATGAAGTGACTTCANTTGTGAGCTTTAGTTTTTCGATTAGTCAGTTTGCGAGTTTTTGAAAAGGCATTTCTAGCANAATTACTTGATAGCAACATCAAACCCATTTTGAGCAATTTTCTTTAGTTCATCCTCGGTGAAATCTAAATCTGTTGCTAGCGCGTAGTACTCTTCGCTGAGTGAATTTCCAAACATGAATGGATCATCAGAATTGATAGTACAGCGGACTCCAGCATCGAAGAGTTCTCGGATCGGATGTTTCGACATAGTTGGTATGCCTTCAACTTGCAGCTTAACATTGCTAATTGGGCATACGTCGAGTGTAACGTCCAAATCGTTGATAAGTGCGACAACTTCTGGATCTTCAATACAACGTACACCGTGCTGGATGCGCCGAACACCGAGTTCTTCTATGCAGCGCCGAACAAAGCTAGCAGGCATAAATTCACCAGCGTGAGCTTTTAAGAATTTACCCGCTTCTGCGGCAGATTTCCAAACTTTAGCAGTCCAAGGTTCTAGTGGCCAATATTCTGGTCCGTGAAGATCAATTCCCGTTAGTTTTTCCCAGGAGATGCAATCATTAATGATTTTTTCCCCTGGACCGAGATAATCATTGTGGCACATGCCCAGAAATACGCGCACTTCCATGCCCTCTGGGGCAGCACTAAGGACGGCATCGACTATTTCCTCGCCATTGATACCTCCGCCGATGACAGCGCCTATATGAAAGCTAGTTTCTACATATTTCACATTTTGATCCGCACAGTTTTGTAAAATGATCTTGGCGCACCGATGATATGCCTCGGCAGAAACAAAAACAGAGGCGCAAAACTGATCATACATCTCTTTAAATTGATCAAAGCTTTCATAACGAAAATCGTCGGACCACATGGGAGGGTCGCTATCAAACTTCCCAGGGCTTGCCTCGCGAATCAGTTCAATTGGGCAAGCGCCTTCNAAATGTAGGTGAGTTTCGGTCTTTGCTAGACCTTGGACGAACTCTTTAAGTTTATTGGTGGGAGTATACATTATATAAGTATATTGTAGATATCAGATCCTAAGGATTGGTGTAAGAGAAAAGTTAATTTGAAGGTATTGGAGTCTTTTTAAATTAAACTATTACGTAGGTTTTAATTCTTCGCTTGAGATGCGATGATCCTTCGCTGGATATGCTCACCTGCAGTGATTGGACTGTATCTTTGTGGATTTTTAGGCGTTATACATTTTGGAAATGTCTCGATGATAACTTCAGGATCTGGATCACTGAAAAAGGCGATGGATAGGCGACCGTTTTTCATTGCTGCAGGTCGTGGGACGACGCGGTGCGGTGTCGATTTAAAAAAGTCGTTACTCCAACGGGAAATTAAGTCGCCTGTATTAATGACGACGGTTCCTCGAATTGGTGGAGCGTCTATCCACTTGCCGTCTAAGCCTTGTACTTGTAAGCCTCCTTCAGCGTCTTGAAATAGAACGGTAAGAGTGCCGTAGTCTGTATGAGCACCTGCTCCAAGTTGTCCTTCACTGACATATTTGACTNGGGGATAATGCAAGAAGCGTAAAGTTTGCGTAAGTCCAGTATGTTTTTCGTCAAAAAATCTATGAGGTAAATCTAGGGCAATTGCAAATGCTTCCATTACATCGGAGGCAATGCTGGCAACATGTTTATAAAAGATACGCATAAAGGCTTCAAATTCNGGATTTGGCCAATACTCAGGACCACTGGGAACGTTAGCGAGGTTACGTGAAGTAAATGTTTCTTTTAAATCTGCAGGCTTACTGGGGTCAAGTGCCTCGCCTTTCATTGCCGTGTANCCATGATTGAGAGCTGCCCTGAAGGGAACTTTTGTTTTCTCCTCACTCGTAAAAAGAGACGTTGCTATGCTAAAAGCCGTCTCGAGCAGATCTTCNGACATTCCGAAGTTCTTAAGATATAGAAAACCTACATTGTGTGCAGCATCATATATTTCCTGGGCGACTTTATTTCGCCCCTCTTTGCTTCCCTCTTGGAACGGTGCCATATCAATAATGGCTAAATTAGATATTTTTGCAGACATGCTATTTAAAAATAGCAGGAACTATACCATTAAGGATTGTTGCGCATAGTGGGTCCTTAATGTTTTTAAGAACTATTTATGACTGCTCAGCATGCAGCTCAGTCGTTGACGTGATCCTCCTTAGACTCGCCTTGTATGATATAGACTTCAGGGAAATTAGAGTTGTGGTTTTTGTCTTCCATTCCATATCCAGCAAACCATTCGGGGCCNGTATATTCAAATCCAATATAATCTGGCGTATAAACAGAAGCTTCGTGGTTGCGGTGAATGAGCACTGCNGTTTTTACCATTTCAGCGCCGTTCTCTAATGCATATTTGTGTAAATTTTTGAGTGTTTTACCGCTGTCGCAAATATCATCTACAAGAAGTACATAACGACCTTTCATTTCAGCTGGTTCAACGACTAGGCGAAATTCATTGCCTTGGGTGTTATCTTCAGAGGAGTAACTCATGGCTCGGCAGAAAGATGGTTCTACCGTGTAAGGAATCTCTTTTAATAAATCTGCAAAGAAGAAGACGCCTCCTCTTAAAACGCAGATCGCAAGCACCTGCTGTCCAACTGTTTCATGAGTATCTTTGACCCAATGCCGTATGCGCCCAGCCATTTTATATACGCTATAGGCAATATCTTCTTTTGAGTAGACACGTTTAAAATTAGAGGGGATTTCGCGGATCATCATAGTTCTTACAATCACGAGACCAGATCTTAAGTTTGTCCATCTTTTAGCGTATTTATTTTGGAAGTCTTAAANAATACNNATGAGCGAAGATAAAATAGGTCGATCCACTGTAGCACTTGCTTTTACAAGCTTATATCCTCGTAAGACCGAAATTACTCAAAGCTCAGCGGGTATTTAAATGGATGGCACGCAGTGTGCTTTCCCGCAGGAATGAATCTTTTTTATCTCTTTAAAAAATGGCACAAAGTACGAAAGTTAAACTGGTTACTTGTACTTATTTTCGTTCCTCTGCTTGCAGGCGCAGAAAAGCGTAAGGTCATTATTGATGATGATTCCTTTAGCCTAATGCACCTTATGTTATTGGGCGCTGATGATGTTGAGGTACTTGGCATTGCTTCAGTNACTGGAAACAGTTGGTCGGGGCGTATTGTGCCATATGCTTTACGTGGCTTGGAACTGATTGATCGCCTGAATATACCTGTAGTCAAAGGGGCTACTTATCCGCTACTAAATACAGAAGCACAAACGAAGCTATGGGAAGCGCTTTATGGGCGCCTCACATGGAAAGGAGTGTGGATGAAAGAGTGGGCAGAACCGACAGTCCAGAGTCTGCCGCAGTATTTCGAGGTGGATGCTCCAGTGGACGTCTCTTGGGGTAATCCTAAAATAGAAGCTGANCCGCGCATAGCCGCTAATTTTTTAATAGAAATGGTGCGGACTCATCCAGGTGAAATTAGCATCATTGCAGGCGGACCGTTGACGAATCTTGCTTTAGCGCAACGCCTAGATCCTGAATTTGCAAGCTTAGCTAAGGAACTGGTCTATATGGGGGCTAGCTTTAATCCACAGCAGGTTATCGACAACCAAGTAGCGGCTGATTTTGCTCGCGAGTTTGCAAACTCCCCCAGGCGCGAGTTCAACATTCGACTCGACCCGGAGGCGGCTAGTATTACCTCGAGAAGCCCATGGCCTAAAATTACCATTATTCCAGTCGATCCATCAACCGGCACGCAATTGACTGCCGAATTATTGAATCGTGCTGCACATGCTGCCCCCAAAGGTATGGGCGAAGTACTCGCGACTTGGGAGCCAGGATTTCCACTCTGGGATGAGATTGCTGCGGCTGTATGGCTTGACCCTAGCTTAATTATCGAAAAAGAGCTACTGTACGTTGATTACAATACACAATTTGGTCCTAGCTATGGAGATACGCTCTCATGGCGAGAGCATTACCAGCCAAACCTAGGCGAGCAACCGGCTACTGTCATTCGCAAAGTGGATCGCCTTCGACTGGAAGCTCTGTTGATCGAAAAACTAGCGAATTTATGAGTTTACAATAAATCGGTCTAGTTAGTGCTATCGTATTACTATGAAATTATCGTACACAATTCTCCTAGTTTCAGTTGTTTGCACTGCCGGATTCATTTTGACCTCCAGTGCAGCAGAAGAAAAAGTATATATTGCTGTAGTTGGAGGGACTTCTTTTGGAGCGCCCGAAAAATTTGGGCAAGGCTTGGTTGAGAATGAGGGGTTTATTCAAATCGAAACGCCTGTTGGACTAGGTCCAAAGCTCTACAAAATGCGATATAAAGGGGTACCTTTTTACTATGTTAGAATGTATGGCTACGAAACGGATATTCTTGGTGAGAATGACGAGAACGTCCATGTTAGAACCTGGTATTCCCTCTACAAAGCAGGTGTCACGCATGCTTTAGGCGGCGCCAGTTCAGGGGCGATTCGTACAGACTGGAACTATGATGATCTTGTCATTATTGATGACTTCATGGTTATGGAGAGTCATCGTACGCAAAATATTCTAGATTTTGCTGGCATTAAAAGACCCGGAATTTTTGCTAATTATTCGCAGCCGTATAGCCCTTCTTTACGTACTCTCTTAATCGATGAAGCACGCAAGGCGCAGCCCGGTTATACGGGCAAGCTATGGGAGCACGGTGTATTTGTTCAGCATAACCCTGGTCGCTTCGAGACAGCTGCGGAAATTAGGGCAATGCGAATACTTGGCGCGGATTTAACCAGCGAGAATGTTGGCACCTGTACAGTTTACGCTCGTCAACTCGGTATACGTTGGGCGACCTTGTGCTCAATTGCTAATCCTGCAGTTGGGGTACGCCCCTTTAATTTTAAGGATATGCAAGAGAGTGTACAGAGGATTGCCGCCCATGCGATTCCTATAGTGTTAGAGTCCATCGCTCGGATTCCAGATGAAGCCATGGCGCCTGAGCCTGCCAGCACGGGAGAGGTTTTTACTGGATCTTACACAGATCCTGATGCTAAGTCATCCAATATTATTGAGTCTATTAGTAATAACTAGAGCAGGGTGTTTTGCAACATTAACAAAGTATTTTAATACCATTGTTGGAGAACTATTCTACCGCTATTAATTACTTAATTAGGTATTAAGAAATGAATGATAAGCAGGCTTGCGAAGCATTACGCATGGTAAATTCGCTTGCAGCGAAGGCAAAGAATAATGGTAAGCATCCTTTTGCCGCAGTTCTACTAGCTGAAGATACAGAGACGATACTATTATCTGCTTGTAACGTTAGTACTGTAAAGCATGCCGAGATCGAACTTGTGCGTAAGGCCGCAGAAATATATGATTCTGAGTTTTTATGGCGCTGTACTCTAGTTACTAACTTTGAGCCATGTGCGATGTGTACAGGAGCTATTTATTGGGCTAATGTAGGGCGCATTGTTTATGGCGCATCGGAAACAGAGCTAATTAAGTTGACTGGCACCCATAAAGAAAACCCAACACTTAGAATGCCCTGCCGAGAAATAATTAAAGCTGGGGCGAAGCAAATTCAAGTACTAGGACCGTATGATTGCGTTCAAGGCGAGATACTAGAACTACATCGTAACTTTTGGTTATAGCTATTTAGGCTAGATGTACGAAATTACTCCGAAAGACGGAGCGTGTTTTTATTTCTATTTCCTTTTATCCAGTAGACAACTAAGTAAACAACTGGTGTGTCGAGGAGCGCCACAACTAGCTTTAATAAGTAGGAACCGATAATTACTTTTGGTAACACTGAGTTTGGAATAACCCCATAAAATCCAATTGTATAAAAGATTATAGTATCAAAAAACTGTGAGCCCCATGTAGAGACATTGTTTCGTAGCCAAAGCATTCTGCCTCCGGTTTTTTTCTTAACCCATTCAAAGACGTAAATATCCCATAGCTGCGCGAAAAGCGTTGCCACTACAGAACCAAGGACAATTCGTGGCGCTGCGCTAAAAAGAGTAATATAAGCGTCATTATGTGGCCAACCCTCTGCCGCAGGAAGTAGTGTTGCAATATAGATGAGGAAGGTGGCAATTATGTAGACAGCTGCGCCTAGGTAGACCATCAGACGAGCACGTTTTGGTCCCCAGACTTCGGCTACGGCGTCAGTGCATGGGAAAGTAAAAGCATGGGCAAAAGACCCGTAGCTGAAGGCAAGCATGCCGAGACCTAGGTAAGATAGATCTAGCGGCACAAGCTTTACAGTAATGGATTGGAGGATGCCCCAAAAGCCTACATACAGTCCTAGGAGAATATAGTACTTATATTCGGATGGAGCTGCAACGGATACGGTCGAATTATTCACAAGTCTTTAGTTTTGCTCAGTTCACTTTACTTGAGGTGGGTCGCTCTTATAAGTATTCCAATTTCGTACTATTTCTCGAACTACAGGGCTTCCAACCGTATATGCATTTTCTATTGATGGAATAAATGCAGAGTAACCTCCCATAACTTCTCCTGCTTTGCTTTCGATAGCAGTCCCACCGGGCCACTGCATCGTATAGTTACTCGCGGCTCGAAGCATCATGACTCTTGAGCAGTCTACTAGATTAGCTTGTTCTAGAAATTTTAATGCAATCATCATTCCACTGCCTTCCATCGCAGATGCAACGAATTCACCTTTGCCATCTGTCCAATAGTCGACCCATTTGTTGGCCCATTCGTTTTCAATGGCTCCATGCCAGTAATTCATTGCCGCTAAGTAACTGCCGCGCAGAACAAATGGTGGCTTTTGCCCCATAGGTGTTTGGGTGAATCTTTGACGTCGAAAAGCTATAGCTTCTGTGTCCATTAGTTGGAGTTCCTTTGTGAGAGCAAATGCCCAATTAGTCAGCGACTCATTTAATTTAAAGTAGGATCCTTCACTGATTGGACGCGGCTGCTCATATGGACTTTTTGCTCGAAAAGGGAACCGGCCAGTTGACCAGCCTTCGGGGGCTTCACGAATATCAATGGAATGAGAAAGATCACCATCGACTACCCAATCGACCCAGCAGACACTTGCTAAAGAAGCGTCTGCTGGATCAAAACCTGCAATTCCAGCTAGAAGCCAATAGGATTGGGAAAAATCAAAGCGCGGATCTAATGCGACAGCAGTTATGCTTGCCGCTGCTTTAGCCGTTCCAATCCCGGTAACCATGCCAAGTACTCCGTCCTGGTCGTTCCAGTAAAGGTCGCGATTTCCGTGCGGTAAAGGTATCTTTTCGCTAAGAGGGTATCTTTCTGCCCAGAGTTGGAACTCGCCAGGATTATCTGCTGTAACTTCTCCTCGTTCAAATAATGCGACAATTACGACCTTTACTTTTTTTGGTTCAATGTCGGATCCTGTTAGTACGAACGTCAGCAAAAAGTTTATAGAAATTAATAGTAAAGACTTTTTCACATCTCAACGGGAGCAAATGGTACGCCATAAATTGAAAGAAGATAAAATTCTCTACTGTCGTAGCTGGTCATTGAATTTTATTGTTAATCTGGTCTCAGTCTTGCTTAGACTAAAAAGTGAAGTGGTTTGTAAAAGGTGATTTTGACGGGTTTTTTGGCTTAGGCCTGAATAACTTTATCAATTTTTTGCTGATTATTAACCTGAGCTTATTTGTGCTCGGCTTTGATGTAGAATTTGTAGCGAAGCGTATTTTGCCCGCTATGGCTGTCGGCATTCTTATTGGGAACTTCTTTTACGGCTGGCAAGCACGCCGTCTAGGTATAAAATTACGGAGGGAAGATGTAACCGCACTACCGTACGGGATCAATTTATTGACGGTTTTTTTCTTTGTTTTTTATGTTATGGTTCCTGCGCAGCAGATCGCCTTGAGCCATGGACTAACCAAGCAAGATGCGGATCTCATCGCGTGGAAAGCTGGTATAATTGCTTGCCTTGGTTCTGGCATAGTTGAAGTTATCGGTTCTTTTTTTGTCCATCACATTCGCAAAGTAGCTCCTCGTGCTGCGCTGCTCTCCGCGTTAGCTGTGATTGGCATTTTCTTTATTGCTGCTGACTACTGTTTTCGGGCATATGCATTTCCAGAAATTGGGATCCCTACACTTTTACTTACCTTATATTTCTACTATGGCGGCATTCAACTGAAAGGCAATATTCCTGGCGGGTTGATTGTTCTAGTCGTTGGGGTTGGAGTCGCATGGGCGACCTACTTAATTGGCTTGCGCAGTCCGATTCATGCTTTGTCCGATAGTGGCTTATCTCTTGGGGTTTATTTACCTGGTGCCTACGGGCTGGAGGCTTTAGGTTCAATAGGGGAGATGCTCTCATACGCGGCAGTAATTCTTCCTTTGGGACTGATTAATGTCATAGGCTCTATGCAGGTGATTGAATCGGCATCTGCTGCAGGCGATGATTTTGCACCAAAGGAAACACTTTTGGTGAACGGTATTGGTACAGTCATGACAAGTTTTTTAGGCTCTCCTTTTCCAACGACTCTTTACATTGGTCATTTAGGCATGAAGCAGATTGGGGCACGTGCAGGGTACTCTCTGATGAATGGAGCTTTTATGGCGCTACTTTGCTTAACCGGAAGCTTTGGAATCCTCGCACAATACATTCCTATTGAGGCAGGTATGGCTATTTTAATTTGGGTTGGCTTTACTATTGGGGCTCAGGCCTTTCAAGCGGTACCGCACCGACATGCTCCTGCCGTAATTGCAGGACTTATTCCTGGCATTGGTGCTTTTACCGCACTTATTATTAAACGTGTTTTAGGTTCCGTTGGATACGGAACCGAAGCGCAGCCCTACAGTAATGAAGTTTTTACTTTAATGACCGAAAAGGGGAATCTTTTTGCTCAGGGAGTTTTTGCACTAGAGCAGGGGTGGTTATATTGTTCGATTATATTTACTTCTCTAATGGTCGCGATAATTGATAAACGTTTTACCGCACTAATGGCTTGGCTAGCAGCCGCAGCTGCCATGGCTGCTGCAGGCATAATTCATAGCTTCATGATTTTTGATCAAGATATTACCACGAAGCTTGGTCCTGCGTGGCAGTGGGTCTTTGGCTATCTTGTTGCACTTGCTTTACTCGCATTTGTGCGTTTTTGTTTGGTAAAACGATCTGATCTTCCTCAAAAAGCGCCAGGACCTGCATTCAACCGCTCTTCTGATAGCTAGTTTCATAATACAAAACTACCCACATAGAATCCGTGAAAATTCATCGTATACAGACGAGCAGTGGTGCTGTCAGATGGGCGTGTTCTGATAATAGTAAAGACTTCTACCTGTTAAATGGATCAATGGAGAGTTTCACTAAAACTAGAGAAGTGGTTGCTCCAAAAAAAATCCTCCCACCGGTAGTGCCCCCAGCAATTTATATTATTGGGTATAATTATGCAAAGAATGTGGAGCAAGCACGAGCAGAGGCAGGCCCATATCCAGTGGTAGTGATGAAGGCTGCAAGCACGGTTATTGCTACTGGTGAATCGATCCACCTGCCTGCCACTGCAACTTCAGAGCAAATTGATTACGAGGGTGAACTGGCGATAGTTATTGGAAAGCGGGCAAAGGACGTGCCCACAGAGTCCGCTTCTGAATATATTTTAGGCTATACGATAGCAAATGATGTAACTGCTCGCGATTGGCAAAATAGAGGAGCAGGTGGTCAGTGGGTGCGCGCTAAGAACTTTGATACTTTCTGTCCCTTAGGTCCTGCGATTGTAACAGCAGAATCGCTGAATCTAGCTAATGGCTTACGAATACGAACTTGGCTAAATAAAGAGCTCCGGCAGGAGGATACGACCGCATCGATGCTATTTACCATTGAGCAGTTAGTCGCTCACTTATCGAAGAGTAATACTCTTTTGCCGGGCACAGTAATCCTTACTGGTACCCCAGCAGGCACAGGCAAACAGCAGGATCCGCCCGCCTATTTAAAATCTGGTGATAGTATTTCTATCGAGATAGACGGTATTGGAGTACTGAAGAATACTGTCTATTAAGGGAGCCTATTTTTGGATTGATTCGCTCGCTAGTCCTACCAGCTTACGCAATTGTTGGATAAGGCGTGCTGTTAGTAATAGTGCGCCGAGTGCCAGTCCAGCGGCCAGCCCCACCCATAATCCACGAGCCCCAAAGTCTAGTTTGAATGCAAAAAGTGCGCCGAAAGGAATGGCAAATACCCAGTAGCTAAAGAAGATCAATACGGTCGGTACGATCACGTCACGCAGTCCTCTTAATGCGGACATGCTAATTGCCTGTGCTCCGTCAAATATTAAGAACAGCGCTACAATTTTTAGTAGTGATGCAGACAGCTCGACAAGATTTGGATCTGTACTGAATCCACGCGCTGCGGCAGGACTAAATAGGATGAGTGAGATGGCAAAGAAGCCAGTTATTAAAAATGAAATAATCTGCGCACCCCATATGATCGGGTGACAAGTTTTTGCCTCTTCACTACCAATACTATGACCGACTCGTATCGATACAGCCATCCCAATACCAAGAGGGAACATAAAAATTAGTGCCGTACAAGTTAGCGCAATTTGGTGAGCTGCAAGAGCTGTATTGCCAAACTGTCCGATTAGCAGTGCGGTGATTGAAAAAGACCCAAATGCAATGGTTAATTGACCCGCTGTCGGCGATCCAACTTTAAAAAGGGATGTAACTTTTTCTTTATTGAGCCGGCTGATCCATTTTTTTGGAAGGCTAGAGGCAAGCTTTTTTGACTGGGTTAAATAATAAAAGATGACCAGCAGAACAATCATACGCGATATGAACGTTGCCACCCCTGCCCCGACCAACTCTAAGCGAGGAAAGCCTAAATTACCAAAAATGAGCACATAATTTAAAGCAATATTAAGTGCAACGCCGCCCAGCATGACCCAAAAAACCACCCACGGTTGATTTTTTGCCTCACAGAAGCTTTTGACCGTCAATGCAGGAACTGCAGGTATCAGCGAAATCGCTAGCCAAAAAAGATATTTTGGAGCTAAAATAGTGACGGATTCAGGTTGTTTAAAAATATACAGTAATGGTTTGAGTGCGCATAGAATTAGCGCTAGCGAGAGACCTATAAATAGTGCTATAAAAAGGCTATTTCGCAGAATTTCTGCAGCTTCTTGATCTCGTTTTGCACCATGTTCATATGCTGTATTTACAGATACTGCTACTAATAGCCCGATTGCTGCTACAAAGAAAGTGTTGAATATTACATTTGCAAATGCTGCTGCTGCCAGCTCCATAGTGCCGACCCTTCCGATCATAACTGTATCGGCTAGACCAAGGAGCATTTGGCTCACGTGTCCAACCATGATTGGTAAGGCTAGAGCTAACGTCCCCTTGTTTTCTCTGAGTACTGAAGGCATAACCTATTGCTTCGCATGATTGATTAAAAGGGAAGCTTTATGTGCTCTTTTGCTGAAATTATTATTTTCTGATCGATTGCTTGTTTTCTGTGAAAATAATGTGCTCTGGTAAAGAATCTGCTAACATTGTCGCGTGATCGATAACGCACCCCAATCAGAAATACTGTATCCGCATGATGCTCGGATGTCACCCGGTCCGGCGTTATTAGCAGCATTACAACAGGTGATCGCGATGTTTATTGGATGTATGACTCCAGCATTAATTTTTATCTCTGCAGTGCAGTTAGATGCGGCGACACAAAATTACTTGATTAGTATGTCCTTATTGACAGCAGGATTAGGTACTTTTTTGCAAGCACGCCGATTCGGATGGATTGGTTCAGGCCTGTTATCGGTTAATGGTACAAGCTTCGCATATTTGGATTTGCTGTTACGTGCTGGCTCCGAAGGTGGCCTTGCGCTTGCTTGTGGCATGGCTTTAGCCGCAGTACCCCTGCAGTTTGTTCTCGCATTTTTTCTGCCTTCCTTGCGTCGTATCTTTCCACCGTTAGTTGCTGGTATAGTCGTTCTGCTGATTGGTCTAACACTTATTCCGGTGGCTGGGTATTACATCACCTCTGGAGCCGGTAGCGGACAAACATGGTCACAAAACTTATTTCTAGCTGGTGCAGTTGCAGCGATCTTGATACTGACGCAAGCCATAGGGAAGCCTTTTCTCAGGGTTGCAGGACCACTTCTAGCCATTGGCATTGGGTATTTATTAGCGGCTCCGATGGGGTTACTTTCTTGGCCTGAAAGTACAAGCACTGCATTTCTAATTATACCGCAGCCACTGTATGCCGGACTTGCATTTAAATGGGAGCTGCTTTTGCCATTTGGGATTATTTATTTGGTTTCTTCTATTGAGGCAATTGGAGACTTAACAGCTACTGCAAGCCTTTCTGGTCTGAAAACAACGGGCGATGATTTCTGGAAGCGTTTACGTGGTGGTATTTTTTCTGATGCGATTACGACCACATTTGCCTGTATGATTTCCGTCTTCCCAACCGCGACATTCTCACAGAACAATGGTGTCATACAGCTGACCGGAATAGGAGCACGGCAAGTTGGCTATTACATTGCTGCGATTCTAATTATTACGGGATTACTGCCGCAGACGGGCCTATTGTTTAGCATGATGCCGAAGCCTGTCTTGGGAGGCGCCACTCTTGTTTTATTTGGCCTTATCGCTGGAGCTGGTTTTCGTATGATTAATCAGCAGAAACTGGGTAATCGAGAAGTTCTTATTCTTGCCATAAGCTTGGGCATGGCTTTTGGAATTCCTACTCAAGACACTTTTGTGGATTCTTTGCCTAGTGCGCTTGCGGGTATACTGGGCTCCTCGGTGGCTACGGGAGGACTCACTGCGGTTCTTCTATGCCTTATCTGCTCAGTAACTCAATCAGACAAAAAATAGAGGTTTTTCTGCGATTGTAGCCTAAAAAATAATTTTAAAACTATGAGTACAACGATCCCATACCATTCGCCCGATCTCTTTGAGAAAAGGACGGATTCCAATTCCCAAGTAGCTGTTGATTTCCGTGGCTATACAATTGAGTCTTTTCTTAATGCCTATCGAGAGTGTGGTCCTGTCTACCGTACACAGATCAATGGATTAGAAGAAATAATTATTGGAGGATTAAAAGCAAACGACGAGGCTTGGCGTCGTCCTGACCTGTGGAGCTATAGCGAAGCGGTAAAAGTTTTTCGTGAGGAACTTAGCGATCTTCATTTGACGCAGCTCGACCGGGAACTGCATCGCAGGAAGCGGCGCTTGCTTAATAAAGCTTTCAAGACAAGTTCGGTTATGGAGAACTTGCCTCAGATAGCTGAGGAAATTCAGCGCGGAATCGAGGCCCTAGCTGGAGAGGAGGTCGAGCTGCATGAGGCACTCATGGAAATATTCACGCGTTCGCAGTCAGTGAGTTCTATAAAAGAAAAGATACCCGACGAAATGGTTAAAAAGATGGTTGCTTTTGAAGAGGGATTTTTAGGAGCGCTTTTTTTGAAGGATACTGAGCGTGCCAGTATTTACAGTCGTGCGGGATATAAAGAAATAAAAAATGAGGTGCTGACCTACTTACATGGGATTATTCTTAAACGTTTAGAGGGCAATAGAGCAGAGGACTTGCTCGATACTATTTTGCACCAGAGAACGTCAAATACGATGGAGCCGTTAAGCGAAAAAGAGCTGATCTATGATGCGTATCTGCTCCTAATAGCAGGAACTGGTAATACTTCGAAGACGCTTTGTTATTGCCTAAATGAATTAGCTAGTAATCCGGATTGGACAGCGCAGCTACTCGAGGAAATAGGAGACTTTAAAGTCGATTCGATGGCCCGTGGAATGGCGGATTTCCCGCTGTTAAAAGCTACTATAATGGAAGCGGAGCGTCTTTTCCCGGCGGCTCCTGTTCTGCCGCGAGTACCTGCAGAGGATATGGATTTTATTGGTCACCATTTAAGCAAGGGCTCCCATTGTTTGCATATGCTTACCTTGATGCATTTTGATGAGTCGATTTACGAGGACCCTTTTCAATTTAAACCGCAGCGCTGGGTCGGCCACAGCTATCCGAAACAAGCGCATGGAACTTTTGGTGGTGGATCCCACATCTGCTTAGGGATGAATGTAGCTCGTATTCAAATGCCCATTACACTGGGATTCTTACTCTCTAATTATAATATTACGGTGACAAAGCCTCCCAAGAAAGAAAATTACAAGTTTCCTAATGAGGTAGATTCCTCAACCGTGCGAATGAATATACGGCTCAAGAGAAAGTAATAATCCAGATGATTATAAGCATGTATAGACTCTGCCAAATTTCTTTTCTAGCGTTGCAGATTTTTGTGCTAACAACTAGCTATGCAGGTACGACAGAGCAGTATGGCCCAAAAAGTTTTTCTCAGAAGCCATACACTGCAATCGTGGTCGCTTATGAACCAGAAATGCGTGGTCTATTAGAGGCGATTGAGGCAGATCCGCAGGCTCAAATTCTCAATGAGTATAACTTCAAGGGAATTAAATTTAGAACGGGCGTCTACCGCAAGATACCCATCCTTGTTTTCGCCACTGGAATGAGTATTGCCAATGCGGCACTATCAACACAGATGGCATTGGATTATTTCCCCGTCCACCAGCTCGTATACATGGGAATTGCAGGCGCGGTTAATCCCAAGTGGCAACCCGGGGATGTCATCGTTCCAGAGCGGTGGTATTATCACGATGAAAGCGTCTACTCTAATCCGCAACAAGGGCGGCCAAATGAGTATGTTTTACCGGACTACTATTCGAAATTTTTGGAGGAACAAGCGAGGCGACGTGCCAATGATCCGCATACCCCAAAGTATAGCCCGTTTCATTTTGTTCACCCAGACGAGGTTCTGATTATCAAAGAGGGCATGGATAGGCCCGAAGACCAGGCCTACTTCTCTGTAACGCCCAGTCTTTTAGACGCTGCAAGAGCGGCAATTGAGACGATGCCGGCACAAATGATCTTCGGAAAAAGAAAGGCGCAGCTATCAGTGGGTGGTAACGGAGTTACCGGTTCGGTATTTGTGGATAACCGCGAGTATCGCAAGTGGACTCGAGAGGTCTTTGATGCCGAGGTTACCGAGATGGAGTCGGCAGCGGTGGGTCAAGTATGCACAATAAATGCGGTAGACTGGATCATTATTCGATCCATTAGTGATCTCGCAGGGGGGCAGGAGGGGGTCAATGTCGAGCACATATTCGATGTGGAGGCTTCTCGCTCTGGGGCAGCGCTGCTGTTTGCTTTACTCGATCAATTGTAAGCACTATATCGTATTTATGTTGTCTGCACAGGAGATAATTGCGCGTTACAAGCTTGCACCGCTGGATCAAGAGGGAGGATATTTTCGTCAAGTGTGGCGTAGTCCAGTTCGCGTGGAAAATACTCGATTGCAGGGTAATTACTCAGAACATGGTGACCATCCAATCGGGACACTGATTTACTTTTTGATAACAGCAGAAACTTTTTCGGCGCTCCATCGTTTGCCAACCGAAGAGCATTGGATGTATCACCTTGGTGATTCTTGCGAGCAGTTGCTTTTAAATGAGGACGGTACCTCTGAATGTAGACGAATTGGAGCCGATCTTTTAGCCGGAGAGTTTGTCCATGTGACGACGCCTAAGAACTCTTGGCAAGGCACACGCTTAATTGCTGGTGGGAGTTATGGTTATATGTTTGGGAGCTGCATAATGGTTCCAGGCTTTGAATGGGCTGATTTTGAGCTTGGTAATCGAGTAGATCTTGAGCAGCTTTATCCTAGCCGGAAAGAAGAGATTCAAATGCTAACGCGTGCGGAGCCAGTGGAGGGCACTTTTTAAAATGAATGCCCAATACAGTGGCGGGGAAAATGGTAAGCTTTGGACTTCGAAGGTACGCTGGCTGTTTTGCCTACTAAGCTTACTAGCCATTTGTTTAGTACTTGCTTTGCTACCTGTTGGGGAGCTTGCAGAGGCGGCAGCTCCTAACCAGGGGCATTGGAATTCTATGCTTCCTCCTTTGATAGCAGTAGTTGTGGCCATAAGCTTTAGATCGCTAGTAGCTGCTCTAAGCACTGCGTTCTTATCTGGTGCGATTCTTTATTACGGCTGGAATCCGATAGTCTTCATTCCTCAGTCTTTACAAAACTTTTTATTAGCTAATGTTTTAGGCCAGTTTTCTTTGTATATATTTGGCTTCCTATTCGCGCTCGTGGGAATGGTGCACGTTCTTTATAAGAGTGGAGGTATTCAAGGATTAGTGGTTATTTTCTCAAGGATAGCGAAGACTACAAAATCCGCTCAAGTGGCTACCATGGCTTCTGGTTTAATGATCTTTTTTGATGATTATTCGAACACAATTGTAGTTGGTCAGACGATGCGAAGTCTAACCGATCGCTTCCGTATTTCTCGCGAAAAGTTAGCATATATGGTGGACTCGACTACTGCTCCAATTGCGGGACTTGCCGTAATCTCAAGCTGGATTGCTTATGAAGTCTGGCTACTCGGATCGACTGCTCATTCGCTCGGAATGGAGACAGGAGGGTATGCCCTGTTTGTGCAGATGTTACCGGTTCGGTTTTATTGTTGGGGAACTCTTATGTTTTTAGCTATAAATATCGCGAGCCAGCGTGATTTTGGCCCCATGCTGAAGGCTGAGAAAAGAGCACGAAAAAGCGGGCAACTCGTTGCCCCTAACGCTAGACCCTTACTTCGTGAGAATCCGAAACGATTAGAGCCACCTGAGGGAACCCC
>PAAN01000021.1 GCA_002699365.1 Coraliomargarita sp. | reverse complement strand
AAATCACTTGTATCAAATACTTACAACTATTCATCGATTCGCGGCGTTATCTATATTATGTTAAAAATCATATTTGCTCAATTATTTGTTATGCCGATTACTAAGGGTATTAGTTTTTTTGGACCTGTAATCACTTTTATAGGGGCATTTATGCTGCCGTTTATTTGTTATTCGAAGCCTAACGTCGTTTTAATTATGGTAGATGATGCAAGCTGGGAATGCTTTAGTGCTTATGGGGCGGAGGATTATAAGACGCCAAATATAGATGCACTAGCGGCAAACGGTATACAATTTAGTCATTGTTATTCGACGCCACTGTGCACGACCTCACGCGTTAAGATAATGACAGGGCAGTATAATTTCCGTAATTATACTCATTTTGGATACTTAAACCCATCTGATAAAACATTTGGTCATTTAATGCAGTCTGCGGGATATAAAACAGCCATTGCGGGTAAATGGCAGCTAAATGGTCTCTACCACAAAGCCGATGGATGCAGGGATAACTCCAGACCAATAAAAGCAGGATTTGATGAATACTGCTTGTGGCAACTTACTTTCGGGGTAAAGAAAAAAGGTGACAACATGACGGAGCGATTTTGGAGCGCCCCGGTAGAGCAAAATGGCGTATATTTAAGCGTTAAAGACAATATGGGTAAATACGGTCCAGACATCATGTCTGACTTTGTGTGTGATTTTATTGAGCGGCATAAAAACGTACCTTTTTTTGTCTATTATCCGACTGTATTAGTGCATGATCCATTTGTGCCGACTCCTGATACTATTGGAGAAGCACCTCGATCACAAGAGGCGAATCTTCCGCCTTCAGACAGGGATATTGCTAAAGAAAACTATGTAGCGATGATTCATTACCTCGATAAAATTGTGGGAAAGATTGTAGCAAAGCTTGGTGCAGTTGGTCAGCTTGAGAATACGATTTTCTTGTTTACGGCAGATAATGGTACGCATCCAAGTATTTCCTCTGGTTGGAACGGAAAGCAGATCAGGGGTGGTAAGGGCAAAACAACGAATATGGGGACGCATGTGCCGCTAGTTGTTAGTTGGCCAGAGAAAGGCGCAAAAGGCATTATATCAAATGCACTGATCGATTTTACCGATTTCTATGCAACTTTTGCAGAAGTTGCGGGAGTGAAGCTTACACGTGGTGTAGAGAATCCAATTGATGGGCATAGCTTTTTACCGCAAATAATTGGAGAGAAGGGTACTTCACGAGATTTTGTCCTCACACACTATCAGCCATACTGGGGGACTAAGGAGGCATCACAATTTGTCCGTAATCAAGGGTATAAGCTCTACCAGGATGGACGATTTTTTAATGTTCCTAATGATTTAAAGGAATTGTCGAATTTGACAGTTGGTGAAGCAAGCAATCAAGCAGAGTTAGCTCGAATAAAGTTGCAAGAAATTTTGAAGAAAGCTCCTCCACCGCCCCCTAAGCAGGGTGGTAAGAATGCATTAAATCGACCGGTTTATCCCGATTGGGGTAAACTAAAAACGTTTACGGGTCCAATTGATAGAAGAATGCATTAGACTAAGTTTGTTTTTTTGTGCATATTTTGCCGAACACTAATATAGCTATAGCAGTTATAAATCCGACAATGTAGTGTGGTATTTCATTAAAGGGAAGTTGTCCGTAAAGTGGAGTATTACCCAATACAACTATGCTTAAGCCACTGAGCGCGCTTATAAATGCCCAAATTTTCGCAATTCGAATTTCGTATATGCCTACTATCATAACGGGAGCAATTTGTAACATCCCACCAAATGCATTAAATGCAAATTCGGTCACTAGGCTCGGTCGTATACTTGCTATAAACGAAAATAACGTGACGGTAAGAATACACCAGCGGTTAAGAGAGCGGATTTGATTATAGTTCTGGGAGCTATTGTTTCGGTATTTCTGCTCGCTTACGATAAAACCGACGCTGAGAAGTATGGAGTCTGCAGTCGACATCGTAGAGGCTACTATTCCTATTGTTGCTAGTGCACCAATCGCCGCAGGAACTGCAGCAGTAACTCGACCGATAACTTGGTCGCCGCTNTCTAGACCAGGGAAGTGGACTGCNCCGCCAAGACCAAGGACCATNGCAACCATTGTGACGAAGATACCCATTGCAGGAAAAAGGAACATAATTCTCTTTAAGTATTTAAGTTCGCGCACGATCATATAGCGCTGGGCATTATGAGCCATCGGTACTGCACCTAGAGATATTAGCACAGCCAGACTAATAATGATGGTTGGAGTATAGAAATGTTTTGGACCAGGAATACCCATAAGGGAGGGTACATAGAGCGCATCAATGTCTTCGAAAAACATCCTAAAATCAAAGTCCCAGTAAATCCATAGGAATGCGATTACTAGACCAATACAGCCAATAATTGTCATTAATGACTGCAGAACATCGGTACGGACAATATTTTTGAGTCCCCCTGATTCCGAGTAGAGAAATATAATAATTAGTGCCCCAGCAGCGGTTCCTAAATAGGGCAGTCCTATCGCACCTTCGAGTAGTCTTGCGAAGCCAGTAATTTGTGCAGCCATGTAAGGGACGAGGCATAATAGGCTAATGATAACAAAAAGGGTTTCTAGCCGAGGAGAATTAAAGCTGCGTAAATACAGTTGAATTGGAGAGCGTATAGTCGGGTACTTTCTAGAGAGTTTCCATAACCTGACGCCTACAGTTCCAGTCACAACTGCGAGTATGCAGTAACCCAGCGAAGCGAAGAGAAAATTACCAATACCATGAATGTAGTAGTAGCCTGAAGCGCCTATTAAGGCAGCAGCGCTAAAGTAAGTCGCCCAGAATGTAAGCAGTGATGGAATGAACCCTACATCATTGCCTGCTAAGAAGTAATCGCGCAAGNTNCCAGACTTGTTCATCCATGACCTTACAGTTAGATAAACGAGCCAAAGTAAGTAGAAAGTGAGGAACGTNAATGCCCATAATATGTAGGGAGTCATACAAGCGTATCAGCCACATGTGTGCCAAAATTAGTTAAAATTGTGGAATGATTTCTGCTTATTTNGATTAATGTCTATTTATTCCGCTCATAGTGTTGCCACTTTTCCAGATAATAGCACGTTTTCNCAGACAGATTGGANTGCATTGGCGGATATGTGGTATCCGCTAGCGCTTGAAGAAGAAGTCGGCGAGAAGCCTATAGCCAAGCAAGTGCTTGATACCCCTATTGTTATCGCAAGACTAGGTGAAGAGTATGTAGTTGCTAAAGATCTGTGCGTACACCGTGGGGCTCCCTTAACGGAAGGTTGGGTCAATGNGAGTTGTATAGTTTGTCCATATCATGGCTATGAGTATGACTCGCAAGGAGACTGCAAAAAGGTACCAAGTGATCCAGATTGGAAAATTCCATCACGCATTCGATTGGAGACCTACTTACACGAGGTAAAATATGGTCTAATTTGGATTTGTTTAAGTGGTGAACCGAAGAATTGTTTACCGAATTGGGAACCAGAGGCCGATAATCCGGATTTTCTTCGTTTTGTAATGGGCCCAGAGATATGGGAGTGTTCCTCCGGTCGTGCGATTGAAAACTTTATCGATAATGCGCACTTTTCTTTTGTCCATCGCAATACATTCGGTCAAGAGTCCAGTGCCAGTCAAGGTTCGGAGTATGCCTTCAGTGAGAACGACTATCAAATGACAATGGCCTTTGATTACATGGCACATAATCCAAGTGATTCGCCAATTTCGGATACAACGCAGTTGCAGCGCCACATGCATCGTACCTTATTCCTTCCTTTCTGTACGCGTACTTCTATTTCGTATCCTGGCGGTCGCGAACACATCATTCATATTAATATCACACCGATTTCTGCAAAGCGCTCTCAGCTGATCGTGGTGTTTACTCGAAATTTTGATAAAGATGTTCCAGTTGCAGATCTTCTTGCTTGGGAGCAAAAGATTCTTGGAGAAGATCGCGCAATGATTGAGAAGCAAAAGCCCGAAGAAATACCTCTTGCTGTCTCTAGGGAAGTTCATGCTAAGGCAGATAAGGCATCGATTGCTTTTCGTCGATGGCTTAAGAAAAGGGGGCTTGGTCGTAGCTTTACCGCTTAATTAGAATTATGAAAAAAGAATCAACAAAGATAGGTTTTATTGGCACNGGCGTNATGGGTAACCCTATGGCGTCGCACATACTAAAAGAAGGATATGAACTGTATGTTTATAATCGTACTTCAGCTAAGACGCAGTCGCTGGTTGCTTCTGGNGCNNATGCTTGTGATAGCCCNGGATCAGTGGCTGAGAAGTGCGATGTTATTTTCGCTATTGTTGGATTTCCTAAGGACGTAGAAACCGTCTTTTTGGGTTCTAATGGCATTGTAGAGAAAGCTAAGTCAGGAAGCATCATAGTGGACATGACAACTTCGACGCCAGATCTTGCAAAAAAGATTGCTCTAGTCGCGATTGAAAAAGGGCTTCATTCTCTTGATGCTCCAGTATCCGGTGGAGATGTAGGTGCCAAAAGTGGAAGGCTGTCTATTATGGTCGGTGGGGAGAGAGATATATTTGATCGTATTCTTCCCTTATTTGAACTGATGGGTAGTAATATTGTATATCAAGGAAAAGCAGGAAGTGGACAGCATACCAAGATGGCAAACCAGATAGGGATTGCGTCTTCGATGTTAGCGATGTGTGAAAGCTTGACATACGCCAAAGCTGCTGGATTGAACCCAGAAACTGTCCTAAANAGTATTAGTAGTGGAGCTGCAGGAAGTTGGTCGCTGACTAACTTGGCGCCACGTATTCTTCGTGATGACTATGAGCCTGGCTTTTTTGTGAAGCATTTTATAAAAGATATGCAGATAGCAATCGATTCGGGTGAAGCGATGGGTATCTTAATGCCAGGCCTTAAAATTGCTAAAACTAAATTTGACCAGATTGCAGAACAGGGTCTTGATGACAAAGGTACGCAGGCAGTAATTAAGGCGTACGAATAGTCGCATCTTTTATCCGATTAAATACTAAAAAGCAGTCTCGCTTGGAGGCCGCTTAAATACAATGGCATGGGCGGAGGGATTTGAACCCCCGACCGTCGGTTTAGAAAACCGATGCTCTATCCAACTGAGCTACGCCCACATACCATGCTAAAGAAAGTGTCGCTACTGAACTATTTGGCAAGTCTATGTGTGAGCNCAATATACTAGGCTAGATGTATTTGGTGATAGTTAGCTAAGACGATTTGGAACGATCCGGTAAATTTCTTAAATAATCCCAACTATAAATGCCACTGCCATGACCATCACTGAAATTAGGGCGTATTGCATAATTGCCAATTATTTCCCAATTGAGCAGTTCTACTCCTTTAAAATTTTTAGGACCATTGCCACCATATTGAACTCCGAAAATATCTTTTTCACCAATGTTTTGAGCACNAGGGGAGTGCTTGCGTAAAAATTCAGCAGGAAAGTAGCTTTCTGCGCCATCTTCCCAAACAATACATAACTCTGTGCCAATGAGTTGAATGTTTACTGGATTCATCGTATCAACAGTCCTTAGCTGTAGAATCCAATCGATTGCAGTCGATCCATTAAATCAATCGCAGGCTTTGCCTGATTTAGGATGTACAGATGAATACCAGGTGCCCCATTTTCTAGTAACTCCTTCGCTTGGGAGAACACCCAGTCAGATCCAATTTTTTGGCAGGCGACTCGATCACTATGTGCATCTTCTAACTGTTTTTTTAGCTTTGCCGGTAAAACACTACCACACATAGCGCAAAAGCGCTGCGCTTGCTCTAGTGAGCTTACTGCGAGTAAACCTGGCAGAATGGGTACCTCGATACCGTGCCTTTTGCAGTTTTGTTTAAAATTAAAATAGGCACAGTTATCAAAAAAAAGTTGAGTGGTTATTAAGTCTGCACCCGCATCTATTTTATGCTTTAAATTAATGATATCAATTTCTGCAGACGGTGCTTCCGGATGAACTTCGGGATAACCTCCGACACCAATAATACAATTAGAGTGCTCTTCACGAATTAATTTCACTAAATCGCTGGCATAGGATAAGCCATCTGGATGTGGCATGAAGTCGTCATTTCCTGTAGGTGGATCCCCTCGTAAGGCCATGATTTGGTGATGGCCTGCAGATTTAAATTCCTGTACTATACTACGTAGTTCTGCTTTTGAATGACCTACGCAGGTTAAGTGAGGCATCATTGTGTAGCCATAGTCCTTGTGGAGGTGACTGGCATATTGTAAAGTGCGCGTGCGCGTACTTCCTCCAGCTCCATAGGTAATCGAAGCAAAATCTGGATTGTACGGCTTGATTTGTCTTGCCGTTTCAAAAANTTTTTTTGCGGCAACTTCAGATTTAGGAGGAAAAAATTCTACCGAAAACAAAGGTTTTTTTGACTTAAACCTAAGCTTTATAGGACAATCACTCATTTCATCAAGATATCATTATATAATGATATGTAAAGTTTAAAGGCATAAATAATACACAATAGTTACGAATCTATCGAATGGAACCCGTATATTTCGATCTTTAATTTATTGGCTTCTTTTAGAATAGTAGGTTTATCTAAGAGAATTACTTTACCTTGTTCTAGAGCAGCCGATTGGATTCCTGCTTCCTGCATTACTTCCAGTGTTTTTAGGCCAAAAACCGGTACATCAAATCGGAAATCTTGGTCTTTTTTAACCGCTTTTACAAATACGAGGTCATCGGTTTTAAATGTCCCNGCGCGGCGCAGCATAGAGTTNGTTCCTTCGTAGGCTTCCACTGCTAATACCGTACCATTACGCACGACACAACCTTGACCGATGTCCATGTTTGTAATTGCTTTGGCAATACGTATTCCATGCTCAATGGACTCGAGTGGTGCTTGTAAGGAGTTANAAGTCATGACTCCCTCTGTGGCTAGATCAAGATCTAAGAAAGCTCGCGCATCAAGAATTTGTATGTCGAGTGCTTCTATTTCTTTTGCAATAGAGCCAAATATAGTTTCTGCATTTTTTAGTTTTAGTCTGCCCAATAAGCCTAGCATCTTTAAATCTGGTCTTAACCCATGGAAGAGTTTCTTCGGCGTTATCTGACCAGCCANAATNGCATATTTACATTCCAATTGTGTGAGCGACTTAAGTAGCTTACCTAATTGACCAACTTTTAATGAACAATGCTCCGATTCTTCAAAGGTACCAATNAGTTCTTTACTGGTTTCTCCATCAAAGGAGATAAGTCGAATTGGTAATTGTGCAGAACGAATTCTTTCAGCGACAATAGATGGGTAATGTCCCTTTCCTGCAATCAGCGCAATAGGTTTTCCCGAGAAATTATTCGGTAGAAATTTGGAACCTTTAGTAGTCATATAGATAACTAATCTTTAACAAATTCGTAGGGACGCGCACTTGGTTGCTGATAATAGGAATTTGGAACAACTAAAGTTGGTTGCGGTAATTGTGGTACATCGCCGCGATTGGATACTCTAAAAAGGACTCTATTTTTAGCATATTCAGTGGCCTGTGCTAATTTTANTAAATTATCNTCTAAAATTTCATCGGTCTCATCTTCAGCAATACGACCTAATTTTGCGCTTTGTGGAGTAATACGTACACTCATTGGTTCTGCAATAAATTCTCGTTCAGATCCATTTGGGTAATAAAATGTAAGCATGCCATCGTAGGCAGTAATATTAGTTGCTGATGGAGTACATNGAATCACGCAAGTTCCTCTATGTAAACGAAGCTCACCGATCGGTAAAATTAATCGCATTTCAGTAAGTGGTGATAAGTGAGGACAAGATAATGCTATGGTACCAGATTGAAAAGCGATCTTTAATATTGATGTAGATGGTTCGTACTTTGTACCTTGTCGCTCTACTTTGTAAGGTTGTTGTTTGTAAGTGATACACTGAGCCTCGCTTTGTGGGCCAATACCGATAGCTAATCCATTAGTTAATGCTAAATAAAGCTGCGAATCTTTTTCTGTGTTAATTGTAGCACCACCAATTTCAATANTATCATGTTGTTGTATCGATATTTTTGCCCCATCAAAATTTCTATAACTGAGTGTGCCAATTTGGCTTGTGATAAAAGCCGATCCATTTTTCCAATCAGTATTCGCGCTAGCAATTCTGACACTCCATAGAGTAATAACTAGGGTGAGTAGCCAGTAATAGGATTTCTTGTTGGGGGAGTAGTGTAGCATTAAACAGCGACAATATTTACAATCTTTCCAGGTATATATATTTCCTTCTTAATACTTTTACCATCAATAAAACTTATAACCCTAGGATGAGACATTGCACTGGATATTGCAGCAGCTTTATCGATACCGTTGGGTAGTTCTGCATCCCCTCGGTATTTACCGTTCACCTGAAAGATTATTTTGCTCGTTTTTTGTAGCAACTTACTTTCATCGCATTTTGGCCATCCTGCTTTCACTATACTCGTGCAATGGCCCAACCTTAGCCATATCTCCTCGCACATGTGTGGCGCTAAAGGAGCTAGTAACTGTAGGATAGTTTCTACGCAGTAAGTGGTTACTTTTTCCGCTTTATATAGTTGGTTCGCACAAATCATCATTTGAGAGATAGCTGTATTGAAAGCAAGATTATCATAATCCTCTGTGACCTTTTTGATAGTAACATTTAAAATCCGCTCTGTTTCGGTATCCGTTTGTGCAGAAAAAACTGTCGGATCATCTTTTAAGACTAGTCGCCATACTTTTCTTAGGAACCGTGCGATTCCTTCTATTCCTTTTGTGTTCCACGGCTTCATCGCTTCAAGGGGACCTAAAAACATTAGATAAAGCCGAAGTGTATCTGCGCCGTAATTTTCTATTATGGATTCAGGGTTGACCACATTACCACGACTTTTGGACATTTTTTCTCCATCCTCTCCCAATATTATACCTTGGTGGAAAAGTCTTTTGAATGGTTCTGGATGGCTGACTACGCCAAGGTCAAATAGCACGTGATGCCAAAAGCGGGCATACAGTAAATGTAGAACGGCATGCTCGGCTCCGCCTATATAGAGATCAGGAGTTCCCCAATATTTCTCTTTTTCAGGATCAATAAGAGCACTTGTGTTTTGTGGATCGATGTAGCGAAGATAATACCAGCAAGAACCTGCCCATTGCGGCATCGTATTAGTTTCTCGTAATCCCTCAATGAAGCCTTCTTTAGCACATTTCGAAAGCCCTCCAGTGCGAGGGTCAATGTATACTTTGAGCCAGTCGTGCGCCTTTGATAGAGGACTTTGTCCATCCGGTGATGGTGTGTAGCTTTCAACAACTGGTAATTGCAGCGGTAATTGATCTACATCGAGAGCAAGTGCGAAGCGAGTGAGTCCATCTATCTTACAAGAGACCGCCTGACCGGCTGGTTTTAAAGCAGTGTCAACTCTAGCATAATCGGATTGGCTAACCCACAAGATCGGGAAAGGTTCGCCCCAATAACGCTGACGAGAGAAGAGCCAATCGCGAAGCTTATAATTAACACTTCGCTTACCGCGTCCTTCTTTCGAAAGCTTATCAATTACAGCTTGCACTGCCTCATTAGATTCTAGACCGCTTAATTTATCGCAATGAATGAGCTTGCCTGGGCCAGTGTAGGCTTCAAGTAACGCTCCATCCTTATCCTTCTTGGCAGAACCGCTATCATCGATGACTTGCATAACTTCTAAGTCAAAAGTTCTGGCAAATTCAAAGTCCCGCGTATCGTGTGCAGGCACTGCCATAATAGCACCNGTTCCGTACGTTATGAGCACGTAATCGGCGACCCAAATAGGGATTAATTTCCGGTTAATTGGATTGATTGCCATCGCACCTGTCCAAACGCCGGATTTCTCTTTACTTAATTCTGCTCGCTCCAAATCGGACTTACGCTTCGCTTTATCAGCATATGCTTGCACCTCTTCTCTTTGCTGCGAGCTTGTAATCGAAGATACGAGCGGATGCTCAGGCGCAATCACCATATAAGTAGCTCCATGTAAAGTGTCAGGGCGGGTAGTATAAACGTCCAGTTTAGTTGTATGTCCTTCGATCGAAAAACTAATTTCAGCTCCCTCCGAGCGTCCAATCCAGTTTTCCTGTAAACGCTTTGTGGATTCAGGCCAATCTAGTTCTTTTAGTCCGGCAATGAGACGCTCTGCATATTGAGTTATTCGTAGTACCCATTGTCGAATAGGGCGCCTCTCAACGGGAAAATTACCGCGCTCGGAGCGAGGACCTTCTGGTGTATTCAAGACTTCCTCATTGGCAAGTACTGTACCTAAGTCTGGGCAAAACCAAACAGGCTTCTCGTCTACATAAGCTAAGCCCTTTTTAAATAACTGTACGAATATCCACTGCGTCCATTTGTAGTAGCCTGGATTTGTTGTATTAATACTACGTTCCCAGTCATAGGCGAATCCAAGTTGTTTGAGTTGCTCGGTAAATCGGGCCACATTNACTTCGGTTGTAACCTTTGGATGTTTTCCCGTTTTTATNGCATATTGCTCGGTTGGTAAGCCAAATGCATCCCATCCCATTGGGTGCAACACATTGTAACCCAAAGCTTTTTTGTAGCGCTTCAATGCATCGCTCGCAGTATATCCTTCGGGATGCCCTATGTGTAAGCCTGCTCCCGAAGGGTAAGGGAACATATCTAGAACATAAAAAGTTGGTTCTTTCGCAAAGTCGGTTGCCTTGTAAGTGTTATTATCTTCCCAATATTTCTGCCACTTTGGCTCTATTTTGGAAAATTCGTACTCGTTACTATTATTTGACATATGAATGCGGAAACTTAGAAGATTTGCTGGGCGTGCGTCAACGCCACAAAGTCTGTGATTTTGGCTCGATTTTAAATTAAAGTGTGATTCTTTAATAAACGGTATGAGGTTTTTGTATCTAAGTTTATTTATTTTTTTAGGTTGGTCCCTATGGGGAGATGTAAGTATGTATAATAAGTTAGATCAAGATGCTACTTCTATATCTAAGAAACGATTATCTCTCCAACTATGGGGTGGTCAGCAGACAGCTTTTAAGCGTAAGACTTTTCCAATTACTGAGTGGAGTCAGCACTACAGCAGCTTTGGAAGGCCGAAATCTTTAATCAGCACAAAGCAAACTCTAAAGAAAAAGTCTTATGAATCTAATAAACTGTCATTTGCTATTAATGAAAAAAAGTTAGCTCAGCTTAGTGGGCGTTTAGCTTTGCTTAAAACCCAAGCACGGATGAGTACAGATGACAGATACGATGCGATTGAAGATCATCGTGTGTACGCCATGATGCTACAAGGCGCCCAGCAGTACGGTGAGATGCGAGAGCAGTTGTCACTACGTGAGCTCAATCGCTTTCAATTTAGACGTAATCGCCAAGCGGACGGCGTACCTGTTGAAAAAGCTGGGGTTGCGCGTTAAACATATTTGAACGCCCTCCAAATTTTACTAAATTTCAAAGTATTTTTTTCTTTTAAGCTGTGGTGATAACTTTAGTAACTGTTCTTATGCATCGGACATTTTTAGTTATTGGATATTCATTTTTCGTTCTACTTTTTACCCATGCCGCAAGCGCTGCAGGTACTAATAAAGATGACGCTGCTATCTATGGTACTAGTAACAATGATTCCTTTAAAAAGCTGCCTAAGCCACTAAACCAATATGCTACAGTGGAGCGCGCCCGTGCGATAGAGCTAGGCGTTGATTCACTCGGTCTAGTAGAAAAATTAAAGGTTCGCATCAAAGATCAGCCTCTTAACCTAGTAGCTACTATTTTATTTTTCTGCGCGATATTTCATACCTTCATTGCTGGTAGAATCCTCAAAATGGCACATCAAGCAGAGCAGGATCATGCTCTATTCATTAAAGAGGATTCTCGTCGATATCACTTAGGTAAGAATCGAGTTAGTTTTAAGGGCACTGCTCTACATTTTCTAGGCGAAGTAGAGGCAGTATTTGGCATATGGTTAATACCGCTTATTTTATATATTACTTTTTCAAATGATTGGCATACAGCCACGCATTATATTGATTCACGAAATTATACAGAACCGCTCTTCGTGGTTGTAATTATGGCAATCGCAGCATCTAGACCGGTTGTTTCATTTGCTGAAACTGCGCTCAGTTCTGTGGCGGCAATTGGTAGGAAAACACCTGCAGCTTGGTGGTTGTCTATACTGGTAATCGCGCCTTTGTTAGGATCTTTTATTACCGAACCTGCCGCTATGACAATAGCAGCTCTACTCTTAGGGCATCAATTCTATCGCTATAACCCATCGCAGAAATTCAAATATGCTACACTTGGTCTATTGTTCGTTAATATTTCAGTTGGTGGTACACTTACTCACTTTGCTGCGCCTCCAGTATTAATGGTCGCTTCTGTCTGGGAATGGACTATGCCATATATGTTAACTAATTTTGGTTGGCGTGCTATCATAGGTATCATTATTGCAACTAGTGCTTATTACTATTTGTTTCGTAAGGATTTCGCTCAGTTAAATGCTAATGCAGTAGAACAGGAGACGAGTACTGATGATTTGAATGAAGAGCCTGCGCCTGCCTGGATTATCGCTATTCACCTAAGTTTTCTAGCGTGGACTGTTTTTACTCTACACCATCCAGCGCTTTTTATTGGTGGATTTTTGGTCTTCATAGCTTTCAACATTGCGACCGACCATCATCAATATGCGATTTCGCTAAAGAGTCCTATACTCGTTGGGTTTTTCTTGGCTGGATTAGTCACTCATGGGGGCTTACAAGGCTGGTGGATTGCGCCTGTGCTTTCTGCCTTAGGTGAAGTTCCACTCTTTATAGGTGCTACTGTTTTAACCGCTTTTAATGACAATGCGGCGATAACTTTCTTAGCCTCACAAGTACCATCTTTTGCCAAAGGGGTGGATGGATCAATTGCACTTCAATATGCAGTGGTTGCTGGAGCTGTTACTGGCGGTGGCTTAACTGTTATTGCAAATGCTCCAAATCCTGCTGGGCAGAGCCTACTTAGTAAATATTTCGGAAAGGAAGGCGTTTCTCCATTTAAATTAGTGTTGGGTGCACTTTTTCCTACTGTTGTAATGGCAGTAATGTTTATTGTATTACCGCATTAAATAGTTCTTTTAAGAAGATTTAGCACCTTTCGATCTAGAATTATACAGATCTGCCGTCCTAGGAATACTAAATTACTTCAGCAAGATTAGGTCGGCTCTTCGATCCTGACTAGCCTGCGTTTTAGATAATCCACTAGTGGCTTCAAGGCTACCTTTGGAAAGTGTCTCTATGCGACTCGAATCTGCTCCCAATGTGTTTAGATAGTCAAGCGCGCTATTTGCACGTCTATCACTGAGAGCTATATTATAATCGGCAGTTCCATACCAATCACTTCGTCCTTCTATTAGTAAGTTCTCACTTGGGTTATTTGCTAGGTAATTAGCTGCTTCTTGAAGCTTTATTCGTTCTGTGGCAGGAATTGAAGCCGAATCAAAGCCGAAATAAATACTTGGTAATTTACCGACTATCATTTCTCGCCCATTATAGTAGCCATTTTCGATATTGTTTTGATCANCACGCAACTCAAGGCCATCAGCGCCTAAGCCATAGTCACCTAAATCGCCAGTCATGATTAAATCATCTTGGCCTATAGCAGTACCCGAACCCATTAGAGTATCTATGGGGGACGGTGGTTGCTTGCGAGTGCAAGCGGAGAGTGTCATTAAGACAGTAGTAAATACGATACATGAACGGAGCGATATTTGCATAATGATTAACTTTGGTACATCTCTAGTTGCGCGCAAACATTTTTATCATTCCTCTACGCATTATATTAGCTTTTTATTCATTTATGTCCAAGCCAGATATATATTTAGTTGATAACGGTTCATTATCTGCGACCGCAACCATTCAATTACGAGAGTTAGCCAAGCAGCTTTCTTTGTTATCTTCACATACTATTCAAGCAGTTAGTCTTTTGCACTCGCACAAGGTGCCAAAAGTGCAAGTTGGTAACATGGAGGCAACGATTGTTAAACGTGCGATGAAAGAAGCAATAAAGTCTGGACAGATTGAATTCATTATAGTCCCACTTTTTTTAGGTCCTAGTCTAGCAATCACGCAGTATTTGCCTGAAGTAATTGATTCATTTCGCCAAGATAACCCAGATTTACATGTTCAAATAGCAGCACCACTTTGTGGGCATAGCATTGAGCAACCAGATATTCGTCTTGCTAAAATACTCCAAGCTCATGTTCAGGNACTGACTCGAAGTACCTCTTCGCCAAAGTTAGAAATTGCTCTGGTAGATCATGGGACTCCAATAAAAGCAGTTAACGTAATTAGAAATAAAGTCGCGGGTCAGCTATCGATTTTATTACAGCAAAATATAATAGCCTGCTCTATGGAACGACGCGATGGTAATGAGTATGATTTTAATGAACCTTTATTAGGAAATTTGGACCAAAAATCTAACTGTTCTGGCGGTCAACTAATTGTAGCAATGTTCTTTTTGCTTGAGGGGAGGCATGCGGGTCCAGGTGGTGACGTTGCAGAGATTGCTGAGGGTTTGGTTAAGCGCGGAGCATATACTTCTATTAACATGACAGCCCTCTTGGGAGCCCATCCTATATTACTAGAAATTTTAAATGATCGACTTCAAGAGGCAATGCATTCGATGGGAGTAAAAACTAATAAGACTGCCTCAAACTAATTGTATTAAGTGCTATAGGTGCAAGCTTTAGACTAGTATTAAAAAATTGATAAAAATAATTAATATTTATCTAACTCCAAAATATGGCGGAGAGAGAGGGATTCGAACCCCCGGAACCTTTCGGCTCAGTTGTTTTCAAGACAACCGCATTCGGCCACTCTGCCATCTCTCCAAATAAGTGAACTTGTTTGTTGAAGTATATATAGGATTGTAATGCAAGATGTTAATAGCATGCCCAATGATTGTTGTATCTATAATTACAATTACTTATATTATTTGTCTATCTAAGCTCCGATATTGTATCGCTTCTAACAAGTGTGGTGTTTGTATGTTTTCACTGCATTCTAGATCCGCAATCGTTCTAGCAACTTTGAGTATTTTATTATAAGCGCGCGTGGATAGTGAAAGCTGTTCCATCGCCTGTTCTAGTAGGTCTTCTTGTTTATCATTAATAATGCAATTTTTGATAATTTCTTTTTGTCCCATTTGAGAGTTACAGCGCGCTTCAGATAATTTAAATCGTTTTACCTGTACTTTTCGTGCGAGCTCACATCGTGCACGTATTTTAGAAGAATCTTCTCCGCACTGATTTCCACGAAGTAATTCAATCTTTAAGTTAGGAACTTCAATATGGATATCAATTCTATCAAGAAGTGGACCACTTATTTTAGCTCTGTAGCGTTTTATTTGACTATTAGAGCAGCTGCATACTCGAGTAACATTACCGGAATATCCGCATGGACATGGATTCATTGCGGCAATAAGCATTACTTTACATGGTAGGGTAATCCGTGCGGCGCTTCTTGAAATAGTGACTTCGCCGTCTTCTAGAGGTTGGCGTAAGACCTCAAGGGCTGAGCGCTTAAATTCAGGTAATTCATCTAAAAAGAGTATACCATTGTGTGCTAACGAAAGTTCTCCTGGGCGAGGTATCGTGCCACCGCCTATAAGACCTACATCGCTAATCGTGTGATGTGGTGCCCGAAAAGGCCTTAAGGTCTTATGGCTCTTTTTTTTTACAGTTATGCCTGCCGCAGATTGGACGCTTAATATTTCTAAAAACTCATCTAATGATGGCGCAGGCATGATACTCTGAACTCGTTTAGCTATCATTGATTTACCTGAACCTGGACTTCCTATCATTAGAATGTTGTGTCCGCCACTAACTGCAATCTCGATTGCTCTTCGGGCTGCAAACTGTCCCTTTATTTCAGAAAAATNCGAATCAGTTATAGTCGGCTGTTTATTGGTCAATATTGTTTCATTAATTTTGTGGGGAGTAATTTCTTGTTCTCTGTTAATGAATCGTACCGCATGGTCCAAACTTTTCACAGGATAGACATTTACTGAAGTAACTAAAGCCGCCTCATTTGCGCACTCATGTGGTATTATTAGACCATTTATATTTAGTCTATCGGCCAATAAAGCCATAGCTAGCGTTCCTTTAATTGGTCGCGTTGCTCCAGATAAACTAAGTTCGCCTGCAATAATATATTTATGTAAGTTGCTTGGATCGCATTGTTTCATTGAGGATAAAATACCGAGTGCAATCGGCAGATCGTAAGCAGGTCCTTCTTTACGTAGATCTCCCGGAGCTAAATTGATCGTAGTTCTTGTTTCTGGAATACGATATCCACTATTAGAAATAGCTGAAAAAACACGATCTTGAGATTCTTTTACTGCTGCATCGGGTAGGCCTACTAGAATCAATTTAAGTTCTCCGACCTCTCCAGTGTTAACTTCAACATGAATTGGTTGAGCCTCGACACCTAGTAGTGCAGCAGATTGTATAATTGCTAACATAATATTGGTTACTATGCTTATTGATTAGGTCATTCGAACTTGTCTATAGTAGACCTTACTAATTGTTTTTTTTATATTTTTTTTGAAGATTGGTCTTACAGGTGGTTATGGTTGTGGGAAATCCACAGTTTTAAAGTTGTTTGCTGATTTTGGCTGGTGTACTATCCAAACAGACCAAATTGGTCATTCAATTTTGCAATCCGATCCAGTCGTGCGCCACAAGATCCATGAGCGCTGGAGTGATGCTGTATTAAATAATGAAGGCAGTATCTGCCGAAAAAAGATTGCTGAAATAGTTTTTAGCGATAGAAATCAGCTTAATTGGTTGGAGCAGCTTTTGCATCCGAAAATTATTCGTAATTACGAGGAGTTGATCGAACTCAACCCAAGCGTAAACTATTTAGTTGAAGTTCCCTTACTCTTTGAAAAAAGACTTGAAAACACCTTCGATTTTTCTGTTTGTATAGTGTGTGCAGATTCCGTTTGCATTGAGCGTATGAATTTTTCATCCAATTCATCGCAGGAGTTTAAACGACGTAACCGATCACAGTTGCCTGTCCAGTCAAAGGCAGTTGCCGCTNACTTCATTATATCCAATTCTGGAAACTTAGCTTTTCTTAAAAAACAAGTTACTCATTTATTTAAAATTGTTGATGCCTAATTTAGTGCTACAGTGCCAAATTGGTTACCCCCTATATCCTTTTTCTTATTAATTAGTTCTATTGTATACCTATGAGTATTGAAAAAAATAATGATTCGGTCGAGTCGAGTGAAGTTAAGAATTCAGAACAGAGCAAGTGTACTGATGCGAACATTGATGCTGTGCAGGACGCGTCGAATGCCACCCGTAAGTTGCCAGCCAAAAGAGATACCCAAGAGGAGGGTCATTCAGGCGCTCAAGATGACTCTGTCGATAGCCATTTAAAGATGGAGAATGATTCTGCAGATACTTTATCAACTGCACCAAAAGAAAGGCGTGGTGGAAGGCAGCAACGAGGTAGAGGAAATCAACGATTTAATAAAAATAAAGGACCTAAAAACAAGGGTCATTGGCAGAAAAAAAAGAAGATTATTCGTGATGAAGTTTCTCCTATAGAGTTAGGGCACTTACCAAATGATGAATCCATTGCTACAATATCACAAATTGAAGATCTGGCTGTAGGGTTAAAGGCTGAAGTTGATAAAGATGCTTTGGACTTTAACAGAATTTATGACCTCCCAATTGCTGAACTACGCTTNGAGGTAGATAGCATGAAGCTAGAAGTATCCAATGCTCCCAATCGAGATCAGTTGATTAATGCCCTTATTTCTCACGCAGTGGAAAAAAACTCCGCTATTATGACCACTGGGGTCTTGGACTTACTCGAAGATGGTGAAGGTGGCTTACTAGTCTACCAGCGCGACAGTTACCGCACTACGGCCTTATGTGCTTATGTTCCACAGGTCATCATAAACCATTTTGGCTTACTGCCTGGTCATATTGTAAAAGCTCAACTACATCCGCATCGTGAGGGCGAATCCTGCCCATTCGTGGTTAAGGTTGATTCTGTAATGGATATGGATCCAGTAAAATTAAGAGAAGTTATTCCATTCACCGAAGGAGTTCCCTATTATCCAACAGAACGGATTTTGATGGAAACTAGTAGTGATTCAAAGTGGGATAACTTGTCAATGCGTGTAGTGGATTGCTTAACGCCAGTTGGTTTTGGTCAGCGAGGCTTAATAGTAGCTCCTCCACGTACCGGTAAAACAGTTTTGCTTCAGGGGATAGCTAATGCTATACAGATGAATTATCCCAAGGCACATTTGATTATTCTGCTTATTGATGAGCGCCCAGAAGAGGTAACTGACTTTAGGCGACAAGTACACGGGGAAGTTATTAGCTCAACTTTTGATGAGTCAGCTGAAAGTCATGTGCATGCAGCAGAAATGGTTATTGAAAAAGCACGGCGTATGGTAGAAGTCGGCCAAGACGTTGTCATATTACTGGATTCAATTACTCGATTAGCGAGAGCTTATAACACTATGATGCCAAGTAGCGGTAAAATATTATCAGGTGGAGTAGAGGCTAATGCTCTTCAGAAGCCCAAGCGTTTCTTTGGATCAGCGAGGAATATAGAAGGCGGTGGAAGCTTAACTATCTTAGGTACAGCTTTAGTAGAAACGGGCAGTAAAATGGATGAAGTGATTTTTGAAGAATTCAAAGGTACTGGAAATATGGAACTACATCTTGACCGAGGGCTCTCCGACAAACGTATTTTTCCAGCTTTAAGTATGGATAAGAGTGGTACCCGAAAGGAAGAATTACTCTATCACCCAGATGAAATGCTTAAAATTTATTCTCTTCGTAGAGCGATGAAGGGCTTGCCATCCACTGATGCCATGGAAATGCTGATACAACGTATCAAAAAGACGACCACGAACGCGGAGTTTCTTATGAGTGTAAGTCGTTAATTTCTACTTTAATATTTAGCTTAAAATAACGTGAATTCAACCGACGACTTTGTACTTCAATTTCTGGTAGATAAGGGCGTTATTGATAATTCTGCTAGTAATGATATACGATCCAAGCTGGAGAATTTTGCTGCGGATGGCGATAAGGGAGATATTCAACCAAAGCTGGAGGGGTTAATTGATGCATTAGGCACTTCCCCCATGAAGGTTTCTAAGTTATTAGCTGATGAGTTTGGTATGGATGCAGTTGATCTCTCAGAAGTTCGTGCCTCGAGCGACGCTCTTAAAGTACTCAGCTATGATTTGGCCTTTAAATATAGAGTTTTCCCTTTAGAAGTAGATGAAACGGAGATTCAAATTGCTATTAGTGATCCATTGGACATGGATTCTATCGATACTATTAGTCATGTCTTGAAACGCTCTGTCATTTGTCGCTTAGCGCCACAATCAGCTATTTTAAATTCTATTCACCAGTATTATGATAGCGCTCAAATTGGTGCTAGTGAAGTCGATGATATTTTCTCAGACATNCAGGTTAACGATTCGGATGCATTAACTTTGCTGAGTGGTGGAGAGGAGGACAGTTCAGAGGAAGAGGCACCGATCATTCGTTTTGTGCATATGGTTATATCTGAGGCCTTGAAGCGTCGTGCCTCTGATATACACATGGAGCCGCTTGAGAAGCGTTTTCGTATACGATATCGTATTGATGGAGTTTTACACGAAGTCGAAAATCCACCGAAGCGCTTACAGCCATCAATTGTTTCTAGGATAAAGCTTATGTCAGATGTTAGCATCGCAGAAAAGCGTGTGCCTCAAGACGGACGTATTAACATTACAGTTGGCTCTAAGGTTATTGACTTGCGCGTGTCTACTTTACCGACCGCATTTGGTGAAAGTATTGTCATGCGTATACTCGATAAAGAGGGTCTAAATCTGGGTCTGCCGCAACTCGGCTTTTTTAGCGACGATCAAGCCACTTTTGAGCGTATCATAGCAATGCCGGATGGTATTTTCTTGGTAACCGGTCCGACTGGATCAGGAAAATCGACGACTTTGTATTCTGCGCTTAACTACATCAATCATCCTGATCGAAAAATCATTACAGTGGAGGATCCTGTAGAATATGAGATGGTTGGCATTAATCAGGTTCAGGTTAGGCGTGATGTAGGGATGACATTTTCGGCAGCTTTACGCTCCATGCTACGACAAGCGCCTAATATTATTATGGTAGGAGAGATTCGCGACCGTGAAACTGCCGAAATAGCGGTCAACGCATCCCTTACCGGTCATATGGTATTTAGTACCTTACACACAAATGATGCACCCAGCGCAGTCAGTCGTTTAATTGATATCGGAATCAAACCATTTTTGGTATCTGCATCATTAAGGGCGGTATTAGCTCAGCGCCTTGTTCGGCGAATCTGCCCAGAATGCAAATCACCTCACGAACCAGATGAAAAACTACTTAAATCATTAGGTATACGTCTAGATCAGGTTAACGACGCAAATTTTTTGCAGGGTAATGGATGTGCAAAATGTAATTCTACAGGTTTTCGTGGACGTGTAGGTATTTTTGAAATGTTTACAATGTCAGAAGAATTGCAGCAGATGGTTTACGAAGAAGCTAGCCTTGTCTCCATACGAAATAAGTCCAGGGAGATGGGTATGCGTACAATGCGAGAAGATGGTATCCGTAAAATTATAGCAGGTGTTACTGCTTGTGAGGAGGTCTTGCATGCTACTGTGTCGGATCCACTATAAAATAATTTTTTAATTCCTAATATTTAGTTTTCGAAATAATATAATATGAAGTATACTATTAATGAGCTTTTAGATATGATGGTGCAGCAAGGAGCATCTGACCTTCATATTCAAGTTGGTCAATCTCCTGCCTTACGTGTGGATGGAAGCATTTCTGCTGTAGACGGTGATCCTTTGACTGCCGAATGCACAGAAGAATTGATGCGTTCAATAACTTCTCCTGCTAACCAGGATCGACTTAAAGAATTAGGCGGTATCGACTTCGGTTTCTCTTTTAAGGATTGCGCTCGCTTTCGCGTAAGTGTTTTGCGCGCAAAAGGATCCTATGGTATGGTTTTACGCCAAATACCTAGTGAAATTTTTTCCTTTGAAGACTTAGGTCTTCCCGAAATGGTTAAGGAACTTATAAGTCGTCCGCGTGGCTTAATATTAGTAACTGGTCCTACTGGCTCTGGTAAGTCGACTACATTAGCTTCAATGATAGACTGGATTAATACTCGCAGTGATGGGCATATAATAACGATTGAAGATCCGATTGAGTACTATCACCCGCACAAAAATTGTATTCTCACTCAGCGTGAGGTTGGAGTAGACGTTCCTTCATTTGCCGACGCCGTTCGATCTGCACTGCGCCAAGACCCAGATGTTATATTAGTCGGAGAAATGCGTGATTTAGAAACGATTGAAGCAGCAGTAGGTGCTGCAGAAACTGGTCATTTAGTCTTTGGGACTCTGCACACAACTGGAGCCGCGCGCACAGTTGATCGAATTATTGATGCCTTTCCATCGAATATGAAAGATCAAATTCGGACGCAATTAGCATCATCAATTGTAGCAGTTATCTCCCAAGTTCTCTGTAAGAAAGTTGGAGGAGGACGTGTCGCTGCTTTCGAAATCATGGTTACAACCACTTCTATTTCTCAGCTTATTCGTGAGAATAAGACCTTTCGTATTGGATCTGATATTCAAACAGGTGCAAGACTTGGAATGATTGGGCTAGATAATTATTTAATGAGACTTTACAGCGAGCAATTAATTTCAGCTGAAGAGGCCTTATCAAAGGCCCAGTTACCCGATGCAATGAAAGAAAAGCTGATGGCCGCAGGAGCGAAACTATAGTAATACAAATTAATATTGCTGACCAATTTCTTTATGTTCGAAGACCACAATTCTACTATTTATGATATTATAAAAGCTGCGGATTTGCTGGATGCTAATGTACTTATTGAATTGGACAATTCTCACCGCAAGACGGGAAAATCATTAGCTAATGCAGTGATTGATGCAGATCTTATTGAGCGATCAAAGTTGCTATCTTCAATCGCAAATTATTTGGGTTATCAATTTGTTGAAAATAATGATATTAGTATAGACGATTCAGTAGCATCGCTAGTAAGTGTTGATGTTGCACGCATGTATGCAGTTGTTCCATATGAACTAGAGGGTACATCATTAAAGTTACTCGCAAAAGATCCATTTAATCAAAGTATAGTAGATGATCTTACGTTCTCNTTAAATAAAGATATTANCATCGTTGTATGTGATCCTCGTACTGTTGATGCATTAATTATAGATACTTACGGGGAGGAAAATACATCTATTGATGAAATATTAGGTGGATTAGGTGACAAGTTTTCTGAAACTGTTGAAGAAATTTCCGAAAAAAATTTAGCAGATGTTGCTAATCAAACTCCTATAATTCGTTTTGTAAATTTAGTGCTACAACAAGCAATTAAAGACAAAGCTTCCGATGTTCATTTCGAACCTTTCGAAGATCAGTTTCGTATTCGATATAGGATAGATGGCGCGCTTTATGAGATGGCACCTCCACCTAAGAATTTAGCTATACCAGTCATTTCTCGTATAAAAGTTCTTTCAAATATGAATATTTCTGAGTCGCGCGTGCCGCAGGATGGTCGAATCAAGATGACTATTGCAGGCAGACCTGTTGATTTACGTGTTTCTACACTACCAACTCAATTTGGTGAAAGTGTAGTGTTACGGGTTTTAGATAAGTCTGTAGTTAATTTGGATCTAGAAGCACTTAGTTTACCGAGTGACATACTTTCTACTATTCGTGAATTAGTAAATCGGCCCAATGGTATTTTCATTGTTACTGGTCCAACTGGATCTGGTAAGACTACCACTTTATACAGTGCACTTCGTGAAGTTAATACAGTAGAGACAAAAATATTAACTGCTGAGGATCCAGTGGAGTATGAAATAGATGGGATCATGCAAGTTGCTGTAAATCATCAAGTAGGGCTTGATTTTGCTAGAGGACTTCGTGCTTTCCTGCGTCAGGATCCAGATAAAATTATGGTAGGTGAAATACGCGATCTTGAAACTGCTCAGATTGCTGTTCAGGCCTCTCTTACTGGTCACGTCGTGCTGAGCACGCTGCATACTAATGATGCTCCAGGTGCTGTTACTCGCTTAGTGGATATGGGTTTAGAGCCCTTTCTAATTTCTGCCTCATTGGAAGCAATATTGGCGCAGCGCCTTGTGCGTAGAATTTGCCCCGATTGCCGTAGTGCGTATGAGCCTAGTCAAGAGTTAATAGATATGATGGAGGTCGATCCATTAGAAATTGCAGATAAAGACTTTTATTACGGAGAAGGTTGCTCTAAATGCAGTAATACAGGTTATCGTGGACGAGTTGGTTTATTTGAAATGATTGTAGTATCCGATGCAATTCGAGAACTAATTAACCAACGAGCACCGACTCTAGCTATTCGTCAGAAAGCCCTAGAGCAAGGAATGCGGAGTTTACGAAATGATGGATTACGCGCTATTTTTGATGGTAACTCTACAATTGAAGAAGTACTAAAATACACCTAATCATACCACTTATGCCAAAATATTCTTATTCAGCCTTTGATTCTAACGGAAAACAAAAGAATGGAACTATTGTAGCTTCAAGCGATTCTGAGGCCAACACTAAGTTGAGTTCTATGGGTCTGATGCCAACAAAGGTTCTTCAAGTAGATGAATCTTCAGCAAGTATAAACAAGAAAAAGGATGTAGGTTCTGTAAAAATCAAAAAGAAAACCGGGTTAGCCTTTGGTAAAGTCATCAAGCAAGAGGAGTTAACTATTTTTACCCGGCAAACAGCCACTTTAATTCAAGCAGGCTTGCCTTTACTGCGATCCCTAGAGGTCATGATACGTCAGGAGAAAAATATTCGATTTAAGGTAGTATTGGAGCAAATAGCTGAATATGTGAAATCAGGTGGTACTTTTTCCGATGCTCTAGCTCAACATCCTAAGATCTTTGAAAAATTATTTATCAACATGGTTCGGGCTGGTGAAGCCGGTGGTGTTTTAGATGTAGTATTGAGTCGCCTAGCAGGATTTATGGAAAAAGCTCAGCGGACCAAAAAGAAGGTTAAGTCAGCTATGGTATATCCGATAGTTGTGGTTAGTGTAGCGATCGCGATTGTCGTACTCTTAATGATAGTGGTTGTGCCAAAGTTTCAGTCTATTTTTGAGGATATGTTATCCGGCGCTGCTTTACCGGGACCAACGCAGTTGGTCATTAATGTTAGTAATTTTATCAGCGGTAATTTTGTAGTAACATTAATAGGTTTCGTAGTCTTTGTTGTCGGTGGAAAGTATTTACTAAAGACAGAAGTTGGAGCTAAAATTTCAAATTGGTTTGCATTAAATATTCCCAAAGTGGGTGACCTTGTGCGCAAGGTAAATATTGCACGTATCACTCGTACGTTTGGTACGCTTCTTTCTAGCGGTGTCCCAATTCTTCAGTCTATTACAATTACTAAAGATATTACAGGTAATATTTTTTACTCTAATGCGCTTAATCGAGTCCATAACAGTGTTCGTGATGGTGAATCATTATCTGCGCCTATGGAGCGTGAGTCAGTCTTTCCGAGCATGGTAACTAGCATGGTCGATGTGGGAGAAGAGACAGGTGAACTATCTGAGATGTTAAATCGTATAGCTGATAACTATGATGAGGATGTGGATAATGCTGTTGCAGGAATTACCTCAATAATAGAACCAGTAATGATTGTGTTTCTTGCAGTAGTAGTTGGTTTCATAGTAATCGCTTTGTTTCTGCCAATCGTAGAGATTATTAAGCAGATATCATAGCAACACCACTATGTAAGATTTGTTTAAATCTAGCTGACTTTTAAGTCTCTGCTTGGCTATGTATCTTTTTTAAAACCTACTTAGATGATGAATTTGTTTATTCTCACATTTATTTTTCTACTTTTGCTTAAGGTTATCGTAAGCACGGTACTTGAGATGACTAATTTACGCTTCTTGCGTAATCATTCTTCAAAAATTCCTGAGTGCTTTAGGGACTTTATTGACTCCAATAGTTATCTTAAGTCTGTCGATTATACTATTGCGAAGTCACGCTTCAGTATTGTTCAAGAATTTTATGAGGCGACCATCCTTGGATTCCTTATCTTAGGAGGGGTATTACCTTTTTTGTTTAATTTTTTCAGTGAAAGTCTTGGATATGGTGTTTGGTCTCAATCGTTGGTTTTTTGTTTAATCCTTTTTCTAATAGGATTACCTAGCATTCCATTTGATTGGTGGAGTACATTTCGTATCGAGGAGCGTTTCGGTTTCAATAAAAGCTCTCCTAAGTTGTGGTTATCCGATAAGCTTAAAAGTGGTTTTATAGCTCTTTTATTAGGGATACCTATAGTAGCACTTTTACTTTATTGTGTGCGGCTAGCTGGAAGTGCTTGGTGGATTTACGGCTTCGTCGTTATTTATTTGTTTCAGTTAGTTATGGTCGTGGTTTATCCAATGTTTATCATGCCTGTATTTAACAAATTAGAGCCAATTGAAGAGGGGAATCTAAAGAAGCGATTATTTGCACTTTCTGAGCGAACTGGATTTAAGACGAAGTCGATATTAGTAATGGATGGCAGTAAGCGCTCTGGTCACTCTAACGCTTTTTTCGCAGGATTTGGAAGCTTTAGGCGTATCGTTCTCTATGATACCTTAATTGAACAAATGAGCGAAAGTCAGATTGAAGCGGTATTAGCTCACGAGATCGGTCATTATAAATTAGGACATATACCCAAAATGTTACTATTATCTGGAGTAATGTCCTTTTCACTTTTTGCACTTCTGGGATGGCTTTCATCATCATCTTTGTTAGCTCATTCATTTTACTTTACTGGATTGAGCCTCGAGCAACTAATACTACCTATTTTCTTATTATTTCTTACGATGGGTGGTTTAATTAGCTATTGGATGAGCCCAATAGGAAGTGCTATATCGCGTCGGCACGAGTATGAAGCAGATGCTTTTGCAAATCAGGCAATGGGAGATTCTCAGCCATTAATGTCGGCTCTGCGTCAATTACACACCGAGAATCTAAGTAATTTAACGCCTCACCCGTTATATAGCTCATTTTACTATTCGCATCCTACTCTTATGGAACGTGAAGCAGCTATGCAGTAGGTAAATAGTAGCATAGGTAATACTATTTTAGCTAAGTTGTGAGATTATTACTGGTTTTCATTATATTTTCACTTAACGAGTGTTTGTTTGGTAATGGAACAGTACGGTTAGCCACTTATAATTTAAGAAATTACCTCTCTATGGATCGCCATATTGAAGGATTGTGGCGCCAAGATTATCCAAAGCCAGAGCATGAAAAACAGATTGTACGTGCCATAATTAAAGAAGTTTCAGCGGATATTATAGCCCTTCAGGAGTTGGGAGATATTTCTTACCTTGAGGAGTTACGCAGTGATTTAAAGTTAGATGGATTAGATTATCCATATTTGGTTCACATGAAAGGTGAGGATAATTTAAGGCATATAGGAATTCTAAGTAAAATTAAACCATTTGAAGTGCATAAACATANCGATCTTAATTTTAAGTACTTCAAAGATCGCTTATTTGTTCGCCGGGGCCTGTTAGAAGTTGTTTTCGATCAACCTTTTAGCGTGGATAAATTTCGGCTATTTGTTGTGCATCTTAAAAGTCAATTGTCTTCCACTAAGTTAGATCCAAGGTCAGAATTGCGACGAGTCCGAGAGGCAGAAANATGTAGGGATCGAATTCTTGAGCGTATGTCGAAATCGAAAGAGGGTGCTTTCATTATTGCTGGTGATTTTAATGATCACCCAGGTAGTAGCTGTTTTCGACGCTTTGAAAGTAAGGGAAATACAAGGATTTCAGAGTTGCTATACTCGAGTGACAGTCGAGGAGAACTATGGACTTATTTTTACAAGAGAGAGGCTATTTATTCTACAGTAGATGGCTTTTTCATATCGACCATACTGGATACATTAGCAGATGTAGGCGACGGGCATATAGTTGATTCTTATTCTCCTATGCAAGGCAGTGATCATAGAGCAGTTTATGTTGATATTGATTTTTAGTTAACCATAGCTAATATNTTTTTAGTCTCTATTTTATTATCAACTAAGTTATCTTATTTTTCATGGAGATTATTTTCTTAGGTACTGGCACTTCCCAAGGAGTTCCCATGATTGCTCATCCAGAGGGTGGATGTGACTTGAATAATAAAAAAAATTGGCGATCTCGTTGCTCTGTTCATGTAGAAATGGGCGGACATCACATACAAGTAGATGCTGCTCCTGAATTTAGATTACAGTGTATTGATAATGATATTCGTAAAATTGATACTTTTATTTTAACGCATTCGCATGNAGATCATATTATGGGCATGGATGATCTGCGCCGGTTTTGTGATTCACTAGATGGAGAGGCTTTACCTGTTTTTTCTAGCACTGACGGTATTCAGAGAATTAAAGAAATTTTTCCATATGCGATTCAAGATAAGGCAAAAATTCGTGGATATCCGGCTTTTTCTCTTAGACAAATGCCAGCGCGACTAAATTTGCCTGGAGGATGTATTGATTCCTTGTACTTACCTCATGGGACTATGCAGGTGCTTGGACTTATTTTCACTGAGGCTGCTACGGGTAAAAAGTTAGCCTATTTTACAGACTGCAAGCTGATTAGTCCACTTGCTCGTGAGATGGCTACAGGAGCCGATCTAGTGGTNCTTGATGGTCTTAGGCCAGAAACACATCCTACTCATATGAGTTTACCAGAAGCAGTAACTGCCGCGAGTGAAATGAAAAATGAGATGACATATATCACACACATGACCTACAAGGTTGATCACGATATCACTGAATCAAAATTACCTAAAAACGTTCGCTTAGCATATGATGGGCTACGAATTATTCTTTAATTGTGCGCATGTACTATTACTTAGAAAAGCATTGATTGTTGCATGAAGGATCAATTATCAGCGAATACTCCAAGCTTTCTAAATCGTGCATAGCGTGTGTCCAGTAACTGCTGTAAATCCTTTTTTGCGTGTTTACTTAGAGATACAATTATAGCGGTCTTCATTGTCGCTGCAGTACAATCATAATCACGTTGTGCTCCACCCGCAGGTTCAGCAATTATCTGATCGACTACACCAAATTTTAAGAGGTGATTGGGGCTAAACCGTAGAGCATCTGCTGCTAAAGGAGCTGCAGCACGATCTTTCCATAATATCGCAGCGCATCCTTCAGGCGAGATTACAGAATAGTATCCATTCTCCAGAATCATGACTTCATCAGCGACTGCCATACCTAGGGCTCCTCCAGAGCCTCCTTCACCAATAACTATAGTGATGATTGGTACTTTCAAGGTACTCATATCTCGTATGTTCACAGCGATTGCTTCTGCTACGTGCCTTTCTTCAGCTCCGATGCCGGGGTAGGCACCTGGAGTGTCAATAAGGGTGATAATAGGCATTTTAAATTTCTCTGCCATCTGCATAAGTCGCATTGCCTTTCGGTAGCCTTCCGGGTGAGGGCATCCAAAGTTTCGGTTTAGGTTATCTTTGGTATTACGCCCTTTTTGTTGGCCTATAACCATTACAGATTGCCCATCTAAGAAAGCTGGACCGCCTACAATGGCTGCATCATCTTTAAACCTTCGATCGCCGTGCAGTTCTTCAAAGCCGGTAAAAATCCGCTCAATATAGTCTATGGAATAGGGGCGTTTGGGGTGACGTGACAGTTGAACGCGCTGCCAAGCTGTAATGTTTGAGTAGATTTCGACTTTCATAGCTTCAATCTTCTTTTCGATAGCTAATATTTCACTACTCACATCAACTTTGGATTCTTGTGATACCTTTTGTAGTGTGGTTAACTGCTTTTCGAGTTCACGTAATGGTTTTTCAAATTCGAGAGTGTAAGTGACGTCTTCCATACTGGTTGATTAATTGTGTATCTGGATATATGCGCATTTTCAATGCAGTTAAAGTGTCTCTTTTTCTGGTGGATTGTTCAATTCATTTTTCCAGCCGAGCATTCTAGCCTGAGCGCTGTAGTGTTCAGCTTTTTCTTTGTTACCGCGAGCAACCCATATACGAGATAAACTAGTATTTATATGTATATCATTCGGATTAAGGGCAAAGGCATTTTCTGCAGCTTCTAGCGATAATTCGTACTGCTTTTCGGAGAAAAGTACCTCCGTAAGCGCTAACCACCCCGAAAAGCTTGTTGGATGCAATTGCGTTATTTTAGTTAGCTTGTCTATGGCACTAGTTGATTGTCCAAGAGTAAAGTCATAAGTAGCATCGTCAATGCAGTCTTGTATATTTGAATTATCCATTTCTTTTTGCTTTAGGGTTGATCTATTAGCAGAGGTGAGTGGTACTTCAATCATGCCCGACCCGCAAATCGAAAAGCTACTAATTGTACAAAGTCGTGATATTCATCTTCTAAAGATTGAGCAAGATCTTCAGCGCATACCAAATGAACTTTTAAGTTTAAAGGTTAAGATAAGTGCAGAAGAAGCTAATATAGAAAATGCTAAAAAGTCACTAATAGAAAAAGAGCTAAATCGCGCCGTATTAGATGCTAAAGTAAAAGACCAAGAAACTTCTATAAATCGTTTTCGTACCCAACAATTAGAGGTTAAGAAGAATGACGAATATCGTGCCTTAACTCAACAAATTGAACAGTTGGAGATTGATATTTCATCCTTAGAAGAGACCGAGATTCAACTTATGATTGATATTGATTTGGAGCGGGAAAAATTTGAAGATGAAAAAGTTGTTATAGAATCTAGAATTGTCGATCTTAAGCGTTTAGTGGATGTACTTTTGGAGCGCGAGATTGCTTTACAAGATTCATTGGATACGGCGAAACAACAAGGCGTTGAAGCTCGCTTTGGCGTGGATGAAGTTTTTCTTAATCACTATGAACGGATTAGAAAAATGACTAAGCGACCGCCTTATGTGGTACCAATAGTAAACCAAAAGTGTGAGGGTTGCCATTTACGTGTTTCTAATGAAGTTGCTCGTGGTGCTCGCGAGGTCGGCGAGCCGCATTTCTGTGATCAGTGTGCTCGATTGGTGTATGTTTAGCTCGTANTGAATAGCATCATATTTGATATTTATTATTTCAATATCTTGACAATTTCTGCTCATACGATTTCCATCCGCATTCTAAACAGGGGTCGTTAGCTCAATCGGTAGAGCAGTTGACTTTTAATCAATTGGTTCGGGGTTCGAGTCCCCGACGACCTACCAGTTTTAAATAGTGGTTTTAAGCTATGTATTTTCTATTCATAAGGATACATACTATTTTTATATAAATAGTTGTTACTTCATTTTTAGCTTTTATTTTGAACATTTTATTAAAGTTGTGCTCTAATGTTAATTATTAGGTATAAAAATGACTGTAAGGCTAAATTCTGCACAAATTGACGCGTCTTTAATCGAGAGAATAAGGCAAGGTGACAGTGCTGCTTATGAGGACATGGTTACGCGCTACTGGGACCGAATATTCGCTCGAGTTTATAGTTTATTAAAAAATAAGCAGGATGCAGAAGAGGTGACTCAAGATGCATTCATTCGCGCTCATCGGGGATTAGATAAATTTCGAGGTGATGCGGCTTTTTCCACATGGTTATACCAGATTGCAACTAATCTAGCCCATAACCGCTATTGGTATTGGTTTCGGCGTAAGCGTGATCAATCATTATCTTTAGATGTACCGATTTCTGACTCATCGGATGTAACCTTAGAAAATGTACTTCCTGCAAGTTCTGAGTCTCCTGCGCAAGCTGCAGTGACACAGGAGTTTGTGGATAGAGTTAGTGTTTGCATGAATGTATTACACGAAAAGCACCGTGAAATACTAATAATGCGAAATGTTAATAATCTTAGTTATGATTCTATCGCTGAAGAATTGGGCATTAATATTGGCACTGTTAAAAGTCGTATTGCTCGTGCTCGCGAATCTTTGCGTAATCTTATGGGCGATGATTTTTCATGAATGATCAAAAATTTAGTGAATTACTAAATTTGTATCTCGATGGNGAGATCTCTACTTTGCAGGAGGTTCAACTGCTAAAGNTAATCGCTGAAAATCCTGATCGAGCACGTGAATATTCTCGAGTAAGAAAGTTAAATACTGCAATGGAAATGGTGCTGGATCCACAGGCACTTCAACCAAGAGATTTAGCATTTAGGCCACGTTTTGGCGCAGTTCTATGGCTTATTTCTTCTATCTGTGTGCTTTCAATGATCTGTGTAGGTTTATTTTTAGCAAGTATAGCAATTACACCTTTAACTGACAGTGATAGTATTCTTTCCAGTGATATATCTAAAAAGAAGTGGATGGAATTTAACGATCTAAATGCACAATTAAAAGTGAATCCGATCGACTCATTTGTCGGTTTAGAACTTAATGACTCAGAGCGTTTCGTGTTATCTTCAGTTGAAGATATGAGGCTCATAAATTTATCCTCATTAAGGCTTCAGCAACCATCTCATAAATCCCAATGGAATAGGGTAGATGATCCTAGAAAAAATATTTTACCAAGCACTTTCAAAAATTTTTCCGAGATTTCAGTATCACGAAAGAACGTGCAACCTTTCGGTCCTACTAATTCAAATTCTCCATTCAAGTCGTTTAGGGCAAATTTGTATAGTGAGCAGAATTGACTGAATTGTATAATGGATCTTCAAGATTAGACTTGTTAGCTAAGTGCTTTACGAATTATTTCTTCAACACTTGCACTTGCTGACAATTTTGCAATTGCGCCGCGGATAAGCTTATCTGAATCTGCCGGTTTGTAACCGAGAGCTATTAGGCTAGAAACTGCATCTTTAAAATTACTATAATTTTTATCGTTAGGCAGCCTTGCTGCTGCGGATTCATTTGATTGAATGGAATTAGAATCTTGAGGACCTACCTTATCCTTTAGTTCAATAACCAATCGTTCTGCAGTTTTCTTACCGATGCCAGGACATTTCGATAAGAGTGAAACATCCGAACATATTATTGCATTTTGAAGTAGTTCAACTGACATTCTGCTTAATATACTAATACCTATCTTGGGGCCAATCCCAGAAACTTTTTCAACTAATAGACGGAAGAAATCACGATCGTTTCTAGATATAAATCCATATAATACTGCACTATCTTCACGGTAAACTGCATGTATAAATAAACTACATTCTTTACCGATATTAGGTAATTTTTCGGCAGTACTTAAAGGGATGTTTACCTCGTAACCTAAGCCTCCAGTCTCAATTACTACCGTAAGAGGTGATTGCTCGAGAATAGTTCCAATTATTGTAACAATCATCTACTATTCGCTCAAACCGAGGACATCCTCCATATTATAAAGTCCATTTTTTTTGTCGACTGCCCAATGTGCTGCATGAATTGCACCCTTTGCGAAAATCCTTCTATCGTTAGCGCGGTGAGTTAGTTCAATACGTTCACCTGTTCCACAAAAATAGACAGTGTGCTCGCCAACAATATCCCCACCTCGAATTGCGTGTACACCTATTTCACTAGATGAACGTGCTCCAACTTGACCCTCACGTCCATGAACAACTTGATCATCCTTAATTGCATATTCAGTGCGTAGAATATCAATTAATCGTTCAGCGGTACCACTCGGTGCATCTTTTTTATCATGGTGGTGCATTTCCAGAACTTCAGGCTCGTAGGACTCTCCTAAAATGGTTGCCGCTTTGCGGGTTAAGTAATTGAGCGTGTTGACGCCGATTGAATAATTACCCGCCCAAACTATTGGTATTTTATTTGCAGTCTTTTCTAGGATGGAAATACGTTCTTTTCTGCTATGTCCAGTTGTACCTATGATTAGGGGTCGATTGTTGGCTACCGCTAGTTCAGCGATACTACAAGTTACTTCGTGAAAACTAAAATCTATAACTACATCGCAGGCGCTAAAATGTTCACTTGGATCGTCTCCTGCATCACAGGCAGCAATGATAGTTGCATTATTGTTTTTAGCAATTTCTTGAATCGCTTGACCCATACGACCGTGCGAACCAATGAGAAGAATTTTCAAAGCCATAATAGTAATTTCATNTTTTAATTAATTTAAGCTGGTTAAGCAATCTATCTATTTGTTTGCGAGTATCTGCTTGGAGTGGGCAAAGCGGAGAGCGCACCGAGTCATCTAATATAATTCCAGCTGATTTGAGTATATACTTTATTGGAACTGGATTTGGTTCGGTAAAGATAGCCTTAAAAAATGGGTAAAACTTTAAGAATATTTCTTGAGCAGTCGGATAGTCGTTTGCCTGTGCGGCTTCGACCATTTTAACTAAAGGAGTTACGATTAGGTTCGATGCAACACTAATTACCCCCGTAGCGCCCACAGACATGAATGGTAGCGTTAATCCATCGTCTCCACTCATCACTGAAAAGTCAGGGCCTAGGGTACGTACATAATCAATAACTTTTTCGCAGGATCCTTCTGCAGCCTTCATGCAGCATATATGAGGATGTTTTTCATAGAGTCGTGCGGTCACATCAACACTAATTTCAATACCACACCTTGATGGTATAGAATACAGTATTATGGGCTTATCAGTCACCGATGCGATATGGCTAAAGTGATGGAATAATCCTTCTTGGTTAGGCTTATTGTAGTATGGCGCTACTACAAGAAACGCATCAGCACCTGCAGCATCAGCCATCTGTGTTAACTTGATAGCTTCATCGGTAGAATTAGATCCAGTCCCAGCAACTACAGGAACCTTATTATTCACCAAATTTACCGTGGCTTTAACCACAGCGATATGTTCGTCGTTATTGAGCGTAGGAGATTCGCCTGTAGTCCCAACTGCCACCAAGCCATTAATGCCACCACTTAATTGATGTTCCACCAAAGCTTCAAGGCCCTCGTATGAAACAAGACCATTATTCATAGGTGTTGATAGAGCGGTAAAGACGCCAGAAAATTGATTAGTCATGATCGTACTTAGGATATGTTTTATAGTGCTTATAATGCATAACTTCACTTTATAAAACCCTAAAATTGTACCACATATCAATAGAATATTTTACGCTTAATCCTATACAGAAAATTCGATAATACTACTTTAAGAGATTACGAAAAATTTGTTAGTGATAACAATATGNATTATTAAAGCATCAACATAAGTTAACATCGTTGCCAATTATGCTAAGGATCCTAAATAAAATGCCAAAAATGGCATCCCGTAGGGGATTCGAACCCCTGTTGCCGGGATGAAANCCCGGTGTCCTAGACCTGGCTAGACGAACGGGACAACTATAAGGAAGTGGCTGAAAGTATGTTGAGCGCCCTAGCGTGCAAGTCTTTTTTCGGTAGATATGACAAATTTATGTTTGCGAGTAAGAAACCGATTGCGCCAAAGCTTCAAAGGATTATGCACAACATATGCCTAGTATAGATTTCCCATTCGAATTACCGCGCGAAGCTATGCTTACAGTAGGTGATTTACCTTTCCCGAAAGTGGCATCTGGTAAAGTGCGAGAAATATACGACATGGGTGATGCATTACTGATGGTAGCCACTGATCGCGTATCCGCATTTGATGTTGTAATGAATGAAGGGCTTGCCGGGAAGGGTGCTTTACTAACTCAGATTAGTTTATATTGGTTTGAGCAAGCCAATCGAATAATGGCACACCATTTAGTCGACAATCACTCGGATCGTTTAGATTCATTAGTGGTAGATTTTCCTGACCTTAAATACAGAAGCATGATTGTTAAGAAGTTGAAGCCATTGCCGATCGAAGCTGTAGTGCGTGGCTATTTATCAGGCTCAGGGTGGAAAAGTTATGAGCAAAGCGGTAAACTTTTTGAATATGAATTACCGCAAAATTTAGTAGAAAGTTCCCGTTTAAAAATACCTCTATTTACTCCCACTACTAAGGCAGCAACTGGTCACGACATGCCAGTTGATTGTATTGAGGCGGCAAAGCTAATTGGCTCGGAGTTATTTAATAAGGTGCATGCTCTAAGCTTGAAATTATATGCGATGGGAGCAGCGCATTCGCAAAAGGCTAAGATAATTCTTGCAGATACTAAGTTTGAATTTGGTACAGATAAGTTTGGGGATCTATACTTGATTGACGAGGTGTTAACTCCAGATTCATCGCGCTATTGGCCAATGGATAATTATGCGCCAGGAGGTGCACAACCATCTTATGATAAGCAGTTTATAAGAGACTTTTTAGAAAAGCTGGATTGGGATAAGTCACCACCACCACCTAAATTACCGNATTCAGTATTACAAGGTACCTTAGAGCGTTATAAAGAAGCCTATATTAGCTTAATTACTTAAGTTGTGTCTCCGCTAATTAGCCAGATTTTTTCACGATTCGATTGAATTTAATCTTAATGTGTTAATGTATTTTTTACTATCCTCATAAATGCTTTCAAAAATACAACTAGGTATGACTGAGTATGCAAGTCGTCGGTATCGACCTAGATCACATATAGTGTACATATTGCTAGCTTGGTCTTTCCTAATCTCCGTTGTATCGTTTCGTAATTACCAATACCTCTCATCTGGTATGCTCAGGCCTAAGTTTCAACTTATTCATGAAGCTTATATCTTTAATCTATGGCATTTACCATTATCCTTATTAATTCTTGCTGCATTTTGTTGTTTTCTAGCACGGCGTGTAGCAAAAATTTATGTATATAGTGCATATTTATTATTATTTTTGGCCATCGATTTATTTTTTTTACGTTATTATATAACCTATGTAGAGCCACAAAAACTGGTTGTCAGGCACATCATTATTGAATCCCCGAAAGTTAGTGATAATTTAAAAATTTTGCATCTTTCAGATATACAAACTGGCGCTGTAGGAAGTTACGAAGAGAAAATTTTTAGAACTATAGACTCCTTAAATCCAGATTTAATAATTAATACAGGTGATTATCTGCAGGCTGTAGCTCCTGCGACATTTAAATCCGAGTTTCCTAAATTAATTCAATTAATTAGAAGCTCGGACGCTCCTTATGGAACATATGGAGTTTTTGGAGATACAGAATTAGAATTATACAGCATGCCTAAAGTAGAACTGGGCGCATTAAAACTTCTTTCTTCGCGTTCTGAATTGATTTTAACACATGCTGGGCGTATCAATCTACATGGTCTAAGTTTATATGAATCTAAAAATCCTGAATGGGTAAAACGTGCTGTAGGGCAGTGGTTAGAGGACTCATCAGANAATGATTTTAGAATTCTTTTTGGTCATGCTCCTGATTATGCACTAGGAGTAAAAGCGCTCCCGATTGATCTTTGTTTAGCAGGACACACGCATGGTGGTCAGGTAAGACTGCCTTACATAGGCGCATTAGTTATAGATAGCAAAATTCCGAATCACTGGTCGCGTGGATTTCGAAAGATAGGTATTCCGTTTCTTAATGTATCTGCTGGAGCTGGATCGAATCGATTTGGAGGGCTACCCCCAATACGATTTAATTGTCCTAGTGAAATGTCACTAATTGAATTGGTGCCAATAAAAAATNTATAATTAAACTGTGCAAAGTAAATGACCTAAAATAGCAAACAATATTATGAGTAGTAATACTGCTAAGCTTGTTTGTTCCTGTCGGGTTAAATGGATTTATATAAATGTGTAACTATTTGAAAGTTGTACAAGTATCATACATCTTTAGCGCACATGAACCTTGTATTTTATGAAATTTTTTACCTACTGTAGCCTAGTGCTATTTCTTTTTGGTTGTAGTCCTATTCGAACGTTAAATTTATCAAAACATCAAGCAGTTGCTAGTCAAAGTAGTGCGATATTCTTTGGTATAGAAAATATTATTTTTAGTGGTTCGGATTGGCGCCATAAGGATCTCGAACATTTGCAATCCGTTACAATGAATTACTTTAGTAATTTATTAATGGATATTGAATTTTTGGAAACTACGGAAAATCCTTATTTATTAATCACAGTGGAGTGGTCAAAGCGCTTTGTTGCATATCCATATTTCAAAAAAAATACTTTAGTCGACACTGTGCTTCGAAAAAAGGGATCNACTAATCATGTGCCTAAAATGATGATTAGTTTATCTCTAAGTANTTCATCACAGCAAATTAGAAAGAATCCTGAGAAAGTAGAATTACGTGATCTATTTGGTGTACTNGAATTAAATNATGAGCGAGTAGAGGATGCATTGTCATTAGGCACTAGTCAGNTAATCGAACACATGAATCGAGTGACTCATTAGTCGACAGTAGTGCCTGATTATTGTGCAAAAAAGTCATTTAGATTTATTGTAAAAAATCTATTTTCGACACGAATTGATCTATTGTTTTTGAACTTTGGTCCGGTTGTTCAAGGTGTGGCATGTGGCCAGAATTATTTATAGTCACATGCTCCGCATGTGTTAATATTTCACATATTTGTGCTGCTATATTACAATATTTCGTATCGTTCATTCCTGTCAATATGAGCACTGGCATTTTAAGTATGTTTAATTTGTCCAATAGATATGGACAATTGCCTTGTCCAAACTCTCGCAGGCTAGTGGCTAATCCCAATGAGCTGTGTTGCTCACGACTCTCGTGCATACGCTTTTGCCAATCTGCGCGTATCATCTTTTGGCTTTTTATTAAAGGTGTTTCTTTCCAGCGCTTCATAAAAGAGGAGGTTCCCTCGATTTCGATACGATTAGCCAGTTTATGGTCCTCATCACGACGAATTTTACGATCCTTCTGGTTTTTTATGCCTGGATTTGGACTAATTAGAATGAGGGCTCGCCAGTTATTCGGATTAGCTAAAGCCAAATGGAGAGCAGCGCGTGCTCCCATTGAATATCCTAGTAAGAGTTTTGGACTAGGAGAGATATCTTTAATATAATTTTGTAAGAATACNCNAGTCGACGCAGGGTCACACATAATCGTATTAACACCACGATCTATATCTCCGCAGTGTCCAGGTAGGTTAGGGCAGTACCAATTAGATACGTGCTTACACTTATCGTAGAATCCAAAGAAATCTTCACCGCTGCCAGTGAAGCCATGCAAGGCCACTATTGATAGTTCTTTAGCTAATGACATTAGCAGATAATATCTGCTGATCTTCAACAGGTCTGTCGCTCGCACCTTTTTCGACTTGCTCTAATTTAGAAACTATATCCATACCGTTGATTACTTCTCCAAAAATAGTGTGACGCATATGTAGCCAAGGTGTTGCTGCCGTAGTAATAAAAAATTGGCTTCCGTTTGTTCCTGGACCTGCATTTGCCATGGCGAGTAAGCCTGATTTATTGAATGTTACATCTTGCGCACATTCATCTTCAAATGGCTTTCCCCAGATAGATTCACCACCCATACCTGTTCCTGTAGGATCGCCCCCTTGAATCATAAAGGACTCTATAATACGGTGAAAAATTATACCATTGTAATATCCATTCTTTATATGAGTAGTGAAGTTTTCGCATGTCTTAGGTGCGATGTCTTCGAAAAGTTTAAATTCTATACTGCCTTGAGTTGTTTCGAGGATAACATTAGCCATAATTTATTTTTGCTGGATTTATAATTTTATTANTATTTNTATTGAATCTGTATCATGCACTTAAGTATTAGTTCACTGATTGAAGTGTGTAATTGTTTCAACGACAAAATGCTCTAAGTTCGGGCTTGCAGCTTCAAAAGCTAGGGGTAGTTGAAACTCTTTTAAAGTCTTTGATGTGACCGGACCGATACTACCAAATACTGGTTTTTTGGCGGAATCTTCGAGTGATAGTGCTGCTTTTTGCTGCATGTAAGATCGTACGGTAGATGAACTTGTAAATAGCACTGCATCTGCACCTTCTTCTCGGAATTTAGTAGCTTTAGGGCATTGGCTCAAATCACTTTTACTGGTTTTATAAAGTGGTAAAGTGTCAACAATAGCACGTCCTTGATTTTCTAAGCGATCAACGAGTGCTTCACGATTTTGATTACCAGTAATAACTAGCATTTTAACACTATCCACACCTTCTTCCTCAATTAGTAGGGTAGCAAGGGCATCGGCGTTAGCTTTGGTTGGTACTCGATCCACCTTAATGTGATGCTTTTCAATTTCGTTTGCTGTAGCTGTGCCTACAGCGGCAACACGCATCGGGCCGAGGCATCGAATGTCTTTGTAGGCCTTGTAGAAGAGTTCAAAAAATATTCGGACACCATTAATACTAGTGAAGATAATCCATTCATATATTGCCATTTCGGCAAATACTTCTGTTAGGGCTTTAGGATCAAATTGTTGTTCAATATGAATGAACGGTAGTTCGAGCACTTCTGCTCCTTGGGACTCTAGTAATTGAGTTAATTTTCCTGCCTGTTCTCGAGTTCGAGTAACTACGATTCGTTTACCAAATAATGCTCTCCCCTCGAACCATTCTGCCTTGGAGCGCTTCGCAACAACTTCTCCTATAATGATCATTGCTGGGCTATGAACAGCAGAAGCAGCGACTGCTTGAGTAATTTCATCAATTGTAGCAAAGACTGAGCGCTGGCTATTAAGCGTGGCCCATTCGATAACAGCAACTGGTTGCGAGCCTTGCATGCCGCCTTGTTTAAGTTCACTTACAATTCGTGATAGTTGTCCAATCCCCATGTAAATACAAAGAGTNGCATTGATGGATCCATATTTTCGAAAGTCTAATGTGATGGTGTGCTTTTCTGGATTTTCATGACCAGTAAGAAATATTATNGATGAACTATAATCCCTATGAGATAAGGGTATACCTACGTAAGCGGCTGCAGCTAGTGCTGCAGTAACTCCAGGTACGATTTCGAAAGGAATTCCATCTGCTTGTAAAATAGCCATTTCTTCGCCACCACGTCCAAAAATAAATGGGTCACCTCCTTTGAGTCTTACAACCTGTAATCCTTGATTGGCGCGGTTGATTAGAATCTCTTCAATTTCATTTTGTGGAATTGAATGACGCCCGGCACTTTTCCCTACGTAGATTCGTTCGACATCCTGCTTCGCCCAGTCTAATAACTTAGGGTTAGCTAGAAAATCATAAACGATGACATCGGCAATTTCAATTAGTTCACGGGCGCGTACCGTGACTAAGCCAGGATCGCCAGGACCTGCTCCAATGAGGTGAACTCTACCTTTTAATTCTGACATATATTGTAAGTGTTGGAGGTAAAAAATAAATAATTTATCATTTTAGTGCTCAGCTGCTTTAACGAACGAGATTACGTTTAATTGGATAACTTATTTATAATTTTAATTGTAACATAAGTTTTGTGAGATACGCATCGATTTGCTGGCAATTATTAATTACTTCATTATACGTCACGTGTCCTGTGTCTGGGTGATAAATAAAAAGTTTTTCACCATCATAATAAGCTCCTACTGGAGTCTGGCAACCTCCCCCAAGACGGCGCAAAAATTCACGCTCAAGGGATACGGCGAGATAGGTTTTTGAGCAGAACTGATCTGTATACTTGTGAATATCTTCTTCTCGGCACTGAATAGCAATGGCAGCTTGTCCAGGGGCAGGGACAAATGTTTCGATTGGCTGTTCTATAAATCGCAGACCCTCGTAATTTTGGATATTAAGACGCTCTAGTCCAGCGGCCGCAAGCATAGTAGCGTCAGCACTATTACCAGTATCTTTTTGATTTGTTGCAATCTTCCTTAAGCGTGAGCCAACATTTCCGCGTAATTGAGTCCATTGAATGCCTTTATAAATTAGTGATATTTGAGCTCGTCGGCGTGGACTACTAGTTGCAATACATTTTGGTATTTTAATACTATCTTTGCATACTAGTACATCATTTGCCTTTGCGCGGGGTAAATAGCCAGCTATAGACAGGCCAGTTGTTTCAGTCGTCGGCATATCTTTAGCGCTATGAACTGCTAAATCAGCATTTTTATCTAATAGTGCAGCTTCAAGCTCTCTAGTGAAAAGACCGATCCCACCGCGTTTTTCAAGTGACCAGTTTAATCGTTCGTCTACCTTTGTTATTAGCGGTAGATTATGGAAGAGTTTCTCAGGATTTCTTTGATTTAACCATTTTTGCACAAGCTCGGTTTGCTTTAGGGCAAGTGGACTTTTACGAGTTGCAATAAGAATAGTGCGAGACATCAGAAAATACTAATACCATTGTATCTAAAAAAGCAAAAAAAATGGTCGCTAGTTACCTAAGCGACCATTTCTAAATTTATTAGTTTGGTTTAATTATAAGCTGCCTGTGCGCCTTCAATATTACGCTTCTTGACCCATGGCATAAGAGCTCGCAGGCGTTCACCAGTTTCTTCAATTGGATGCTGTTTACCCTCTTCAATGAATTTTTTGTATTTTGGATAGCCTGCTTTGTATTCGGAGACCCAGTTCTCAGTGAATTTACCGGATTGTATATCTTTGAGTATCGCGCGCATTGCTTCTTTAGAAGTTTCGTTGATGACACGTGGACCACTTATATAATCGCCCCATTCTGCAGTTTCGGAGACAGAAAAGCGCATGCCAGATACACCAGACTCGACCATTAGGTCGACGATGAGTTTGAGTTCGTGTAANCATTCAAAGTAGGCCATTTCTGGTTGATAGCCAGCTTCAACTAAAGTTTCGAATCCAGCCATTACAAGAGCTGAAGCGCCACCACAGAGGACCGCTTGCTCTCCAAATAAGTCTGTTTCACATTCTTCTTTAAAGGTCGTTTCAATGACACCTGCGCGAGCGCCACCTACACCACCAGCCCAAGCCAGAGCTATGGAGTGAGCAGATGTGGAAGAGCCCTCTAGTATAGCAATCAGTGCAGGCACACCTTTACCTTCAACGAATTGACTTCTTACAACGTGCCCTGGCCCCTTAGGAGCAACCATGATGACATCCACACCCTGCGGTGCCTTAATTAGTCCAAAGTGAATGGCGAGCCCATGGGTAAATGCAAGGGTCTTGCCTTCTTCTAAATTTGGAGCGATGTCATTTTCGTAGATTTCTGGCTGCTTCATGTCAGGTACTGCTATCATGATAACATCTGCCTTTTTTACCGCTTCAGCCGTTTCGTATACCGCAAAGCCCTGGCTTTCGGCAACCTCCCAAGACTTACTTCCATTATAAAGGCCAATAATAACATTTTGACCACTATCTTTTAAATTTTGAGCATGGGCATGGCCCTGAGACCCGTAGCCAATAATTGCTAGAACTTTGTCACTTAAGACGCTCATATTGACGTCAGATTCTGTATAAACTTTTGCAGGCATAGTGTTTTGTGTATGGGTGATCTCTTTTAATTGAGGTTAAATTATTATATTTGTTAGCCGCGTTTAAGAGCCAACTTTCCTGTACGGGCCATCTCAACGATACCGTAAGGCTCGACAAGACTAATGAATGCACGGACTTTATTAGAATTTCCAGTCATTTCAATATTAACAGTATCTGCGGCAACATCGATGATCTTAGCGCGAAATATGTCGCAAACCTGCATTATTTCAGAGCGCTGGAGGGCAGTCGCACTAACTTTAATAATAATAAGCTCTCGCTCGGTTTCTTGCCCATTAGAGAACTCGGTTACTTCAAGTACATTAACTAATTTATAAACTTGTTTGATTGCTTGATCCAATGCTTCGCTGTCCCCTACAATTGTAGCAGTAATTCTGGATAGTTGCTTGTCTGGCATCGGACCTACATTCAAGGTCTCAATATTAAATCCACGACCGCTAAACATCCCTGCAATACGAGCGAGGACTCCAAATTTATTTTCTACTAGAATGGATATAATGTGGCGCATAACAAGGACTGTATAAAACCAGAATGAAATATGGTGAACGGAGAGGGACTCGAACCCACGACCTACTGGGTGTAAACCAGTTGCTCTAACCAACTGAGCTACCCGTCCCTATAATTCATAAAAGATGTGTAAGATGCTTCCATGAAAGTCCAGATCAAGCCAAATTTGTCTTAAAATTGGAAGTTTTATTATCAACTACCATTAAATCTACTGTTTAGAGCTACTAAGGTAGTTCTTCTTTACTCTTACAAATAGCTATTGGAAACAGATAAATAGTACTGTTTGTAGATTAATTGGTAGCGCATAGATTACTGACGAAAGATTTCTTGTCGGTGGATTTATAAAAAGATGTACCAGCTACAAGGGTATCGGCTCCAAGTAATCTACATAATTTTCCAGTTTCTGAATCAATACCTCCATCCACTTCAATTCGATAATTCAAATCTAACTCATATCTCCAACGATCTAATAGTTGTATTTTAGAAGTTACTTGTTTATCAAAATTTTGTCCTCCGAATCCTGGCTGCACGGCCATGACTACAACTATATCACACAAATTAAGATAGGGGCGAATTAGCTCTACTGGGCTATCTGGATTTAGGGCAATCCCACACAAACACTGATTATTACGTATAGTCTCTAGCGTTTCGTTAACGCAGTAATTGGGTTCAACATGAATCGTAATTTGATCAGATCCAGATTTTATAAATGCATCAACATAATCATGGGGATTGTCTAGCATCAGATGAACATCAAAGAATAAATTAGATTGCTCTCGTAGTGCCTGAACGGTTTGTGGGCCAAAAGTTAGATTTGGCACAAAGTGCCCATCCATGATGTCTAAATGTACCCATGGAGCCCCCGACTTTTCGATTTGTTGAAGGCTAGATATTAGATTGGAGTGATCGCCTGCCAATATGGAAGGCGCTATTATAGTCTCATGAGGTGATGACATGTCCTTATTTATGCTCTAAAAGCATGCTCATAGGCAATCTAATAGCTGATGTAACTGGGTAATTTCTAAATNAGCTTCAATATGCTTGCATTGTGGATCTTCTTTTCGGCGACGCAGTGATAGTTTATCACCTGCAAAAAGTGCTGTCTTAAATCCCACTGATTGAGCAGGCCATATATCATTACGTATGTCATTGCCCACGTAGAGTACTTGCTTTGGATCAATTTGGTAAGTTCTGAACAGGTGGTTCGCAGATAGTTCGTATAATCGCTGTGATGGTTTAGCTTCTCTTAAAACATAGGACCAAATAGCACAGTCCATACAGATATTTAATTCACTTAAACTTTTCCCAATGAGTGCATCAAAGAGCAGTGGAGTATAAAATTGCGCATTAGATATGATGCTAATTTTAAGGCCACGCTGGTGTAACTCGTTTAATGTATCTACTAGTCCAGGCATCGCTTGCGTAGGATTTACTCGGCATTCGTAGTCAATTATTAGTCCTTCAATATCTAGGTCAGCACGAAGAGGATTTATCAGCTTTTTTGTAAGCAGTTTCTCTAAAAAGTATTTCCATACTTCGCGTATCTCTACTTCAGGATAGCAGACGCCTTCTTTGCTTCTTTTTCTTTGAAAGTATTTAATAGATTCAAGTAGAAGAGCATCAAGGTGCGTAGAATCTGAAGCAGGAAGCACTTCTATGCCTTGATTAAAAAGCGTATAATACAACGCATCATTTGAANTACTTTTTGAGGATAAGCTAATATCACCAACGCCAGAGCTAATTAAAGTACCATAGATATCGAATACTACTGCGCGAATATCACTAATTTTATTTATTCGGGCAATGGCATTTTCTGCGCAAACTACTGGTTCTTTTGCTGCTCTATCGCGAATAGCTCTTATGTGTTCGTGGGCCTTCATGTTCGTAATAGGCGGAAGCGTTTAGGTTTAAGAAAACCATCAATAAGAAGATTTGGATTAAAGTAGTCGATCGTGGTATCTTTTTGTATGGAAGCATAGATTTGAATGAGATTTTCTATGTAATGATTTAAACTAAATAAATTAGATATTTGGCTTCTATTATTTTCTGCAGTTAATGGATCTTTAGCTGTAGTTAACTGCGGCAATAGTTGTTTTGCTTTCGGCTCATTGATCAAGAATTCTAAGACCTTTTCTTGCAGGTCTTCATCAAGGCCCCCAAAATCTATTGTATTTGTAGTTGGTCGTATTGAATCAAGCGCTAATTGCGGCGCATCGACTGGTAAGTCTCTGTCATAAGCCGAATAGACTTTTTTTAATTCATTTGTGATTTTGCCAAGTAGCCGTTCCATATCAATCCACTCGTCCGGTATTGGTATATGGGTGTACAGGTTTTCAAGTTTAATGCCATGGATTTTAAAATCAGCTGTTATTTCGGGAAGATTGCGCCCGATAATATGTTTTTTCATCATCCATGGCTCTAAGAAGGACAAACCAAAGCCTTCTGCTATGCTTGTTGTTATAATAGCTTCAGCTGAAGAGATTATATTTTCAAATGACCATCGATTGCATTCACCAATTCCGAAAGAAATAGGTAAGTTGTTTGCTTTTGCGATTTTCTGCCAACGAGCATAGGAGTTGTAATAGTTAGAGTTTGTTGGTCCTAGCGTAGTTGCGTAGTGAGCATCCTTTTGTTCTATAGTTGCCCAAAGAAGTAGTTCGCCAAAGTTTTTACGACGAGTTGCGCGTACAGGATAAACGATTAAACGATCGGTATTGAGATCCTCTGTAACGGATTTTACTTCATCTTGATCAGNAGTCTTTTTGTTAGTATCAATAGGGTTTGCCAGTAAATGAAGTCTGTCATTATCGATGCCGGTATCTGAAAATATTTGGTAATCGCGTGCGTTGATGACCCCATAATGTACATTTTGGCAATTAGGATAGAGTTTATCGGACCATTGGAAACGGCGTTTATTGACCGTATAGTTGTCTGGACGACCGTCCTCCGCAAAATCGTGCATTTGTAGTAAAACAGACTCTCCCTCTTTAGCTAATAAAGCCACAAGTCCTGGCAAAGCATGGTTCTTGCCTAGTGAATGATTATGTATGTGCCATACATCTGGCGAAGCACCAAGTGCTGCTCTAGCGCTGGACCTTAATTGCTGTAAAAGATCTTTAGAGTCTGGTGTAACTTGTTGCTGGTTGGAATAGTTTAAGCCAGCAACAGTTCTGACGCATTCTCGGTAGGTAAAATTACTGCTATATTCACCAGATAGTACGACATAGTCATGCTTTTCTTGGTGCTGGTTGAACCCAAGTAACGTCGATTCTATGATACGGGTAACACCGCCTCGTTTAAGGTGGTAGTGTACGATAGCGATACGCATGACTTACTTTTGGCATTTAATGCCAAATTTTTTACAATATTCTGGAATGGTTATCATCGGTGGTCGCTCGTCCTCTATGATTGATTTTTCGAGTAGTTCATATCGATTTCCCTCCGCTTGAAACTGCCTGTACAGCGTTGCCATTTCAGGTAATTTGTTAACCATATCGTAACGTTTCATTCGATTAAGGAAAGTTTGAAGTATTCCAAACGACATTTTTCCAAGTGCTGTAGTGCTCTGATTTCTATGGATGCGTTGATCCAAGTCGCACTGAGCGAAGGCTTCTAAACCCCACCGCGTGTAAACATCTAAAATGTGTGCAGTTTCAACCCCATAGCCTATGGGAAAAGGAATTTCTTCTAACACTTCTCGACGGACTGCAAACTCTCCTGACAGAGGTTGTATGAGTGCGGCTAATTCTGGAAAAAATAAAGAAAAAAGTGGTCGTATTAATATTTCCGTTACGCGTCCGCCTCCGCTTGCGCGAACGCCTGATGAAAATGTTATTGGACGATCATAAAATGCCTTACAGTATTTTGTTTTGGGATTTAGAAGTAAGGGTCCTACTATTCCAGTAACAAAACGCGGATGGATATTAGCTATATCTGCATCTACATAAATTATTATGTCACCCTTTAGTTGATAGATAGCCTTCCAAAGATTTTCTCCCTTGCCTGGTTTATCTCCAACTTTTGGCAATATGTCTTTAGCCTTGTAAGTGTCTGCGCCAAATGAAGCAGCAACTTCTAAGGTCTTATCTTTTGATCCAGAATCAATGACTGCGAACTCATCTATTAGTGGGTAACGCTCCATAAGTTCGGAACGAAAAATAACAATTTCTTTACCTATGGTGAGCTCTTCATTAAGGGTAGGTATACAGAGTGATATTTTGAGACCCTGTTTTTCTTTTAGTTCGACTAACTTTAAGATATCCCAAAATTCACCATGATGGAAAGTGTTTGTATCTAACCATTTATCAACTTTATCAGGCATCACAAATCCCTCCATCGATTGAATTTATAAGTGCGATCAATTGTGCAAGACCATCAAATGTTGGCTCTATATCAATCGTTTCATTGTATTCATTTTTATGCTGTCCTGTGGTAAGTCCGAGTGTAACGCTTGGTATATTAGCTCGAATTAATTCACTTAATTCACCGACACTTGGATCAATATATGGATTTATATGGAGTGCTCCAAGGATTTTACGCATGGATTTTACCATAGGATGACTGTAATCGAGTCCACCGTGCTTGCGGTGAGCAACAACCGTTAGTGTTATGTCCGTCCTAGATTGTGTAGCTATCTCCTCAATCAAGTCGGCTATCTGATCACGTAATAAGGATACCATGCCATCAGCTTCACTACGAATCTCAAATCGTAAACTAGCAGAAGTCGGCTGAGTTGCAAAAGAAGTGCCGGTATTCATCGAACCAAAAATTATTTTTGTTTTTGGTTCAGTTGGTATAGAGATAGATTGAATTCCTTGCACGATACGGGTTAAGAGAGTCACTGCATTGGTGGCTCCGAAATTAGTCCAATCGTATTGAGAGGGCATGCTAAGATTGATTTCGCCTCGTAGCATACCAACAGATGCATAACTAAGGCGTCCTAGTTGTATACCTTCTACGCATATTCCAGAGCGTAGAGGAAATTTATTATTTTCTAAGAAGAACTTGATTCCTCCTAGATTGCCATGGCCTAAACTTCGAGTGCATCCAAGTAATATAAGATTGTCATTAAAGCGAATTTTTAGTCTTTTTAAAATGTTGGGTAATGTTGCGAGTGCTGCTAATCCAAGGCTGTTATCGCCTATACCAGGGCCTCGAATAGTATCCTTGGTAACGGACATTGCATGGTCTACTTTATTTGAAAAAACCGTATCAGCATGAGCGCAAATTAGAATATTTTGCTCTCCGACAGTACCTGGTATCATCGCCATGCAATTACCGGGAACCTCATCTATGGATATATTATGCAACCCTTCTTCAGTGAAGCGATTGCCCAAGAATGCAATTCGCTTTTCTTCCCCGAAGGTTGGTGCCGGCAATTCGCCTAGCATCATTGCATTAGCTAGCAATATTTCTCGTAATGGATGCAATGCTGCTCTGTGGGCAGGAATTAAATCCAATATAGAATTTATATTATTAGGCATGAAAATGTATTTATTATTTTATGACGATTTTATTCGGATCAAAATCAACCTTAGGGTAGCTTAAGTTCATTTCATTTAAAGTAGCTTCAATAATTCGTGCTACTAGCAGATTACGAGCCCATTTTTTATTGGAAGGAATTACGAACCATGGAGCGTGTTCGTGACTTGTCTTGCAAAAAACTTCTTCGTAGGCTTGTCGGTACTTTTTCCAACTCGAACGCGCATCTAAATCAGACTGATCAAATTTCCAATTTTTTATAGGGTTATCGAGTCTTTCTTGTAATCGAGAGCGCTGAACCTCTCGATCAATGTGTAAGAAAAATTTAAGTATTATAGTATCTTCATCCGCTAGCATTTGTTCAAAGTCATTAATATGTCGGAAGCGCTTGCGCCAAACCGAATCTGGCTTGAGTTGATTTACACGTACAGCAAGTACATCCTCATAGTGACTTCTATCAAATATCATAATTTCACCCATTTTAGGAGCGCGTTTATGAATACGCCAAAGATAATCATGTGATAACTCTCGTGTGGATGGTTTTTCAAAACTTGCGACATGAACACCTTGTGGATTAACACCTCTAAATACGTGCCTAATAGTGCTATTTTTGCCGCTTGTGTCCATACCCTGTAGTACAACTAATAACTTTTTGCTACGGTCGATGTAGAATCGTTGCTGTAAATCAGCTATGCTAACATTTAACTGATATAGTTCTTCAATGGCATCACTTTTGTTGTTTGGAAGATCGCTCCAAGGATTACAATCTATTTGGGACAGGGGAAGATTGCTATTCTTATTAATCAAGTAGTTATTAAAATTTAAAATAGACATAGTAATTTAACTAAAACAATTATTTTGGTAGTTAGGTCAATCTATCACTAGAGAATACTAAAGTTGTAATTTATGATCTGCTTTGTCATTTTTCTATCTGTGAAAAACATTGAATGCATAATTAAATTTCGCACATTAATCTCTAATTTAGAGCCAATTGGTAGTTATGCATATTTGCGTACTGTTACCGGCGCTACGAAATGCACCTTTTCTGAAGAAGAGGCATTAGTTGCATATGCATCCGATGGTAGAAAGGCTGAATTCATTACAGGTAGAGAGTCATTAAGAAAAGTATTGGGTCAACTAGGATTTGCCCCGCAAGCAATATTACCAAATGCAAGTGGTGTGCCAATATTACCAGATGGTGCAGTTGGATCCATAGCGCACTCTCGAAAGCTATGTTGTGCGATAGCCGGTCATGATAGCGATTTTAAGGCACTAGGGATAGATATAGAAGGGACTGACCGCTTGACTGCACAGGCAGCCAAACGAGTTACTACTGCCGATGAGGAAGTATGGACGGGTGGTGATCGAGTACGCGCCAGTATCCTTTTTTCATTAAAAGAATCGTTTTATAAAATGCAATTTCCTTGCTGGAACAGGTTGGCTAATTTTGATGATGTATCACTTCAAGTAGATCTTACTTCGGGCACTGCTAAAATAGCTAAAATTTCATCTAAATTTGGTTATAATTTGAAGTCTTTAGCGAGTCAGGTACGTTTTAACTTTTCACTGTATAATTCTTACGTGGTTTCTATATGTTGGTTAAGAGTGAATTAATGGTTCTGTATTTTCCAGTCGCGTGCGAGTATTGCATCGGTTGCACCAATGGATAGTTCGTGCCACATTTTAAAGGCTTCATTACGAGTTACGCCCGATATAGTAGAAGGTTTTTTGTCTTCTTCCTCAAGATTTTCCAAAGCAGCTATACCACTTGGAAATAGCGATATCGACCATCCGCAGGTATGGTTCGTAAGAATTATATCTTGGTATTCCGAAATGTTAATCTCAGGCTCATCCAAGCGTCCAATCAGTGCCCGCATTTGGCTTTTGGTAGGATTAATTATAGTTATTCCTACATTATCTGTAGAATGATATAGCACCTAAATTATAGGGTAATAGAATACTTTGGAATTCCTGCAATTAGCATGATGTTCTTCTTGCCTAATTAGTGGTAAATCTTCAATTTTACCTTCCTTGAAATTACATACTTTTTCAAAAAATTCAGATGCTTTTGTAGTCATTGCAAATATTTTCTCAGTACCATCTAGATGCGCTAGTTTAATAGCGTATTTGATTAATTTTTTCCCGACACCTTTACCTTGGTAGAAAGATTGCACATAGACACTTCCAATTTCCGTTATGGTTGAATCCGAGTATTTTCTAAGATGCATGCATCCGATAATACTGCCATCTATTTCATAAACTAAGTAATTATTAATCTCGTTAATAATGTGCTTTTTTGATCGGTTAAATAGAGTTTCAGATCGTACGGCATTCCTAGTAATATCATAGATAGATTGTGCATCTTTTTTATGCGCAGGGCGTATCGATTGATATTCATCACTATAGATCATAGTGCCAATTCCGACTTTATCAAAAACTTCGTTTAGTAAGGCTCCAAATAATCTTCCATCTAAAATATGAGCTCTTGGGGTACCCATTCGCACTGCTTGTGCTGAATGCCTTGCTTTACTAATTAAGCGTTCCTTAATTAGATTAGAATTATTTTCTAAATATATCTCTAATTCAGCAACAGGCAGATTTTCTAACGTCTGATCATTGACGCAAATTGCTGCCTCAGTAGTCATATAAATTAATTTAGAGGCTTTTATCTTTGCTGCTAATTCAGCAGCTAGCAGATCCGAGTTGATGCGTAATGGTGCACCATTTCGATCTAATGCAATTGGCGATACAATTGGAATAGTTTGGCTATTAAGGAGCTGATCAAAAAGTTTACGATCTAGCTTATCTACATCGCCGCTATTAATTTGATCGACGCCTTTTACGATTCCAATTGATTTTGCGCGCACACCATTACAACTGACGCATCGTAAATTACTTCGGGTCAATTCCTGCGCAATTAGCGAGCCGACTTCTCCGGCTATTTTCATTGCTAAGGTTAGTGTAGTATTATCGGTAGCTCCTTCACCATGATAGTCGGTAACTTCTACATTCTTTAGCTTAGAAGCACCCTGTAGCTGGAATCCTATCCCATATGCTAACACGACCTTTATATTTAATGATCGAAGTACAGCGATATCAAGTAGTACATTTTGAAAATTTTCATGAGCGATTAAGCTACCGTCTAGTGCAATAACAAAAACTTGATCGCTGAATATGGGAACATATTTTAATATTCCTCTTAAGTCAGTAGGCTTAATTAAGCTGTCACCAGTTGTAGGAGATGTAGACATGAATCTTATCGTAGTAGTTATAACTTTGTGTGTTCGCTTGTGGCTTGCAAGGCGCATGTTCCTAGCTTAGATATATTTATTAATGTCGCCTAATGTAATAAGTAGCATACCAGAGGCTTTTTCGCCTCCTGTAGAAAGCTTTTTAACCTGGTTGCAGTTAGAGCGTGGCCTTGCAAGTAATACGATTGAATCGTACGCGCGCGATTTATCGCATTGTGCATCCTTTTTAAAACGTTTAGGTATGATTGATTGGAGTCGTGTGGATGATTCCGTACTTTTAAAGTGGGTGGAAAACCTAGCAAGTAGTGGTTACGCGCGAAGTAGCCAATCTAGGAAGCTTTCTACTATACGTGTATTTGCAAAGTTTTTAGTCCGTGAAAATATCCGAACTAGCGATTTTACCGAATTATTGAGTGGTCCACGTTTGTCGCGCAAATTACCAGATACACTTTCTCGAAAAGAAGTGGATCTTCTACTACAGTCCCCGTGTATGTCCACTCCCCGCGGAGTTAGAGATAGGGCGATTCTTGAACTGTTCTACAGTAGCGGTCTAAGGGTTTCTGAGCTTTGTGCTATTGAATTGCAAAGTCTTAACTTAGAGGAGGGGTACGTGCGAATAATTGGAAAAGGATCAAAAGAAAGGATCGCTCCAGTTGGAAGTACTGCGATTGATGCAGTACAAAATTATCTAGGCAGCGCACGTCCTTTTTTTGTTAAGAATCATACAGGAAGCGCACTTTTTCTTAGTCAGCGTGGCAGAGCTATTTCCCGAAAAACAGTTTGGCTAATGATTAAACAACAAGCTGCAAAAGTTGGAATAAAAAAGCCAATTAAGCCGCATTTACTACGTCATTCATTTGCAACACACTTACTCGAGGGAGGGGCTGATTTAAGAGCAATACAAGAAATGTTGGGACATGCCGATATTTCAACAACTCAAGTTTATACAGCAGTTCAAGCGAATCGACTTGCTGATGAGCATGCGTTATATCATCCGAGAGGAAATATTAAGAATAAGTAATGAGCACTAGTAATCGCATAAAGATTTACACTTATAAGAAGTGCAGCAGTTGTAAGAATGCAACGAACTGGCTGAAGCGCAATGGGCACGAGTTTGACGAATTTGCTATTCGCGATACGCCACCTAGCATAAGTGAGCTTAAATCCATGCTGGCTTATTCTAACAATAATATACGCTTATTGTTTAACAGTTCAGGACTGGACTACAGGGCGCTCAATTTAAAGGAAAAGATTTCTAAATATACAGAAAATGATCTTATCTTACTACTTTCGGAAAACGGTAATTTAGTGAAACGCCCATTTTTGCTTGGCAAATATTACGGTTTAGTCGGTTTTAAGGAGGCTATATGGGAGAAGGTATTTAAGTAATTGTATTACAATGAGCGCTATTGATGATTTACTTGTAACAGTTGAAGCTTTGAGGGCACCAGATACTGGTTGTCCATGGGATATTGAACAAACACATCAATCAATAACGGATTGTTTGATAGATGAATGCTGCGAATTGTTACAGACCATAGATCGTAATGACATGCATCACATGGAGGAGGAATTAGGGGATGTCTTATTACAGGTTGTTATGCATGCTCAAATGGCAAAAGAATCTGGGCATTTTGATTTTGATTCGATTTGCCTCGAAGTTAATACGAAGCTTATTCGCCGACATCCGCATGTATTTGGTCTTATTAAATTGGGGGATACTGAGGCGGCTTTGAATCAATGGGATGCGATTAAGGCATCTGAAAAAAAGCGGGGTCCGAAGCAAGAAGGATTATTTAAGGATTTGCCACATCAGTTACCTGCGCTTTTAAGCGCCAGGGATGTGTATAAGCAAATTCAGAAATTAAAATTAAATACAGCATCAATTATAGACGAAGCAGCGATACAGGCAAAAGCTAATGCTTTGGATCATGAGGGCTCCACTTTAGGTAAGGAACTCTTTGAAATTGCTGCTGCGTGTAGAATTAAGGGATTGGATCCGGAAGCATTATTGCGACAATATACGCAAAGAGCGGTGGATCAATTGGAACAATAATATATTCTTTTTATTCCACTCAAAAGTATCAATTTATGGTTTTTGTACGTGAAAGTGGACTGTCTGTACCTGTAGAGTTGAGGCGTCGAAAGGGCACACGAAATTTTAGGCTGACCTTTGGACTAAATAATCAGATTTTATTCTCGGTTCCACTTAGATGCGCAGATCGTATAGCCATAGATTTCTTAGAATCACAGCGTGAATGGATAGAAGCAGGGCTTGATAAGTTGCCTGCTACTAGTTCACTGCGAACTTGGATAAATCGCTATCCGCAGTTATGCGCTAGTGGTGAATTATTTTACGTATCTATACAAGCCACTAAGGGTAAGAGTTCGGACTATATATTTTCTAATTATGGCTCTGATGTAATTCTTAGGGTGCTCGATCTAAGTGATGATGGGCAATTAATGCACGTTGTCAGATGTTTTGCAAAGGACGCACTTTATTGCAGGGTGGCTTATCAAGCAAAGCGTTTTGGATTATCCATTCCTGCTGTAAGTGTAAGAAATCAGGAAAGTCGATGGGGTTCCTGTTCATGTAGAGGAGCGATATCTCTAAACTGGCGTCTCGTTTTACTTGATCCAGAGCTTATGGATTACGTTATACTGCATGAATTAGCTCATTTAAAGCAGTTGAATCACTCCAATAAATTTTGGAAGCAGCTCGAGAAATATGATCCTTTATACAAAACGCATGAATCAGCAATCAATCAGATCAGTTCTAAAATTATGCGCGTAGCACGTTAATTGTTGAGTGGCTCGAACCGCACGCCTATCATATTATATCGTACACGACCATTTACGGAGAACTTCTCGCTGGGTGCAGGATTTAGCATGCGGCCCTCGATTATCACTTGGAAATCAACGCTTTTATATTCATCTGCACTTAGCCTAGCAAGATAGCGACCACTGGGTAAATTATCTGGTTCAATTGGTACTAAATTTCGGCCAATTTTTAAATTATCATAATGATACAATACTACACCTTTATTGTTAATAAATTCAATTCGAGCACCTGGGCCGCCTAAACTAAACCGGGTGAATTCTATGCTGCGCTCATCAGCGAAGCGAATGCCCACATGCAGAACACCTGGATTTTTTTCAGTAGCTTTTGGTCCTAGTACAATAAAAAGTCCTCCTACAGTACAAGTAAGTACTATTAATGCTGCAACAACATGGTTGCCCTTGAGTATATAGGCATTTCGCATTTTTATACTAGAACCTATAATTCAGATATGCCAATAGCAGATGTAAAAATAACCAGTAGATCCGTTGTTTGTTCTTCGCAGGACAACGACTGTGAGAATCCTGATATTCCGCTTTCTCGATCTTGGTTACGTATTGCAATAGCTATGGTTTTTGCAGGTCAAGGAATGGTGTTTTCGTTGGCTATCAATATGACTCCGCCAGGGTATGGATCCACTTCGTATTGGTTGCTACACGGTGGCTTAATCTTCTCGTCTTTGTTAGTTGTATGCTTTCTTGGGGCACCACTTATTGGATCAACGATTGGCATGGTACGCAGTCGTCGTTTATCAATAGAAGGTCTTTTTACCGTAAGTTTATTAGGGGCATTCACTGGATCTTTATTATGTACTTTTACTGGTGAAGGTGCGGTATATTACGAAATTGTTTCCATCGTTATCGCAATATATACTATTGGGCGACTGCTTAGCGGCGTGGCTCAATCTCGCTTAGTAAAAGAAACAATACAGATTAGAGAGTGCTTTGATTCCGCTTTAATGCGTACTGAAGACGGATGGATGACTGTGAAGGTTAAAAATGTACCGATTGGTGCTATCGTGCGGGTTCAACCAGGGGAACCAATATCGGTAGATGGCATTATATGTTCTGGAAACGCCTATGTTTCAGAAACTGCATTAACCGGCGAAGCATTACCAGTGGTCCGAAATATGGGCGATGTTGTACGCGCAGGCACTTGGTCTGTGGATGGTTTATTAGATATAAAAGTTAGGGCTCAAGCTGGTAAGCGAGACCTCGATGATTTGTTGCAACGAGTCGATGATCAAGCGGGTAATCCTTCTAAATTTGAATCGCAAGCAAATCGTTTAATTCAGTATTTTTTACCGTTTGTAGTCATAACCAGTTTTTTATGCCTAATTTATTGGCTATTTGTAGGCTCTTGGATCGAAGCTGTGTTTAATAGTATGGCTGTTTTACTCGTTGCTTGTCCATGCGCTCTAGGCTTAGCAACACCAATTGGGATATGGCAGGGCTTGCTGCAACTCGCTAAAATTGGAATAGTCAGTCGAGATGGCTCATTAATTGACGCCTTAGCTGCAACTCGCCTAGTATATTTTGATAAAACGGGCACCTTGAGTGACGCATCCATGGAAGTAACTAATTTTACTGTAGTTAAAGAATGGGAAGATCGTTATGAGTCACTTCAAGCAATGATTTATACACTAGAGTCGAAGCTAAGTCATCCTATCGCTCGATCGATTACAAATTTTCTACCGAAAAGTGATCTTCCGATTAGCAATTTTAAAATTATTCCAGGGCTTGGCGTGACAGGCACAATTGAGAAGCAGTTTGTAGAAATAGGCGAATTGGGCATCAATCCTAAATTAGTTAAGGATGAGTTTCTCGCGAAAATAGTAGGTAGCAAAGGAAAGCCTATTTATGTTTTTATTGATAAGCAATTAGCTGCTATTTTTATATTAAAAGAGCGACTGCGTGATGGAATTAGCCTTTTAGAGGAAGGATTTAAAAATTTAAATATTAAGGTAGAGGTACTAACAGGTGATCCAAATCCAGGAATAGAGCTACCCCTTATCGTTCGTTCCGGACTATCTGCTCAGCAAAAAGAATCACATATTAGAAGTGCTATAAGAAATGGTTTAGATCCACTATTCGTCGGAGATGGAATTAATGATGCGCCCGCTATGACGGTCAGTATGGCCTCTATTTCAATGGGTAGCGGTACAGCATTAGCTCGTTCAATTGCGAATGGTCACTTGGTCAATGATCAGATTGGCGCTATACCTAAAGCTATTCATTTTTCGCGAGCTTTACATCGTCGTTTGAGATCTAATCTCATTTATGCTGCAAGCTATAATGTTTTGGGTATGGGTTTAGCTTTTTTTGGTGTTTTACACCCAATAGTTGCTGCCCTCATTATGGCTTTGTCCAGTTTTGTGGTTACTTTTCGTGCTACGTATTTCAAGTTCAACTATAACTCTAATTAATAAAGCATATTGGATTTACTAATTGATGGTTTTTTTGCTAAACAAGTCGTTGCGTAATTCTAAGCTATGATTGATTCTCATTCGTTAATTTATCACATATAATCGTTAGTATTTTAGTCTTTTTTTTTGAACTACAAGTCTATGCTTCTATTGCTTAAAATACTTTACACTATACTGTTTTCTACAGTTCGTGTAAAAAACGTTTGCCATGTGTTTTAGTCACACTTTTAACATCCAAAAACAAACTGATGGACCGCACACACCAATCGACCCGAAAGGGCTTCCTCAAAAGGGCTAGTTTATCTATTGCAGGCGCTCTTACGCTTAACAATCTAGCCCAAGCGCACACTCCAGTTAACACGCTAAGAGCTGTTAACTGTGCGATTGAAAAGCCTGCGCTTAGTGTGCAACGAGCAAAAGGATCTATTGCTCGTTCTGCAGATGTTTAGCCTCAAACGCACAATTTAACACACACTTATTAAAAGCTAGCGATGGCGAACATCTTTCCCAGGTGGGTTAATACATTACCAATTAAGATAATCATAGGTATTATCTTGGTAAAAACTGCTATTGTCTTGGGTGTGACTTATTACTTCACTCCTAAGTTCACTCGCGTTGGCTACGCACCGACGCAACCAGTTGCATTTAGTCATGCCTTACACTCTGGGCAATTGGAAATAGACTGTCGTTATTGCCATACTTTTGTTGATCGTTCCGAACATTCTAATGTACCTGGCTCTAATGTATGTATGTCTTGTCATTCAATGGTACGCAAAGATGATCCGCAGTTAGCTCTTATTCGAGACAGTTATGAATCAGGTGACCCCGTGCCTTGGGTACGTATCCACAAGACTCCAGATTATGTTTATTTTAATCACTCTGTGCATGTTAACAGGGGGATTAGTTGCGTAGAGTGTCATGGTAGAATTGATCAAATGGAAGTAGTCGAGCACGCGATGCCATTGAGTATGGGTTTTTGTTTGGAATGTCACCGAAATCCAGAGGAATATATACGACCAGTCGAGGAGGTTTATAATCTTGATTGGGAGCGACCTGAAACTGAAGAGTATAAAGAAGTTGCTACTGGCTTCGTTCATGATTGGAAGATTAATCCACCGCAGAGCTGCTCTGGATGCCACCGTTAGCATAAAATTTTAAGAGGATGAATAATAAAAATTTAGCTGGACCACGCTACTGGAAAAGTCTCGACGACTTAGCTGAGACTCCTGCTTTCAGGGAATGGATGGAACGAGAATTTCCATCTGGAGCTAGTGAGCTTGATGGCGTCAATCGGCGACAGTTCATGAAAGTTATGGCAGCATCTTTTGGTCTTGCTGGATTAGGAATGAGTGGTTGCCGCCGTCCGGAGCAGACTATTTTACCGTATGCAAAGCAGCCTGAAAATGTAATTCCTGGTGTACCCGTGTACTATTCGTCTTCTATGCCAGGGGTTCGCGAGAATATTCCGTTAATTGTAGAGACGCATACAGGTCGTCCGACTAAGCTCGAAGGAAATCCTAGTTATAAAGCATACGGAGGCGCCACAACAGTATATGCTCAAGCAAGCATTTTAAATCTATACGATCCAGATCGCGCGACTAAGAGCCGTGAAGGGGAGGGTACTATCACTCGTGACATAGTACGTGATCGTCTCTCGGAGTTAAGTGTTGCTCACACTAAGGATATGGGCGAGGGGCTCGTTTTTCTAGCCGAGCCAAGCACTTCTCCAAGTCGAAAAGCATTAGCAGATGCTATTAAATTAAAATATCCTAAGGCTACTTGGACTGAATACTCAGCAATTGATGAAAGTTCTGCAGAAGCAGCAACTGTTTCAGTTTTAGGGAAGCCGATTCGTGCAATACCTCAATTTGATAAGGTTAAGCGGGTGTTAGCAATCGATGCTGACTTTGTATCATCTGTTAGTGGGCATCTTGGATATGCGCGTTCTTTTGCAAAATCCCGCAAAGTTTCTAGCACTAAAGATGCTAGTTCAATGAGTCGTCTTTATTCGGTTGAATCATTACTTACAGCTACCGGATCGACTGCAGATCATCGCCTACGCTTATCGAGTAGTCAGATGGTAGGATTTACTGCTCAGATTGGATCCAACATACTTAAAGCGCGTAACGTTGGAGGTTCTCTCGTTAAAAAGCTTGATGAGCTTGGGGCTTCAATTTCTGTCGATCCTGAATGGGTTAAGCAATGTTCTGCCGATTTAGTGGAACATGTAGGCAATTCTCTTGTGTTAGCCGGCGACCATCTTCCAGATGCAGTTCACCATATAGTACTAGCCATTAATACAGCACTGAATGCACCGATCAATTATTTGAATGTGCCCTCTAAGGAAAGTGGGATTGAAGTTGCAGTTGAGCGACTAAATAAGGGAGGAGTGGATACTCTAGTTCTATTAGGTGGTAACCCAGTTTATAATGCTCCGATTGATCTAAATTGGGAAAATGCGCAGAGTAAGGCCAAGAAGACTCTGTTTTTAAGTGATGCTAAAAATGAGACTGCAGCGAGCGCTGATTTGTTCATGGCGCAGTCTCATTATTTAGAGAGTTGGGGTGATGGTCGCGCTTACGATGGGTTGCTCTTACCTGTGCAACCGATGATTGAACCATTGTTCCCAACAGTTAATGAACTCGAAGTTCTAGCTCTATTATTAGGTTCACAAACGTCGGATGCATATAAGATTACTCAAGATACTTTTAGGCAGTTAGGTGGTCGTGATTTCAATAAGTTCCTTTCCGATGGTTTACTGGAAGATAGCTCATATGAAGTTGTTCCTATAGAGGTCGACTATGCTGTAATTTTTGATGTTTTAAATTCAGATAAATTTTCTGCACAAAAAGAACTATCTTCTGATAATCTAGAAGTACGTTTTACTCCTAGTTCACATGGAATGGATGGTCGTTTTGCCAACAATGGATGGATGCTAGAATGTCCAGATCCCATGACAAAACTCACTTGGGACAATCCTATTTTAATTAGTCCTCGACTAGCTAAGGATTTAGAAGCGCGTGACGGAGTTCAAATATTTCCTAAAAAGACAGTGCTTAATGGCGCTACTTTTGAAGCTGCTAAAGGTACTTTGCAGCGCAATAAGGCTATATTTGATCGAGGTAAAGAGATGGCTGTTGTAGCAGAGCTAACTATAAATGGGCGTAGCATTGAAGCGCCTATTCATGTTTTACCTGGCCTTGCTAACTATACTATTCAACTGCCTCTTGGTCTCGGTCGTAAGGTGGTTGGACGCGTTGGCTATGGTGTTGGATTTGATTTTTATAGGCTACGTGAGTCATCAAATATGGGTTATGCGAACAATGCTGCGATTAAGCTCACCAAAAAAACATACCGCCTAGCCAATACGCAGGAACACTGGTCGATGGAAGGGCGTGCTATTGTACGTGAAGCTAATGCAGACTATTACACCAAGCATCCTGACTTCGCTAACAAGGTAGGAGTTGAGTCGCATGCACCTGCTAATTATGGTAAATATGATTACAAGTCGCTGCAGAAGAAGTCATTGAATAATTACCGCGGTAACTCTGCTTATGAGCATCCTAAATTCAATGAGCCCTATCCAAATGTAAAGGTATGGAAAAATAATCAGGACAAGTTTCCTCAAATTCAACAATGGGGAATGGCATTGGATGCAAATAGTTGTTTTGGTTGTTCCGCATGTGTGGTCGCATGTCAAAGCGAGAACAATATTCCAATTGTTGGTAAAGATCAGGTTCTTCGCGGTCGAGAAATGCATTGGATGCGAATTGATCGTTATTTTTCTGCAGCTAAATATGACCAAGCTGAAATTCCTGAAGACGTACAAGTTTCGTTTATGGGAGTTGCTTGTCAACATTGTGAGAATGCGCCGTGTGAAAGCGTATGTCCGGTGAATGCCACTGTTCATGATAAGCAAGGTCTCAATACGATGGCGTATAATCGCTGTGTGGGAACTCGCTACTGCGCAAATAATTGCCCTTTTAAGGTTCGCCGCTTTAATTTCTTTGATTGGAATAAAAGACAGGTGGGTGAGTTTTATAAGGGTCCATTAGGTAAGGTTGATGAACCAGAACTTCAAAAGATGCAGAAGAATCCTAATGTTACTGTGCGTATGCGTGGTGTTATGGAGAAGTGTACCTACTGTGTTCAGCGCATAGAATCAGCTAAAATTGATCAAAAGCGTCGCGCAGGACCTTCTGGCGATATCCATGTTAAAGACGGCGCGATTAAAACTGCCTGCCAACAAGTATGTCCGACGGACGCAATTTCATTCGGCGACATTTCTGATCCTAATTCAGAGGTATCGAAGATGAAGGCAAGTGATCGTAACTACTCACTACTTGGATATTTAAATGTGCGCGCTCGTACCACTTATCTTGCTCGTTTGCGAAATCCAAATAAAAAGATGCCCGACTATTATGATAAGCCGTTTGCCTATGCCCAATATGATGAACGTTATGGGCACGGCTCTTCTGGGGACAAACATTCTTCTGCTGAACATAACAAGCACAGTCTACTAGATAATAGTCATGGTTCTGGTAAAGACCATGTTTCTGATGCTACACACACAAGCCATGATCACCATGCTCCTATGGCAGGTGATGTAGCTAACCATTAGTAATTTTAATTATATTTTAAGTATTTTATATAAAGATAATGGCAATTAATCCAAATGATAGTTTGATTGAGGACTCGCAGGTAGAGCTTTTAGCTAAAGTCGATCCTGCCGAGCTTATTGAGCAACCTCTTGTTGGTAACCAGCGCAGTTTTGGCTGGGTAACCGATAAAATTTGTCGCATCGTTGAAACTCCCACCCCGACATGGTGGTGGGTTTGTATGGCAGTAGCTCTAATCACAGCAGCTTTTACTGGGATGGGGTTACTCTGGCTTGTTAGTACTGGTGTTGGCGTCTGGGGTTTGGCTAATCCTATCAATTGGGGTTGGGCTATTGTTAACTTTGTTTTTTGGATTGGTATTGGTCATGCGGGTACACTTATCTCAGCTGTGCTCTGCTTGTTGAAACAAGGTTGGCGCACATCGATTAATCGTGCCGCAGAGGCGATGACAATTTTTGCTGTGGTCTGTGCAGGTATTTTTCCATTATTCCATGTAGGCCGAGTATGGTTTGCTTGGTGGCTGTTTCCACTGCCCAATGCAAATGCAATTTGGCCTCAGTTTCGATCTCCACTAGAATGGGATGTTTTTGCAGTCTCTACTTACGGTACGGTGTCGGTATTATTTTGGTACATGGGTATGATTCCAGATCTGGGAGTATTACGTGACCGTGCATTGCAACGCTTAAAGTCGGATGCCTACAGCGGGTCTAATTTATTAGCTAAAGCAATGGATATATTTAGGAAATATTTTTATGGCTTACTCGCCATGGGTTGGAGAAATGCTGGCAATCATTGGCGCAATTATGAAATGGCATACTTAATTTTAGCAGGTCTATCTACGCCGCTTGTTTTGTCTGTTCATACTATTGTTTCTTTTGATTTTGCTGCTGCCCAATTACCTGGATGGCATACTACAATTTTCCCTCCTTATTTCGTTGCTGGCGCAATTTTTTCGGGATTCGGCATGGTCCTAACTCTCATGCTGCCCTTACGCGCAATATACGGCTTACATGATTTTATTACTCAGCGTCACATTGATAATATGTGTAAAATTTGTTTGGGTACTGGATCCATTGTTGGTTATGCCTACATCATGGAGTTCTTTATCGCTTGGTATGGAGCTAATCCTTATGAGAGCTTTGCTTTCATTAATCGGGGTTTTGGGCAGTATTCTTGGGCTTACTACATGATGTTTGGGTGTAATGTATTTACGCCTCAGTTATTTTGGTTTAGCGCAGTGCGTCGTAATGCCGCTCTGGTTTGGGTTATGTCTATTTTTATTAATGTGGGGATGTGGTTTGAACGTTTTGTGATAACTGTAACATCACTTGCTAATGACTTTTTGCCAAGTTCATGGGGCTACTACTCCCCAACGATTGTAGACATTTTCACTTTTTTTGGTACTTTTGGATTATTTAGTATTTTGTTTCTTTTGTTTCTTAGGTTTTTACCCTTACTACCAATTGCAGAAGTTAAATTTGTGATGCCCGCAGCTGATCCGCACGGCCATCAGGATTCTAAAGGAGGGAAGCGCTAATGGCTGATTCGTATGGCATAATTGCATCTTTTGCGGATACACCTTCTTTCTACCATGCTGCCGAGAAAGTACGTGATGCTGGATATAAAAAATGGGATACGTACTCATCTTTTCCAGTTCATGGTATGCCTGAAGCACAGGGTCAAGCCCGCTCAAAGGTGCCGATTTTTACTTTCTTGGGTGGTATTACCGGATTTACTGTAGGGACCTTACTTGTTTGGTATATGAATTATTTTGATTATCCTTTGATTGTTGGGGGAAAGCCATTTTTTAGTCCGGTATTTCCATTCCCCGTCATGTATGAGCTCACTATATTACTCGCAGCATTTGGTACACTTGGTGGAATGTTTTTAACAAATTTACTTCCGCAGCACTATAATTCACTTTTTAATAGTGAGACTTTTCTCGAAGTTTCAGGAGAACGTCTGGTAATTGCCATTGAGTCCCGAGATCCCAAATTTGACTCTGATTTAACTCGTCAATTTTTAGAGCAAATCGGTGGAACAGATATAGAGGAGGTTACTAAATAGTATACTGTTATGCGTACATTTTTGATCATATATGTATTTATCGTAGTAGCGACTGTTTCTATACTTGGCTTTCGTGGAAGCACTAGCAAAAAGCCACCTTTAGAGATTTTCCCTGATATGGATCGTCAGGCTCGCTATAAGCCACAGGCAGAGAATCAGTTTTTTGCTGATGGTCGTAATGATCGTCCCATACCAATCAATTCTGTCGCAAGAGGGAATTACCATAATCAAATAGAGGTTTTTGCAGAGGATTTCAGCGATTCGTATCTCGGTGATACTACTTATAATATTGGCAAGTCTTCTGATGGCGAATTCGTTCAAAAAATACCAATAAAAGCGAGTAATGAACTGATGCAGCTTGGCCACTTAAAGTACGATATATTTTGTACGACTTGCCATGGTGCAGCAGGAGATGGCAATGGTGTCGTCAAGCAGTATGGCGTATTAGCGGCTACCTACCATGATGATCGTTTGCGTGACGCTGAAGATGGGTATCTCTACGATGTCATTTCTAATGGTAAGGGATTAATGTATGGATTGAAGGATCGAATGAGTCCAAAGGAACGCTGGGCAGTTGTTTTATACATGCGCGCTTTACAAACTTCACAAAATGCTCAGGCAAGTGACTTGTCTGCAGCGCAACGTCTCGATTTGGGATTTTAATCATGAGTTCTGATCTAAGTATTTCAAATAGTAAGGTTGCCAGTATTGCTTTTATTGTAGGCTTGGTGGCTTCATCCATTGCTTTATTTGGACTGTATCAAGGTGTACAAAACCAAGAGGTACGACCACTTATGAGCTGGCTAATTGGTATCGGATTTTGGTTATCTATCGCTGTAGGGATGCTCTTTCTTACCCAAATATGGTATGTCTTTCATGCACGCTGGCCGACGATTTTACGTCGCCAGTGTGAGCATTTCTTCGCTGTTTTCCCGGTTATTTTTGTCTTATTTATTCCACTTTTAGTAGTTACCTATACCGACCAACCTGGTTTACTGTGGAAGTGGTTGGACGGTAGCAATGCTCTACCTGGACATGGTACTGTTGGAGAAGATCCTATTTTTACTTGGAAACAACCGTACCTAAATCACGGATTTTTTATTTTTCGTGCAGTTGGTATATTTGCTACATTTGTATTGGTTGCTAGTTTACTTAGAAAATGGTCTTTCGATACAGACAAGACTGGAGATATTGCCAATACGCACAAGGCTCGTCGTCTTTCTTCGGTAGGTCTATTTATTTGTGCAGGAGCTGCCACGCTCGGTTCAATTGATTGGTTCAAGTCACTGGAGTATCATTGGTTCTCAACAATGTACGGGGTATGGTTCTTTGCCGCTTCGATGCGAGCAGCACTTAGTTCTCTACTAATAATTTCTGTACTATCAGCCAGCAAGGGCTCACTTAAGGGCATTTTAAAACAGGCGCACCGCTATGATATTGCATGCATGATGTTAGCATTTACGATTTTTTGGGCTTACATTAGTTTTTCACAATACTTCCTTATATATAATGCTAACATTCCTGAAGAAACTTTCTGGTATAATATTCGCGAGAAAAATGGTTGGTGGCCAGTTAGTATGCTATTGATTTTTGGGCATTTCTTAACCCCGTTTATTGTCCTTCTTTGGTATAAAACAAAGGTAGTGGTCTGGCGCACGGTTGCTGTATCAGCTTGGATCTTAGTTTTTCATATAGTTGATCTTTTTTGGAATATAATACCAGGTAAAATTCCGACCGAGGGTGGTTATATCGTCCGTCCTTTTACTATTTCAGTATTTGATTTTGCAGCAATTATTGGAATTGGCGGATTTTGCATATGGGCTTACTGCAAGAGCATGAGTAAAACAGAACCAATTCCGATTCGGGATCCTAATATATTAAAGTCGATTGACTATGCTGAGTAATTTAAACAATGAAACAAACTGCATTTAACACGAACAATACTCTATTTACCTTTATTGGTGCTATTGGAGCTATTTTAATTTTTGCGCTTATCATATTTGTCGCCTATCTTCCTAATAGATCCGATCCTGCTGATCAGGCTGTTCGCGAGAAGCGCCAAATTGATGCGGATGCAGTGCGTGCTGAGGGTGTTGCCAAACTGAATCGTTATGAATTAATTGATAAAGATTTAGGTATCGTGCGTATCCCCATAGATAAGGCAAAATCTTTAACACTCCAGGCATACAAATAAAGCAATGCCAGTAGAAAATTATATCGATCTTCTTCCAGTAATTCTCCTGGGTATTGTTTTTTTTGGGTCTGCGGTCGCAATGATCTTTTGGTCCGCTCGCCGTGGGCAACTACGAGACTTTGATGACCAAGCAAAAGTGATTTTTACCCATGAAGAACCGGAGGGTGAAATCTCGGATCATTTTCCAGATAAGTAGAAGCTTTAGCTGTATAAGAATGTATGTAGATCTTCGATCTCAAAAATAAATTATGAGCCAAGCGCCAAAAAATGTAGCACCAACAACACCGTATTCTTCTGCGGATGCATCCATTCGTGCTGAGTTAAGCGAAATTGACGCATCACTTCGTGTCTCGTCTTTATTTTTTATCACTTCAGCTATCTTTTGGCTAATGGCAGGAACGATACTAGCGCTGATTGCTGCTATTAAGCTACATGAACCAAGTTTTGCAGCTGGCTCCGAGTTGACTACTTTTGGGCGTATACGTTCCGCCCACATGAATGCAATGGCTCTAGGCTTTGGTAATAATATGATTTTTGCTGTTTGCACTTGGATTATGGCACGCTTATGCAGAACTCCAATACGGCATGGCGGTTTACTATTAATAGCTGGTAGCTTCTGGAATTTGGGATTAACCGTTGGTATAGCAGGAATTATAAAAGGTGACATCACCTCGGTGGAATGGCTTGAAATTCCAAAGTATGCGACTCCTTTGCTTGCAATATCGTATGTTCTTATCGGAGTTTGGGGCATTATGGCCTTTCGTTTTCGCAAAGGCGAACATGTATATGTTTCTCAGTGGTATTTTCTCGGCGCTTTATTTTGGTTTCCCTGGCTTTATATAGTAGCCCAAGTTATGATTATTTGGGCACCTGCTCAAGGCGTAGTTCAATCGGTTACGAACTGGTGGTTTGCTCATAATTATTTAGGTTTATGGCTCACTCCTATGGCGTTGGGTACAGCGTATTATTTGATTCCTAAAGTATTAGGGCGCCCGATTTATTCCTACTATTTATCTGTTTTGGGTTTCTGGTCGCTCGCTATTTTTTATAATTGGGCTGGAGTGCATCATCTAATCGGTGGTCCTGTGCCTGTATGGCTACTATCTGCCGGTATTGTCGCTTCTGTAATGATGGTAATTCCTGTAATAGTTGTAGCGATTAATCATCATATGACGCTTATAGGAAGTCGCTTAAATTGGTGGAAAAGCCCTACGCTTCGTTTCGTTGTCTTTGGCGCAGTTAATTATACCCTTGTTAGCATAATTGGATCAACAATGGCGCTACGTACAGTGAACATGACCACTCATTTTACTCACTTTACAGTTGGCCATGCCCACCACGGCGTGTACGCCTTCTTTGCTATGATTATGTTTGGAGGTGTCTACTACATGATGCCTCGGGTGCTCAACCGTGAATGGCCTTCAGCGTCTCTGATTAGAGTACACTTTTGGATGTGTGCACTAGGTATTTTATTGATGGTTTTCGCTTTGCAGATTTGTGGTTGGATTCAAGGCACGCAAATGAATGACGCGATTAATTATCCTGATTTTCTACAAATAGTTAAGAGTACCCGACCATACATGATTATCCGTTCTATTTCTGGAGTAATGTTGATGGTCGGTCATCTTGCATTTGGGCTAAATTTCTTTTGGATGTTATTTTCTGCCGGCGCGCATCGAGTGCAACAAGAGGGACCAACCTTACTCATTTCAAAGAAGGAGGGCAGTAAGACATAATGAATAATTTACCCTTACTGTTTTGCGGTATTTTCTTTACGCTAGCTTTTTCTTTTACAGGGATTGTTTTATCCAGCCATCTACAGTTTGGTAATTTAACTTTATCAACAGAGGAACTAGAAGATGACGGTGATGGTAATTTAGTAATGGTTGATGGGGATCCGATGTATCCAAGGCTAGAGGGCGGCGTCGCTCTTCAGGGCAAGCAGGTTTATATTGAAATGGGTTGTATTTATTGTCACAGTCAGCAATTACGTCGTGAGTCTCATGGTGCTGATATGGATCGTGGATGGGGACCTCGTGCATCAGTAGCACGTGACTACATTACTCAGAAACGGGTTCTTCTAGGAACAATGCGCACTGGCCCAGACTTAACTAATGTAGGTGGGCGTTTACAAGGAGATGCCGGCCGTGATTGGCACCACAAGCATTTATATAATCCGCAAATTACTTCAAAGGGTTCAATTATGCCGCCATTTGCATTCTTGTATACTCTACAGAAAATCGATGGTGATCCTTCCGTGAATGCGATATCCATTCCAGCAGATTCAGAATATGCATTAGAGCCTGGTTACGAGATTGTTCCGACTCGTAGAGCAGTAGCATTAGTTGAGTACTTACTGAGCCTTAAAATCGATTACAGCTTACCAGAAGCGCCAATTTTAGATTAATGAGTGACGAACAAAAATCTACGAATAAAGGTAATCCTTCTCTTGAAAAAGCGAATATGCAGGATACTGATATGCAAGATATTCACGCTCAATTGATGCGTGAGAAAGAAGAACCGCATGAAGGATTCTCACCTATTCCTATCTTTTTACTTTTCGCTTTTGCAGCATTATGTTTCTGGGGGGGTGTTTATTTTGCTGAATACTCGCAAGAATTTCGTTGGGATGTTTATGATCCGGAGGCGGATTTAGCGAGTGCAGCTGCCCCTAGACCTGAAAAGCCATTGGCTGAAATAGGTGCGAAAATATACCGCGCGCAGTGCATAGCTTGCCACCAAGCAAGCGGACTGGGCGCTCCCGGCGCTTTCCCTCCGCTAGTCGCTTCGCAATGGGTTTTAGGATCTGAAGAAAGGCTCGCGAGAATCTTAATAAATGGCCTGAAGGGACCCGTTTTAGTCAATGGTATGACTTACAACGGTAACATGCCAGCTTTTGGTCCAGAGGGTCTAAATTTAAAACCGAAGCAAATAGCTGCGGTTCTTAGTTATATTCGCCAGGAATGGGGTAATGACGCACCTGAGGTATCGGTAGAGGCTATGGGTGCTTATATTGATGACTACGGTGCTCGAGGTCCTCAGTGGACAGCAGAGGAGCTACTTGCTGAATTTCCAATGGAACCGACAGTGAAATTCGATGCTCCTATTCAATAAACGCGTTATTATCTTAATTATCGGTATGGCTATTACCTGGTAGTTCGTACGGTTGCATTAGAAAGTAGCAAAGTATAACCCAGCTTAATAATAGCGGGTACAGCGCTACGCACAAAAGCACGGATCCAATTAAGCCAATAGAAATTGCTGTCCACACTTCTAGTTTCTCCATGACTACTAGTATACAGATTGGTACAATGACGAAGATTATGGCTAGCACATAACCAATTGAAGTTGTACCAAGATAAAAACCGGACTCATCTTTCTCGATAGGCATGTTACAATGAGGGCAATGTCGGCGTAGCCTAAACCAATTTTTAAACATACCATATTCACCGCAATTTGGGCATCTTCCAGCGAAGCAACGTGATGCGATTTGGCGATAGGGGATCTTCATTTTTTTAGCACCATAGTTAAAATCATTAAAGAATGTATCATCGCCTCAATTTATGGTGACAGTCAAATTTTTGCACTATTTATTCACTTATTATGAAGACCTATCTACTGTTTATTATATGTTTAATAAATTACAGTCTTATAGCGAATACTCCTGACATATCGGTACCCTATAAATTTACGAAGGAGGGGGAACTTAAACTACACATATTTTTTCCGAATGGTCACAGGGTAAGTGATTCAAAGCCTGTCATTTTATTTTTCTTTGCTGGAGGATGGGTGGGCGGTGAGCCGAAGCAATTTTTTAGGCAGTGTAAGTACCTTGCCTCTCGTGGCATTGTAGCCATATCCGGAGAGTACAGAATAGAAAAAATGCATGGAACTAGCCCCAAAGAGTGCGTTATGGATGCTAAATCAGCTGTGCGTTGGGTACGAATTAATGCAGAAAAACTGGGAGTAAATCCTAGTCGGTTTATAGTTGGAGGTGGTTCTGCAGGTGGACATATTGCCGCAGCAACTGCTACTTTATCTGGATATAATGAGGCTGGCGAAGATACTTCAGTTAGTTGTATTCCCAATGCACTGGTGTTATACAATCCAGTTTTTGATAATGGACCTGGCTGCTTTGGTCATAATAAAGTTAAGGACTACTGGCAGGAAATATCTCCGAAGCATAACATTAGTACTGCTGTTCCTCCAACTATTATATTTCAAGGTACGGATGATCACCTAGTAGACTTGTCCTCCCCGCAAGATTTTAGAGCGCAGTTAATTGCGCTCGGAGTGCGCTGTGAATTACTAATTTACGAGGATCAAGAGCATGGTTTTTTCAATCAGGCTAAGTACCGTGAGACTATGCTACAGACGGATCGCTTTTTATCCAGCCTAGGGTATCTTAGCGGAAAGCCTACCTTATGATAGTGATTGAGTAGTATTATAACAGTATGAGCGTCTATTAAAGTGCACGTATAGCGTTACACAATATTTCAATTGCTAAATCTATATCCTCCCCTTTGTGCTGGGTGCACATAAAGCACGTCTCGAAGGCAGAGGGTGGTAAATACACCCCATTTGATAAAGCGTAATTAAAAAGTGATTTAAAGTGATGTGTATCCGACGCAACTGCATCATTGTAATTGCGCACAGGGCTATCACTAAAAAACAGTGCAAACATAGACCCTACTTGTGGTACTTGAAGTGCTATACCTTTGGACTTAGCAGTGTCGAGAAGTGCATCGCGAACACGAATGCCGAAGTATTCTAATTGCGCGTATGGCTGCAGCATTTTAAGCTTGTTTAGAGCTGTAATACCAGCAGCCATTGCTAGTGGATTACCACTTAGTGTACCTGCCTGGTAGACAGGTCCTAGAGGAGCGAGCTGATTCATTATATCTGCACGGCCACCAAAAGCACCCACTGGTAGTCCACCGCCAATAATTTTCCCCATGGCTGTTAGATCGGGCATAACCCCAACTATTTCTTGCACGCCTCCTAAAGCGACCCGAAAACCTGTCATTACTTCATCGAATATTAACACGCTATTATGTGTAGTGCACAGTTCACGTAATAATTCTAAATAGCCTGTGTCTGGCATAATTAGTCCGCAATTTGCGGGATAGGGCTCGACTATAATGGCTGCTATATCACTACCTTGCTCATTAAATGTAGCCTGCACTGCAGCTGAGTCATTATAATCAAGTACTATGGTTTCAGCTGCAAATCCTGCAGGTATTCCAGAGCTGTCCGGGTGTCCAAGTGTTAATGCTCCGGAGCCTGCTTTTACTAAGAGGGAATCTACGTGTCCGTGATAGCATCCTGTGAATTTGATTACCTTATCTCTTCCAGTGAACCCTCGAGCAAGACGAATTGCTGACATAGTTGCCTCTGTGCCACTATTACACATGCGTAACTTCTCTAGTGACGGAACACAATCTACTAAAAGCTCAGCCATTTGAACTTCATAAGGATTCGGTGTACCGAAACTAGTGCCTTTATCAAGTGCTTCAATAATGGCGTTCCTGATGTCCGGGTCATTATGACCGTGGATAGATGGTCCCCATGTACAGACAAAATCAATTAGCTGACTACCATCTGCAGTAAACAAATGTGCGCCTTGCGCGCGTTCCGTGAAGAAAGGACTTCCACCGACAGAGCGAAAGGCACGTACCGGTGAATTAACGCCGCCTGGTAGGAGATCTTGGGCGCGCTTGAAAAGACTTTTTGAGATGTTCATTTACTTAGAAGATTTGTGATACGGGCAGAGCAGAAATATAAGCCATTAAATTAGTTCACATACTTTTGGACTATAGGTATTCTTCGTCCCGCACCAAATGCAAGTGCTGTAATTTTGAGTCCTGGAGCAGCCTGCTTTCGTTTATATTCATTGAGATCAACTTTCCGTACTATATCATTTACGATGGATTTATCGTAACCTCGTTGAATGATTTCATCTCTTGAAAGACCTTCTTCGACATAAAGCTGCAAAATTCCATCAAGTATTGGGTACTCTGGTAATGAATCTTGGTCTACTTGATCGAGACTTAGTTCAGCAGAGGGTGCTTTATTTAACGTATTAATTGGTATAATTTCTTTTTCGCGATTTATGTACCTAGCAAGTGCGTAAACCTTCATTTTTGGTAGGTCAGATATAACTGCTAAACCTCCACACATGTCTCCATATAATGTGCAATATCCAACTGAAATTTCACTCTTGTTACCGGTCGTCAGCAGTAGAGCTCCAAATTTATTAGAAATTGCCATTAATAACAGGCCGCGTGCGCGTGCTTGTATATTCTCTTCGGTAACATCTCTGGCATTTCCTTTAAACATATTAGTTAAAGCCTCTTCGGATGCAGTTACAGTATTTTCAATGGACACTTCGTGGTATGTAATAGATAGCTTATTCGCTAATTTTTCGGCATCATCACGACTGTGCTCGCTAGATATTGCAGAAGGTAGAGCAACGCCAATTACATTTTCAGCGCCAAACGACTCAACCGCGAGTGCACAAACTACAGCAGAGTCAATACCACCAGATAGACCAATTAGTGCTTTAGAAAATCCACTTTTTAAGGCGTAGTCGCGAAGCCCTAAAACCAAAGCATCATGAGTCGCTGCATTCCCTACTAGATTGTAGGAATCTGCAAATTTTGGAACTGAGCGTTTTTCACTGATGTCGATTATGGATAAATCGGATCGAAAACTCGCTAGACCTCCAATGATTCCACGTTCTGGGCAGCTAACCATGCTGCCGCCATCAAAAATCAGTTCATCATTTCCACCGACTGCATTACAATAGACTACAGGACAGTTACAGCGCTCGCCTGCCTCTAAGACAAGTTGTTCTCTTTTCTGGGATTTACATGCATGCCATGGGCTTGCTGACAGATTTATTAATAGTTCTACACCTTCAGTTCTTAGTATTTCGATTGGATCTTTCTGGTAGAGACGCTTACTAGGCATTGAGGAGGGTACCCATATGTCTTCGCAAATAGTAATTCCAATGCGTTTACCGTTCCAATTATAAATTAATGGAGAGGAGGCTGGTTCGAAATACCTATCTTCATCAAATACATCGTACGATGGTAATAGTGATTTTCGCGCAATGGCGCGTATCTTTCCAGATTCACACCAAGCAGCTGCATTAAAATAGGCTCTACCGGTAATTGCTTCAATTCGAATTTCAGGATAACCAATGATTGCTGGTACTGAGCCTATTACTTCACTAGTGATTTGATCGAGTGCATGTTGTGTATCGGCACCAAATCTACTTTTAAAAAGTAAGTCACGAGGTGGATATCCACTGAGCGCTAATTCTGGAAAAACAACAATCTGAGCTCCTTCATTTACTAATGAACGGTAAGCATCAATGATGAGTTGTGAATTCCCGCTTAAGTCACCAACCGTAGTATTGATCTGTGCGATTCCAATCTGCATAGACATTTATAATCTCGTTTTTGAGCTTGGATGCAAGCTCACCTACAAAATCTTTTTATAATTAATTATATAAATAATATGGCGTTGTTGATAGATACAGTAAAAGTTCTTATCTATATATAATCGCACTCTTTTTTTGTGATCTTTTATGCAACTACATCCATCTTATTTACTGCTAGCATCGACCTCTCCTAGGCGCAGTGAGTTACTCCGTCGAATGGGATTAAAGTTTCAGGTATGTTCCCCGGCAACTGAAGAGTGTGATCTATTCGATAATGGACCAGAGCAAATGGTTCTTAAAAATGCACGCTTAAAGGCAGATTCACTAACAAGTGCCCGCTTTAAAGATGCTTTGGTTGTAGGCTCAGATACAACTGTTGCTCTTGATGGTATCGCTTTAGGAAAACCTTCAGACATTCCTTCAGCCCGTAAGATGCTCCAGCAATTATCTGGTCGTCATCATACTGTTTTTACCGCTGTTGCCCTGCGCTGGCTAAATGGAAATTTCATACATGAGTTTTATGAAAGTAGTCGTGTACACTTTAAAGATCTAGATTTAGCTACCATTGACCACTATTTTACAATAGTGAATCCGCTGGATAAGGCTGGTTCTTATGGAATACAGGCTGGTCGCGATTTAATTATTAAATCTGTCGAAGGTTCCATCGAAAACGTTATGGGACTTCCGACACAGAGTCTTGCAAAAATTTTCAATCAACAAAATTTTAATTTTGCACAATAAACTACCAGTTTCATGTATTCGATCTTTAGTAAGCGGTGATTCTGAAAAAAAGATTAGTGCGTTCTTAATTAGTTTTATCGCTGGAACAATTTTACATATAATAGGCTTAGAGTGCTTTCGTGATGTTATTGCAATGAGCAAAATTCTAGAGAAAAAAACGATATTTGAAGTAGAGCTTATAGAGCCCTCGCAAGATGATCTTAGATTTGTTGAGGCAAACCCAGATATAGCAGAAAATGTCCCTGATAATAGCAACCAATACTCCTACCGTAATCAACAAGCAGCTGATAATGACCCAAAATCTAATCTCCAGAATGCCCCCAAAGTTGAAGGCAGTCACAATAGCCAAAAAATAATACAGGGACAGTCGACCGATCTATTACCTATTCAATCTGGCTATTATCAATATAAAAAGGGCCAAGATAATGCGCAGACTAGTCAACAATACGTTCCTGATAAAAATAGTAGTGCACAAGAATTTTCAAATGCGCAGGCCTCTAATAAGCCAAATTTTTTACACAAGGATTCAACTCTTTTTGAGGATAATGGCAGTGGACTTGTTCGCTTATCGAAGGCGGATCAATTTTTGAATTCCGAGAGTAAGAAAAATCCACGAATAGATGTGTATCGCCATTCATTAAGTTCTAGTACAGATCTAGACAGTAAGTCTATATCTACTAGCAATGGTCGTCCTGGCGTTAGGGCCTTACCTCGAACTAGGCCGCGTTTGTCTCCAGAACTATTACATGGCCCCCTTATGGCTACTGCTGGATCTGCAGCGCGGCGAGGTACACTAGCTATTGATTCAACTTTTAGTGAATTCGGTGAGTACCAGCAACAGTTCTACGCGGCTATCCAAAGTGGGTGGTATCAAGAAATTGATTTTTTTCAACCAATTGATACTGCCGCACGTGTTCAGATACGATTTACTTTGCTTGCTAACGGCAGTATTAAAGAACTAGAGACTCTTTACTCCAGCGCGGGTGAGATCGCTACAATCATTTGCGAGAATGCAATTTCTAAGCGTTCACCTTTTCGTAAGTGGACGCAGCAAATGATCCAAGTCTTTGGAAATGAAAAATCGATGCAGTTAGTATTTCACTACAAATAAGTATGACTGTAGAAAATTATAATAAGCTACCTTTGGGTACAGGCGTTCACATCTTAAATACGAGTAAGGAGGGTTTGATTGCACTGTATAAACCTACAGGTGTTTTATCACATCCAAACATAAGCGATGAAACCCACCGTTCATTGCTGAACGCTGATTATGATTATGACGATGAAGTATACGTGTACAGGAATGAAGGTATGAAACGTCATGTATGGTTGATTAATCGATTAGACTCTCCGACTTCGGGTATAATTTTAGTCGCAGTTAATAGTGAAGTTGCGAAATTGGTTAAGCTTCAATTTGCTAATCATAAAGTAGCAAAGACATACTACGCATTGGTAAAGCATCGAATGAAAGCAATGAAAGGTAATTGGAGTGATCAAATTTCAAAAAGTGTATATAATAATCGAATTAATCGGCCAAATATAATTACAGCTAAAACACGTTACCAAGTGATAAAAGTTCCACATTGCGGATTCCCAATTACCCTACTTAAACTTTCTCCTCTTACTGGGCGTACTCATCAATTAAGGGTACAATGCCAACTTCACGGACATCCTATTGTTGGTGATCGTACATATGGAAGCTTTAGCTTTAATCGCGAAGTTGTAGAGCAAACAGGAAAGAGAAGACTAATGCTTCATTGTGCAGAAACCTCAGTTAGTTACTTCCAGAATGGTAAAGTGGTTAATTTTAGAGCAAAGGCTGCGTTACCTGAAGATTTTCAGGATGTTCTTCGTTTTCGTCCTGGCATGACAAGGGTGCATGATGAAATGGATCAAAAATCACTTAAGGGTAAGTTGGCAGGACGTCGATTTAGGAAATAACTTCTTTCAGCTGATAGCTACAGCCACGCGTGCATACACAATAAATGATATATTGGAGATAATTTCATCCAATAAGGGATTCTTTGTTAGCCATCATGAGTTGTAATTTTTATGTACTGTGGTAGGTTAAATATGTATTATTTATTGTGCTTTTTTAGGATTTTAATAAGTTTTTTTTAATATTGTGATTGTACCAGCTCCATTTGACGTCGAATCAGTCCGTTCCGATTTTCCAATCTTAGCGTCAACTGTGCATGGTAAGCCACTTACTTACTTAGACAGTGCGGCAACATCCCAAAAGCCACAGTCAGTTGTTAGCGCTATAGAAAAGTACTATGCGCTTGAGAATGCTAACATCCATCGTGGATTACACTATTTAAGTGAGAAAGCAACCGATGCTTACGAATCCACTAGGGTACAAGTGGCTGATTTCATTGGTGTTAGTGATTCAGACACCATAATATTTACACGTGGTGCAACCGAGAGTATAAATATAATTGCACATGGTTTTGTTGAGAGTGTTTTACAAAAAGGTGATGAAATTTTAATTTCTCACATGGAACATCATGCTAACATTGTACCTTGGCAGATTGCCTGTGAGAAAACTGGAGCAATTTTGAAAGTTTCGCCAGTTAACGAGGATGGTTCACTTGATTTAGTTGCTATGGAGCAATTAATTAATGAGCGAACAAAGTTACTGGCTATTGTGCACGTTTCAAATTCTCTCGGTACCGTAAATCCTGTAGAAGCAATTATTAAAATTGCCCACGCTAACGCAGTACCCGTTCTTTTAGATGGTTCACAAAGTGTACCGCATCAAACAGTAGATATTAGTAAGATTGGCTGTGATTTCTTTGTTTTTTCAGGTCACAAGATCTTGGGTCCGACTGGTATCGGTGTGCTGTGGGCAAAGCGTGAATGGTTGGAGCAATTTCCTCCTTACCAAAGCGGAGGTGATATGATCGAGAGGGTTGATTTCGATGGTACGACCTACAAGGCAATTCCTGGAAAGTTTGAAGCAGGAACTCCTCATATAGCTGGAGTTATCGGTTTATCTGCTGCTATAAGATATTTAAATGATATGGATCGTTTAGGTGCCTACCGACATGAACAAGAACTCTTATCTTTAGCAACAGAGCAACTACAAGATATCAATGGATTACGTATTATTGGCACCGCTTCACCAAAAGCTTCTGTTATTTCTTTTGTATTCGATGGTATCCATGCGCACGATATTGGTACTTTTTTAGATGCCGATGCAATTGCTATTCGATCTGGTCACCATTGTACTCAACCTTTACTAAAGCGCTTCGGTGTTCCGGCAACGGCTCGTGCTTCATTCGCATTCTATAATAATGAGGATGATGTAGATCGTTTAGTGAAGGCGCTAAAAAAGCTGAAGAAGTTCTTTACCTAACCTACTAGGGCATTGATTCGTTAGCTAATCAAGTTAGATTGGATTATGTATGAAAAACGACTCCCTTGACGAGTTATACCAGTCTATAATATTAGAACATAATAAGCGGCCAAGCAATTATGGTCATTTAGGATGTGCGACTCACACAGCAGAAGGCTTTAATCCTCTCTGTGGAGATAAGTGTACGGTACATTTAAACGTAGTTGATCAGTTGATTGAGGCTATTAAATTTGAAGCAGCATGTTGCGCTATTTGTAAAGCATCGGCTTCAATGATGACGAATGCATTACTTGGTAAAAGCTTAGCGCAAGCGGAGAAATTTACTCTTCGTGTAGATCGTATATTATCGGATGATAATTTAGATTATTTAGAAAGTGACGGTGATTTGGTTTCTCTAAATGGAGTGAAGAACTTTCCTGCACGAATAAAGTGCGCATCGTTACCATGGCGCACTTATCAAGCTGCAATTAGTCAAAAAAATAGGGCAGTGCTAGAATAAAGAATTGGTTTACTCTGTTATTTAGATGTTATCCTCACCTTCTAGTGCTAGTGTTACAGTAAGATTCAAGAAGGTTAATTCACCCATAGATTTGCAGTTTTGAAAGCGTTGATCGTTGTGCATTTGCGCTAATTCTCTTCTTAGTTGCCGAACTTTATCTTTGCTTGATATTTGGTCAGTGCACATGCAATTACGTAAATGCCGTATTCTGTATCGTGAAAAGTTCAAGCGGCGTTTTATTAAACTACGCTCTTCACGTTGATACTGCCGACTAGTCTCCACATTAATAAGCTCAGTACAGAGTCGCACTACTGGAAAATTATTTTTAAAAAATTGAGGCAAGTACAATGAGCGACGCCCCTCATAGCTTTGTTGGTCAAAATCGATCGCGCGTACTCGGTATTGATTTTGCTCAAAGTCAGGTGTCACTTCTACAACATAATTATAAGCTCTCATGTCCCCTAGTAGTCGCACGAAGCAGCGTTCATTAAATTTTATAAACTCTTTCGCTAATCGAACAGAATGTAAATCAGCTCGGGGTAGGTAGTCGCGAATGAAATCGTCACCAGGAACTCCGATAATGTGCTCTTCAATTAAAGTATCACCATAGACTAGGAAGTTTATATGGTTTGGAGAGAGTAGTTCCTCTAACTCAAGTCCATAGATACGAGAAGCATCTGCTTTTTTAACATAAAAGTAGTCATGGTTGTCATTGTACTGATTAACAACGCGAACTCGCATTGGTTTGGTGTTGCCAAAGGTACAAAAGTCAACGCGGTCAATAAACAGATTGCCTATAGCTGTTTCATCTCCTCCAGAGCGAAGTATTACGTAAATCTTTTTGAGGCCTTCATATAATTCTCTACCGCGCTGTTGCTCATAAATTAGGGTTAACCATAGTGTATCCTTACCATCCTTATTTATTAAAGGGAAGGCATCATCATAATCTAGCAAGTCTTCATAGCTAATAGGTAGATCAATTCCACGTCGGTATTCTGCCAGATAGTCCCGAAATGCTGAATTTATGGGAAAAAATTGTTTTCGCTGCTGCGATACCACGCCGTCAATAGTCATTATTAGAAGCCTTTTGGAATATGGTGATTAGGACAAGCATCAAAGATAGTTACATTTTTTGGTTGTCTGTAAGAATTATACGATGTCTGTTGTTGGAGGCCGGGTCCTATGCAATGCTGGACAGGCGAACCCCGTCAGGCCCGGAAGGGAGCAGCGGTAGTTTGAACGGTATGTGCCGTAGGGTGCCTGGCCACTTTAATATAGTTTAATTATTTTTTTCTTATTCTCCCTTTACTGGTCCCTGTACTATAAAAAGTCACTTGCCAGTAACTATGATTAGTCGCTCTATATAAAAAGTATGGATAATGGATACCAGGTTATTGCACGTCGCTGGAGACCTCAGCAATTTGACCAATTAGTCGGTCAGGATCATATTGTTCGTACACTTAGTAATGCTATAGAATCCAATCGTATAGCTCATGCATATTTATTTGTTGGGCCTAGGGGTACAGGGAAAACTAGTTCTGCTCGCCTCTTTGCTAAATGTTTGAACGCTGCAGGAGGTCCAAGTATCATGCCAGATAATGACTGCGATATCAGCCAATCGATCATGAATGGCGCATGTATGGATGTTATAGAAATTGATGGCGCTTCCAATAACAGTGTTGATCAGGTGCGTGACTTAAGAGACGACTGTCAGTATGCTCCAACGCAGTGTACTTATAAAATCTATATTATTGATGAAGTCCATATGCTTTCAACTGCAGCATTCAACGCCTTACTTAAAACTTTAGAAGAGCCCCCAAGTCACGTTAAGTTTATTTTTGCAACAACTGAATCTCATAAGGTGCTGCCAACTATTGTTTCTCGCTGCCAGCGCTTTGAGTTTCGACCAATTGCAAGCAATGTAATTGTTGAAAAATTAAAAATGATCTCTGCATCAGAGCGCATAAAAGTTGAGTCCACTGCACTTGATTCAATTGCTCGCTTAGCAAACGGTGGAATGCGAGATTCTCAATCTATCTTAGATCAGATGATTTCATTTTGTGGAGATACAATCAAGGAGCAGGACGTACTAGATGTTTACGGGCTTATATCCGCAGACAGAATTAATCAACTAGCTTCATTTTTGGGAGCACTGGACTATAAATCAATAATAGCATCGGTGGACGAATATGCTAGCGAGGGACGCGACCTTTACAGAATACTCCAGGATTTAATCGCTTATCTAAGAACTGTATTACTCGATTCAATTGAGAAGAATGGTCAGACTAATGTATTGGGAACGGTTCATACAAATGAGTCCATTATGCGAATGCTAGATGCCTTACAGCGCGGTGAGCAAAGTGTACAAAAAGGACTGTCTGAAACAGTTAATTTTGAAGTGGTTTTACTCAAAGCAGCTGAAGAATCTCGTGCTCGAGCTATCGATACTGTCATTAAGCAATTAGTGGGCACTGGATTGTCTGAAGGCGCTAGCAATTCAACTAGCAATACTCAAAAAAAAAAGTAGCGACTCGGTCCGTTGATTTGACTCCTCTAGTCATCCCTGACCCTTTAAAAAATGTCGGTCGTTTTGTTAGTATTGATAGTGCGAGCAGTCTTGATGCACGAGTTGACCAGGCAATGAGCACTTTTACTGATCCAATTGAAGTAAGTTTGGAAGCCAATGAATCACTCATTGAATCTAGTTCATCGCCAGAGGAAGTATTCGAAGAGTTAGGGGAAGTGGACGATCAAGATTTTTGCTCATTAACTTTGGATGAATCTTCTGATTTAATTACAATTGATGAGGCTAACTCACGATTGAGTAATGCAGTACTAGATTCATTACTTAAAAATTTTAATGGTAAAGTATCCGGAGTTAGAAATGTTGATAGTAAAGATAGAATATTTTAAATTGTGAATGGATGTTAGTTTTAATGATTTTTGTATTTAATTTATGATTCACATGCTATTTAGAAATTTAGGTATAGTCTTATCCTTATTGCTTTTATTTTGTACTATATTATTCGCAAATATTCTCAAAAAGGATAGTCTTTCTACTGTTATGTCATCAAAGAATATAGAAATTGCAGAATGCGCTTCTGCATGTGCCCTTCCTTCGCATGTGGATCTTTCAGCAGATTCATTTCCTGTGAAACGTACGCAGAAGCAATGGAGAGAACGCTTATCAGCACTTGCATATAGTGTTACTCGTGAGCAAGGAACAGAACGTCCATTTTCTAATGCCTACCATGACAATAAGGCTATCGGTATTTATAACTGTGTCGGTTGTGAAACTCCTTTATTTTTAAGCGTAGATAAGTTTGATTCAGGTACCGGTTGGCCAAGCTTTTCACGACCAATAGATTCACGTACTCTGGGCGAGAAGCGCGATGTTAGCTATGGTATGCAGCGCATAGAGGTTCATTGTAAGGTGTGTGGTGCCCACCAAGGCCATGTTTTCCAAGATGGCCCTTCTGATCGGGGAGGCCTTCGATATTGCATTAACTCAGCATCACTTCTTTTTGAGCCTTTGAATGATTTAGATGAGGTTCGTGCAAAGGTTGTAGCATGGTATGCACCAAAATAAGAGCTGCTGGAGACTTCTTTAGCTGGCTTTTGTGACAATAGTTCTATTATTCTACGATTATGTCTGAGCAATATTCCTCATCTCGACGCAAGTTTATTCAGGGAGCAGGTCTTATCGGAGGCACATCATTATTGTCTAGTCCTCAGGTATTTTCGAATGGTAGTAGTGGAAGTAATACTGCTAAAAACCTCATTTTTTTGGTTGCTGATGGAATGGGAGTCGGATCGTTAGCATTAGCGAATCATTGGAAGCTTCGCCACTATGGTGAACCACTAGAGTGGATGCAATTACTGGAAAAAAATAATGTACATAGAAGTCTGCAAGATACAGCTTCCGCTAGCTCACCAGTGACTGATTCCGCGGCAGCTGGTAGTGCATGGGGTAGTGGAGAGCGTGTAAATAATGGTTGTATCAATTATTCTATTCAAGGAGACGCACTAGTACCGCTGATGCAATATGCCAAGCAGGCTGGGAAATCCACAGGCTTGGTAAGCACCTGCCGGATCACTCATGCGACACCAGCATCATTTGCTGCGAATGTATTGGACCGTGATTTAGAGGCAACGATTGCGAATCAATATTTAGAGCGTGAAGTAGATCTGTTGATGGGAGGCGGACTCGAGTATTTTATTACTGAAGGGCGTAACTTATGTTCGGAATTTAAACGTCGTGGCTATTCTTTCGTTACTGATCAAGTAGGTTTGTCTAATCTAACGGATACCCGACGAATATTAGGATTATTTGCGGATAGCCATCTACCTTACGCGATTGATCGCAAGAATGATTCAGCTTTTGCACAGATACCAAGTTTAGCTACTATGTTTAAAGCCGCTCTACATCCTCTAAGTGAAAACGAAAACGGCTTCGTATTGCAAGTAGAGGCTGGTCGAATTGACCATGCGGGGCACGCTAATGACCCGGCAGCTATTTTGCATGAGCTTCTAGAATTTGATAATTGTATTCCAATTGCATTAGATTTTCTCAAATCGAATCCAGATACGCTTGTAATTGTGACAACCGATCACGGCACAGGCGGTTGTCAATTAAATGGAGTCGGAAAGCGCTACAATGGTAGTGGCTCCGCTCTAGATCGAATTAATAATTTTCGTGGTAGCTTTGAATCGATCGAGCGCATCTATAAGAAGACTGGCAAATTTAGTCGTGTTCATTTTAATTCAATTTGTGATCTAGGCATCACGAAGGCCCAAGAATTAGAAATTGTAGAAAAAATGCTGGCTGGTTCTGACTACATGACAAGTGTCATTGCTGACGCAATTGCTGCTGAGCTTTACCAAGAGACGGGGGTAGGGTGGACTTCTCACGATCACACTTCGGAACTTGTCGAGCTAGCTGCTGTTGGACGTGGCGCAGAGCACTTTCCTAATCTATTAAAAAATTATGAGGTTAATGGAATTGTGCGAAATATACTTAGAATTTAATCGATAGATCTATTTAATAGACGTCTCTTAAGTATCTATTCTCCGACTTCATACTTTTTACATATTCTTCAGCCTTTTCGGTATCCATTTTACCCTCATTTTTTATTATACTATGTAGTGCGGCGTCGACATCATGCGCCATGCGACTAGCATCACCGCAGACATAAAAAACTGCACCCGCTTCTAACCATTGGTACAGTTCAGTAGCATTTTCTAGCATCTTATCTTGAACATAAACTTTTTCTGCTTGGTCGCGAGAAAATGCGACATCGAGTTTAGATAATACACCATCTGCTAGATACCCTTGAATTTCACTTTGGTATAGAAAATCAGTCAAATAGTGTTGATCACCAAAGAATAACCAGCTTTTACCGGCCTCATCTTGTTCGGCACGTTCTTCTATGAATGCTCGAAATGGCGCTATTCCAGTGCCTGGACCAACCATGATGATTGGAGTGTGCGAATTATCAGGTAATCGAAACTTTTTATTTGGTGATATGTAAACATCAACTGGTTGTCCCGATTCTACCATGTCTGCTAGGAAAGAAGAACATACACCTTTACGCTCGCGCCCTGCAGTATTGTAGCGAACAACTCCGACTGTTAAGTGAACCTCTCCTTGATGAGCTTTTGGGCTAGAAGCGATTGAATATAAGCGCGGTGGTAACTTGCGCATTATACTAACTAATTGTTGCGCATCGATACTTTCAGCAGGAAAGTCAATTAATACATCAACGATTTGCCTACCAAAAGTGTAGTCACTTAACTTATCCTTATCATTAATAAGTATATCGAGCTCCTTGCTTTGAGCAAACTCATTGTAACGAGTTAGCACTGGCTTGGAAATCGCAGTTATGTCAAGATGTCGCGTTAATGCATCGCGAACAGAAAACTCCTCGCTTTTAAGTGAGACTATTTCTTCAGGATTAAGTTTAGTAACCTCGATAATTGAATGAACTACATCTTTTGCATTATGAGGTAGTACAGCAAGAGCGTCACCGACGCTATAATCCATACCTGATCCAGCTAGGCTGAATTCTAGATGGATTGTTTCTTTGGCGGATCCTTTGCCGTTGAGTAATACTCGCTCTTTAAGTTCTGCAGGAAATGGATTTTTTCTAGAATAGGGTTCTATTGGTGCGGAGGATAGCAAGGGAGATTTCTCAGTGGTAACTATACTACTGGACCCAGCAATTTTTGTTAGCGCTGCTAGACTGTTATCAATCCATTGCTCGTAGTCATCATCATAATCAACATCACAATCCTTGCGTTCATTGACTCGAGTAGCCCCTAATACCTCTAAGCGAGTATCAAAATCTTTACCCATCTTACAAAAATGCTCATAACTCGTATCGCCTAATCCAAGCACGGAATAGTTTAAGCCTTTCAAACTTAGATGATTATCAGCAGTAAATTCTTCATAAAAATCAATTGCATTTTCAGGTGGATCTCCTTCGCCCCAAGTACTAATAATAACGAGCAAGTTATGCATTGTGGATAACTTTGCCGGCTTTATATCCGCCATACTTATTGACTGTGCCTTGAACCCACTTTTTTTAGCAGCTTTAACGGATTGGTCTGCTAGTGCTTCAGCGTTGCCAGATTCTGACCCAAAAAGAACGACTAACTCTGGTTTGGCCAAACCTATCGCAACATTGCTCCGCAAATTGTTTAAATAATTTGCAATCCAATCGAGTTGATTACCTTCCAATGTAGGCAATAGCTTATTTAGTGCCTTAGATTGTTCCTCTGAGAGTGGCGAAGAAGGCTGTAATGGATCCTTATTAGACATGATGAATTCAATCGTTATGTTATCTATTTTAAAACAATAAAACGTAGCTAAAGCTAGTAATAAGTATTAAAATATAAATCTTAAGTTTTGAGTGACAAACCTAAGAAATGAGTCAATTTTAAAGCTAACTGTTTGCATGATAAAAAATATAGTAGTAGTATAACTACGTTTATTATATTTTCAACTCGTCCCTACTTTTATGATATCCGACAGCCAGTCAGCACCAAAACTTCACAAAAATGAGGGTATTAAGGCCGCTAGTCAGCACCTACGTGGTACTATATTAGAGAGCATTGCGAACGTCTCAACTGGCTCGATTGCATCCGATGATCAACAATTGACTAAATTCCACGGCCTGTATCAACAAGATAACCGTGATGTTCGTAACGAACGACGTAAGCAGAAGTTAGATAAGGCGTACAGTTTTCTTTGTCGCATCGGAGTTCCGGGTGGGGTGAGTACTCCAGAGCAGTGGCTAGTGATGGATGAATTAGCCACATACTGCTCCTTTGACACCATTAAACTCACTACTCGGCAAGCGTACCAATTGCATGGTATTTTAAAGAGTAATTTGAAAAATGTTATTCAGCGTTCCACGCAAGCAGCAATGTCTTCTCTGGCCGGCTGTGGCGATGTGAATCGCAATACAATGGCATCCCCGAATCCAATACAGACTGAAGTGCACTCGCAAGTGCAAGATATTGCAGACAAAATAGACGCGTATTTGAAGCCACAGACGTCTGCGTTTTCCGAGATGTGGCTGGATGGCAAAAAAATCGCCTCAATGGAACCGAGATCATTAGGTATGGGTGGTGATGACATCGAACCACTCTATGGAAGTACTTATCTGCCGAGAAAATTTAAAATTGCAATTGCAATACCGCCTCAAAATGATGTCGACGTTTATGCGCATTGTTTAGGCTTCATTGCTGTTATTGAGAATGACGTATTGGTTGGCTTTAATGTAACTGTAGGTGGGGGCATGGGAATGACTCACGGCAATGAAAAAACATTTCCCAGACTTGCTGACACCATGGCATTTGCTCTACCAGATCAAGTTGTCGATGTTGCAGAAAAGATTGTATCTATTCAGCGTGATTGGGGCGACCGAGTTGAGCGTGCGCATGCAAGATTTAAATACACAGTTGAAGATCACGGTGTAGATAAAATTCGTTCTGAATTAGAAAACCGACTCGGTTATAAGCTTGAGGATGCTAGATCCATAAATTTTGAAGGTAATGGCGACCGTTATGGCTGGGTTAAGGGTAGTAATAAAAAGTGGAATTTGGGGTTATTTATAGAGGGTGGACGTATTATTGATACTGAAAAAGCTAAGCTTAAAACAGGAATGCGCCTTATTGCTAAGAGTGGTTTTTGCGAGTTTCGTCTCACTCCGAATCAAAATGTAATACTCGCTAATATCTGTTCTGAAAATAGGGATACGATAAATGCATTAGTGGACGAGCATGGTTTAGATTCCTATAAGAGCGCTTCTGGTATGCGCAGAATCCAGATTTCCTGTGTTTCGCTACCAACTTGCGGTCTAGCACTTGCTGAGTCCGAGCGTTATCTACCAAGTTTGGTAAGCGACTTAGAAGGCACACTAGAGGAGGCAGGACTTAGTAACGATGAGATTATCATACGCTCTACTGGTTGTCCCAACGGCTGTGGGCGTCCTTACCTAGGTGAGATCGGCTTAGTAGGTAAGGTGCCTGGGAAATATAATTTATATCTTGGAGCAGGCTTTGACGGCGCTCGTCTAAATAAATTATTTCGTGCTTCGCAAACACACGAAGAGATTATTAATCTTCTTAAACCGATATTAATTGATTATGCGAAAGATCGTCAAGATGGTGAACGCTTTGGAGATTTTACTATACGTAAGGGGTATGTTCTAGCTACCAGCGCAGGAAATCGCTTCCACAAGGATTTAGGAGAGGTAAACCCTTAGTATTTATACATTAATTACGTTAGCTAACCAGCCTTTAACTTGATCTATAGCAGGCAGGCCTTGCGTGACTACAATGAAAATAATTAGTGCGTATAGAGTTACCGCAACAATTCCTATACTATATGCAATTATACCGAATAAGCCGTCTTTTTCAGTTAAACCAACTCCTATTAAGAAGATTACACTAGCTGGAAATGTATTGGTAAGCGGTATGGGTAGAATCATAAGTAAAGCCATAATAATAGTGAGTAGGGCAGCTAAAGAGTACCCTATGCCAGAATATACCGTATGTAGACGAGGGCGAATAAATCGCTCTAATGTACGAATGAATCGAGTACCAACCTGAATCATCTTTGATGCGACCGAAGATTTTACTTTAAATACTTTTATTTTTTTTGGCAACCATATCGTGCGCCGCCCGCCAAGCATTTGAATTCCTATTAGCGCTATAGCTATTCCAAATGGCGTACTATATCCCGGCGCAGGAATAGGTAAGGCGCTTGGTAGGGATAGTATGATTAGTAGTAGGCCATATCCCTTATCATTAATTGCACTGCATAAGTCGCCGATGCTTAGTTCACCCCTGGTACTATTTTGAAGTAATTGCTCTAGCGCTTCAGATAAAGTATGATGTGTATTGTTTTGTATATCGCGCATAACAAATAAAATAGAACTTTATTGTAGATGTCTCTATTTATAATAATGTAAATATTTAATCTTTTTTAAAGTATCTATGGTTCTATTAAAAGGTAAACGAATCGCAATCTATGGCGGATCCTTTGATCCTGTCCATAATGCCCATGTAGAAATCGCAGAAACTGTTTTAAGGCATGGATGTGTTGACCATTTAATTTTTTTACCATCTGCGCATTCCCCATTAAAACAAGATGGTCCAATAGCTAGCGATGCAGATCGATTAAGGATGCTAGAACTAGCAACTAGTGAGCAACCGCGCTTTAGTGTTGATTCAAGTGCAATAGTGACTGGCGGTATCAGTTACACGATAGATTGGGTTCGTAACTTTAAGGCAAGCCACCCAAGCGATACATTGTTTTGGGTATTGGGGGCAGATCAATTTGAACAACTAGATAAATGGCGTGAGATTGATAGGTTAGCTACGATTATAAGCTTTATAATTATAGCTCGTCCAAACTTCTCGCTAGAAAAAAAACCGAAAGTAAATATGGATTTTATGCATATTAAAATGCCGCTATTAAAGGAGAGTTCGAGTTCTATTCGTAAAGACTGCAGTAATGGGCAGAGTATTATTGGCCGTGTGCCGCAGTCAGTTCAGGCTTTTATTTCAGAACAGTCTCTGTATAAATGACAAAAATATTATGCCCATATCACAATCAAATAGCACAAACTCATTATCCACTGAACTGGTTAGCGCAATAAATGCTCTAAGAGATAAGAAAGCTGAAAACATCCGCTTATTAGATGTTAGTTATATTTCTTCTATTACAGATTATATTGTTTTAGCTACTGGCACTTCCGACCCTCATCTTAAAGCAATGAAATCGCAACTGGATGATGCGCTAAAGACTGCTGGTGTTTTTCTTATAGGAGAGGACCGCGACACTAACAGCGGCTGGGTGATTGTAGACGCCTTTGACTTTATGGTACACTTACAAACCGATAGTATGCGTAGTTTCTATAATCTTGACCATCTTTGGAAAGATGCCAACGAAATCGATATTAGCTCGATTAAGTAGAAATACATATTCTCTCATCTTGTCTAAGGTATCTTCCTTAAGTAAAAAAGAAATGTGAATATCGTAGTTATCTATTAATGAGTTTAAATGACACTACTAACCTTGTGCCGAGGCGCTCTTCTTCCTATGCAAATCGAGTATTTATATTCGCTTCGATTTTATTTGGTGTATTTTTAATCATAAAAATTGTTCTTTCTGGATTTAGTTTATCTAACTTTGAAGATACGATTCTGTCAGTATTTGCTGCATTAGGTATCACTTTATTTATTATTCGTGACCGATATTTAGGTAGCCAATTAAAATCCCTGGAGAATAAATACTTGAGCATTATTACGACTCATAAACAGCGAATTGAATCTATTTATTCAAGCCATTCAATCTGCTGCGCAGAAATTGATATTATTACTTTGGAATTACTAAGAGCTAGTCCAGTTTTCTATGATTTGTGCTCAATTGAACAAAATTCTGACACCAAAGGATTAAATTTTAACTCCTTACTAAAAATAGATAGTGATATATTACACACATTTTTTGAACAGTTAAAAAATGAATCTGGTGAGTCTGTAACGAAGGTAAATGCAATTGGTTCAAGCGAAATCTCTCTTCGTTTAATTATTAGTGGTCGTATCTTAGCAGATGGTCATTCAGTCGAATTAATTATATTTAATTCACCAAGTGAGATAGTTGACAGTGACGAACGACAATTAATGGTTGCTGAGATCGATCGATATAGCCAGGGCGTGATCAGTCGAGAATCGCGTATACTCGCCTTAAAGTCAGAAGTGAATGACTTACTGGCAGAGTCTGGACAAGTAACTCGCTACAAAGTTGATTCAAAGAGTAGTGACAGAGATAATGAGGTACCGCTAGATGACTAATTCTGTAAAGATTCAAAGTACGAAACAATCGATTTCTCGAGTTATTTGGAATTGGGTTGGTATTCCCATGTCTCTTATAATTATGTTATTTACTGCATGGTTATGTGTCGGCGCCTTCGAGAATTATACGCAAGAGCGAAACGCGCTAGTGGACCAGAATCTTATCAATTCTAACTCCGATACGCAGGGCGATCTGGAAAGCCTGAATACTCCGGATGCCGGATATGAGCTCCTTGAGGTCTTACGCCATGATCTGTATACCGAATTAATGTTAGTCGCTGCTATAGGATTTTTAGGTGTAATTGTCCCTATTATAGCATCTAAATATTTAGCAGATAGTTTAGTTCGTAATTTAAATCGCTTAAAAAATACCTTATCGTTAGAATCATTATCCAATCAAGAGCAAGGATATGACTTCATTGAATTTGAAAAGATGAGTTCTATGATTGGAGTTATTTTATCAAAAAGTAGCGAGACGCAGCGTCGTTGGAGTATAGCGAAGGATCAATTAAGTAGTGCAAATAATGATTTAATTGACCAAGCTAACGAGCTAAAACAGGGCCGTAAAATTGCGCTTAGCATGATGGAAGATGCCGAAAAAGCGCGGTCGCAATTGGAGATTGCGAATAGTCGATTGAAGCAGGTTATTGAACACGCGCGTCAAAGCGCACGTGATGCAGACTATGCGAACCACGCAAAGTCAGATTTCATGGCTACGATGAGTCATGAAATTAGAACACCGTTAAATGGAGTGATTGGTTTTATTGATATGCTTGCAGAGACGCCACTCAATGCGGAGCAAAAAGACTTTGTTGATACACTGCAGGTTAGTAGCGAAGCGCTATTATTCTTAATTAGTGATATATTAGACTTCTCAAAAATCGAATCTGGTCGCCTAGATTTAGATATGCACGAATTGAATTTAAATGACTTATTAAATGAAACTTTACGATTATTTCAAGCAGATGCAGCGAGTAAAAAAATTGAGTTATTACATGAATTTGACGAGACACTCCCAGAAGTCATAGTAGGTGATAAAAAGCGCATACAACAAATATTGATTAATCTTCTAGGCAATGCAGTAAAATTTACCAGTAAGGGATCCGTCATTTTAAAGGCTTCAGTGCGCGAGAATGAAGAACAATCATCTCAGAGTCACTTAGAGTTTGAAATCAGAGACACTGGTATCGGTATCGATTCCAAGGAGATAGAAACTATATTTGAGCCATTTTCTCAGGCAGACTCATCCACTACTCGCAGATTTGGAGGTACTGGATTAGGGCTCAGTATTAGTCGTCGTTTAGCTAGTGCTATGAATGGGCAACTTTCTGTAAAGAGTCAGGTAGGATCTGGTTCGAGCTTCTTTTTTGATGTCATTGTAAATATTCACAGCGAAAAAGTACCATCAGTAGATACTCCGCTTGCTTCCAATTTATCTCTAACTAACAATGATGGCACCGTAAATACTCCTGATGACGGCTTGGATTTAAATGTTCTTGTAGCTGAAGATAATTTAGCAAACCAGCACCTGCTTCGTTATATGCTCAAGCGTATGGGTTGTGTAGCCCAATTTTGTAACAATGGTAAGGAATTAATTAGTTTATTATCCGAGCAGCCTAGTGATCTCATATTAATGGATTTACAGATGCCGCTGATGGATGGCTTTGAAGCAACTCATGCAATTCGTAATGGAGCAGCAGGAAATAAGGCAGAGTCTATTAAAATCATCGCACTGACTGCTAATGCTTTATCAGGGGATAGGGACCGATGTTTAGATGCAGGAATGGATGCCTATTTAAGTAAACCCATAAAAATATCTGTACTTAAAAAGTGTATTGCAGCACTTTTTAAAGAAATAACTTAGGGTTATTAACTTTTCTATTACTAGTAAATGTAAGTGATGGTACGATTTGCCTGCGCTTACTTACTTTTTAATTAAATGCGTCTCGACAAATTTGCTTAGCTTGAAAGCCTAAACATTACGAATATGAGCCACGAAATGGAAATTGAGCTAAATACAATCATTGATGGTGTGCAGGATAAAATGCCACATCTTTCAACTCGCGCAGAACTGGAGGCATATAAGGCTACAATCTTAGGGCCTAATGGCGCAATGACTGCGGTCATGAAGTCAATGGGGCAGGTCCCCAAAGATGAAAAGCCCGCTGCTGGAAAATTAATTAATAAGGCTAAGTCTTCTGTCGTTACAGCATTTAATGAAGTTATGCAACGCATTGAAGCCGGTGAGATGGCGACTAGGTTGGGTCCATCAATTGACCCGAGTTTGCCGAGCCCAGATCTGGATAGAGGAACACTCCATCCAATTTCGCAAGTGCGTGAAGAAATGGTTCAATTATTCAGTAAGATTGGGTTTTCAGTTGCTGAGGCTACGGAAATAGAGACCGAGCATTATTGTTTTGACGCTTTGAATATACCCGCGGATCACCCCGCGCGCGACATGCAAGATTCGTACTATCTTCCAGACCAGTTAACGGTTGCTAATGTGGAGAAGCATGCAGATGAAAAATATTTACTGCGAACACATACCTCAACTGTGCAGATTCGCACGATGCTCGAATCAAAGCCACCGATACGTATAATAGCACCGGGTCGCTGCTTTCGTCGAGATACGCCAGATGCGACCCACAGTGCAAATTTTCACCAGATTGAAGGTCTCTATGTGGATGAACATGTTAGTTTACTTGATCTAAAAGCGACTCTAGATTATTTTGTAAAAACTATATTTGGTCCTAAGGCTAAGACACGGCTTCGCCCTAGTTTCTTTCCATTTACAGAACCTAGTTTTGAGATGGACTTTTACTCACCAGATCTTGGTAAATTGAGTAACAAGTGGCTCGAGATAATGGGTTGTGGCATGGTTGATCCAGAGGTCTTTAAGTCAGTCGATATTGATCCAGATCGATTCACAGGATATGCATTTGGGATGGGGGTCGAGCGCATCGCTATGATCCTTCAAGGCGTCGATGACATACGTTATTATTATCAAAACGATGTGCGCTTCTTAGAGCAGTTTGCATAGTCGTGGAATGCTACCTCGTTAAACACCTTTAATAGAACTTTTTATATATAGCTGAAATGAAAATTTCCTACAATTGGCTCAAGAATTATATCGATCTGGATCCGATCGATCACAGTCCAGATGTATTAGTTGATACGCTACCTTTGTTGGGTTTTGATATAGAGACTTATGAGAAGTTAGGCCCACCAAATATGCCTAATGTTGTTGTTGGTCAGGTGACCTCTTATCAGGCACACCCCGATGCAGATCGCTTACGATGCTGCGAAGTTTCCACCGGAGAGGAGAGTGCGCTACGCCAAATTGTTTGTGGTGCTAAGAATTTTAATTCAGGAGATAAGGTGATGGTGGCTTTGCCGGGAGCTGTGCTTCCAGGTGATTTTAAAATCAAGAAGTCAAAACTGCGCGGCCAACCTTCTGAGGGCATGTTATGCTCCGCTAAAGAACTTCATCTTGGGCAGGATCATGATGGCATTATGATTGTTGATAAGAATGCTCCATTAGGCACTTCAATCAACGCCCTGTTCACTCAAGGCGACACAGTATTTGATTTAGAAATTACTCCCAATCGTGTCGATGTTCTCAGTCATATAGGAGTTGCGCGTGAACTTTCAGCACGCTTTGGTTTGCCGGTTAAATACCCCAAGTTGTCCGCGGGTAAGGAAAACGAAGGCAAGTCGCTCCTTGCCGATGTCCAGGTACTAGCGGACGATCTTTGTCCGCACTACACCGCGCTTTCGATACAAGGAGTTAAGGTAGGGCCTAGCCCGGCATGGCTCAAAGATGCGATCGAGGCTACCGGGCAGCGCTCAATAAATAATGTAGTCGATGTGACTAATTATGTTTTGCATGAGACCGGTCAGCCATTACATGCTTTTGACGCTGCTAAGATAAAGGGTGGTAAGCTTGTGGTACGAACTGCGCATGCAGGAGAGTCGATTACTACTTTAGATAATTTGGAGCGAGAGTTGAGCACTAGTAACTTGGTAATAGCCGATTGCGAGCGGGCTCTTGTCGTGGCTGGCTTGATGGGCTCAGTCGATGCAGAGGTCGATGAGAAGACTACCGATGTGGTCTTGGAATCCGCTTATTTTACGCCTAAGTCGATTCGCGCTACCTCTCGCTCACTCCATTTGTCGACAGATAGCTCCTATCGATTTGAGCGAGGTGCCGATCCAAAAGGTATCACTTATGCTTCGCTGCGTGCTGCCGATTTAATTCTCGATGTAGCGGGTGGCTCAATCGTGGGTAATCGCTTAGAAGTTGGTAGTGAGCCATCTACGCTTACTGTAATAACTTTATACCCTAAGCAGGTCCGCGATTTTATTGGTTTCGAAGTAAGTGATGCAGTAATCCAATCTGTTCTAGAGTCGCTGAACTTGCAGGTCGCCCAATACGCTGATGCTGAAAATTGCCCTCGCTGGGAAGTAAGCATACCATCGTACCGCGCAGACTTGCTTCGTCCGGTTGATTTAATCGAGGAGTTTATTCGTATGTATGGCACCGGTAAAATTCCTGACAGTGAAGTTGTAGCTCGTGGCATTGAGCGAACAGATGATCGCTTGTACAGTGTGAACGTGAGCGTGGCCGATTATCTGACGGGGCAAAATTTTAATGAAGCCTTTCTTTACTCTCTACGAGATCCTGAGGAGGTGCGTTATTTCTTTGGCGATTCCAGTCACGCATGCCTTGCCCTAGATAATCCATTGCAGAGTGACCAAAGTCACTTACGCCCTTCGTTGATACCAGGATTGATTGATGTACTACAACTGAACGCTGCGCGTGGTACTACGGGCACTCGTTTTTTCGAGCGCGGTCATGTCTATCGTGAAGTGCAGGGGCAATTAGTCGAGCTCGTGTCAGTTGGTTTCGTTATGGCTCAAGAATCCAGACAGCGAGAATGGCTTACGCGCGAATCGGAAGACTTCTATACTTCTCGCACAATTTGTGAAAATATTCTGGAAATTGCAGGGCAGTCCGCAAAGAAAATATCTTTTCATCCAATTAATTCCTGCGATCTGTGGCAGGGTGGACATGCCGCTTATGCAGGAGATTTTGGCCGCATGGGCTATGAAATAACCTGTGGTATGATCAACGCGACCACGCTTAAGAAGCGCTGGGACCTAACAGCACCCGTCTTGGCTGGCTCGATTTTGATGACTCCACAATTTTTCAAACGTACAACTAAGCGCAATCGCCACAAGGCAATTAGCAATCAACCCGCATCTAGCAAAGATCTCTCCTTGATCGTCGATACTTCGACATTGGCGCAGCAAGTGCACGGTGATGTGAGCAAATTCGCCCAGAAATCATCACAAGGATTTGATTGTGAGAGCGTGCGTATTTTTGATCTTTATCAAGCAGAGGGCTTGCCAGAGGGCAAAAAGAGTCTCGCTTTTAATCTTAGTTTTCGTGCACCAGATCGTACACTAAAGGACAAGGAAGTGAATGCAGCCTTTGACTCGATACAACAACTGATTTGTGAAAAAACGAATTACACAATCCGTAAGTAGTTTATCAAAGCCTGTCTACTACGTACAGAAAACCTATTTACTTAAGTAATTATGAGCGAAAAACCTCACATCGATATCGATTATGTCGCTGATTTGGCGCGCATTAAACTATCCGATAAGGAGAAATCAACATTGTCCGCTCAACTAGCCGATATTCTCGGTCATTTTGAAAAGCTGAGCGCGGTCGATGTGGATGGAATTGAACCGATGGCGCACACCCAAAATATTCATAACGTTTGGCGCCCAGGTGACGCCCCAGGGGCGACCTTAAAAGCACAGACACTTATAGAAATGGCTCCCGAACAACGCGACAATCAAGTAGTTGTTCCAAAGGTTGTTGAATAGGCACTCAAGATAGAAAATTGTCTGCTACAAATAAATTATGCCTCCTTTACACTACAACACTATTGCTCAGATTGCACACTCGCTAAAAGTAGGCGAAACAACCTCGGTCGAAGTCACGCAAGCGGTACTAGATCGTATTAAAGCAGTCGATGACCAAGTGCAGGCTTTCCTTTCTTTGGATGCAGTCGATGCTATCGCTCAGGCGCAGGCCTCTGATGAGCGGCGAGCACAAGGCAGTACTTTCGGCCCATTAGATGGTATTCCCATTGCAATTAAAGATACATTAGCAGTCAAAGATCAACCGCTACGCTGCGCATCGAAGATGCTGGAATCGTACACCTCACCATTTGATGCTACCTGCATACGCCAACTTCGTGATGCGGGGGCAGTTATATTCGGTCGTTTAAACATGGATGAGTTTGCTATGGGTTCGTCGACCGAGAATTCAGCGTACCAAACCACTTCCAATCCATGGGATTTAGGCTCTATACCGGGCGGATCTTCCGGAGGTAGTGCAGCTGCTATGGCAGCAGGAGAAGCAATTGCTACCTTAGGTACAGATACGGGGGGATCAATTCGACAGCCAGCTGCACTTTGTGGTGTGGTTGGCATGAAGCCTACTTACGGACTTATCTCTCGTTATGGGCTCGTAGCCTTTGCATCTTCATTAGATCAAGTGGGACCTTTTACTCGCTGTGTTGAAGATGCCGCGCTGCTGATGGAGGCGATGCTTGGAAAAGATGTACTAGATTCTACCTCAATACGGCCACAAGGGGACACACATTATGTACAAGCCTTACAGAAAAAAAAGGGTCCATGGAAACTCGGTGTTCCGCGCGAATTTTTTGGCAAGGGAATCGACCCAGAAGTAAAGGCAAATATAGAAAAAGCCATCGAATGGTACCGCTCCCAAGGTTGTGCGATTATTGACATATCCCTTCCACATTCTGACTTAGCTGTACCGGTCTATTATATTGTCGCTACCGCAGAGGCGTCCTCAAATTTGGCCCGCTTTGATGGAGTTCGTTACGGTCATCGTAGTGCTGCGGCAGATGATGCGGTCTCTTTATTTACCAAGAGTCGAGGTGAGGGATTCGGAGAAGAAGTGAAGCGTCGTATTATATTAGGTACCTACGTTTTGAGTTCTGGATATTATGATGCCTATTATTTGCGTGCTCAAAAAGTACGCACTTTAATTCGTAATGATTTCGAAAATGCTTTTGAGCAAGTAGACGCGATATTGACTCCGACTTCACCGACTCCAGCATTTAAGCGCGGTGAGCGCAGTGATGATCCACTTTCGATGTATCTAAGTGATATCTACACAATTTCAGTTAATCTAGCCGGACTTCCAGCTATTTCTGTGCCCAGTGGTTTTACCAAAGCTGGCTTGCCTATAGGTTTGCAAGTAATTGCGCCAGCTTTTGGAGAGGCCGATATGTTCGCTGTTGCACACGCGTTTGAACAGGCTCACGATTATTACCAGCAAACGCCAAAATTATAGCGGTTCTCTTTGTCCAATTTGCTGTACACTAAACTTACTAATTGTTACTAACATGTCTTACGAAGCTGTCATCGGTCTTGAAGTACACGTACAAATAAAGACCCGTACGAAGATGTTTACAGCAGCGCCTTATGTTTATGGTGCAGAACCAAATACGCTAACCGATCCCGTGGTACTTGGCTTGCCTGGTACCTTGCCAGTGCTCAATCACCTCGCGATTGAGAAATGCGCACAATTAGGGCTCATGCTGCAGTGTGCTATTGCTGAGCAGTGCAAATGGGATAGAAAAAATTACTTCTATCCGGATTCACCTAAGAACTATCAGTTAACTCAAAACGATCAACCGCTGTGCATTGGTGGAAAGGTCGAAATCGAACTACCTGGGCCATCGAGAAATATCGAGGGCGAACACCGCTGGGTCCAACTCAATCGGATTCATCTAGAGGAGGATCCTGGTAAGCTGACCCACGAGGCGTTTGATACAGTTATTGACTTCAATCGGGCAGGAGTCCCTTTAGCCGAGATAGTCACTGAGCCAGACATGCAGAACTCTACCGAAGCGGTGGCCTTTCTTAATGCACTACGTAATCTTATCATCTATGCCGGCATTTCCGATTGCGATATGGAGAAGGGTCAAATGCGCTGCGATGCGAATGTTTCCTTGCGTCCGGTCGGTACCAATTCGCTCGGTACTCGGACCGAAATGAAGAACTTAAATTCTATTTCTAATGTAAAAGCTGCGATCGAATATGAGATTGCTCGGCAAACTCAGATACTTGATGAGGGTGGGGTTATCGTCCAAGAAACTCGTCGATGGGATGTGGATAGTAGTAGCAGCTCTTCTTTGCGCAGTAAAGAAGAAGCACATGACTATCGTTATTTCCCAGACCCAGATTTGATGCCTGTACAGATGGATCCTAAACGGATCGAACAGTTGGATGCGCAGTTGCCAGAGCGTCCATTAGATAAGCAGCGTCGTTACCAAGGGGATTTGGATTTACCTTACACTATCACTTCAGTGTTGTGCCCGAATTTGCAGCTAAGTGAGTTTTTTGAGGCTGCTTTAGAAGTTTACGCTGCGCCAAAGGCAATCGCCAATTACATAGCTAATGATTTACTTCGCGAGTTAGCAGATGCTTCTGCGCGCGGGGCATCCTCTCACTGCGTGAGTGATTGTAAACTCACACCTGCGCACATAGCGACTCTTGCTAAAATTATTGATACAGGCGTCATTTCAAAACAGATCGGCAAGGAGGTATTTACCGAGATGTTTAACACTGGTATTATGCCAGATGTGATCGTCAAAACAAAGGGTTTAAAGCAAAGTAATGATAGTGAAGAGATCGAATCGTTGTGCCGAGAGGCAATAGCGGGCAATGAAAAAGCGGTGTCAGAATATAGGGCAGGAAATCTTAAGGCGCTTAATGCGCTTAAAGGGCCAGTCATGAAGGCGACTAAGGGAAAAGCAAACCCAGCTATGCTCGATGATTTATTGAAACAGCTGATCGATAAAGCTTAGCCACTTGCTTGGACGGGCACGATTACTGCGCAACTATTGAGCTTGCAAGCTGCTAGGATTACTGTGTCTTCCTTGCCATACTTGAGCGCTTGCGCTCTCCTGACGCGGTCTGTCATCGATGAGCGATTGTTTTAGGCATCCATAATAAGGATCATCGATAGCGCAGCGCCTGCTACTGCGACAACGTCTTGGCGCCAAATAATTATGAACGAACGTAAATTCGAGCAGCTAGAGCTGTCCGCACCGATTCAACGCGCCTTGAGCGAAAGGGGTTACACGAAGCCTTCACCGATTCAAGCGAAGGCGATACCACTGCTACTTAAAGGGGGAGATTTACTTGCCTGTGCACAAACCGGTACTGGTAAGACCGCGGCTTTTGCTTTACCGCTACTGCACAATATCGCCTCGTGCGGGCGCAAGCCTTTTCGCCGGGGTGTGCGCCACCTTGTGCTCACGCCGACTCGAGAATTAGCTGGCCAAGTAGCAGATAGTTTTAAAATTTACGGTAAGTACATAAAATTTAGTACCGGTTTGGTATATGGAGGTGTCTCAGAGAAGCCTCAAATTAAGCAGCTCTTTCAAGGTCTAGATGTACTGGTCGCCTGTCCAGGTCGTTTGATCGATCTAATGGATCAGGGACATGTCGACCTCTCTCAGGTCGAGACATTTATACTCGATGAGGCTGACCGTATGCTAGATATGGGATTTATTCGTGACATCCGTAAAATCGAAAGCAAATTGCCAAAAAAACGTCAGACCCTGCTTTTTTCAGCTACTATGGCGACAGAGATTACCAAGCTAGGACAGGCTATGCTATACAAGCCAGATGAAGTTCGTATCGCCCCGCAAGGTTCGACAGCGGAAAAAGTTGACCAACAGGTCCTATTCCTTGGAAAAAATGCTAAGCAAAAGTTGATTTTAGACATGTTACATCGTCGTTTTGATGATAACCAAGAAGAGTTAAGCCTTATTTTTACACGAACTAAACATGGTGCAAAAAATTTAGCTAAAAAGTTTATTCAAGAAGGTCTGAGCGCAGATTCTATTCATGGCAATAAATCACAATCCGCTCGTGAGAAGACACTCGATCGGTACCGCCAAGGAGAAATTGATATATTAGTAGCGACTGATGTAGCTGCACGCGGAATCGATGTAAAAAATATTACATTAGTAGTAAACTATGATTTACCAATGGAACCGGATGCGTATGTGCACCGTATAGGGCGTACCGCGCGTGCCGGTAAGAGCGGTCAGGCAATTAGTTTCTGCACAGAAGAAGAGGTCGCCTTACTGCGCCAAGTGGAGCGATTGATCAAAAAGCCCATACCAGTTAAACGGGATCATGACTATCATTTGCAAGAGGTAGAGGATCTGCACACCAGTAAACGACCTGTGAAAAAGCCCGCACAAGGCAGAAGATCCGGAGCTAGTGCAGGAAGTCGCTCACGAGGACGACCCAATCGTACTGCTAATAAACGCGGAAAGCCGTTTCGAAGTGGTGCTGGAGGTAATGGTGGTAGCAGTGAGCGCACCTCAAGCGGTAGACGCAATTATCAAAGGTAGTCCTTTCAATCCTATCAGCAATGTAGACACAAAAAACCCGTAGACTATTAGTCTACGGGCCGATCGCCACTCACGTATGAATTACGATACTATCTAATTACTAGCATCCGAAGATGTAATAAAAAGGTGAGGAGTGGGAACTCGCCACGTTCTCTTTCCTCGTTGCACTGGCATTAGGCGCCATCCCATCCGTCGAATGATGTGGCTGCCAGTTCCCCGACGCTACGCTAGTTAGTAAGACGATTCTAACTATAAGGTTCCGTAGCGGAACCAGTAACTGATGTTACCATCAGATACGCTTAGGGTGAGACTTCTCTGCTCGCAACATACATATCTGCTAATATATACACCGCGAACACGATTTCTTACAATACTGAGATGAATTGTTAGTAATCTTAGCATAAGGTCGGCACTGCTACAAGAGTCAGTCGTTTGCCTTACACCACGGGTCTTGTCTCTTATCCCGCAAGTTGCATTATTTACTCAGGCGAACGATTCTGTTAAAACCTCCCGCTAATCGAATATTATTACATAAAGCGTTCGCCAACGGCCGCCCGTTGTCTCAACTCAGTATGTTCAATCCACAGAGCAACGATTCTTTTTCCCCTAATAGGTTGCGAAACCATCAGGATCGAGTGGTTGTACCTTTGTCTTACCACTAAATCATAACTCCATACTAGCTCACAGTAACAACTACCGGTCTAAGACCGACTGTGTTTGTAATCATAAACAAATGAACCCTGTTTATAACTACATAACTCGGTGGGCAAAGGGTTCGTGCTAAAGCGACTCAATATACTGAGCTCTTAAGCAAATGCTCACCGCCTACATCCAAATCGTTAAACGCAGAAGGTAAACGAACCCTCTGTGGAAGTAGGTGACATGTGCCTACCACATATAGCACCGAAGTGTTATAAAAGTAGGGGCCGGGAATGCTAGCTTCGCCCGACCATTTTCCGAAACTAATCGGACTTTATCGAGATAATGCATTAGTTAATGCATTGCTGCATCACTAACTTTTATCGCTTCTGTCAAAGATCACATACCAATTAAGGTAAGCAAATAAAATTGTTAGAAAAAGCATTAAGGTCAACAATTAAATTCATAAATAATTGAAAGTTAATAACTTATGTATTTATTGTTAATAACTACGAAAATAGATGCATATCAGTTATTTACGTTGTGAATAAGTCATTAATAAATGTTAATTTCTAAATTGGTGAAAAATAGTTGGTATTTTTCTACTAAAATTACTGTAAAATCTTTAACTATGTGTTGTTTTTTTTAGTTAATACCTTTATGTTTACGTTATGAATTCTCGCTATTACTTCTTCCCTCTTTTTTTACTCACTTCCTTAAGTTCTTTTGCTGTGGATGTATTAGTGAACACTTCTGGTTTTGATGACCCATTTTATAGTTTCAGCATTAATGATGGTGTCACTGATTTTAACTTTACTAACAGTGGTTCAGATAGCTTGCTTACTGGCATTGAGTATACTTTTACTGGCAACAATACCTCACACCCTTTCAGAATGTATATTACTGACTCACAAGGTAACACTACAAATTTAATTAATAATTTAAGTTTTAGAGGTTCACAATCATTTACACTCGATACTAGTACGGATTACAGCACATATACCAAAACTTATGTATGTAATGTTCACCCATCAATGAATGGTACATTCAATATTATACCAGAATCTTCCAGTTACGCACTGCTTCTTGGAGGGCTAGCCCTTGGGCTTGTGGCTCTTCGCAGGCGGGAGATTAGTGTAATTTAGTTCTTTAATTGGTTAATGTTCTCTAAGCGCTCAAGTCGCTTACCTTAGTTTCGCTGTATTGAGTTGTAGGATAGTGTTTACATAATTTGCTTACCTTGTGCCCATCATTTGTAGACTGGGGACGCTCAAATCGTATAACTTTATTCAGGTTCTTTCAGTTTCGACCTGTGGGTTATTTAAACCAAAAAAAAGATTATGTTTTTTGGGTTATTTGGTACGGATTAAGCTAGAAATTATATAAATATTTTCTCCTATCTTTGTGAATACTTTATCCACTGCCATCTTCATTGTGTGTACCTCTACTATAGTTAGTTCATCAATAACAGTTGGAGCTTATGTTCCTATTAGTAATGGGTACAAGGCTTGCATATGTACTTTTCATTAGCCTTTTTTGGCTAACTGCGCTTTTGTGGTCTTCTGAAAAGACCATTAAGCCCTACCGGTACGCTGACCTACTCGTTAACGAGGAGACGGTTTTGCCAGATCCGATGGATACCAAGGGGCTTAGTCAGAAAGTTAGCGATACACTACAAAGCTACTATAGAAATAGTCTAGGTGGTGCAGAAAGCTGGCAGAAAATAAAGAGCCTGTGTATTAAGGGTATGTTAATATACCCTAACGGTAAGTACTACCGCTTCGTTAACTACAGAAAGAGGCCTGACTTAAATAAGTCTATCATATATGTTGGTAATAATGAGAGAATTATCACTTGCTTCGATGGAGTCGAAGCTTGGCAAATTAAAACCTTTGAGTCGGAAATATCCAAGACAATGTCATTGGATGCTTCTATAGACTTTATACGTGACTCTTGGTTTGGTGGTCATTTAGTATGGCCATTGCTACCTGGTAAAACGATAGAGATTCTTGAAGCTGCCACAATAGATGATAAAATATGTATTCAGACTAAAGTAGTCCTACCTAATCAACAGTACTATCTTTATTTTTTGGACTCAAATCGTCATCAAGTAGCGGAGCAATCACTTAGGGTTGATGGCACTAAGAGGTATATAGAGCAATCGGACTTCAAGAATGTATCGGGTCTTATGATAGCCTTTAGCAGTAAATTGTACACTAATGATGCGTTTATACGGGAAACTGTTATAGAGAGTGTTGAGGTTAACAAGGGAGTTATGCCTTGGATGTTTAAGAGACCTGATTAAGTGGTACTCGGGGAGGGACTTGAACCCTCACGCCTTACGGCACCAGAACCTAAATCTGGCGTGTCTGCCAATTTCACCACCCGAGCAAAAAAATAATAGTAGTCCATAAGTCGTGCTTTTAATGATCTGTCAACTCTACGCTATCTACGCCGCAACAAATTTAGTACTTTAAGTTGTCATCGTAGCTATAATTGCATCGATTGATTGGGACCGCTTAATCTGCTCTCTGGTACGTTCGGACCGGCAGTTACGAGCAATATCTGCAAGTGTAGCTAAGTGGCCTTCATCATCTCCAACTGGACTTAATAAAAAGAATACGAAGTCGATGCCATCTTCTTGTCCCTGTACCTGTAATCCTTGATTTAGTTTGGCGACAAAACACACCCTAGTTTCCAAGCCATCGCAATGTGCATGTGGTATTGCTATTCCATGACCCATAAAAGCAGGAAAGACTTTTTGCTGCGCATTTAAATTGGTTAAAATACTCTCCTTTGATATTCCATCGATTTTTTGACCTGCAAGATCTATCAATTGTCCATATAGGTCTGGTATGGATTCAATGTGAAGGGTCGCGTAATCGCCGTTTTGTAGGGCACGCAATAAGAACCCTTTTGTACGGCGTAGACATAGTACCTCTTGCTCTTCTTTAGCTACGTCTTTGAGTGCCGCGTCATTGGCAATTACTTTTATGGATCGTCCGCGTCGCACGAACAGGGGGTGCCAATCACCAGAGGGTAGGGTTTTACCACTTTTCCAAGTAACAACTTCAAAACTACTCTCTCCTTGCATTAGCTCAGTTCCAATAACTGAGGGACGGGTGAGATCACCGAATGCAGACTGGCCGGTAATTTGATCCTCTGCGTGTGGACTGTCTTGAGGAATCCATCCATAGACTTTCTCATTGTCTAAAATTTCCGCCCATCTTTGCATTAAAATTTGGTTAAATTCGATGTTATCTGTCAGTGCGAGTACATATCCTGTACCAAAAAGTAACGGTTCTTCTTCATAGAGCTTTTCTGCTTCCATACCATCGCAGTTTAGCGCTATGAGTCCTTCTCGTTTAGCTAGAGATACATTTCGTGCATTCGTATCGAGTAATATTACCGACAGCTCATCTTCGCGCGTTAGCCTTTTTGCTAATTCACGAGCAAAGTGATGGGCGCCTATAATCACCCAGTCATTCGGAGCAGGGCGCTGAAGTCGGAGTAGGCGTGCGACCAATCCTGAAGACAGTCCTTGAATGAGTACAGTTGCGCAAATTACCGAGTATACAAATGACTCTATTAAGGCTGGATAGGTACTATCTGGATTTTTGGCTGCTAGTGAAAGCGCAAATAAGGAAGCCATGGATGCAGCAACTACTCCACGCGGAGCTACGTAACTGAGTAGTACACGCTCACGTACCTTCAGCGGTGTCCCCCAAGCAGAAGCAATTACGCTTAATGGGCGAACAAATACTATAACTGATAATAATACCCAACCGCCACCTAAGTCGAAGAAATTTTCGAACTGATCGATTCTTAAGCGCGATACAAGAAGTAAGAATAGTAGACCAATCAGCAAATCGACAATTTCTGCCTTAAATGCCTTTATTTCGCGAAGTTGCCTGGGCTTTTTAAGGCCTACAATAAGCCCCGCTACTGTAACTGCTAATAAGCCAGCCTCGGGTCGTATGAGCTCGGTTAAACCAAAAATCAACATCGCGCTAGCTAGAGCAAAAGCATTCACAATGTTATCTGGCACTAAACTGCGATGCATCGCAAAATAGATGCCATAGCCGCCGATACCTCCTATTGCAGCCCCACTAATGATTCGAATCAAGAAATTTGGTATGGCTACAGTGCCACCACCTTCAACGACCCATTCGTAGCATAAAATGGCTACAAATACACCGATAGAATCAATCAAAACGGCTTCCCAGTGCAAGATGCTACCCAAGCGTTGTTGTATTCGAATACGTCGCAGTAGCGGAACGATCACCGTAGGACCAGTTACGATAATAAGACTGCCCATGAGCAGCGCCATGGAAGGGGTCGTATCAAAAATATAGAAGACAGTAAGTGCTGATCCTATCCAAGTAATCAATACTCCGATCGTTAAAAGGCGGCGTATTACTGTGGAAGTTTGACTAAAGCCTTTTAGGTCCAGTGTAAGTCCACCTTCAAATAATATAAGTGCGACTGCTAAAGAAACAACAGGAGGTAGAAAATCTCCCAATGCGTCTGCATTGAGAATGCCTAATCCTTCTGCACCAAATGCAAAACCACCTAGTAAAAGTAGTACAATAGTCGGTAAGTGTAGCCGCCGGGCTAGTACCGTTAAGAAACAGCCTGCCGCTATAGCTAGGCACAGTGACCATAGGGCATTTTGACTATCGAGTGTGGCGATACTGAGCATCGATCCTTGGTATTACTAAATTATAGTGAATGCCAATCGCATAAAAAAATTACTCTTCTATCTCGTGGCACATGCCTAGCGCTGGGGATACATCACTTGTTTTACCAATAATTTCTGCTGGAACGCCTGCGACACTTGTATATGCAGGCACATCTTTGAGTACTACGCTGCCAGCTCCAACCTTTGCACAGGTGCCAATTTCGACATTTCCGAGAATTTTTGCGCCAGCACCGAGCAAGACGCCAGAGCGTACTTTGGGGTGGCGGTCGCCACGATCTTTACCAGTACCACCCAAAGTAACTTCATGTAAGATAGAGACATCTTTTTCAATTACTGTCGTTTCACCTGCGACAAACCCAGTTGCATGGTCGAGAAGAATGCCACAGGCTATTTTTGCTGCCGGGTGTATATCGACGGCAAATGTTTCTGCAACAAGGCTTTGAAGATAGAGCGCAAATTCGCGCCTATCATAGCGCCAAAGAAAGTGAGCGACTCGGTAACAAACTAAAGCCTGAAAGCCTTTGAAGTAAAGTAGGGGAGTCAGCACATCGAGGCACGCAGGGTCGCGATCACAGACTGCCTGCATGTCACACGCAATTTGTCGTAATATATCAGGATCGCTGGCAAATGCTTCTAAGAAAGTAGCGTGCAATACATCAACTGAGGCCGCATGGTTGGCGAGTTTACGAGTGGTTCGATATGCGATGCACTCTGCAAAAGAACTGCGCTCTAGGACTGTTTCGTTGCACAGTGAAGCTAAACCTGGTTCACGCTTGATAATCGCAGTCGCCTGTTCACGCAACTCAGACCAGTACTTATCTATATTAATTGTAACCATAACTATACGTTAATGCATATAAAACTTAATAAACACATTTTATATTGATGCGAGATCAAAGGATTCTTGCAAACCTAATACGATAATCTTTAACCATCATATAGATTAGTTTATTTGTATTATATATGATTCTTAAAATTATATTTTATATTCAGACTTAAATCTAATAGTGTAATTAATTAGAAATACAAAAATTATGAGCAAGGGATTACTTTTCTCCGGCCAAGGCGCACAAACTGTTGGAATGGGGCATTCGCTCTACAAAAACTCAGCCATTGCTCGAGAGTTATACGATAAGGCAGATGACATCCTTGGCTGGAACTTTAAAAGTGTTTGTTTTGAGGGTCCCGAATCTGTTCTTACGGAAACAAAAGCCTGCCAACCAGCGCTCTATGTACATGGCTATGCTTTATTTTCCATTCTGCAAGAAAGAGGCCATTTAGACGACTTAACTGCCGTCTGCGGACTAAGTCTTGGTGAATTAACTGCACTTGCAGTCGCACAGGTATATGACTTTGAAACTGGCTTACGATTAGTTGCCGAGCGAGGGCGGCTCATGCAAGAAGCATGCGATACAACCGAGGGTGGTATGGCTGCAGTGATCGGAGGAACTACAGATGAAGTACAAATATTTTGCGATGAATTAGGCATCGAAATCGCCAATCTTAATTGTCCGGGACAAATTGTCATTTCTGGCAATAAGCATCAAATCATCGAAGCAGTAACTGCGTCAAAAGGGCGATTTAAACTATGTAAACTGCTTAATGTGGCGGGCGCCTATCATAGCAAACTCATGCAGTCAGCAAGTGATACATTCGCTGCGTTTATCAAAGATTTTAATTTTAGTCCTCCAAGGTATGCCACCTATACAAATGTAACAGGAGATCGCGTTGAATCTGGGCAGGCAATTAAGGATGCACTTATAAAACAAATTGTTTCTTCTGTCCGCTTTGAGGATTGTTTACGTAATGCTGCAAATGACCATTCTTTAACTAAGCTCTACGAGTGCGGGCCTGGTAAAGTACTTACTGGATTTGCAAAACGTATCGATAAATCTCTTAAAGTGACACCTTTTTCTGAGTACGAAGAGTTGCCTTTGTGATCATTCGTAAAGTCCTAATTAGTCAAATAACTGCACTGGATTGGTCGACGAAGTACACCTGCTACTATACACTTAAGATCCGTGATTGATTTTTCCAATTGTGACGTGATGGTAGTGCATTTCGCATTCTTAGGATGACTGACCTTAATCATACTCGCAACTTTTGTATCATTGCTCATGTAGATCATGGTAAAACGACTCTATCGGATCGAATATTAGAGCTTACGCAGACAGTGGAGGTGCGTGATATGAAGGAACAACTCCTTGATTCCATGGATCTTGAACGTGAGCGTGGCATTACTATAAAAAGTCACCCCGTTTCGATGATATACACCGCGAAGGATGGCCAAGACTATACTTTTAATTTGATTGATACTCCGGGTCATGTGGATTTTTCATATGAAGTATCGCGTAGTCTGACTGCTTGTGAGGGCGCTATGCTACTAATTGATGCAGCGCAAGGAATCGAAGCGCAAACAGTCGCTAATGCGCAATTAGCAATTGAGCAAGGCCTAGAGATTATACCTGTAATTAATAAGGTGGATCTTCCAGGCGCAGATATTCCGGCAATGCAGCAACAGTTAGAAGATGTACTAGCCATACCTGCAGAAGAAGCAGTTCTCACAAGTGGTAAAACTGGACTTGGCATAGACGATTTAATGGAGGCAGCAGTCACGCGTATGCCAAAACCACGCTGGGCAGATATGGATGGCTTACGCGTGCTAATATTTGACTGTGTCTATGATGCGTACAAGGGGGTCATTTGCTACGTACGTGTGTTCTCCGGAAACGTGCAGGCGTCTGATCAAATTCTAATGATGAGCGATGGCCGAAAATCCCAAGTTAAAGAGGTGGGTAAGTTTTCTCCGCAGATGAGTAAATTAGAGAAGCTTCAAGCAGGTGATGTCGGCTATATTGTGACTAATATACGTGATGTAGCTGATATTAAGCTAGGGGACACTATAACACATACCAATTCACCTGCTGATGAGATGCTTCCTGGATATAAGGAGGTCAGTCCAATGGTATTTAGCGGCATTTATCCAATCGATACCAGTGATTATAATAAGCTTAAAGCATCGATGGGTAAATTACGTTTGAATGATGCCGCCTTTGTCTATCAATCAGAAAACTCGGTAGCGCTGGGCTTTGGCTTTCGTTGTGGTTTCTTGGGCTTGCTACACATGGAAATAATTCAAGAGCGAATACGACGTGAATATGATCTAGATGTAATTTCCACTTATCCTAGTGTGGTCTATAACGTGACGAAAACTGGCGGGGATATGATTGAAGTTCATAATCCAGTTCATCTACCAGATCCTGCAGAAATAGAGTCGATTGCAGAACCTATGATCAAGGCAGCTATTCACATTCCTAGCAAATCTATAGGAGATGTACTTGCTTTGATGAGTGAAAAGCGCGGCATATGTGAACACACTGAAACTATTGATGATACGCGAGTGATGTTAGTGTGTCGTGTGCCACTTAACGAAATATTGGTGGACTTTAATGATCGATTAAAAAGCGTGACGCATGGCTATGGATCTATGGATTATGAAATGGATGGTTACGATTTAGGCAAATTATGCCGCTTGGATTTACTCGTTAATCAAGAACAAATAGACGCTTTTTCCTCTATCGTACACGTCGATAAGGCGGAGGGCAGGGGGCGCGCTTTATGCGGCCGCTTAAAGGAAATTTTACCGCGCCAGATGTTTAAGATTGCTATTCAAGCGGCTGTGGGAGGAAAAGTAGTGGCTCGAGAAACAATCAGTGCGTATCGTAAGGACGTTACTGCGAAATGTTATGGTGGAGATATATCGCGTAAGCGTAAACTTCTCGAGAAGCAAAAAGAGGGCAAGAAGCGCATGAAAAATATTGGCAGCGTGTCGATTCCTCAGGATGCTTTTATCAAAATTCTAAAGACCTCAGATGGCGGCAACTGAGTACTCCATTTGTTGTTAATTGCGCATAAATGAAACTCGCAATTCTTAAGCGCTCCTACTTATTAATTGTCTAAATTTACAAGTTACTAATCTCATGAAAAATCGACGTAAAAAAGCAAAAGAATTACTACATGCTGCCTATAGGGTTAGTAATTATCGTCGTGATATTATAGCTCCAGGTCAATACGCAGCGCTTAAAGTGTTAGTTAAAGAAGTAGAAATCTTACTATATAATAAACAAGAAAATCAAGCAGTACTGAATCCTAAATTGGATCAGTTGGATCAATTGCTGCGCAAAGTGGGAGGTAAAATTTACCCAAAGACTTTTTTAAGTGATAATATAGAAGTCCTATTAGTTGCAGCTATTATAGTAATTGGTATTCGATCATTCTTTTTTCAGCCATTTATAATACCAACAAATTCTATGTATCCCACCTACAGTGGAATGAACTCTATAGTTTACAATGGGGATACTTCACCTAGTCGATTATCTAGGGTCTTAAACAAACTCACACTTGGGGCGCGTCACTATAAGGTAATCGCTAACAATAGTGGAGAAATTGAGCTACTTGTTGCGCAGACAAGTAACGGTGGACAAGTTGTTTTTTATGAGGTCGTTGACGGGCGAAAATGGTTTGGTATTATGCCTACTCGTCTCAAAGAGTATACGTTTTTAGTCGATGAAAAGCCGCACAGGCTTCGTGTGCCACTTGAGTTCGGCCTTGAAGATACTTTAGAAAAAAGCCTACTAAAAAAGTCGACACCAACGAATATCCGTAACTTAGGAAATGGCCTAGTAGCGATAAGTTTTGGGCAACAGGTCAATGTGGGCGATACTTTATTGGAATTTTCCATTACTCTTGGTGATGCCTTGTTTGTGGACCGTTTATCCTATCACTTTCGTAAACCTAAAGTTGGAGATCCTTTCGTGTTTCGCACAAATGATATATTAGAGGCAGTTGGTAGGGCTACCGGAGATTATACGCCAAAGTATTACATCAAAAGAATCGGGGGTGCCGAATACGAGGAAATTGAAATCATTGATGGTACATTGCATGTTAACAATACACCACGCACTGAGGTAGAGGCTTTTGTTAGTAACTCAAAGCAAGTCGGTGAATATAGCGGATATATCAATGAGCGTTTATTGGCCAAGGGTCGTAGTATGCGAGTGCCCGAAAATAGTTACGTTGCATTAGGGGACAATTCTGCAAATTCAGCAGACAGTCGTTATTGGGGCTTTGTTCCAGATCAATCCGTCATCGGTAAAGCGATCTTTATCTATTATCCTTTCACAAAACGCTGGGGACTAGCTAATTAGGTAACTAAGTAAAGTCTATACTTCGCACAATATATATTATGTCTAGTTTTAATTCTAGCCACTGTTCTGAATGCCATAGCTACTTAGTAAGGTCTTAACGACATGGCTGAAGACGCTTTATATAATTGGCTACAATCAAGGTCTACTGGTGTGCAGTTACCGATTTCTTCCTTACCCTCTTTTACTGGCGTCGGTAATTTTGGTTCTAGCGCTTATCGCTTCGTTGATTTTTTAAAGGATAGCGGTATGCGCGTTTGGCAGATATGCCCGCTTGGTCCTACGGGTTATGGAGACTCTCCATATCAGTGTTTTTCTGCATTTGCAGGTAATCCATATTTTATAGATCTAGATCCACTAGAATCGGAAGGCTTACTTTTAAGTGATGAAAGAAAAAGTCTCCAAGAATTATCCAATGAGTTCGTCGATTATGGTACTTTATACAGCTCTTATTGGCCACTTTTAACAATCGCACATCAACGTTTTTTAGCTTCTGGAAAAGATAGTGTAGGCATTTATGGAAGTATACGCCAATTTCGCGAGCAGCAATCATCTTGGATAGAAGATTATGCCTTATTTATGGCTCTAAAAAGTCAATATAATGGTAGTTGTTGGTTGGATTGGCCGACTAAGTATCGAAACTATAATACTGCCTATAACTTAGAGCGTACACAAGAACTCGAAGATGCAATCGATGCTCAAGTGTTTTATCAGTACCTGTTTTATGCGCAATTTGAGCGCCTGCATACCTATTGTAAATTAAATGGAGTTAAAATCATGGGAGACATACCTATTTTTGTATCTCTTGATAGTTCTGATGTTTGGTCCAACCGCGAACTCTTTCAGCTTACGATAAATGGTGAGCCAATAGCAGTTGCAGGAGTACCACCCGATTACTTTTCAGTTGATGGTCAACTATGGGGTAACCCATTGTATAATTGGCCTGCGCACATCAACAGTAATTTTTCTTGGTGGTTGGAGCGTATTGGTAATAATTTAAGCTTTTATGATATTGTACGCCTTGACCATTTTCGTGGTTTTGAGTCTTATTGGTCAGTTTCAGCAAATGAGTCTACCGCCCGAAATGGTAGTTGGGAAAAAAGCCCAGGTATAAAATTATTTAATGCGATACATTCGAAGTTTCCTGAAGCTCAAATTATTGCAGAGAATCTTGGCGTTATCACTGAGGCTGTCGAATCACTACATTTAGCAACTGGATTTCCTGGTATGGCAGTCTTGCAATTTGCATTTGATGAGAATTCATCCAATGCATATCTACCGCACAATCACACAGTTAATAGCGTAGTGTATACAGGTACACATGATAACGACACAACAGTTGGATGGTTTTCTAGTCTACATGAATCAGCTAAAAACCAAGTGCGTACTTACTTAAAAGTTACTGGAGAGACAATCGCAGCGGATCTCGTTCGCTGTGCCCTCTCCTCGGTTGGTCGATTGGCAATCGTTCCTGTACAAGATATTATGAGTCTTGGCACAGAGGCCCGATTAAATACACCAGGCGCAGCTAGTGGAAACTGGCAATGGCGCATCACAAATTCTCAATTAGAAGCGCTACAACTAGAATGTGCGCAATATTTACGGGAGCTAAATATGCTCAGTGGTCGGATTTAAGTGCTGCCCTTTTCTAGTTAGCCCACCACCCTATAGCAAACAGGACAGACCAGCAAATAGTACGGTACCAGTTCGTATCTACCAATTTTTTAAGTACTACTGGGCCGGCTCCATCTTGACTAATCGCGCGGTGCAAGGGAATAGAAACAAAATAAGTTAGCATCCAAGTAACACCGACGACACACCCAGATAGTATATGTATGGCACTTGTTTCTTGAGCGATCTGTATGCTAACGATTGTTGTTTGAAGCAGAATTAATGGACCAGCTATCCACGCCATGCGTTCTGTGTATTTAGCATGCCACTGTATTAGCTGTTCAGTAGACATAAATTGAAAAGATGGATAAATAGCCAGTTGTACTATCCAAATTAGAATAAGTAGACTGCAGTCCGATAGATGACGAGCTAGTTCAAGCATCGAGAAGTTAACTTATTTTACGAGGTCCTTAGTATGTAACAATTCTGCAATCTGTATGGCATTGAGCGCAGCACCCTTCCATAATTGGTCCCCTGTTACCCATAAGGCTAATCCATTATCAAAAACCCCGTCTTTACGAATGCGCCCTACTGCACATGGGACTATTTCCGAATAATCTAGTGGCATCGGGTATTTTAGATGTCTTGGGTCATCAACTAACTCTACTCCCTGGAAAGATTGAATGCTAGAATGTGCAGATTGAACGTTAACAGGTCGCTCAAATTCTGCGCTTATTGAAATGCAGTGCGCACGAAGAACTGGCACGCGAACACAGGTGCACGTCACTCGTAAGTCATCAATCCCCATGATTTTTTTACCTTCATGAAACATTTTCATCTCTTCGCGAGTGTAACCATCTTCTTCGAAACTATCCACGTGAGGAATCAGGTTGAAGGCGATTTGGTGAGGAAAGACTTCACGCTTCAAAGGCTCGCCATTGCACCAAGCCTTGGTCTGCATTTCTAATTCCGCTAAGCCAGCGGCGCCACTACCCGATACAGCTTGATAGGTGGATGCTATGAAGCGCTTTAAGCCAAATGCTTGGTGTAAGGGATACAGTCCCATTAGAGTGATTGCCGTTGAGCAATTAGGATTAGCAATAATACCCTTGTGATCATCAATAGCATTTGGATTGACCTCAGGTACAATGAGCGGAACGTTTGGATCCATTCGAAATGCCGAAGAATTATCGACAACTATACAACCGCAGTTAGATGCAGCTTCTGCGAACTGCAAGGATTGACCGGTTCCAGCACTAAAAATGCAGATATCTAACCCAGAAAAACTAGCTTCGGTAGCCTCGTGAATGGTCCATTTCTTACCTGCATACTTGTGTGTTTTGCCTGCTGAACGAGCAGAAGCAAGTAGATGTAACTCACTGAACGGAAAATTACGTTCGTGGAGTAAACGAATGATTTCTTGACCGACCGCCCCAGTCGCTCCGAGTATGCCTACCTTATATGCCATTTAATTTGAAAGTGGAATACGAGCGTGTAAAACAAAGCTGCATGGTATTGTCAATCTCGCCGACTGCTCAACTACTAATCGTTTCGATCAAATCGCAACGACTCTTTTACCTTATTGATGGAAAACTTGCACAAGAATATACAGTTTCTACTTCGAAAAAACCTAGTAGCTGCGTCGCTAATTCCTATGGTACGCCGACTGGATTACATACAATTGCTACTATGATCGGTTCAGAGCAACCAAGTGGTATGGTTTTTAAAGGACGAGTGCCCACCCAGCACTTCACAAAATTAACAACACAACAGCAGGAAAGTAATCTGATTACTAGTCGCATCATTCGTTTACGTGGCTTGGAACGCGGAGTTAATGTAGGCGATGGATGCGATACCTATAATCGTTACATATACATACACGGTACAAATCACGAAGCACGTATAGGTAGGCCATTTAGCGGTGGGTGCATAGAGATGAAAAATGTTGATATCATTGATTTATTTAAGCAAATAAGTGAAAAAAATTTAGTTTGGATAACGACTAATTAGTAACTAAAAAGTGTTCTATAATAAATTAGCTATCACATGAAACTTCCAACGCACTTTATATTAGTAATCGTTTGGTCAGCAACTGTACTTGCAGCCTTCGCTATTGGCAGAGGACTGCAATTTGCTGTAGATAATGTTATAACTGCTAGTGCAACTAATGAGTCTTCTAATGACGAAAAAAATGATGCATCTAGCCAGCACGGAACTGTAGAATTAGAAAACACAGAAGAGTTAGCCTCGAATACAGACGAGGGCCAAGCTATTTACTATCCAGCGGTCACATTGGAAGAATCATTGCAAGGAGCATTTGCCTTACCGTTTACGGATCCAAGGCGTGCTACTATTATTAAAGATTTATTAGTGCGAATGGCTTCGGATCAACCAGAGCTCGCTTTATTAGAAGCAACTAAAATTACATCTGTTCGTGACCAAGAACGTGCTATAAACAGTATCCTGCAAGCTTGGGGCGCAACAAACCCAAATGCAGCACTTTCTTGGGCAGATACCCATTCCGATCAAATACCGAAACAGGTCATGAATCGAAAATTAATGGCTATATTTCGCGGTTATGCGCAATCCGAACCTACGGCGGCATTTGCGCAGGCATATGGAATGAAAGAGGCTACCAATGTAGAAAGGCGATTAAAAAATAATATTCTAAGCGAAGTTATTGAGATGCAGGTACGCCAGGGCGGACTAGAGGTAGCTCGCTTAACAGTCGAGGCAATGCAGGATGGTGATACGAAAAATCGCCTGCTTGCAGAAATGGTCGATGAGTGGGCGCAATATGACCCTACTGCAGCGGCTACCTATGTAAATTCATTGGGAGAATCAGCGACAACGTGGATGAAGACCTCTTTAATTGGTGAATGGGCAGAAAGTGATCCGATCGCAGCAGCAGACTGGCTGTCTAATTTAGATGCAGAAGATCCAGCTTTTGGTCGAGGTACCGCTAACATTATTCGAGAATGGTCACAGTATGATTTATCTGCATCAGCTGAGTGGCTCAATACTCTGCCCGCTTCACCGGAACTAGACCGCGCCGTTGCAAGTTATACCTTTCGGGCTGCTCAAGAAGATCCTGCTAATGCGATGAGCTGGGCAGAGTCTATTTCCAACGAAAGAATGCAAGGGTATCTGATGGAGAGAGTTGCAGCCAATTGGAAAGACCAAGACCCATCTGCATTTGCAGGATATTTAGAGTCCGCCGAATTTAGTGAAGAAGTTAGAGAACGTCTAGAAAATGCCACCTATAGAGGTGGTCCAGGTCGTCGCGGTCCATTTCGTTAAGTAAAATAGTCTTCAAGTGCTGCTGCAACATTGATGTCTCAACTATTCAGCACAATTGAGATGCCTGCGCATTGCAATTACAAGTATAGCTGCAATGCTCAGAGCTAGCGAAAAAGTTGAAGGTTCGGGTATTATTTCAGCAATAGTAGTATTAGAATAAATATCACCGCTGAAATGACTTATGTTTACTTGACTATAACTAACTTCATCCGAGGTATCGTAATCGGCTAAAAAATAATCATTATACGTAATAGTAGGATTAATCACTGAAGTTGGTTTTAAAATTGATACTAGATCATCAATAGTGTCGTAGGTATATAGATTTGAATTGGAAGTAAACTTCGGTGCTCCAATTTTGGTAAATACACTACCCGTGTTAAAACTAATATCATAAAACCCAAATCTTAAATAACTGTTACCAGCAGTTCCTAAGACAAATATCTCACCAAATATGTGCTGATTCATCCATGAGTGGTCGCCGTCGTAATTTCCACCAATTACCCTCATTAAGGTATCTACTGCTTCATAAGATCGTACGTTGCTGTTATTTGACCACTTACTTTGAGTGCCAGGTGCAAACTCAGCATAGAACTCAATAGTCGTATCTTGAAAAAGGCTCCATTCAGTAGCGGTAGCGCTTGGAACAGAGGCTACATCTACTGATTCAATCGCTAAAGATGAGTGAAATACGAAATTATCTGCTCTTAAATAAGTGTTAAAAAAAGAAAGAATAACTGTAAGCAGTAAATAACTGAAATGCTTCATCTAGGGGTAGTAATAAGAAAGTATTTTTACTTATAAATGATACAAGTAGTTAGTAAAGAATTTATATCTCTACTGTAGGGCACTGCTATCTATAAATTAGAAATAGAAATAAAGACCTCTTCGAAAGTAGCAATGGCCTTATTCATGAGCTCTAAATCAAAGCTCTCATCGGGCGCGTGTAGATTGTCGATTGGCGTGAACAGTCCAACCATTATGGCGTCTAAACCAGCGCGTTGTTTAAAGTCTGCAATGACAGGAATACTTCCACCTTCACGCAGGTAAATTGGCTCCTTCTCAAAGTTATTAGTAATTGCAGTTGCAACACAACGGAAGGCGTTTGCCAGAGCAAGAGGTTGCTTTTTAGGAGTATTTGATCTGTCCGGTGGTATAACTAAATATGCAGGTGCGACTGCGCCGCGGCGCACTGTTAATTCGACCTGTTTGGGGCATCGTTCCTTAATTGTGGCGATCACCATTTCTTGAATGGTGGTGGGATCTTGGCCGTCCACTAAGCGGCAGGTGATCTTTGCGAACGCTTCGCTTGGTATGACGGTCTTGCTACCCTCTCCTTGATATCCGCCGCCCATACCATTGAACTCCAAAGTTGGCCCAAAACGCACTGCTTCTAATGGAGTTAGGTTTCCGCAAGGTGCAAATGAGGATACGCCTAGCAACTCTTTGTAGCTTTCTAGGGATTCTGGGTATCGGTCCAATTGAGATCTTTCCCAGTCTTCTAGAGGAGCGATACCATTATAAAAACCAGGTATATTGACAGTGCCATCTGTATTGTGGAGTGATGCGCAAATTTCACTAATTGCTTGGAGCGGGTTGTAGACTGCGCCGCCATGAATTCCTGAATGCAAATCTACTTTCGCTCCAGTCACTTTAATCTCTACATCTATGAGACCTCTTAAAGCAGTAGTGATGACAATTTGTTTGTTACTTGGGCTGCCCGTATCAGATACTAACATATAGTCTGCTTGGCTGAGTCGTTCCGCATAATCGTCAAAAAATTTAGGCATGCTCGGGCTACCGATCTCCTCTTCGCCCTCAATGACGTAAGTAATGTTGAGGGGTAAATTAGGATGCTTTTTAAGCACTCTTTGCAGTGCAGTCATGTGCACAATGGTAGGACCCTTATTGTCGGCAGCACCTCGTGCATAGATACGGCCATCTCGAACTTCTGGATCAAATGGGGCGCTACTCCATCGCTCAAAAGGATCTGCAGGTTGCACGTCATAATGGCCATACAGTACCACATGCGGCCACTCAGGATCTCCATGACGCTCCGCAAGTAGAATCGGGTGTAAATTAGTCTTTATATTTTCTACTGAAAACCCCAGCACTTCTAATTGCCCACTAATATAATTGCGAGCGCCTTGCATGCCCACCGAATAATTTGAATCAGTCGATACTGATGGAAATTTTAAATATTCGATTAATGTAGTAACTGCATCCATGACAATTTGCTAATATCTTAATAAATAAGATAATCAAAAAAATTACAAACTACTCCACCCGTAATCGTAAAAACTGTTTGCCTGAGTCTCCAGTTTGTAAGTTCGAATTGACGCTCATTTGCTCATTCCAATCCGATAAATTATCTGAAGATTCAATGGAGTACTTGACTTGGAAGGTTCCATCCTGATCTGCTTGAATGTGTGGTGTTGCTCGTAGGGTCTGTATAGCAGAGGAGTCATAACCAGCTGGTCCTTGCGGTCCCTCTAGGCCTGGAGGGCCGACTTCCCCTTGTAGTCCCTGTATGCCTGTAGATCCTTGTAAGCCTTGTATCCCTTGTGGTCCAATTGGGCCAGTTAGTCCTCGCTCACCTACAGGTCCAGCAAGACCCTGTGAACCCTGAGCTCCAGTGTCTCCTTTAATTCCTTGCGGCCCGGTTTCTCCTGCAGGTCCTTGATCACCCTTAGGACCTTGCTGCCCAACAACAGATCTATCCAATGCGCTTATGAAAGTTTCGTCATTAGATAAATACTCAATGATACTTTGATAAAAGGTAGTTAGTAGTAGTTCTCCTTCAAGGCCAAGTAATGCCAATCGAGGTGTGAAAACGGCTGGAATATTTATAGATGTTAGATTTGTACATCCAGCAAATGCATATTCATCAATTGTGGTTACACTATCTGGTATTGTTATGCTAGTAAGTCCTGTGCAGCTTCCAAATGCGCTACTTCCTATATAAGTTATGGAATCTGGTATAGTTATGCTGGTAATATTGGATGCACTTTGAAATGTGGCATAAATTATTTTCACAACAGGCAATCCGTCGAATGAATAAGGAATAATCACATCACCAGAAATTTCACTATCACAGCCAACAATAGAAAAGGCATCCAAGTAATCGCCTGCACCACCACTAGGAGCCTCTAGCTGAATAAAATATAAATCATTATTATGTATATCTATACCTATATTATCTACGGAAAGTTGTACTTGATTAGATGGGTTACTAAGCCCCGAAGCGGTCTCTGCCTCAAAGCTAACAGCAAAGCGATCTGTACTGCTGGCCAACTGTTTATTTAAAGTGCCAGAAATTAAATTTTGTCCTGAATAAGCTCCGGTATCTAGATTAAAGGTAGCGACATTATTCCATCCTCCTAAATACGTGGCATATTCAAAGTGTAGTACACGCTCATTTTCTGCACTTTCTGAAGTTGCGATGTAGCAGCGCAAGTTAATTTTTTCTACCTTACTGCCTAAATTACTGTATGCAGTTATTTCTGTGCCAATACTGTCATAATAAAATAATATTATCTGTGTATTATTATCAAAGAATTTAACATCAAATTCAAAGCCCAGTAGCTGCGAGTAGTTATCAATTTCTATTTCGAATTCTGATAAGAAATTAGCATTACTTCCATCAGTAACGGTGCTAGTTATAGCATGCGCAACTATCTGCCAATTTTCATTGGAAGGCAAAGACCTCATATAATCTAAGTCAATGTAGGATTCAGCGCTGTCATCGAATACAAAGTTAATCGCTCCGTCGTATGTATGGGACGTCGCTTCCTTGCAAATAGACCAGTATTCATCCGATGATTCTGTAAAATCATCAAATAATCTCCAATCGTTGTTGACGGTCAAACTTACTGGTACGAATTCAAAAGTGCCCATTTCTTCGATATATTGCCTCATTCCATTATCTATATAATATTCTATATATGTGCCCGAGGTTTCTGTATTAAATGTATATACTATTTCTATTGTTCCTAATAAATTTACAGTTCCGTCTGTGCCATTATTTATATAATTATAACTAAGGTTTTCTGCTATTAAGTTACCTGCAAAGCCATAGCTAAGGCTAGATTCTTTGAACTCCGCTTCTAAGAGTACAGACCTAAAGTAAGGATCGGTTGGGGACATCCTAACACTAATGCCTTCCAGTGAATTAGGTGCAGTTACACTAGAAAGTAAGGAGGAAGTGATAATAAAAGTACTAGTTAGTATAATAATAGCTTTATTCATAATTATAATATTAAAGTTTACTGTTATAGTATTCTTGTAGAGCCAAGGGCATTACGTGAGCTAATTGATGTTGCCGCGTAGCATCTGCTGGATGTGTCGATAAAAATTCAGGTGGTTTACCCTCGTTCGCGGCATCCATGCGCTTCCAGAAATCTACAGCGACGCGAGGATCATAGCCAGCTCGAGCCGAAAAAATAAGTCCAATTTCATCTGCTTCGGTTTCGTGCAATCGGCTATAGGGAAGTAACGCGCCGAGCGTTGTTGTGGCTCCATAGGCGATCATAATTAGCTGGCGTTCCGCACTGTTCATGTCATCGGTTCCGTAGTTAAGGGCAAGCGCACCACCCGCAGCTAATAGTTGTTGAGTGACACGCTCAGCGCCATGGCCGGCTACAACATGCGCAATTTCATGCCCGACAACAATGGCTAGATCTGCATCTGTTTGGACGACATCAAAGAGACCAGTATACACTGCAACCTTACCTCCTGGCATCGCAAATGCATTGATTTGATCGGGGTCTTCGAATACAACAAACTCCCAATTTGCATTTGTTGAGTGTAAAGCGCTTGTACCGACTACGTTTGCTATGCGTGCACCGACGCGCTCCAACATAGCTGTATATTTAGGATTATTAGAAACGCGTGACTGTTTTTTAAGTTCCGCAAATTGAGTGGCAGCCATTGTCGCTAACTGCTCGGAGGAAATTAAATGAAGAACTGGGCGACCAGTGACCGGTACCGTAGTACAACTAGTTAAATGAAAACCACTAATGATTAACAAAGTGACAAAGAAATTAAGCAACCTCATCAAAATAAAATAACTCATAAAATGAGCATTTCCCAGAGAAAAATTAGCTATTCTACCGCTATTAGTGCTTGAAGTGCCGCTTACCAGTAAAAATCATAGTCATGTCACGCTCATTAGCAGCCTGAATGACCGCATCGTCGCGCATAGAGCCACCTGGTTGAATTGCAGCTACTGCGCCTGCGTCAGCTGCAGCAATCAGTCCATCTGCAAACGGGAAAAATGCATCTGAGCATACTACTGAGCCAGTTAGTGAAATATTTGCTTCGCCCGCTTTCCAAACAGCTATCTTAGAACTATCGACTCGTGACATTTGCCCTGCCCCTACTCCGAGAGTACGTTCACAACCTGCATATACTATAGCATTGGATTTAACATGTTTGACGACGCTCCAACCAAAGGTCATGGCACGCATCTCTTCCGCGCTGGGTTGGCGTGAAGTTACCACCTTCCAGTCACTTGGTCGATCTGGCATGCCATCACGATCTTGTAGAAGTGCTCCACCGACTACAGAACGAACCTCACGCATCGATTCTTTAGGCAGTGAGCCTTTGGTCGTCATCAGACGTAGATTCTTCTTTTTTGAAAATATATCCCTAGCTGCAGGTGTAAATTCTGGAGCGATAATTACCTCGCAAAAAATTTGACTAATGATCGACGCCAGGTCGGCATCGATAGTCTGATTAACAACTATGATACCGCCAAAAGGGGCCTGCTTATCAGTCTCGTAAGCCTGTTCCCATGCAGTTACAAGATTATCTGCAGATGCCACACCACATGGATTTGTATGCTTAAGGATTGCAACTGTTGGCTTTTGAAACTCACCAATTAAGTACGTAGCTGCAGAAATATCTATAATATTATTGAAACTTAAGTCCTTGCCCTGGTGCTGCTCAAAGCAATCGAAGAAACTTCCATAAAGCGCAGCATGCTGATGCGGATTTTCCCCATATCGAAGTGCCTGAGCTTGTGGTAGATCAATGGAAAGATCGGAGGGAATGCCAGATATAGATACTAGGTCTGGTTCCTCTACTATTTGGTTCTCTAAATAGCTAGCAATGGCGTCATCGTAGGATGCCGTTCGCTTAAAGACTTTTAGCGCTAATTTACGCCTTAACTTTGCTAGTAATTTAGGTTGATCCATGACCTCTAAAACTCGGTTATAATCGGTGCTATCGACTACGACGGTAACAGATGCATGATTTTTTGCCGCTGATCGTAACATAGAAGGACCGCCTATATCTATGTTTTCTATTGCTGTATTAAAGCTTACATCTGGCTTTGCGACGGTACTTTCAAATGGATATAAATTGACGACAACTAAATCTATCATATCAATACCATGCTCAGCAGCAGCAGACATATGATCGGACTTATCGCGCCTAGCAAGCAAGCCACCGTGTATCTTAGGGTGTAATGATTTTACGCGCCCTTCCATCATCTCAGGAAAGCCAGTATATTCACTAACTTCTGTCACTGCAATTTGCTCTTTTTCTAACAATTTTGCAGTACCACCAGTTGACAGTAAACGGTATCCATGAGTTTCCACTAAAGCCCTTGCAAAAGGTACTAATCCGGATTTATCACTAACAGATAGAAGTGCTGTTTTTTGCATAATTAGTAGGCTCTACCGCTTTTATTTTCGAAATAATTAATATACGCACGATTCAAAGTCGCATAGCCTCCAGCAGTAGGATAGTTGCCAGTAAAGTACCAGTCACCATTGTGTTTGGGAATCGCCTCTCTCATCTTATCGACCGGTAAGAAAACAATTTCTAAGTCACCGCTCCATGCCATTTTCTTAGGATATACGAGCTGCGCTATTTTGGCAGATATTTTTTCATCCGTATATCTGTCGTAAATTCTTCGCACATAATTTTTAATTTCAGATGCTGGCTTATTTACTTGTTGAATACAGTCTTCGTACACTTCCCTGAGTAGCTCACTTTGTCCTTCCTCTTTTACAAGTGCAATGGTCGCTTTGAATGCGATAAATTTTCCTAACTCGGACATATCAATACCATAACAGTCTGGATAGCGAATCTGAGGAGCAGTAGAAGCGATGACTATCTTACGAGGTTTGGTTCGGCTTAAAATATTTAGTATTGATTCTTTTAGTGTAGTGCCTCGTACAATTGAATCGTCGATACATACTAGGCTGTCGGTAGGTTGTACAACACCATAAGTAATATCATAGACATGAGATACAAGCTGCGCTCGACCTTTTTCCTGAGAAATAAAAGTTCTTAGCTTGATATCCTTATGAGCTATTTTTTCACCACGCGGCCAATTACCCATAATGAGTGAGTCGAGTAAGCTCTCATCTAAATTATCCTCTTTTTGGGCTTTTAAGATAGCTAATTTAACCTCCTTACGCCGGTGCACACGTACAGCCTCTAGCAGCCCATGATAGGCAACTTCTGCTGTATTTGGTACAAAGCTAAATACACTGTTGGTGAAGTTATTATCGATACTTTTGACGACTTGACCTAACAGCGCGGCACCCAGTGCTTTTCTTTCTGTGTAAATATCTGCATCATTACCTCGCGAGAAGTAGATGCGCTCAAAGGAACATGGCGAGATTGTCTTTTTTTCAGTGAATGGCTCGCAGTAGACACGCCCATCACTCTTTATGACTGTTGCTGTGCCTGGTTGTAACTCACAAACGCTCTCGATGGGTTGATTAAATATTGTCATCAACGCCACGCGCTCCGAAGCAAATGCGATTACTTCTTCATTTTGAAAATAAAAGCATGGTCGTATGCCATGCGGGTCGCGCATAACAAAAGCATCTCCATTACCGATTAAGCCAGCGATGGCATATCCGCCATCCCAATCCGCAGCGGCTTTTTTAATAATTCTAACAGGATCAAGTTCGTGACTTATAATTTTTGGAATCTGTGCACCCTCAACTTTTTGGTCACGCATGCGATGATAAATGGCATCATGAGCCTCATCTAAGTGGAATCCAATGCCCTCTAATACTGCTTGAGTATCTGTACCAAAGACTGGGTGTTGGCCACGATCGATCAATGATTCATTTAATTCCTTCTCGTTTGTAATAGTAAAATTACCTGCGAGCATTAAGCTCTTGGTCGGCCAATTGGACTGGCGTACGTACGGATGACAGCTCTGAGTCGAATAGACCCCTGAAGTTCCATAACGTAGATGCCCTAGAAGGGCTTCACCTCCAAATGCAAAGTTCTCTTTTACGGTAGAAACAAATTCTGGGTGAATAGTTCCACTCTCTAATTTATTCGTATAATCTTTTAATTGTTCCTGGAAAATTCGTGATAATGAGTTGGATTGTATGCTGCGCTCACGCGCCATATAAGACTGCCCTGCTGGCATGTTTAGTTTTACGCAACCAATTCCCGCTCCATCTTGACCACGGTTGTGCTGCTTTTCCATTAACAAGAACAATTGATTGAAGCCATATATAGGAGTGCCATACTTCTCCTGATAATAGCTCAGGGGTTTTAAGAGGCGGACCATAGCAATGCCGCATTCATGCTTCAAGAAGTCACTCATTGTTAAATACAAATGCAGGTAAAAACGCTTTTTATAGTGATGGCGATGCTAACTTACTAAAATGTGTACAATAAATTCACTAAGTTGCTATTTTCTAATACTATTTTTAATATACCTAATTTGTGTTACTAGGATAAGCAATATAACCTTAAATTTTATTAAAATTGGCTGATTTAAGTACAGAGCTTCCTGGATTACAGGTAAAAATTGATCGTATCGTATATGTACATGACACGGGCAATCTACCTATAGATGCGCCACACGCTTTTATTTACTTCATTACTATAATAAATCTCTCCAACACTACGGTTACTCTAAAAGGTAGACGATGGGTCATCTGTGAACAAGCAGGTACCCAAAAAGTTATTGAAGGTGCGGGCATCGTTGGCAAAGAGCCTAACCTTAAGCCCGGAGAAAAGTTTAGCTATAACAGTTACCATACCAGTGATTGTAATAGCAGCGCGGAGGGATCTTTTCATGGTATAGATGAACAGGGCATTCCTATATTTGTGCGTATTCCACGATTTGATATGAATATACCAAATACATTACCTGGGGCGAGTGAGCCATCAGAATGAAAATTACGGATTTAAATGCGAGTGGTGGTATCGGTGCAAATTCACATTTTGTAAAAATTGGTCCTTTTAACATTTTAGTCGATTGTGGCTTGCATCCTAAAATGATAGGCAAACAGGCACTACCTAATTATAATTTATTGGGTGTCGATAACCTGGACTTAATAATAGTAACACACTGCCATTTAGATCATTTAGGGTCTTTACCGGTTATTGCAGCCTTACATCCACATGCCCCGATAATTACTAGTATTCCTAACGTTTCATTAGCCCCTAGAATGCTACGAAATTCGATAAATGTTATGAAGCGGCAGCGTGAGGAGCACGGAATAGTAGACTATCCGCTCTTTCTTCATCGTGATATATCTCATGTTAACAAACAGCTTGTGGCGCAAAGATATAGTAGCGGTGAAATTTATTATAAGAATGGCGAAAATATTGAAGTAATTTTACATCCTGCCGGTCATGTAGTCGGTGCTGCAGCGGTAGAACTTGTCTACAAGCATAGGCGAATAGTGTTTTCGGGAGATATTTTGTTCGATAATCAGCTTACACTTGCTGGTGCGAAATTGCCAAAGCCTCCCATTGACACGCTAATACTGGAAACAACTAGAGGAGCTCATTCACGGGCTGAAGGTACATCCAGAAGTACTGAGGTGGATCGATTCGTACTTAAAATGAATGAAATTTTAGCACGGGGTGGCAGTTGTTTGATTCCTGTCTTTGCGTTAGGTCGTATGCAAGAGGTTTTGAAAATAGTATACAATGCACGCAGCGCAGGAAAACTAGCTCGCTGCCCCATAGTCGCTGCAGGACTGGGAATGGACCTTTGTAACTATTTTGATAAAATTCGTAAAAAATCCAATTTAATAGATTTCGATATTCGTATTCTCGACCACATGGGAGTGAAGAACCTAGAGTTTAATCTTCGTCCCGGTCGCGATCTATCTAATAAAGGTATTTATATTGTTAGTAGCGGAATGATGGTGCAACATACTCCATCGTATAAACTTGCGGCAGCAATGCTGGCACATAAGCACAACGGTGTATGTTTTGTAGGATATTGTGATCCAGATACTCCAGGCGGTGAATTACTCGGAACTAAGAACATGGATTACTTTTATTTTCATGCACTCGATTATCGTGCCAAAATTCAAGCTTCCGTAGATCAATTTGATTTAAGTGGTCACGCAGACCGCGACGAACTGGCTAACTACGCAATAAAATCTTCAGCACGCGTTATTGTGCTAAATCATGGTGAGGAATTGGCACGGCAATGGTTTCAGGAATACTTGGAACAAGAACTACCTAAAGCTAATATATTGAATTTGGTTCCAGGAAAAGAGTACAATATCTAATTATCCATTCTTTGTTGGTTCTTATACAATTACTACACAATCATTACGATTGACTTCGATGACTTGTAAAGGCGTGATCGCGCGCTAATTAATTCGACCATATACAATGATTGCTAAACAAATACGTAATATTGCCATTATAGCCCATGTGGACCACGGCAAAACAACGCTAGTTGATTGCTTATTAGACCAAGCAGGTACTTTTCGTGAGAATCAAAAAGTTCAGGAGCGCGCTATGGACTCTATGGATTTGGAGCGTGAAAAGGGAATTACAATAAAAGCTAAAAATACAGCAGTAAAATGGGTTCATCCTGATGATGGTGTCGAGTATACTATTAACATAGTAGACACTCCAGGGCATGCGGATTTTGGAGCTGAGGTAGAACGAGTTATGAAGATGGTAGATGGAGTTCTTTTATTGACGGATGCGGTCGGAGGGCCGCAGGCACAGACTAGGTGGGTGCTACGTAAGGCACTGGATGCTGGCTTAAAGACAATATGTGTCATCAATAAGATAGATCGTGATACTTCTAGGCCAGACTGGGTACATGATAAAGTGCTCGAGCTATTTTTGGACCTCGAGGCTGATGATGACCAGTTTAACGCGCCTTTCTTGTATGCATCTGCTAAGATGGGATTTGCTGATCTAAAAGTAGATGGCCCTCGTGAAAACATGGATGACTTGTTTAAGACTATTATTGATCGAATCCCACCACCCGTAGTTGAGGATGGCTCCTTTCGTATGTTAGTTTCCAACATTGATTGGGATGACTACGTGGGGCGAATGGCGATAGGTAGGATCCTTTCAGGTACAGTCGATCAAGGACAAGCTGTATTTACTTTGCGTAAAGATGGTCGTAAGCAGAGAGTTAAAATTACAAAAATGAAGACTTTCTCTGGTCTGGCGACAGATGATGTTTCTAATGCAGTTGCCGGGGACATTGTTGGACTAGCTGGATTTGACGACGTGGATATAGGTGACACACTAACGGCAGATGAAAATGCGGAGCCGCTACCATTTATCGAACTAGATCCAGCTACTGTACAAATGGAGTTTTCCGTTAATAATGGGCCCCTTGCAGGTAAAGATGGAAAAAAAGTTACCTCACGTCAGATACGCGAACGACTAACGCGTGAAACCCAATCCAATATATCTATTTCTGTTGAAGACACAGATAAGGGTACAACTTTTCTAGTTAATGCACGTGGAGCCATGCAAATAGCAGTACTCGTAGAAACGATGCGCCGGGAAGGATTTGAGGTACTCGTCTCCCGCCCTACTGTACTGTATAAAGAAATTGACGGTAAGCGGCATGAGCCATTTGAGCAAGTTTGGGTGGAAACTCCGGAAGAGCATCTAGGAGGAATTATGGAGAACATAGCCAAAAGAAAAGGTAAAGTAACCCATATGGAACATCATAACGCGGGAGTAACTGTTGAAGCTGAGGTGCCCACACGTGGCTTAATAGGCTTTGAGAGTGACTTAGTGACGATGACTTCGGGTCACGGCGTAATGAGTCATTCTTTTCTAGAATATCGACTTTTTTGTGGCGAAATTACGACCCGATTGACTGGTACTTTAGTTAGCATGGAATTAGGCAAGGCTATGCCCTATGCGCTTGATAATATTCAGACACGAGGAAAGCTATTTATTGCTCCTAGTGAAGAAGTATACGCAGGCATGATAGTCGGAGAAAATCCACGACAAGAAGACATGCCAGTTAATCCAGCAAAAGCGAAACAGTTAGACAATATGCGCGCGTCTGGTTCAGATAAAGGCATACAATTAGCTCCACCCGTCACTTTTTCACTAGAGCGTGCAATTGAGTACATTGCTCCAGATGAGTTGGTCGAAGCAACGCCTAGGTTTCTTCGTATGCGCAAGCGTGAACTCGACCATAATGTTAGGCGAAAACTAGCCAAAACTGGAAAATAATCGATTTACCAATATAGTTTATTGGCGGCACAATATGTTGTCGTTCTATTTCAATTTTTTAATATTGTTAAATTGAGTCGACTTCAATTCTTTGTATAAGCTTTATTACGTTAGTAATGAAAACAGCTATCTATCCTGGATCATTTGATCCGATCACAAATGGGCATCTTGATGTCATCAATCGAGCACGTCGTATTTTTGATAAAGTTGTCATTGCTGTTGCGAAAAATGCAGGAAAATCAACTCTATTTACTGCAGAACAGCGCGTGCATTTGATTAAAGAAAACATAATAAATCGTCCAAATATAAGTGTTGTTTCCTTTGACGGTTTGATTGTTGATTTAGCTGTAGAACTCAATGCTGTTGCGCTGATTCGTGGTATGCGTGCAGTATCTGATTTTGAGCATGAGTTTCAAATGGCTCAAATGAATCGTCATTTAGATGAAAGAGTAGAGACTGTCTTTTTAATGCCTAACGAGAAGTACTTTTTTACTAGTTCCTCACTTATTAAACAAGTACATGCATTTACAAACCGCAAAACTGATTTAGTTCCTGGCAATGTTTATCATGCACTATGCGAAAAGTTTGGCACCGATAAGTAGTCTAAGTGATAGTATGCATTATTGCTGAAGCATATAATGTTTTTTTGTCGTAGCACGATTTGCTTCTTTAAATAAATACTCTGATAATTGTATATTGGTATGCGTAGTAGTAAACTATTAGATTCGCCTAATAATAAGGCTCTGGGCATTGTCTTTATGACACTGTTTCTCGATCTTGTAGGATTTTCTATTATATTCCCACTATTTCCAGCCATGCTGGAATACTATCTTCCAGACGGCGCAAATAGTACTAGTCTTTTAGGTCGCTGTATATCTCCGCTTTTTTATTGGGCGGAAAATAACGGTGCAGCGGACCCAAAATTTATGACTTCTGTATTATTTGGAGGTGTACTCGGTTCGCTTTACTCATTGTTACAATTCGTATGTGCCCCACTCTGGGGTTCCTATTCAGACCGAGTCGGTAGGCGTAAGGTGCTCATTATTACTATTTTAGGATTAGCACTTAGTTATGTAGCCTGGTTTTTTGCTGCATCTTTTTGGATTCTAGTTCTTGCACGTTTAATAGGTGGCGTAATGGGTGGTAACTTATCAGTAGCAACGGCTGTAGTTGCAGATGTAACAAGCGCTTCCAAACGTTCCAGTGGTATGGCTCTTATTGGTATCGCTTTTGGGTTAGGCTTTATTATTGGTCCAGCAATTGGAGGAATAAGTGCAACCGTAAATTTGCTGGATTATATGCCGCAATTATCTCGATATGGAATCAATCCATTCTCCGTCCCAGCTATGATTAGTTTTGGTTTATCCGTTATAAATTTAGTCTGGGTATCGGTAGCATTTAAAGAAACGCTTCCTGCGCACAAACGCTTGATAAATGTAGAAAATAAAAATATCTCAATAGTAGATAGATTTAAAAGCCCTTGCCGAGCAACTAAGCAAGCAACCAGCACTTATCTTTTCTTCATGTTAGCTTTTAGTGGTATGGAATTTACACTAACTTTTCTAGCAGTCGAACGTTTCTTATTTAGTCCCATTAATAACGGTATGTTATTTGTTTTCATAGGGACTGTTATGATCATAGTCCAGGGTGGTATAGTCCGTAAGTTGTCAGGAAGAGGCTTAGAAAAAATGCTAGCTCAAATAGGATTGGCGTGTGGTTTATTTGCATTTTTTGGATTAGCTTACTCAACGAGTCTTATTTATTTTTTAACATCGTTAATATGTATGTCTTTTGCAGTGGCCTTAGTTACACCAAGTTTGAGCTCACTCGTATCACTGTACGCTCCGGAAAGTATCCAAGGTCAGGCGCTTGGAGTATATCGCTCAGCGGGCTCCCTAGCTCGCGCAATTGGTCCATTAGTAGCAGCTCTAGCATACTTTAGCTTTGGCTCAAAATCAGCGTATTTGTTCGGTTCTGTACTCTTAGTTGTTCCTTTAGTGATGGCGAACTTTTTACCAAGGCCCAACAAATACAATGCTTGATAGGACTGCTTATTTGGAATGTAATTGACTGCGTGCAACTAGCCATAGCGATTGATAGGGCTCCAGCGAGGTATTGAAAGATTGTCGACTAATTAGTCGCGCAGAAATTACCTCGTAGTAGTTAGGAGCATTACCGAGTTGTTCAGATACAAATGCAGCATCGATATTTACTGGTGTATTTGAAAAGTTATAAATGCAGAGCATTACCTCATCCTTACTAACAGAGGTCCTATTATGGACAAATAAATTGGGGCTTACATTAAATACCTTTTGAGATGCATCTGGGTGAAATGCTGGGTGGTTTGACCTACGTCTCAACATTTGTATGTATGAGTCAAAGACTAGTTTTGAAATAGGATCTTTTAGATGTACTTCTAACTCAGAAAGCTTCCATTTATGTCGATTTATTCGTCGGTTAATCCCACTCTCTTTAGCTGCTTGTAAATCATTTAAACTCGCAGTTAAGCTATGGATATATATCCCTGGAATTCCTCGTAAAGATAACATAATTGCTTGAGAACACAAAAAACGTTGTGCGCCTAATTGCGGGTTATTTTGTATAGTTAATGCAGAGTAGTAGGTGATGTTGAGTTCATATGGTTGTTCCGTACCATCAGGCATTGTTCGCCAACTAATCTTACCGCCAGAAGACTCAACATGCTTAATTAAACTATCTGTTTCTGGCTTTGGTAATAATCCTTCTATTGGGCGAACCCCGATGCCATCATGACTAGCTGTAAAGTTAAAAAATGTACATCCGTCCGGCGGAGGCTTTAATTCATATGCCCATTTGGTTAAGAATGTAGCATTTCCAGTAGCTAGACCATGCATAAGCAATGGTGGGAGACTAAATTGATACACCATTTGCGCCTCATCTCCTTGGCCAAAATAACTAATATTTTCTGCATGTGGTACATTAGTTTCAGTTAGAAGAATTGTTTGTGGAGCAATGATTTCTAATATGTCGCGAAGTAGGCAAACGATCTCGTGCGTTTCTGGTTCGTGTATAGACTTTCCACTTATATTTTTCCATAAAAAGGCCACCGCATCTAATCTTACGATTCGCATGCCCTTTGAAATATATAGCATGAGGATATCAATAAATTCAAATAAGACTTCTGGGTTTTGCCAATTTAGGTCAATCTGATCAGATGAAAAGGTAGTCCATACGTGAGATTCCCCAGTTCGCGTTCGGGTCTTCGTTAGCAAAGGGCTTGTTCTTGGTCTGACTACAAGAGAGTAATCTAGTTCAGGATTAGCTTCTATGAAATAGTGCCTAGCAGGTTCTATCCCTGCAATATAATCGCTAAACCAAGAACTCTCGGATGAACAATGATTTAAAACTAAATCAAACATCAAATTAAAATCTCCACCAATTTGTTCAATGTCTTCCCAGTCACCAGAATCAACATCTACTTTACGATAATCGATGACTGAAAAACCATCGTCTGAAGACCATGGGCAAAATGGAAGTAGGTGTACTGTGCGTATAGCTCCTTTCAGGTGTTGGTTAGCGAACGAATGAAGCGCGCTTAATGGTTTACCAATTGAATCATCCTGCAATGAGTCTGCATAGCTTATTAAAATCGTATCGTGTTCATCCCAAATACTCGATGTAGGTACCGCGACATCCTCAAGTCCATATCGACCTAACATCATACAAAAACGCTCTATCAATTGCTCTGAGCGCCCACCATAAAGATGAATAAAATGACGTCGTACGCGTTGTAGTTGTTCTCTTGAAACCGATCTAATCATATTAATTATGCTCCCCTCTTTCGCGTTTAGGCAGAAACTCATCTGGAGCATCTCCGGTTAGTTGGGCGATATGTTGTCGCAATAAACGTCGCAATACAGTGTAGCTGTAGTATTTCTTAGCTACCGAATAGTTGTGCTCAACGATAGATTCTTTATACGATGGGTCATCGACTATGCGTCTTACGAGTTTTACAAGTTGCGGCGTAATGAAGCCATCCATTTCAAGTAATTTAAAGCCTTTTGGCTCTATATCCTGAACGTATATTGAATAGCGATTTATGATAACTGGCACTCGAAAATAGATTGCTTCAAGAAGGGCATTTCCGAAACCTTCATAGGTGCTTGGGTAGGTCATTAGATCTGCATGTTGGTAGATATCCCAAAGAGTATATACCTTTTTACCATCATGATCGATTTGCCTAGCTTCACCAATACGAGCTGCAAAAAAACGTAAGTCCACTCCTTCCTGCTCGGCTAGCTCCATTAACTGATATTTATAGTCTAAACCTTCGTCACCAGCATCGTGTGATATCACTAATTTAAATCGATCATCATTAAGCATACCTACTAGCTTGATTGCATGCTCAATGCCTTTTCTTGGAACTATACGAGTTGGTTGTAATATAAGAATATCATCATTATCGATACCAATCTCCTTACGTATGTCAGCCGTGTAAGAGTCTACAGATTGCTTAGGGGGGTTATCAAAATCAAATACATTTGGCATCAACGATGCAGTAACGCCCTTACGTAGGCCTAATTGTTCAATAGCTGCTTGGTTGATACATATGTGGTGCAGGTTTGGTAAGCTCGGTGGGAATGCCATATCTAAGTAATCCTTAACTGCACCAACAGAAAACCGAGAGCGTTCCCAATAAAAGTCGTGTTGATGTGCTATCGCAGGCATTTGCGTCTCTGCTAAGAACTCTGTTACTGCTATACCAAGTGGAACATGCATTGGAATCGCTAGTACATTTTGAGGTATTAGTATATCAATCTTATAGAAGTCTACGAATGCATATAATGTCTGCTTTAAATATTTTGCTAGCGCATGAATGCGATCGGTTACCTTAGGATCACGGAGCGTGTGCCCCCATATCCTATCGTTAATCCATATATTTTCGGGATGACCAAAATAAGCTTCTGGGATGCAGTAACTGCAAGCTGTATCACGGTCATTGCGGCCACTATACCAATAACTTACGTGCGCGTCGTCCCATAATACTTCTGCCCATTTAGCACTTTCTAGCGAAACACCATCTGAACCAGCAAAACGAGTAGAAATAAAGCCGATATTTTTGGACATGCTAGAAATAAAAGGGACTAGAAAGATAAAACAATACTAACCATTAGTATAGCTATCATCATGCCAACCCTCTTGTTTATTGAAAGTAGTAGTTAATCGACTCCATTTAATTGCATGATGAACTTACTTTGCAGTAATACCATTAGCTAACCAATCCTTTGGTAGTTCTGATAGTAATTCCCTGGCAAATACATGCTCTACTTTATTCTTCAGATCGCGAACGATAACATTGTTCGAGATTTGATTTTCAGTTCCGTAAATGAGCGCTATGGTAGCACCAACACGATTGGCCTCTTTAAGTTGCTTACTAACGGAACTTAACTTGAGTGGATATTCTACGCTATACCCTAAGCTGCGTAGCATAGTTGTGTCTTTAAGTGCTTCATTGCTGATATCACTGGCTGCAATAATAACAATGAAGTCAGGCGACTTGACGCATATATCATCTAATAAATCGCTATCTTCTAATAAATTAGACAGGGTAACATCCCCCATCGCAAATCCAGTAGCTGGCATTTCAGGCCCGCCAAGTTTTTGTACTAGCGAGTCATAACGTCCTCCACCCGCAAGTGCTCTTCCCTTACCGCCAGATTCAAATGCCTCAAATACAAAGCCTGTATAATATGCTAAGCCGCGTACAATACTTAAGTCTATTTGTAAGCTATTAGAAACGCATGTATTGCTTAATAAAGATAATAAATCATCCCATTGACTGATTCGTAGCTTTGCTTGTTCGGCTCTTACTGAGTCTAGTTTCAGGTTTAGTAGCAAGTCACGTAGTGATGCAAAATCGCGTATGCTCATTATTTTTTCAATCATGATCATAAAGTCCTCTGCTCCATTATTGAGAACGCCACTTAATAGTTTTATGCTTTGGCTTCGGTCGGATCGCTCCATCTTGTCTATAATACCAAGGACTAAAGTAGCATCTGCTCCATGAATACCTTCAGACGATAATATTAAAAGCCATATATCTCTATCACTTAGCCTAATAGTGAAGTCACTATCTTTAAGGCCAAAAGCTTGTAGAGTATTACCCAATAGCGATATAAGTTCTGCATCTGCTGCAGGTCCAGACTCCCCAAAAATATCAGCATTAAATTGATAAAATGATCGAAGCCTTCCTTTTTGTGGACGTTCATACCTAAAGTTTTCTCCAATATTGAACCACTTAATAGGACGTTTGAGGCTGTTAGCTTTAGCACCAACCATTCTAGCTAACGATGGAGTTAATTCCGGGCGTAGTGCCACGGACCGATCACCACGATCTTGAAAGTTAAACAATTGTCCGGTTATTTCACTACCTGATTTTTCAATATAAAGATCTAGTGGCTCTAGAATAGGAGCATCGTATTCAAGGAAGTTAAAACTTTGGGCTGACTTACGCCATGTATCAAAGATATGTACTTTGCGGGAACACAGATCTGGATAGAAATCACGAAAACCTGGGAGAGTAGTAAACTGCATAGAACTAACACCTATGCAATGCCAGTAAGCTAAAGCTTCTTATGGTTACAATAAGTTGGTAAAATTTCATTCAAGATCTTAGAGCGAGTCTACATCTATCTCCTTTAACTGAGCCTTTAACTCTTTTCCTGCTTTAAATTTTATGACTGCTCGGGTTGGAATTAGCACATCAGTTTCTGGTTTGTTCGGATTACGACCAATACGTGATTTGCGTACTTGAACTTCAAAAACACCGAAATTTCTCAGTTCAACATTACGACCTTCACTAAGTGCGGCAGAAATCGCATCTAGTGTTAATTGCACTGTAGCACGTACATCTTTTTGCGGGAAATCTGTTTTATCGTAAATGTCTAGTACGATATCACGTTTAGTAAGGTTATTGGACATGCTCGGATATATAATAGTCTTTGGTTTTTGCTTTAGTTTAGCAGTGGATAATTTTAACTACTTAATTGATAATTCTATACAGAAATTACTGTCAAACGTGAAAGACATTAGTCATCAAAATAATCGGTTATTTTATCTCTTTTAGCTTCGTATGTTCTTTTTGGCTGCACATTATTTATTGTACTAGGTTACATTTTTATTCTACTTTTATTAACTTTTAGTGGTTTATTTTTGGGTACCAATTCGCTTTATTTACTTAATTTGCTAAACTATCACCGTAAGTATGATATCAGAGATAAAACGTTTTTCTGCAGATTTTGAGGCAATGCACGGTTACTGCTTAGAATTTATGCCGCTCGCTGTATCAGCACTTATTTCTGAAGCGCAACAAACCGGTCAATCCATTCACGAGATTTGTAATAATAAATTTAGTAATTTCAAAGAGGGATTAAATCAAATAAATCTTAATACTAGTCAGACAGTATTTAAAGTTGGGAGGCTTACTGTCGACAATCCAGCAGAGGAACTCAAAAATTGGGTGGCTAGGAGTACCGAAATTGCGTCACTTTATAAGAAGTGATTACTTTTGAATATAATTTTTCAATTTCATTGCAAAATTACAGTTATTTTATTCGTCAACAGTATTTTATTTATGCCTAAAGGTGTTGCAGTAAACAAGATGTTTGCAGGTATTTCCGGTAGATATGATGTTGCCAATCATTTATTGAGTGGTGGTATCGATTATTATTGGAGAAGTGTACTAATTAAACGTGTACAATTGCACAAACCGCAAAATGTAGTTGATCTAGCCACTGGTAGTGGTGATGTAGCATTTAAACTTCTTAGCTGCTTAGGTAGTACTTCCACGATTGTGGCTATGGATTTTTGCGAACCGATGCTAGAGGTAGCGAAACGCAAAAAAGCAGCTAGAACAATTGGATCCAATTTAGTATTTACTTATGGCGACTGCATGAGTTTGCCCATAGCAGATGAAAGTATTGACGCAGTTACAATATCCTTTGGTGTAAGAAATTTTGAAGATCGGCAGCGCGGATTGCGTGAAATAAATCGAATATTAGTTCCGGGTGGTAAATTATTCATTTTAGAGTTCTCTCAGCCAGATAGATGGTTTCGACCAATTTATTATACTTACCTGAAGTATATACTGCCATCAGTTGCTGCCTTAGCCACTGGTAAAAAAGATGCGTATGATTACTTAGCGGGTACAATAGAAAGTTTTCCGACTAAAACGGAGCTCTCTGCCCAGATATTACAGTCTGGGTTTGAGGACGTTGAGTCAAGTGGGCATACTTTCTCTATTGTAGCTATACATACTGCTACGAAGTAAAAACAGGCGACGTAGCTACAATCTAGTTTACTAGTAGCCGTGTTTTTGTAGTACTTGCTGTAATTGAGATTGAAACTCCTGCAAATCTTCGGGATTGGGCCTATAATCAGGATCATCGCCAGGAACTAGCCCTAATTGACCTGCAGCGCTCAACTGCCAAGCCATTTGCTTGCCATCACTAAAGTTAACCGTCCCGCATACAAGAGCTCCTGGTGGTGTAACAGGGTCAACATTCACCTCTACGCTACTAACCAATTCTGGCTCTTCTATTGAATCACTTTCCTGTATTGGCTCTTCATTGACTGCACTTTCTTCTTCTATTTCGCAAATTTCTTCTGGCTCAGAATAAACTAGATTTAAATCATCAACTAAAAAGCGTACGTCCATGTATGTCAAAGACAGCTCCATTTCTTCTCGAAGTCTACGTTGAATAATAGCGATGGTCTCCCCTCTTTTGACCCAATCTGCTATCGTTGATTTTTGTGACTCTGTAATATCCATTTAATTGTATAGGTAAAATTCCTAAATACACACTTAAATCTTAGGCAGGTATTACTAACTGCGGTTATGGGAAAGTTGATTGATCAGGTAATCGACCGCACGCTTGATTGTATTATCTTGATCCATCATGTTTTCCACCTGTTTACAGGCATGAATAACAGTTCCATGATCGCGACCTCCATAAGCATCTCCTATTAATTTTAGAGGGTCACTTGTCAAAGTGCGACTTATATACATGGCTACTTGCCTTGGAAATACAATCTGACTTGTGCGACGACGACCGATTAATTCACTGACACGGATCTGGTAATAGTCAGCTACCTTTTTTTGTATTTGCTCCACCGTTACGATGCTTGCTGCTTCTTCATGTAATAAATCACTTATTAATCGTTCAACTGCCTCTAAGTCTAGCTCTCGGTTAATTAAGTTCTTATAGCTGGCTATACGCGTTAATGCACCTTCCATTCGGCGTACATTTCGAGAGACTCTTTCTGCCAAAAATTCCATTATTTCATCACTCATAATGAGTTCTGCTGCTGCAGCCTTTTTACGTAAAATAGCAACTCTTGTTTCAAAGTCAGGTGGCTGTATGTCAGTTACTAATCCCCATTGGAAGCGAGAGATAAGCCGATTTTCTAAGCGCTCAATTTCATTGGCTGGGCGATCACTAGCTAGAAATATTTGCCGACCCGATTCAAATAAATCGTTAAATGTGTGGAAAAACTCCTCCTGAGTGCTCTCTTTTCCAGAAAGGAAATGTATATCATCCACTAGAAGTGCGTCCACGGTGCGATAGTACTTACGGAATTTTGCTAACTTATTTTCCCTAATAGCATGAATAAATTCATTAGTGAACTTCTCGGTTGATACATATGCAATTCTAGCATCAGGATTGTTAGTCAACATTTGGTGTGCAACTGCATGCATTAAATGAGTTTTGCCCAGTCCAGTTTCTCCGTATACAAATAGTGGATTGTACGCACGACCAGGAGCATTGGCTACTGCAATGCTAGCCGCATGTGCCAATTGATTACCGGAACCAATCACGAAATTTTGGAAAGTATTACGTGGATTAATAAGTATGCGGTTATGGGTCTTACCAGCTATGCCAGTATTTCTTCTATCCGCATCATTTCGATTATTCGATCCCGATTGGCTGAAAGATTTGCTTTCATCTAATCTATTATTGGAAGGTGTAGTCGTGCTGCTAGCTTCCGCTTGTACAGTAACTGTAATTGCAGTACCAGCGTGCGCTCGTGCTTGTTGAGTAATTACGTCTAAATAATTGCTCTCAATCCATATGGCATTGAACTCATTTGGAGCTTCAAGTACGAGCTTGTCATCTGACTGGTTAACACAACGCAATTCACGAAACCACATCCCGTAAAGATCTTCGGGGAAGAGTAACTTTAATTCACGAGTTATACCGTCCCATAGATTGAGACTTGATGACGAATTAGGCATGTTAAGAAATAGAAAGAATTAATTATTCACAGTTAAAGAAACAAATATGTAACAATGAATGAAATAAAGGATGTAATTGAGTAAAATAAGTAAAATATACTATACTTTTAATAGTTGAACAGCTTATATTACTAATACTAATAGCTTAAGTGTTTGTATACTATATGTTTACGTAATAAAAAAAGTAGAAATAACAATAAATTTAAAAAGGAGCTATATGATAAAAAAATATAAAATGAATAATAAAGTAAAAGTGATTTCTATAAAAAGTGCATGCTAATTGGTCTTTGCAAGTTCAACTTCTGCACAAGTTATTAACAATTTATAATTATAATTTTTTTACACAATATTTTCGATCCTGTTACAATTAGTACTTGTTTTATTAGTAGCTGTTTTAAAGCAATTTCCGTAATTCAAGTTAGTACTCAGTGCATCATAAAATGAACCAAAACCGGAGTAGTTGAATAAATTATTTTTCATTATTAGTCATATGATCAATGAGTCTGTCATTGAATTCATTTGCTGAATCGTGACCCATTATTTTAAGGGCGTGTACCATAGCTGCAACTTCTGCTAAGCGAGCCATATCACGACCAGGGCGAACCGGTATTTCCATCATAGGTACCTTAATATTCAAAATGTCCATAAAACTCTCTTCAAGGCCAGTTCGCTCTTCATGCATGCCAGATGTCCAAGCTTTAAAGTTAATTACCATGTCTATTCTTTTATTTAAACGAAGCGAGCGTACACCAAACAGGTCTGCGATATTAATTATACCAAGTCCTCGGCATTCCATATAGCCACGACTTAATTCGGATGAAGTGCCTATTAACTCACGATCGCTCAAGCGCTTAACGTGCGTCAAATCGTCTGCAACTAAGCTATGTCCGCGCTCAATAAGCGCCAATGCACACTCACTTTTACCAACCCCGCTTTCGCCACAAATCATGGTACCAACTCCACGTATATCTAAAAGTGTACCGTGGATTTGTGTACTTGGAGCAAAACGCTCTTCGAGTAATAAAGTTGCTTCAGTAGTTAATGTTTTGGACTTTAGGGAAGAACGAATAAGCGGTATAGAATATTTGTCGGCTAATTGGCGCATTATTTTTGAAGGTGCCAAATTGCGAGAAATTAATATACAGGGCACCTTACGTTTCATAATATCTGTCAGAACAGATACTTCACGGTCTTCATCAAGATCACGTAAATAACCCATTTCACCGGCTCCAAAAAGCTGGATGCGTTTAGATGCGAAATAATTAAAGTATCCTGTGATAGCTAATGCTGGACGATTCAAGCTACGTTCTCTAATAGTTTTATCCATGCCATCCTTTCCTGCTACTAGCTCCAGGTTTAATGGATCCTTAAAGGAATTGAAAAAATCTATAACAGGAACTGCCTCAACAAACTTGGGGGAATTTTTTTGTTTAGACATTGTTTCTTAGTTCAAAGATTAAAATTATTGCCTAGATAAAACTCGCGACTCTTTGCGTCATTAATCAAAAATTCACTAGTACCACTGCTCAAAATTGATCCCTCATGAAGTAAATATGCTCGATCAACTATGCGTAATGTTTCCCTGACATTATGATCTGTAATGAGTACGCCAATAGCTCTTTTTTTTAATTGAATGATAATGTCTTGAACTTCGCTCACACTTATTGGATCTACTCCACTGAACGGTTCGTCCATTAAAAGGAACTTAGGTTTTGCTACTAGGGCGCGAGAAATTTCTAATCGACGCCTTTCACCTCCACTCAAAGTATATGCTTTTTGCTTAGCTAAACGCTCTAATCCAAGTTCATTTAAATGCTCTTCTACGCATTCATTTTTCTGCGATTTATTAAGTGGAAGGGTTTCTGCGACAGCCCTAATATTTTGCTCAACAGTCATCTTACGAAAAACCGAAGGTTCTTGAGGTAGATAAGCCATTCCCATACGCGCACGCTTGTGCATTGGTAAATCGGATAACTTATTCTCATTTAAATATACATCCCCACTTGTTGGTGAAACTAATCCAACTATTATGTAAAAAGTAGTAGTTTTACCAGCACCATTAGGACCAAGGAGTCCAACAATTTCTCCTGCATTAATAGTGATGTTGACATCATTAACTACCCTTCGCTGCCCATATATACGAACTAAGCTTTTTGTACTGATATTATCAATAGCATTTATTTCTGGCATACTTATATAAAAAGGAGTGCTGTGGTGCACCGCAACCCTATCCTTGTAAATTTGCTATTTATCAAGTTCAGGTAAAATAACTTTAGCACGCTGGCCTTCACCAGATTCAACTAGGGCTCTACTATTACCTTGATTTATAATAATACGATGACCTGTGGCGGTACCAGCGGGATCAGTAACGGATGCAAAACCTTCTAACTCGATACGTCCTTCATTCGGCAAAAATAACGCAGAATTTGCGGCAGCGATACGATCTACTTGTTGAATTTTGACATTTTCGTCAGCTTGGATCTTAGCTATTTTCATGTCATCCATTGATTCAGATTTAGAATCCGTTATTCCTTTACCCGATGCGGTCACCTCTAATCGTTCACAGTCTACAATTAAATTAGTACCAGTAACGTTTACCATGTCCTTACAAATAAATAACGTATGATCAAGCTGATCTAATATATGAAGTTGCATGCATTTAACGATAGTCTTCTCTAGCTCTATTTCTCGTGTATCGTTATTTTCAGTTGGTGGATTAATTTCGATATTTCCTAGGTTTTGCATAGCTGGTAGTTCGACTAGTACATTTTTATTATCTTCAGCACTACCGTAGACGTAGGATTCATTTTTTAGCAGATCCATACGATGACCGGATACTGATGATGCTCCAAATAAAATATGCGGATTACCAGATAGCTCTGCACGTCCCTTTAGTGGGTAAATAAGAGCATTTTGACAGGTAACTTGTTGTCCACTTCTATTTATCCGAACATTAGTATCAGCGATAATATCTTCAATTTTTCCAACTTGTATTGGCTGATTAATGAGATCCTTTGGTGTACTACCTTTATGAGCACCAACCGTTATTTTTTTTGCCTTGATTTGAAGATTTCCAGAAAAAACTTCAGCCATATCAGTAAACTGAAAAAGATTTTTATCATGATTATCTTGTATTAATATTTTATAAGCTAACACTATGGTATCTGTGCTTATCGTGGTGCTCGCATCGAATCCCAGTCCTCCGGTCTCATAAAGCAACATTTGCGCTCGCCCATGCTCATCAGAGCCAAGTAGTTCGATA
>PAAN01000020.1 GCA_002699365.1 Coraliomargarita sp. | reverse complement strand
AGCTTTTAACCAATCACAAGCTGCTTTTAAGTCCTGTGTAGTTGCTTCGCCGCTTTTTATACGACCAAGAAATTCTTTAGTAACTAGGTTATGCAACTCGTTAAATTGGTCTTCGGTTGCTTTCTTTTTCATTAATATTTTTTAGCTGTTTTAGCTGATCTTTTAAAATTTGCTGCGGTAGGCGATCCTTTAGTTCCCGGCTTACGCATTGTTTCGCCAGAGCCTTTTTTAATTCTTAGTCTCTTAGCGTGGATATTTGCATAGAGTCCTTNTNTCATTTATACGCCTAAACCTTTTTTNACTATTGCTAATGCTTTATCGTCGAGGTCATTATCTGATTGCTCAACTAACTTTTGTAAAAGGTCAATAACAAAAGTTTTAAATTTTGGACTTCTTAATGCAGAAAGTACGAATGGTCTTGCTAGTGCTAACATAATTTTTTATTTGGGTAAAANTGATTGGATTGGTACGATGTCTGAGCAAATGTGATATACACGTGTGTTCGGTCTTATCGTGAATCCTTTTTGTTGTAATTCGGCGCATTTAAGAGCACGCACCAGCTCNTAGTCAAGACGCATTTTTTCTTCTTGACGCTTGGCTATTTTTTTACATTGTCTTAGACCTTCTTTGTCTAGAGGGACCATGAAATTGACTTGAAAACCCCAGTTCTCATTTAACTGATAACTAGAAGGGTATAAGTCTCTTGTATCTTCATCCGCAGCATACGGATTAACATGGCTTCCCATATAGAAAGGACTAAACGTCATTGTTGATCCATTACATGTAATGTTTGGACCATAAGACTGCCGTGACGAAGCTCCATTGTTCTGAAATTGCACGGCAGAATTTGTAACATTTCCCGTCGCCGCAGCGACTGGATTACTGTTATTGTTTGTATCTCCTTCAGCTAGTACTGGACTTACTGAGAGAATACAGAGAGTGAGGTAGTAGTAGAGTTTATGGTGTAATTTCGGGTGTAATCGCGCTGCTCTGTTATACCTGCTGCTCTTACTGTTGTTTCTAATGTCCACGGTAATGTTGTATCAGTAACTGTAAATACTGCATCACCACCACTAATACCAGCACTTGCTGATGATGTGATATTTGAACCAGACCAAGTGTTTACGGCTGCACCGAAAACTTGGACTTGTTCTGTCTCGACGATAGTTTGAGTGGTAGTGGTCGTTGAATTCATTGACCCTGTAGTAAATTGTGGGGTCACTGTGTTGGCTCTAACTATGCTGGGTGATAACAGAGCTAAAAGCAGAATTAATTTTTTCATACTTTTGTTGTTGGTTTCTTTGCCATAGGGCATTCTGGTTTCTTACCATTGCCATTTTTTCCAGTCGTCAAACCGAAAGTNGCAAGTGCGCCAGTAAAGACGCTGGCGACGAAAGTGATATCCGAGTTACCAGATTTCTTTACCATAGGAATTTCAACGTAGTTCATCGTAATGATGAAACCAGACCAGACGACAACGCCTAACCTGACTACAGTTCCCAGGAATTCTATTTGGTGTTCTTTATCTTCAGCAAGATCTTTTACCTTACCTAAGAAACCTTTTTCTTTTTCTTCAGGAACTTTTCCTTCCATGTTTTTATCTTATTATTTAAAAACTTCTGTATTTGCTCTTTTATTTTTTGAATAATAGGTTGAGTTACAGTCGTTGCTGCGACAGCAGTTACTGCTGCAACACTCGTTGTAATTAATACATCCGTTGGTGGTATTGGTATAGGTGGTAAAGCTGGCAAATTTAAAGTAGGTGTTGCCGGTGCTTCAGTTGTTGTTATAGGTTTTGTACCTTCAGGTTCTCTTAAATCACTAGGAGGAACTACTAAAGGTACATAACTAGGAACTTCTGCTGTTGGTAAAGGTATTTCTACAGTTTTAATTGGTTCAATCGGTGGAATTACTATCGTCGGTATTTCCATCTTCCCTATCCTGTATTACTGCTTGGATAGCAATAAGTGCTTCTTTAGTTTTGTTTTGTGTCTGAACTGCTTCGTTATAAGTTTGAANNAGTTCTTCAAGTTTTGTTTTTAATTCTTGAGTGGTTTGAGTCATAATTTTTTTATTTAAATGGTGGTCCGTTCATCCAAGCTACAAGACTATATCTTGTACCTGATGTAACTGGTTTGACACGATGTTTTACCCATGCTGGAAAAACTGCACACGTACCAGCTTTTAATTCGGCGTTAAATGATACCATTCCCAAAGTACTGGCTACTTCTAACTCTCCTCCTTCAAAATCATCATTTAATAATAACGACATTGATAATTTTCTTGTGTGCGTTGTTTTGTCGTTAGATGGACTCATATCTACATGCCAACCATAATAATCATCTACTCCATATCTAGTAACTTGCATTCCCGAATCAAAATGATCTAAATCGTAATGAAAATAATCATTGTTTGCACTTATGAAAATATTATGAATTATACCGGCAATCCATGTATCCCATTCCAACCAATGTTGTTTTGATTTTCTTACGTTTTTAGTTTCTTCTGGGTCGCTAACTTGACTATTAATAAATTCTAAGTTTTTACATTGCTTAAACATTTCATCAAGTATTGCTTTAGGAAGTTTTGGATCAACTGTATATAAAAAGTGGTCTGTAAACATTAATCGTTTGGTCCTGACAATGTTCCTGAGTTACTTAAGGTATAACTAACTCCGCCTGCTTTTTGAATAGATTTACCAGCAGCTCCACCGGGGCTACCACTAGTACCAGCATTTCCAGCATTACCATAAGTACCGCCATTACCTCCAGCATATCCGGGAGATCCGTCAGTATATCGTCCGGGAACCCAATTACAAAAAGCTGCACCACTAGAAGGTGAGGCAAATTTAGAACCTCCAGCACCTCCACCAGAACCGTTTGATTGAGATTGGTTGTAACCTTGACCGTTACCACCAGCTCCTCCAGTTCCACCATTTCCTCCAACACACGTTAAGGTAGGACTCATTGGAGTAGTGGTTCCGGGAGATCCATTACCACCTTTACCGCCACCGCCGCCACCACCACGAATGGTTCCTGAGTTGGTTACGGTTACGTTATTAGAACCAATGTAAAGGGCTGTACCTCCATCACCACCAGTTCCAGAAGGGCTACCAGCACCTCCAGAACCTGATATTGTCCCAGAGTTTTGAATATCTAAAGTACCACCCATTCCAGAAGGTACATTAAGTGCATAATAAGAAGCAGTCCCTATTTCAGTTCCACTTGCAATAATTACAATTTTAGGAATAGAGGGTGCCCAATTACTACCAAATGTACTTGATAAGTTTACGTCAGTACCACTAGATAAAGTTTTAACATCTGCATTAGTTGCTCCGTAAAAGTCAGCAAAATCGATAGTACCTGATGTAGGTACGTTTGTGTTATTTGCGGGAACTTTTCCACCGTTTCTATAAAATTCAGAAAGAGAGTGAGGTTGTGAGTCACCAAATTCAGATGCAATCTGAGCAAGTGTAATTGAACCAGAGCTTTGTAAAGCCATTATTTACCTCCCTTGGTGTGTTCGTCTAATTTCTCGTTTAATTCGTTTACTGCATTTATAAGTACAGAAACTAATCTTCCATAATCAACTGTCTTAATACCGTCTTCAGTTTCTTTGATTACTTCTGGTACTACTTGTTGTACTTCTTGTGCAATTACACCTATATCTTCTTGACCATTACTTAGCCATTTGTAATTAACACCACGTAGTTTTCCTACGATTCCAAGAGCATCATTAATTGTATGAATTTCAGTTTTTAATGTTGCATCAGAATACGCAGTAATGTTACCTGTTGCTGTAACTGATGCAAAGTTAACGTTGCTAGTTGTGTCTGTAGCTTGGTTAGAACTATAAGTTGTATATCCAGCACCATTAGTTATCTGGTTGTTATTACTTACGTTAGTCGCACCAGCATCAATTCCATCTAATTTACTACCGTCAACAGACAGGTCTCTACCATCAACTGTTTGAGTTCCAGACATGGTTATATTACCTGTCATCTGTCCGCCACCCAGAGGTAATCTAGAACCTATTGCGGTAGCTGTAGATGAAGCAAAGTTAGCATCGTCTCCAAGAGCTGCTGCTAATTCGTTTAGTGTATCTAAAGCACTCGGAGCACTATCAATAAGGCTAGCAACTGATGATCTTACATATGCAGTTGTAGCAAGTTTAGTTGAGTTATCAGATTGAGCCTGAGTAGTTGTGGTTACACCATTAAGGATTACACCGTTTGAAGTAGTTAATGCATCAAGTTTTCCATGATCAGCATCTGTAAATACGTTACTGTCACTAGCAGAACCGACTAAAACTCTAATTTCAGCAGCAGTTTGATCGTCTTTAGCTCCAGTATCTATACCGTCTAATTTACTACCGTCAGTAGCTACGTCTCTACCGTCAACTGTTCCTGATACAGCAATGTTACCTGTTACAGTATGATTTCCAGAAGCTAAAGTTCCTGTTGTTTCTACATTCTGAGATCCAAAATTAGGTTGAACTTTGGAACCAGCTAAAGCGGATGCATCAACTCTACTTACAATAGATGTAGAAAGTACGTTAGACATATCTTCAGCAGCTAATGGATGTCCACCATTAGTTGTGCCATCATGTACTACCAGTACATCTTTGTTTAGATCTACAGTGCATTCACCTTCAGCTCCAGCAAAGCTTCCATGTTGAATGGTTGTACCACGTCTTAATTTTAATAATTTTGCCATTACTTAGCTCCTTTTAATTCTTCTACTTCTGCTTTTAGTTCGTTTATTGCGTTAATAAGAACACCTACCATTTTTCCGTAGTCAACTGATTTGACTTCTATTGATTCTCCTGTATTAGGATCTAAATCATGGTTAGTTAGAACTATTTCTGGTATTACTTTTTCTACTTCTTGTGCAATAACACCAATAGAAGGTTTACCATCTCTTATCCATTTATAAGAAACACCACGTAACTTACCGCAGATACCAAGTGCATCATTAATAGTAGAAATGTCTGTCTTTAGTTTTTTGTCAGAGTAAGCTGTTACGTTTCCTATAGCAGTTACGTTTCCATTACTCTCAATAATAAGATTATTATGACCTGATGTATCTCTTAAAATATGACCACTTGAACCACCTATTATATATAAGTAGTTGCTGTGATGTTGAAGTTTACAAGTGTCTCCTGACCAAGTACCATTACTAAGTCTAATATCACTGTTAGCAGCAATAGTCACAGCACCGGCACCACCAGAAAATGTGATGTCCGCATTAGCAGTATCACCACCACTTCCAGTATCAGACCTTAAAAAGTTTGTTCCATGAATCCCGTCTACAGTATCAGCGTCCAATCCACTGCCAGAACCGTCATTACCAGTGTGCCAGACAGTATAGATAGTACTTCCTTCCAAAAATTTTAAACCGCTTGTGCCACTTCCAATTCTTAAAGCCTCTGCCGTTTCATTATTAACAATGTCAATATGTCCACTAGCGTTCCACTGGAAATATGCCTTATCTACTGTACCTTCTCGCAGCATTATATAAGGGTTACTAGAACCTTTTAATACTAGTTTTTGATCTGTACTTGAATCAATTGTATAAGTACTACCTGTTAAGGTATCACTTGCATCTGACCTTACGAAACTAGAAGCTTGTATTCCATCTACAGTATCACTATCTAGCCCAGAGCCAGAACCGTCATTAGATGAAGTCCAGACCGTTCCAGTTGAACCATCTGCTGTATATTTTAAACCATTAGTACCACTACCAACTCTTAAATAATCACCACTTTCTTGGTTAACTATAATCATTTCACCCGGATTTTCACCACTATCCCACTGTATATAACCTTTATCAGTGCTTCCTTCTCTAAATCTTATATATGGACTATTAGCACCAGCAAGAATAATTTTTTGAGCAGTGCTGCTGTTAAAAGTAAGAGTGTCACCTGTAAAAGTATCATTTTGATCTGATCTTAAAAACTGACTTGAATCAATACTATCTAAAAGTGCTGCGTTTGATGCTGTAGCAGCGTTACCTGTTGTGCTCTGGTTTAAGGTTGGAATCCTAGAGGAACTTATAGTTCCAGAAGAAATATTACTTGCGTTTAAACTTGTAAGGTTTGATCCATCACCATAAAGTGTATCAAAGTAACCATTTGCAAATCTATTAGTATTTGTTCCTAGATTACGAACACTATCTGTATCAGGTTTCAAGTCGACTGATAGCATTACTTTATCAGTAGTAACTCTAAATCTTTCTGTATTAGCAGTAGAAAAAGCTAAAGTGTTGTCTGCTGGTCTGTATATTGCTGCTGCTGTTGTAGGTGCTGATATTGATCCACTAAAGTCAATGTAACTACTGCTTAAGTTTAAATTTCCAGTTAAAGTACCACCAGCTAAAGGTAACTTAGTTGCTATTGAGTTAGTAACTGTCGTTGAGAACGAAGCATCGTCACCCAAAGCAGCCGCTAATTCATTCAGTGTATTTAATGCTGAAGGACTTGAATCAACCAAGTTTGTTATGGCTGTATCTGTATAAGCTGTTGTAGCAACTTTTGTAGAAGCATCTCCAGCAGACTGTGTTGTTGCAGTTACTCCGTTAAGTATTGCACCACTAGAAGTTGTTATTGCATCAAGTTTTGCACCATCTGCTGATACGTCTCTACCGTCAAAAGTTTGACTTGATACAAATGTTTGTGTCCCAGTAAATGTGTTAGCACCTAATCCAGCTAAATTACCAGTAGCTGTTACACCACCCTGCCAAGTAGAACCGTTATAAACTCTTAACTCATTAGATGTAGTATTAAAGTAAAGATCTCCTTCATCATTATTTGATCCGGGATCAGAACTATCTATTCGATATCTATTTGCAAAGTTATTTACATTAGCAATATTACTCGCTGCTGTGTTTACATTTGCTATAGAACCAGCAACTGTACTGATGTTACTGTTCGCACCAGCAACCGTTGTTATGTTTGCGTTGTTGCCAGCTACAGTTGAAATATTTGCATCATTTAAAGCTACTGTACTTACCGCAGCATTATTTCCAGCTACTGTAGTTACATTAGAAGAGATACCAGCAACGGTTGTCACATTGCTAGATACACCCGCCAACGTATTCATGTTAGTTACATTGGACGATGTAGCCAAAGTATTCATATCAGCTACTACATCTGTAGTACCAAGTATTGCTAAGTCTGCAACAGCGTCCGCAGTACCTAATCTTCCTATTTCAGTAGCTTTACCAGCAACAGCACCTATGTCTGTGGCATCAGCAGCTACTGCACTAATATTAGTAGCGTTCCCTGCAACAGCAGTTACGTTACCAGATATACCAGCTACTGTAGTTACGTTGCTTGATACTCCAGCTACAGTTGTGATGTTGCTTGAGATATCAGCTAGTGTATCCATGTCAGATACAATCGCTGTAGTACCTAAAGTATTCATATCAGCTACAGCATCGGCTGTACCTAGTCTTCCTATCTCTGTGGCTTTAGCAGCTACAGCTCCTATATCAGTTGCGTCTGCTGCAACCGCAGTTACGTCAGATGCTATACCAGCAACTGTCGTTGCTTCAGTAGCTATACCAGCGACTGTGTTTAAAGTTGTGTTACCTGTGGCTGTGGCTACAGCGTTTGTAATTAGACCTAAGTCTTCTGTATAAGTTATCTGTCCAGCTACAATACTTATATTTGCTAAGTCAGCCGCGTTAGGTGTAGCAGCAGTAAATCCGTCTCCAGAACTACCATCGTAGATCATCAAAACTTTGTTAGATGAACTGTCGTACCATAAGTCTCCAATACTTAAATTTGAAGCATCAGCTCTTTGTGTAGGTGCAGAAGTACTTATCTGATAAAGATCAGCAAAGTTATGTATGTCCTGTACGTTAGCTCCAGCAGCAGAAATATTTACTGCATTTGCTGCAATAGTAGAAACTTCTGTAGCTTTAGGAACTAATCTATGGAATGTATAAGTATGGAGTGTAGTAGTTGTTTCTACCAAGAATCCATAGCCCGCAGGTATAGGACCATAAACTCCAGTTATTGTAACGGTATTACCAGATCCAGCTCCGTTTGCAATAGTAACTGTTGAAACATTAGGTGTTAGAGCTGTTGAAGCTGCTGTAACAGAAACAATAGTTCCAGTTCCATTATTTACATCAGGGTTAGCTGTAGGAAAAGAAGTCTCATTAGCAACTGCTACAAATCCACCTACGTCATCAACAAGGTCAATAATACGTAAATCTATGGCAGAAGTAGTTGCTACTTTAGAATCAGAAGCTGACCATGTATCTCCACTAGCAATAGTTTCTGAAGAATCCTGTCTAAGGAATCTAGCTTCAGCTTCTGTTTCTGTGTAGTATCTTGCATCTAATACGTTTGATCCAGTACTAGCTGAAGGATTGAGTTCAGTTTCTGTGTAGTATCTGTTATCTAGTTGACCACCATCTAATTCTGTTTCGGTGTAGTAAACATTATTTAGCTGACCGTTGTTTAATTCAGTCTCTGTGTAGTATCTATTATCTAAAGTTCCAGTTTCAATATCAGCATCTTGGATAGTTCCATCTTCGATATTAGTTCTAGTAACTACGATGTCACTGGGCAGTGTTCCACCACCTAACTTATCAAGAGTTACAGTATCATTTGCTAATTTAGAACCTTGTATATTTGCACTAGTACTTACATCAGCATCAACGATAGATCCGTCTACTATGTTTGCTGAGTTAACAGTTATTCCAGCTTTAAGTAAACCATCAGCAATTTTACTATTATCTATTGCTGCACTTGCATTGATGTCAGCATTGACAATAGTATTGTCTCTTATTTTTGCAGAAGTTACCGCTCCATCTATGATGTCATCTTCGGTTACTAATTGATCGTTTTTTTCTTGAGCAGAAAATTTAACTAATTTATGGTTTGCATTTAAGTCAGAAGCTCTGATAGAGGAACCGGGTTGAAAAGTTACTGAGTCAGAATTTCCTAATTCAGTTTCTCTATATATACGGACTCCACCATTAGTAGAACCTGATACAGAAGCTTGCTTAAATATTACGTTAGAACCATTGACTGTGTATTCAGTTGTCTGTGCAGGAGGATTAGTCGCTGTATAGGTTAATGCTGTACCATCTACTTTGACTTTTATATCCTCTGCCTTTATATATTCAATTGAAAATGAGTAGGATGCACTCCCACCATTTTTGTATTCTTCAGTTGTCGCCATTTGTTTTCTAAGCGTTGTTTATTGGCGGTGGATTTTTATTTCGGCATGTTTATCATTGCTTCAATAGTTTCTTGAGAAGAGTTGTATCTTCTTCTCTCATATTCTTTTTCTTCTGCAATAAGTAATTGCACATCTTCATCCTGACTTATCTTTGCCCAAGCTTTTCTTTTCGCACTATTAAATAAGTTAGTTATTGCTTTAACGTGAGGAAAATCTTTTGGATTTAAATCAGCTTCACCATTTTTCCTTTTAGCTTGCATTCTTGCTATAGATAGTTGCATTCTTGGATCTGCTGCTAATCTCTCAAATTGCTTTATAAGCTTTTGATCTCCTAAAGCTTTTTGAAACCTTGATCTTATTTTTGGTGAATCACTTAAATCTGTTCCATCAGGAGCACTATATCCAACTGTTCTTAAGTCATATCCACTATTGAAAAGAAATTCTCTTCCCGGTGAATAATCTAAATTAAATTGAACTGGGGATATCGCATTAAACATTCGAGTCATAAAATTATGATCTTTTATAGGCTCTCCAGTTAGGATGTCATATTTGTTAGTAAGTGCATCTTCTCCTGCTAAACCTTCAGTAGCTAGGTTTCTATTTCTTATTGAACTCCAAACATCTGAACCTAGTTCTTTTGTATGTGGATTAAGAACTTTACCTATTTCATTTCTAAGACTAGATAATGGAAGAGAGTTGTTCATTAAAGAAGCAACTATTCTATTTTGTTGTCCGGGTGCTCCAGAAAATAAATCAACAAAGGATTGTAATCCTGCTAAATATGATTTACTTGTAACAGTCGAAGCTAGAGCCATTGATAATTTCATAAATTTATCTTCAGCCCATTCTTCACCCATTAATTCTGTGTGATCTCCAATGTCACCTACTAATGCAAGTATTTGGTTGTAAGGTTCAAAAGCGTCATAACTTACCCATTGACCAGCTATCTTAACTGTTCTAGGTTTCCATCCCATGTCTAACCAAGATTGTCTTTTCTTTCTATCTGTTGGTCCATTACCATGTAAATTACCACCAAGAAAAGCTTGACCAGCCATAAATAATGCTGATGTTCCCATAGCGAGTCTTCCCTGCTGTACAGTCTGTGCAGTCAGTAAATCTCTAGAATTATTAATACCATATTTAGCTAAGTGTTCTAAGTTAGCAGTAGGTTTAGTGAATGCTATGTCATTAAATTCTTTTACAAGAAAGTTAAATCCGGGAGTATGTTTAGCAGTTAAACTTAAACCGTTAATACCAGTTCTTGCAAATAAGAAGAATGGTCTTGCCCAAGGCGCACTATTAAAAGTACTTTCTAAATTCTTAGCAAATCCAGATAAGTCCTGAGTTAAAGTAGCTTCTCTCTTTGTATATTTTGCTGCTTCGTCAGTTAAGTTTCCTTCGTTATCAAATATCTTTGCATTAAATTTATCTTCAGCATCTTTGAAAAATGCAGCATCGAAGTTTTTAAAACCTCCTTCACCCATTTGTTCAGTTGCTTCTAAAAATGCTTTTTCTCTAGCTCTAGCTCTACCAATTATTAATCCAAACGAATCATCAGTTGCCGCCATGATTTTAGTGGAGTAGGTAAACATATTAGTGTTGTTTGCCCAACGAGCCATATTAGCCATTCTGTAAACAAGCTTATCCATTAAGCTTGCACCTTCAGAGGTTTCAACCCAATGACCATACATAGCCCATTGATCGTCTGCTTTTGTTTTTTCGATATATCTAGTTTTCATAGATGATATATCGCCACTCCAATAGCTATT
>PAAN01000019.1 GCA_002699365.1 Coraliomargarita sp. | reverse complement strand
CTAAGGTAAGCGCGCTTGTGTTGCCAATTAAAGTAGTTGAGGGGGATAAATTATACTCACTACGAAGAAAGCTACCACCGATGTGCGGTTTGAATTTCTCATGATTTATAGAGTCGTATATCGTCGTGGATAATTCATCGCGCCTAGTAGCACTATTAACAATATTTCGTATCGCGTCGGATACACACACAACTTTTTTAAGCTTTGGGAAAGTATATTTACACCTCGAAACCCAACCTCTACTAACCTTAAAATCAACCCTTCGAGTTAGTATAACAGGTGTATTATTTTTAAGAAGATAGGCAAGAAAGGCGGTGCCATGCCCGTGAGAACTATGGGCGTGAATAAGGTCAATCGAAAGACTCTGGCATAGTCTTTTTAGCTTTATTGCGGAGCTAAAATCGACTGAGTTTTTCATACCTAAAGGAAAATTTTTCCACGCCATCTTTGCACAATAAGCCTCAAATTCTGAAGCTGGCTTGCATGCAACCAAAGGATCAACCCCTAAGTCAGTGAGTTGAGACACCAAATAAGCGATCTGCTGCTCCCCTCCTCTCCAACTTGCCTCTGAACTAAGATGGAGAATTCTCATGCTGCGACTTTAACTGTTTGAGTTTTGCAAATTTTAAGAATTTTTCATGAGCAGAAACAACTGCGATTATTAATCCATAAAACCCATCAAGGAACCCAAGCTTCAAGAAATATATTTTGAAAAAAGTAAAAAATGGATCAAATAACATTTTAAAATTTACAGCAACTTTTCGTTTTGAGCGGAATAGTTCAAGTGCAGCTATTTCTGAGAATTTATTGGTCTGTTCTACATGCGCCTTTATACTTGGTGTCGTGTAGTGTAATATATTACTAGTAAGTTGAATATTATCAGTATTTTTACTACAGACTATATGGTCATGAGGATTACTACCACCCCACCTACCTATTCTTCTATCCCATAAACGAACTTTCCTGTCTGGGTACCAACCACTGTGCCGAATCCATTTCCCACAATAATTATTTAATCGAGGCATTGAGTAAGCTGAAGTAGTAACTGCATTATCTGACTTTATTTTTTTTAATTCGTCTATTAATTCGCAGGATAACCGCTCATCCGCATCAAGCGATAGGATAAAATCATTACTAGCTATAGATACTGCGAAATTTTTCTGCTCTATATGTCCCTCAAAATTATTTTTAATAAATTGTACTTTATTAAAAGCCTTACAAACTTGCTCTGTTTTATCAGTTGAATAACTATCCACTACTATAATCTCATCGGCTATATCCAGCAGAGACTCTATGCAATTCTTGATGTTACGCTCCTCATTAAAGGTAATAATAGTAGCGCTAATATTCATGTATGCAAAATGTAATAATCTATCAGCAGGCGAAGCAAAGTTAATTATTTTTCACTTTTTAAGTTTAATAAGCTTAAGTGCAGCCAATGTACCACAGAAAGTTTTCGTTTGTACTCAATAGCTATTACATCTTAAAACGTTTGTGAAACCAAAATCCACTTGTCGTATCGCTGGTTAAAACTTTTTCTAGCTCTTGGTTTGTCAACTTAGCAAAATCCTCTCTAGTTTTTGCTTCCTCAAAGTCTACTAAGTGAAATGCTGCTCTTAATTTGCAACTTCTATCATACTTTAAAGTTAGAGATACAACGGATGCCTTCGCTCGCTTGGCTAGTACCCCAACAAGTGGTGTTGTCAAAGCAGGCTCCCCAAAAAACTCAGTGTTTTCTCCCGTATTGACGCGTTGGTCAGCTAACAAGGCGAGTATACCGCCACTTTTCATGAATTTGAACACTTCTAGTAGACCTGCTTTACGCTTAAATAGCTGCATTCCTTGACGTTCTCGCTGACCGAGGTACCATTTTTCCATATAATCATTATTCAGCGTCCTATATATCGCTCCAAGTGGAGCCTTCACCCCATTATAGGTAAAATGCCCTGCAAAAGAGGATACTATCTCCCAAGGGCCCATGTGAGCCATTAAGAGGACGACTCCATGCCCTCGGTCCACTGCATCCTTGAGTACTTCTAGATTCTCAAACTCAACAAGCTGGTGTCGTTTCTTAAATGATAAGGCAGCAAAAGAAAAACTGCTGAGCAAATTAGCAGCACTACGGCAAAATACTTCTTTAGTCGCAGTATCAATAGTTTTACCATTGGCTATTCCTGGCAAAATACTGGGCTGTTCTTCTAGATCGATCCAGCGTTGGACAATTCTCAGGTTTTCTTTAACTGTTGCCCGGCGACCAGACATCAGCATCCAGCAAATCAAGCCAATTTTTTCTCCCAAAAAGTAAGCTGCTTTTACTGGCAGAATTCTTAAAAAGCACAAAGCGCAACGCGCAAAGCAATATTCTAAGAACTTATAAAATCCAGAATAAGCCCTACTTCCGTTCATTAAAGAGTTCACAATTAGGTACAAAGTACACTTAAGGAGATACTTGCAAGTGTGCAGTCACATCCGCTATTGTCTTCTATGAAATTATGCTCATTCTATTAACCATGGTTTTGAGTCATTAATACAATGACTCTTACTAGAAAAAGCATAGCTTAAGAAACGTGAATTCGACTCGCATCCTATAAAAGGCTTTATTGCATTATGCTACTGCATCGCTTCAGACCCTATTTCAGTTACCTTAAGCCAGTAAAAGTCCAATTCGGAGTTGGTTTACTAGCAGGCTTGATNTATGCANCCTCGTCTGGCTTTGGCTTACCTTACGTGACCAAGCATTTGGTGCCACTCGTCACGAATCCAGAAAAGCCAGNATCTTCCATTCTGTTAGGCTATCTCGCTCTAGTTCCNATCATGTTCGCCCTGCGCGCACTNGGCAGCTTCGTAAACTCCTATTTTATAGCCTATTCNGGCATGTATGTATTAGAGCGCATNCGTCGCAAGGTATTTGATCATATTCAAAAACTACCGCTTGGCTTTTTCCAAAAAAATAAATCCGGTGATTTAATGAGCCGAGTACTCGTAGACACNACGCTCCTACAAGCAGCCATCGTAAAAGTAGTGGATAGTTTAATTAAAGAACCTGCCACCTTGCTAGCTGCTGGTTGTTATTTGATTTATCTATCTTTCCAAGCAGCAGATATTAGCTTCATACTAATTGCACTAGCGTCGATCCCAGCATGCGTCCTGCCTATTCGATTTATAGGCCAAGCAATTATAAAGAAAGCCACACTTGCCCAGGCCCAAGCAGGAGAGCTCAATCACGTACTGAATGAAAATCTCTCTGCTACTCGAGAAATACGCGCCTACAATCTAGAGTCCCAACAAAGTGAACGCTTCGCTGAGACTTGCGCACGCTTCTTTAAACAATCAATGAAAGTCGTTAAATACGACAAAGCGCTCACACCCATCATAGAAATCGTCACTGCTGGCGCGCTTGTTGGAGCTCTCTATATTGCGATTGAGCAAGATATCGATGCAGGCGCCCTAGCCTCTATTTTGGTGGCACTTTATATGTGCTATCAGCCCACGAAAAAACTCGGGAGTGTGTCGAATACAATACGCCAAGCCGAAGCTTCGCTCAATCGATTGGAATACATACTGCACACCGAGGATACAGTACCAGATGCGATTGATCCAATAGATCTTGGTGTGATGAAAGGGCATATCCAATTTGAAAATGTCTCCTTTCAATACGCAGANGAACCTGTCTTACAATCAGTCAGTACAGAAATACCTGCTGGTCAGTCAGTTGCACTAGTTGGGCCCAGTGGCGCAGGAAAGTCAACTTTCGCTAACTTAGTCCCGCGCTTTTATGATGTCACCAGTGGATGTATTTCTATTGACGGCTTCGATATTCGCACAATTTCCAAAGCTGATTTGCGTGCACAAATTGCGCTCGTTTCCCAAGAAGCAGTTCTGTTCGGTGATACTATTGCCAATAATATTCGTTTAGGTAAGCCACTGGCAACGGATGCAGAAATTATAAAAGCCGCTCAAATGGCAAACGCACATACATTTATAGAAGCACTCGAAGAAGGCTATGAAACTAGGGTCGGCGAGCGCGGAGCAAGGCTCTCTGGTGGGGAGCGCCAGCGCATCGCAATAGCTCGTGCTTTTTTAAAGGATGCGCCTATTATTATCCTTGATGAACCGACATCTGCGCTCGATGCAGAAAGTGAGCACCAAATCCAAGCTGCGCTTGAAGAATTGTCTAGAGGACGCACTGTAATAATCATTGCTCACCGCTTTAGTACCATTCAGCACGCGAATTGTATTCTTGTCTTTGAATCAGGAACAGTCATCGCAAGCGGGACTCATGCGCAGCTGTATCCCAAAAACTCACTTTATAAAAATTTATACGATAAACAGTCGAAAACTGCACTAGAAGATTAAACTATGAAAGTACTCAAGAAAATACTCTTTTTATCACTACTAACTGCATTGCTGGTCAGTAGCTTTACCGCTTGCGCGAGCACAAGAAGTGAAAATGGAGTCATTATACAAAAAGAACGCAACTGGAATCCCATAAATTATATTCCTTTTATGTAAAGTAGCGGTCCCTCCACTACAGAATAAAACGAGGATTTATATTTTATAGGCATTGCTGCGTCGGCGTAGCTACTCCGAGCTGAAACTCTGCAGCGCTGCCTGCATAGACTAACTCTCCACCAGACTCTCCGCCTTCAGGACCAAGCTCTACAATCCAATCGGCGCAGCGAATGACATCAAGGTCATGCTCAATCACAATGATNGNATTACCCGCATCGCGTAAGCGAAATAATAGGTCTAGTAACCGTTGTACATCTAGCCAGTGAAGGCCGGTCGTGGGCTCATCTAAGATATACAAGGTTTCTCCTTGCTGGCGCTTGCTTAGCTCTAAAGCAAGTTTGATTCGCTGAGCCTCCCCACCAGATAAAGTTGTGGCTGGTTGCCCTATCTTAATATACCCCAAACCAACATCCGAAAGTGTCTTTAATTTTTCGTAGATACGAGGCTGCTTGTTAAATACATTCAGTGCGTCCTGCACACTCATTTCTAATACATCCGAAATACTATACCCCTTAAAGCGTATATCTAGGGTCTCTCGATTATATCTTTTCCCCTGGCAACTCGGGCATTCACTGTATACATCAGCCATAAATTGCATATCTAATTTGATCATACCATCTCCCTTACATCGCTCACAGCGCCCTCCACTCACATTAAAACTGAAACGACTACGCTTATAACCACGAATTTTAGCTAGGGAGCACTTAGTAAAAAGGTCGCGCAACTGATCAAACAGTTTGGTATAAGTAGCAGGATTGGATCGGGGGCTACGCCCAATTGGATCCTGATTAACTTGGACCACTGAACTAAAAGAACCAAGACCTTCAATTTTGGTATGCTTGCCTGGAATCGTCTTAGCACGGTTGAGTCTAAAGGCGGCGGCTTTTGCCAGTATATCATTGACTAGAGTACTTTTCCCAGAGCCAGACATCCCACATACAGCCGTTAGTAAACCCACAGGAAAATGCGNATCAATAGTTTTTAAGTTGTTCTCTTTAGCGCCAATTACTTTCAACCATTCCTGCCCAGGCTCTAATGTCTTCGCCTCCTTTTGAACCGCATCTTTACCGGATAAAAAACTACCTGAATAACTAGATTTAGAGGTAAATGAAGACTCTGGTGACCCTGCGTAAATCAAAGATCCACCTTCACTTCCCGCTCCTGGACCAAGTTCGATCAAATGATCTGCTGCACGCATTGTATCAGCATCATGCTCCACTACTATTACAGAATTTCCACGATCTCGCAGGCCTGAAAGAGTATGGATTAAGCGGCGGTTATCCAGCGGGTGAAGACCGATGCTCGGCTCATCTAAAATATAAACAACACCAACTAAAGACATCCCAAGCTGTGTAGCTAGTCGTACTCGCTGCGCTTCTCCACCACTGAGCGTCGAGTAGCATCTGTTTAGAGTTAGATAACTCAGCCCTACCTCATTCAAAAATTTTAATCGCGAGGATAATCCACGCACCGCATCACTTACTGCAGCGAACTTGGGGCTTTTTTCTAGACGCTGAACAAAAGAGCAGGCTTGTGTTAATGATAAATCTAAAAAATCTGCAATCGAGGCTCCTTCGATAAGAACGCTTAAACTCTCCGCGCGTAATCGACGGCCCCGGCACTGCGCGCATGGGCTNCTTGTCTGGTAAGCCATCAATCGAGCACGCAAGCCGTCACTACTTGACGTGCGACGAGTATTTTCCAAGTCCGCTAAAACGCCATGAAATGGCAACATCTCTGGCTTTGAATTACCCCCCTTTAACTTGAAACTAAAAAGTCGCTCCCCAGTCCCATGAAGAATCTGCTCGCGAAGCTCTTCTGGTAGTTCATCCCAAGGCAAGTTTGGATCAAAAGGCAACTGCTCTGCTAATTGTTTTAATATCGCATTGCGCTTTATAATCATCTGTTTGGATCCTAATCGCCACGGCTTTATCGCTCCTTTCTTCACTGATTTAGTAGGATCTGGAACCANAAGTTCAGGCTGAAATTGCAAGGTTTCACCCAGACCACCGCAACTCTCACAAGCACCTTCTGCATGATTCCATGAAAAACTTCGTGGAGTTAGTGGCTCGTAAACAGTGCCACAAATTACGCACGACAGGCGGTTACTTATGGCAAACTCACTCCAATCGTCCGAGCCACTTTTTTGAACCATCACAATCGCACGATCCCCACCCTCACTAAACGCGAGTTCGAGCGAATCAGCTAGCCTGCTGCGCTGGTCTTTTGCTAACACAATGCGGTCGACTACAATCTCCACTCTAATCTCGCTAGCTTTAGAATCTATAATACCAGGTTCATCTAAGCGATGTACCACACCATTTAGTCGCACCCGCTGAAACCCGCGCTGTTGTAAGCGAGGCAGCTCTTCGCGAAGAATCGCAGGCTTAGCGGTTAAAAAAGGAGACAAAATCATCAAGCGGCTGCCATCTGCTTCAGCAAAGACCCTCGTCAAACAATCATCCATCGAGCGACGCTCAATCAAGCCACCATCAATTGGGCAATAAGGCGTCCCGCAAACTGCCCATAATACCCGAGCAAAATCAGCAATTTCTGTAACAGAAGCTATTGTACTTCGTGGATTAGCACCCCCTCCAGTGCGCTGCTCGACTGCTATTACTGGAGAGAGCCCCTCAATAAAATCAACATCTGGCCGTGGCAACTGTTCAAGCACTAAGCGCGCCTTTGCAGATAAGCTATCCATATATTTACGGTAACCCTCTGCATATACTGTATCAAAAGCTAGGGAAGATTTACCAGAACCGCTGACCCCGGTAATAACGACCAATTGATCACGAGGGATTTTTAAACTTAAATTACGTAAATTGTGTTCTCGCGCTCCTTTTACAGAAATAAAATCAGGAGGCTGTGCAGATAAAGAATTCATACTAGACAATCTTAATTTATATCCATCCCTATTGATCGCGCAAGAAATAGAACCGTTTCTTTAAGGATTCAAAATAGGTATTCTGTAACTAACATTTGTTAGTTATGACTGCTAAAAGGTAAATTAATTTGCCAGTACGTAGAAATATTCTACTTTTTATAATATGTCTATTTCAACAAAGCCTAAACTGTACATCAAACCGGGATGCCCTTGGTGTGAAGAAGCGCTCAGCTACTTCAAAAAACAAGGTGTTGATCTTGATTTGCGAAATGTTACTAAGGACCCTAAAGAGATGTCTGCTATGGTTCGTATTAGTGGGCAGACTTGTGCGCCCACCTTCGAATTCGATGACTTTATGGTTGCTGATTTCTCAGTAGAAGAGTTTGTCACGGAGCTTAATAAATTCCCTGAGGTGCAAATCAAACTAGGAATAGGTAGAGCGAATAGTTAGGTCACTATTAGCGCCATTGGTAGCGGCACTGCCTATTTTTTACTTACCTATTTTACGAACTTCCCAAGCTACCCTAAAGGGTAGCAAGTAAGGAGTTAAATATTGAGCTAGGACGCATCGCACTTGATAAAAGTGCTGTGTCTGGGCGAAAATATCCACCTATCTGCAGAGCCTTACCTTGCGCATCATTTAATTGTTCAACGATACTCGCTTCATTCTCCGCAAGCGAGGCGGCAAAAGGTGTAAATCTCGCCCTTAGCTCGGCATCCTCGTCTTGTTGTGCTAAAGCTTTTGCCCAATAAAGAGCTAAATAGAAATGACTGCCTCTATTGTCTAATTCGCCGCACTTGCGCGAAGGAGACTTATTCGCTTCGAGAAACTGTGTGTTCGCAATATCGAGCGTCTTTGTAAGAACGCGCGCCTTATTATTATTAAAGACTTCGGATAAATGCTCCAAAGAGACCCCGATCGCCAAGAATTCTCCAAGCGAATCCCAACGTAGATGGTTTTCTTTTACAAATTGCTGCACATGCTTCGGAGCCGATCCCCCTGCACCTGTTTCAAAGAGCCCGCCACCATTCATGAGAGGCACAATCGATAACATTTTAGCACTAGTACCAAGTTCAAGAATGGGAAATAAATCAGTCAAATAATCGCGAAGCACATTGCCTGTAACTGAAATGGTATCCTCTCCGGCCTTTGCTCGCTGTAGGGTGACTTTTGTTGCTTCCATGGGAGCAAGAATACGTAAATCCAATCCGTCTATTTCGTGCTCTAATAAATAAGCCTCCACCTTAGCAATCAATTGAGCATCATGTGCACGTGCTTTATCCAGCCAAAATAGTGCCGGTACACCAGTAGCGCGAGCGCGCGAAACTGCTAGTTTTACCCAGTCGCGAATTGGAGCATCCTTAACTTGGCAAGCGCGCCAGATATCACCAGTTTCCACTTCGTGCTGTAGAAGGACAGCACCGCTACTATCGACTATACGAATTGTGCCATTAGTTGGGACTTCAAAGGTCTTATCATGAGAACCATATTCCTCCGCTTTTTGCGCCATAAGTCCAACATTGGGAACGGTTCCCATCGTGGCGGGATCAAAAGCGCCATGTTCTTTACAAAATTGTACTGTGGTTGCATAGACCCCAGAATAACTACGATCAGGTATTATAAAATTTGTATCTTGCTGGGCTCCATCTTTATTCCACATTTGGCCAGAAGAGCGAATAGCCGCAGGCATTGAGGCATCGATGATAACATCACTAGGCACATGAAGATTGGTGATGCCCTTATCGGAATCAACCATAGCAATGTCTGGCGCAGATTCATAAACTCTCGAGATATCCGCTTTAATCTCAGCATTTATTTCTGGAGGAAGATCTTCAATTTTTGCATAAAGGTCGCCCAATCCATTTCTAACATCGACACCAAGCTCGGTGATAATTTCGGCATGCTTTTCGAATACATCTTTATAGAAAACAGAAACACAATGACCAAAAATAATGGGGTCAGAAACCTTCATCATCGTCGCTTTCATATGTAGAGAAAATAAAATCTGCGCACTCTTCGTAGCGGCAATCTGTTCGGCTAAGAATTTACGCAACGACTTAATACTCATAAAAGTTGCGTCCACAACTTCCCCCTCCTGTAACGCAATTCCTTCTTTTAGGACTGTAGTCTCTTGATTAGTAACGAGCTCAATTTTTGCAGTGGTCGCTTTATTGATGGTGATTGATTTTTCGTTACCGAAAAAATCATCTGTAGCCATACTGGAAACAACCGATTTAGAATTATCCGACCATTCACCCATGTGGTGTGGGTTGTTTTTCGCAAATTGCTTAACCGCTGCAGCGGCTCGACGATCGGAATTACCCTCTCGCAATACTGGATTGACCGCACTTCCTTTAATCTTATCGTAGCGCGATTGAATCTGACGATCCTCTTCGTTTTTAGGCTCTTCGGGATAACTTGGCACATTAAATCCCTGCTCCTGGAGCTCCGCTATCGCAGCTTTCATTTGTGGAATAGACGCAGAAATATTCGGTAGCTTAATAATATTAGCTTCTGGTAACTTCGCAAGTTCTCCAAGTTCAGCTAGGTCATCTGAAATTCGCTGTGTTTGCTGTAAGAACTCTGGAAAGCTAGCTAAAATACGGCCCGACAAAGAGATGTCCCTTGTCTCCACTGCCACACCAGCAGCAGCAGTGTAAGCACTAATAATTGGTAATAGTGATTGTGTCGCAAGGGCGGGAGCTTCGTCCGTTATCGTGTAGATAATTTTTTCTTTATTATTCATAGATTAACTACTCTAAAATGAGCCTATCAAGATTTCTAAAATGTGGATTATTAAAGCCCGTTACAGAAACGAGCGATTCGCTCAATACCTTTTTCAATCATGCTATCGGATATAGCATAACTAAGGCGAACATAGCCTGGAGCGCCAAAGCCTTCACCTGGGACAAGAGCAACTTTTTCATCCTGAAGTATCTTCGCTGCAAAATCATTAGCGCTCAGTCCAAATGATTCAACATTGGGAAAGAGGTAAAATGCACCTTGCGCACGAGGACATTCGATTCCGTCAATCGATTGCAGGCCCTCGAGCAAACGTAAGCGGCGCAGGTTAAACACTTCAAGCATACCATGAATTGCTGATAATGATTTGTCCCAATTTTGCATTGCTGCCAGTGCCCCGTATTGCGCAAAAGTAGTCGCATTTGAACTGGTTTGGCTTTGAATACTGGCTACAGCTTTCGCAATTGGCAAAGAAGCCATTAATGTTCCAAGACGCCATCCTGTCATGGAGAAAGTTTTACTAAAACCGGAAACAGTGATGACTAATTGAGCAGCTTCTTTTGAGAAAGAAGCAGGGCTCACATGCTCTACTCCGTCATAAAGTAAATATTCATATATTTCGTCTGACATAATATAAATGCCAGCTTCAACCGCTACTTGTGTGAGCGCTTCCATTTCTGAAGGAGTATAAACCGCACCAGTTGGATTGGAGGGACTATTTAATACTACCATGCGCGTCTTTGGTGTAATTGACTCGCGAAGCTGCTCTGGTGAAATCTTAAATCCAGCATCTTTGCCCGCAAAAATAATCTTAGACACTCCTCCAGCTAGCTTCACCATCTCGGGGTAGCTTACCCAATAAGGTGCAGGCACTATAACTTCATCGCCTGGGCTAATAACCGCAAGAATTGCCAAATAGCAGGAATACTTTCCACCGGGACTGACGACAACCTGAGTGGCTTCGACTCCATCCACACCATTGTCGCGTTGATACTTTTCAGCAATGGAAGCGCGTAATTCTGGGATGCCTGGCGCTGGAGCGTACTTAGTCTTGCCCTCTGCAAGAGCCTTAGTACAAGCCTCTTTAATAAATTCTGGTGTGTCAAAATCCGGCTCGCCAGCCCCAAAGCCGCAAACGTCTTCGCCTGCTGCCTTTAATTCCTTAGCTTTCGCATCCACAGCTAGTGTTGGCGAAGGCGCTATGTTTTTTGCCCAAGTAGATAGTTTTATAGGATTATTCATAACAATAAAAAGCGATCTCACCATATTGTCTTACTAAGACAAGTAGTGAGAGCGCTGGATCAAAAACTTCTGCTTTAGCAAAAGCAAGCCTAGCCTAAGAATGCGGCAGAAAAGAACTTACTTTTTCTTCTTAGCAGGTGCCTTCTTTTTAGCCGGTGCTTTTTTTGCTACCTTCTTTTTAGCAGGTGCTTTCTTCGCTACCTTCTTTTTAGCAGGTGCTTTCTTCGCTACCTTCTTCTTAGCCGGTGCTTTTTTAGCTACCTTCTTTTTAGCCGGTGCTTTCTTCGCTACCTTCTTTTTAGCCGGTGCTTTCTTCGCTACCTTCTTTTTAGCCGGTGCTTTCTTAGCTACCTTCTTCTTAGCCGGTGCTT